>WLIV01000036.1 GCA_009702045.1 Actinomycetota bacterium | reverse complement strand
GGGTGCCCGGCAGCGTTTCGAGCGGAAGGTCGACAGCTGATCGCCGGCAGGTCCCGTCGCCGGACTCGAGGGGGTCGGGCCGAGGGCCGGGTACGTCCGCGCTGTGACGTGCGTCGCCTCACTTACCTCAACAACCGCTACTACGACCCGGCGACCGGGGTCTTCGTCAGCGTCGACCCGCTGGTCGGCAAGACGGGTACGCCATACCTTTACGCCAACGGGAGCCCGGTCACTATCAGCGATCCCTTCGGGTTGGATGCGTGTGGGGACTCGGATGCCACGGTGACCACTTCCGGCTACCAGAGCTGCATCCAGGCTGCTGCTGATGCCGCTGACGCGGCTGCCGCAGCGGCTGCGGCTGCGTCCAAGCCGCCGTCGCCCGGCAAGGGTTACACGTGGTCGTGCGGTTCCGAAGGCATGTTCTCGAAGTCAGGCTGTGACTGGAGCAATCCAGGGCCCTTCAGCTGGCTCGGACTTCTTATGGACATCCTTCGGATCGACGCCCCGGCCCATGGGTCGGCCCCGGCTCCTCCTGCACGCCTGCCTGGACCCAAGGATGCGCCAAGGCTGTGGACGGACATTCTGACAGGGTTCGGCAAGGGCGCAGATGGCGGCGGAGCGATGGCATGCGGCAGTATCGAGGGCAGCGTGGGAATCGGTACTGCGTCGGCGACCGAGTGTGCCATGGCCGACACCAAGGGTCTTGCCGGGTTGACCACGGTGGGTGCCGGGCCATCGGTCGGAACCCCCGGTCTTTCGGGCTCGGTCGGAGTCGCGGTCAGTAACTCTGACGCCGAAGGAATATCACACTGGGCGATGTGCGGAAATGCCGCCGGTGGAGCCGGTGTAGGAGGCTCTGGCGCGCTCTGCGGAAGCATCTACTACAACGACGTCACCACTGAGTGGAGTTACTCGGGTGCCTGGAGCTTCTACGCCGGAGTGAGTGTGACCACACCATCGGGAAGCGTCGGGTACTCGTACACGTACACGTGGGTGGACCGTTGGATCAGCTGGCCGTGGGCTTGATGATGGCGAACGGGAGAGTTCTCAACGCGCGTCCGTTCGATGAGAAGCAGCCAAGTGCGTGGCTGTTTGCTCTCATCGGTCGACGATGGGTGCGTGTGCTGCTCATCGGGGTTGTGCTGTTGGTGGTCGCCGGAACCGTGTATTACAAAACGGTTGTGGTGCCGACACTCACAGCGACGCGATTCGAGGTGTCGGTTGAAGGCCAAGACAACCGGCTGGTCGTCGGGGTCGATGACGAAGCCGGCGTTGTCACGGTGTCCGGAGGGCAGAACGGCTTGTCCGAGTTGGTCATCTCGGGCGGCTCCCTTCTGGTGTTAGCGACGGAGGTCGGCGTGGGTGGCGGGGACAAATGGGTGCAGATGCCGCTGTCGCTGGTCGACGCCCACATGGGTGCATTGACGCCTAGCCGAGCGCTCGCCGCGCTCTCTCGCGATGTGAAGGAATGCCGCAAGCCGAGCGCTGACGCGACGTTCATCCTCAGGCTCTTACTGGGCATTAGCGATAATGGCGTTTCGCTTTGTGGATATGGGTCGGGGCACGCGGACGGTACGCACTGGATCGTGGACGAGAAGGCCGTTCGCCCTTCCGAACTCAATGAGGTGCCGTCATCCTCAGTGCTCGCACTTTCAGCGATGGCCAAACCTGAAGCGGTTCTGGCGGCCTTGGACCAGCTGGTGGCGAAGTCCAGCGCGTGACCGGCCTCACTTACCTCAACAACCGCTACTACGACCCCACCGTGGGCGTGTTCACCTCCGTCGACCCGCTCGTCGGCAAGACGGGTACGCCATACCTCTATGCCGCGGGCAACCCGACAACGTTGAGCGACCCCAGCGGACTCTGCGCGACCTTTGGAGCAGCTGACGGCCAACATGGTGGGTCCTACGACGACGGCAAGGGGCCGTGCGCCGGCGACAGCGAGCCCGATGGGTATCCCGGCACCATTGATGTGCCCAAGAGGGAGACGAAATGGCATCCCACGGGTGGGGAGTCGGCAGCGTGTCAACACTCTGGAGCAGCGGCGGATGTGAATTGCTTCTCAGGACGCGGTGGGACGAACGGGAATGGTGCGACTCAGGAGCCGGCGCCGGAGGGAAGTCCTGTGGAGATCTCGGACTACTACACGAAGCTCATCGGGACGTGGTGCGCTACTCACATCGAGGGCTGCATCGGGCAGCTTCTTCAGGGAGCGGCGGATCTCTATGCAGAGCACGACATCCAGAAGCGGCACCAGTTGAACGCCGACGCCAACTCATTTGCGCGGGGACTAATCCGACACACGGACGAAATTAGCTGCTCGGGCGGTTCTTTCGGGATGACGGTGTGCGTCGGTGGAGACCTCGACCTGCCGCTCGTCCACGAGCCGCACCTACGTGGCGGTACCACCATCGGCGACTACTCCTTCGTGAGCTCCGACGTGACCTTGGATGACGATCTGCTCTGGCATGAGTCGATCCACTCGTGGCAGTGGGCCGCCGCATCCCAGCGGAGCTACGGGGTCGCTACCTACGCAGCGCTCTACACGCTTGCGGGGACGAGTGGGATCGAGAACCTGCTTGAGCAACAAGCCGGCCTCTGCGAAGGAAGGTACAAGGAGTGTTGAAGGCTGGGGTCTCATCCGCACGCCGTGGCTGGATTCGAGCGGTTGCGAGTTCTGCCGCCCTAGCGGTCCTGACTGGGTGCATTCTGCCAAGCGATCCCGCCCCATCGGAACGCACAGTGATAGCCCGCGATGAGTCGAGCATCAGGATCTTCCGGGTGGGGTGTAGCGAGACTCGCCCAGTAGGTCGTGAGGTGTCGATCGTGATCAGACCGCGGACTGAACCGCTGTTCAGTACAAGCGGGCGCTACGAGTTGGACGGACGACTCGATGACGCTGGCGCATTCGTGATCAGTGGTCAAGATGTGCAGGATTTGAAGTCGGCTATCCTGGCTGCCAACGACGATGAGGGACTCAGCTTCTCCGGCTATGAGGTGCTGACGTCGAGACGGAACCGATTCGAGTTCACCTGGTCGATTGCCAATGTCCAGAGATGGCTGCAAACTGCAGACATCGACACGGTGATCTATGGAAGTCAGCTGAGGGGCGAGGTCCCTGCCGACATGGCGGCACGTCCGTGCCGGGTTGTGGATTCGTGATCGTGTTGGGAGCGCTGCAGCGTTTGGGACTGCCCCTGGTTCGGTTGACTCGTCGCTGCAAGTGTAATACGTTTGCTCTGTGTGGAGATCCATCGTTCGGCGAGACGTCATGGGGTTCGTGATGCCGACATCGTGCACGCGCTTGGCCGTGTCGCTGTCGAGTGCGAGATCGGTGACGGTGACGGTGACTCGCCACGCCGGTTGCTGGTACTCGGCCCGGATCGGGCGGGGAACATGTTGGAGTTGGTCGTGCTCGTGTTCGACGACGGCCGTCAGATGGTGATCCACGCGATGGTGATGCGTGCGAAGTATCGGGCGTTGTTGCCCAAGGAGGCATGATGATGGCCAAGCGAGCTGTGGTCGGGGTGTCGAATGGTGTGCCGTTGTCGGATGCCGACATCGAGGCGCTTGCTGATGAGGCCGAGCGCGGGTATCCGATGAAGGCGTTGCGACGTCGTGGCGGCCGACCGTTGCTTGGTTCTGCACCGGCCGAGGTGGTGCCGGTGCGGATCGACCCGGAGTTGAAGGCAGCGATCGACGCGCGAGCTACCGCTGACGACACGACGACGAGCGAGGTCATTCGCGAAGCGTTGCGCCGGTATCTGGAGGTCGCCTGACCACGGCGCTGGATCGACCGTTGCCTCACTTACCTCAACAACCGCTACTACGACCCGGCGGTGGGTGTAATCACCTCTGTTGATCCACTCGTCGAGGGGGTATTCAGTTACCGCGGACGGACCACTGATCCACATTGAGCGGATCAGCGCGGCGACTCGGGTGATGAGTGGTGTTGAGCCAGGCAACCAAGCGCTCGACCGGGACGGGGCGGCAGATGCCGAAACCTTGGGCGATGTCGCAGGAGAAGCCACGCAGGCGGTTCAGCACTTCGTCGGTCTCCACACCTTCGGCGACAACCTGCATGCCCAGGTTGTGGCCGAGTTCGATGATCGAGCGCACGATCACTTCGTCCTGCTCGTCGAACAACAACTGCGAGACGAAGCTGCGGTCGATCTTCAACTCGCTGACCGGCAGATGGCGCAGGTAGCTCAGCGACGAGTAGCCGGTGCCGAAGTCGTCGACCGACAGGCGGATGCCGTGCTCGTTGAGGCGCTCGATTGTGGCTCGTGCACGCGGGGCGTCGATGAGCAACGACGACTCGGTGATCTCCAGCGTGATCAGCGCCGGGTCGACGTCGTGGCGGTTGAGCTGACGCATCACACGCTCGGGCAACTGGTCGTCGAGCAAGTCGTGTGTCGACAGGTTGACGGCCAGGCTGAGGTGGTGGCCCATCGTCTGCAGTTTGTGCAGGTGAGCGACGGCCGTGCCGAGCACTTGGTCGGTGACCTGCTTGATCAGGCCGGTCTCCTCGGCGACGGGAATGAAGTCCTCGGGTGACACCCAGCCGCGCGCCGGGTGCTCCCAGCGGGCCAGGGCCTCCAGGCCGGTGACGATGCCAGTGGCGATGTCGAGCTTGGGCTGCAGGAATACTTGGAGGCCGTTGATCTCGAGCGCATTGCGCAGGTCGCCGAGCATTGCGAGGCGAGCCGGCGTGCGGCGGTCGATGTCGTCGCGGTACATCTCGAAGCCGGTGTGGTTGTGCTTGGCGGCGTACATCGCGATGTCGGCCTTGCGCAGCAGCGAGGCGGCGTCGAGGTCGATGGCCGTTGTCGGGGCGACACCGATGCTCATCGTGACGACGACCTCGAGGCCGTCGATGGAGAACGGCTTGCGCGCCTCTTCCACGAGTTGATCAGCGAGTTCCTTGATGCCATCGGAGTCGCGCTTGCACAGCAGTGCGAACTCGTCGCCGGCCAAGCGAGACAACAGGTCGCCGGGCTGCAGGCGGCCGAGGAGGCGGCGGGCGAAGTCGATCAGCACCGCGTCACCGGCGTGGTGGCCGAGCGTGTCGTTGACTTCCTTGAACCGGTCGAGGTCCATCAACATCACGACCTGCTGCCCGCTGCCCCCGGAGGCAGGGAGCTTCAGTGCGGCATTGACCTGACGCTCGAACTGGGCTCGGTTGGGGAGGCCGGTGAGCGAGTCGTGGCGGGCTTCGTGGTCGATCTGTTCGTGGAGCGCAGCCTTGCGCACGTTCGGCGTGAACTGCTCGGCGAGGGTGGCGAGGCGCACCCGGTCGGTGATGCGGAAGTGGTCCTGAGCGCCTTCGCGCTCGGCAACCACGATCAGGCCCACTACGCCTTCGCCGTCACGCACGGCCACCGCAAGCGCGGCGCCGAGCCCGGGGGGTTCGACGGCGGTGGTGGCGGCGAACACGTTCGCCCATGCCGGGTCGTCAGCCGACGTGGGGAGGTTCGGCAGCGGCTTGCCCACATCGTTGCGGCGGAGCCCGTCCTCGGTGCCGAACACGACGATGCCGACTCGGCGCACGCGGAGCAGGGCAGCGACCTCGGTCGCCGCCGCCTGGACGATCTCCTGCACGTTCAATGAATGGCCGACGCGACCGACGAACCCGTGGAGGTCGTCGAGATCGCGGAAGCGCTGTTCGAGTTGCCCGTGACTGCGCATGACACCCCAGAACGCAGCGAGCGGTACCAGGGAGAGCGCGACCAGCCATGGGTCGATCAGGGTGGGCGCCACCACGAGCGCGGCGACGGTCGCGTTCAACGGAGCAACCCAGGTCGACAAGCGCAACTCGCTGATCAAGCGGTGGCGGAACCCGCCCTCGACAAAGGAGATCGCAGCCGACACCATGATCGAGCCGATGATCGTGGCGATGCTGGTGGCCGGCACGATGGCGAGCAGGGTGACCACCCGCGAGCCGTGCCAGTGCTCGACCGCAAACTGCACCACGTGGTAGGCGAGCGCTGTCTCCAGGGCGAACAGCGCCGAGTTGAACAGCAGCTTGAACCACTTGCTGCGCCACTCAAAGACGATGACCGCCAGGCTGCCCACGATGCGGGCGGCGATGGCGGGGCCAGGTGCGAGGTACAACAGCGCGAAGGCCGTGGGTACCTCCGAGAGCGAGAACGACAGTGCTTCGCGGCGGAACTCAACGTGGAACACGCTTCGTTCTGCTGCGGCGAAGGCGATGGTCAGGAGCGGCAGCACCCACCAGTGAGAGGCGATGGCGCTCTCACCAGGATGGGGCAGCGCCAGCGTAGTGACCAGCGACCCGACCGCCAGCACGCCTGCCAAGGAGCAGATACGAGCGACGATACGGGTCTGCTCGTTCACTCCCAGACCGTCCCGGCCCAAGCGATGCTGGTCCAGCGAGTGCCGTCCCATGTCCCATCGGTCCAGCGGGTGCCGGTCCAGCGGGTGCCGGTCCAGCGGGTGCCGGTCCACGAATCGAGCGTCCAGCGGGTGCCGGTCCAGCGAGTGCCGGTCCAGCGGGTGCCGTCCCACACACTGTCGGTCCAGCGGGTGCCGGTCCAGCGGGTGCCGGTCCAGCGGGTGCCGGTCCAGGAAGCGTCTGTCCAGCGGGTACCCATCCAGGTGCCACCGGTCCAGCGGGTGCCGTCCCACGTGCCATCGGTCCAGCGGGTGCCGGTCCAGCGGGTGCCGACCCAGGGGGTGCCGAGCACGGTGGTCTCACCGGTCAGCTCGACACCGTTGAGGACGATGTGTGCGCCACCGCGGGCGGCTTCGAGCGAGCCGTCACCGAGCGCGGCTGGCCAGGTCTGTGCGGTCCTTGTCGCCCGGGTATCCACGATCTCATCGAGCTGGATGACACCGGCTCCCGAGAGCAGTGAACTGTTCGGAGTTGCCCTCTGGGTGTGCTTCTGCAGCAGCGCCTTGACTTGATCGTTGGTGAGGTTCGGGCGGGCGTCGAGCAGCAGCGCAGCAGCGCCGGACACGACTGCGGTGGCCTGCGACGAACCGCTGCCACGGAACAGCGTGCTGCTGACGTAGCCCTCTGGGTGTTCCATGTCGATGCGGCTGTACGGAACTCGCAGGCTGTCGATGTGTGCGCCGGGGGCGACGACGTCCGGGTTGCGGGTGCCGTCACCGCTGGATGCCCACGAAGGAACCGTGAACTTCTCGTTACTGGTGGCCTCAACAGCGCCGACAGCGATCACGTAGGGATCCACGGCCGGGCTGGAGAGGCTGCCCGAGTCGTTGCCGTCGTTGCCGGCGGCGACAACCACCACGATGCCGGCCTGCCACGCCCGCTCGAGCGAGTAGGTCAGCGGATCGGAGGTGTACGGCAGAGGCGAGCCACTGCTGTAGGAGAGGTTGAGCACCCGGATCTTCAGATCGGCGGCGTGCTCGACGACCCAGTCGACGCCAGCGATGACCTGCGTGATATCGGCGGCGCCAGTGTTGTCGCCAACCTTGACCGACACGATGCCTGCGCCAGGAGCAACACCTTCGAACCACTCCGGGTGCTGCTTGGCGAGCTTCGGGTTCGTGCCCGGAGTGTGTCCGGCGATGATGCCGGCGATGTGCGTGCCGTGGCCGAAGTTGTCGTAGTAGGTGGCCTCGGGGACACCGGCTTCGGCGGAGAGGTCGACCAGGGCAATCACCTTGGTGTCGTCAGAAAGAGCCGGAACGGGGGCGATACCGGTGTCGATGACAGCAACGTTGATGCCTTCGCCGGTATAGCCCTCGTTCCAGAGATCGCGTGCGCCGATCTGGTCGACGACGTTGTACATCGAGCCGAGCGGCAGCCTGGTGCTGGCCCTGTCGGCGTGTGCCTGCTGAGCGGGAGCGGCGCTGAAGCCAATGGCGGTCAGCAGTACTGCCCCCAAGGCTCCCAACCAGTTGTGTCGTGTGAACCGTGGTGTGTTCATCCCGGCATCTCCCTTCGCTGCTCTGCTCGTGTCATCCGCCTACACGGATGCACTCA
This sequence comes from Actinomycetota bacterium, assembly GCA_009702045.1. GTDB lineage: Bacteria > Actinomycetota > Acidimicrobiia > Acidimicrobiales > Ilumatobacteraceae > UBA668. The sequence goes on along the minus strand of WLIV01000036.1, from coordinate 28,397 downwards.
CATAGGTCTCGGAGGATGCTTCGGCCCTTCGCGGCTCGAACTTGAACGCGAATCTGGAACTTGTTCGGCAAACTTGCCTCAAGAACTCACTGTTCGTGGTGTTGGACGGAATTTTGTCGTTCGAGCACGATCGGAGCGGCCTCTTCCAGGTGTCGCACCCATTCGTCCGGTCCCGCCGGTTCGTTCATCGGCAGGATGACGAACTTCGACGTGCCGACCGCGACGAAGCGATCGATGGTCGCCATCAACTGGTCCCAGCCGTTCGGGACGAGCACGCTCGGGTCGGCCAGATCGGGCCGGCGGGCGGCCAGTGCGGCGAGCACCGCCGCGGGTGGCGGGCCGACGGAATAGGGGATGAGTGCGCCGAAGTGTTCCGGGTCGATCGTGCGGCCGTGCTCGGCGCAGGTCGCTTCGATCACCTCGCGGCCGCGTGCTGCGTCGTCGGGAGCGAGGAAGCTGGGCATCCAGCCATCGGCCAGGCGGCCGACCCGCCGCAGTTCCGATGGCGCCAGTCCGCCGAGCCAGACATCGAGGTGCGCCTGCGCCGGCTTGGGCAGCACCTGCAGCTCGTCGTACTGGTAATAGGTGCCGTGGTGAGTGAGTGGCTCGGGAGCCCAGCAACCGCGCAGTACCTGCAGGGCCTCGTCGAAGATCGCCGCCCGAGCCTTCCGGTCGACGCCGAAGGCCTGTTGTTCGTGCGGATCGACCGCCCCGAGGCCGAAGGCTGGCAGCAGGCGTCCGCTGGACAGTCGGTCGAGGGTGGCGAGTTCCTTTGCCAGCAGCGCCGGGTTGCGGCCGGGCAACACCATCACGCTCATGCCGAATTTCAGTCGCCGAGTGCGGCCAGCAGCGAACGACATCGCGACCAACGGGTCGGGTGCCTCACTACCGATGCGCTCGCTGAGCCACAGGCTGTCGAAGCCGAGCTCCTCGAGTGCATCGACCACGACGCCGAAGCCACTGTCGTTGAGTTTCGTGCGAATGCCGAACCCGATTCCGATGCGCACCTTCATGGCCGCATCGTGTCACAGGCAATCAGCTGCGGCGTACGTGGTGCTGAGTTGTGTGTGCTGCGTTCATGGTTGTCCTGAGTTCCCGTCGTGACGAGTCGATCACTTCTTCGGAAGGAATTCGCTGAACACGAGGAGATGTCACAGAATCTCCACCATGGACACGCAATCGTCAGACTTCCTCGCATCTCCGACCGACTACTTCCGGCTCGACGGGCTCACCGTGGTGGTCACCGGCGCGTCATCGGGGTTGGGTGAACGGTTCGCCCGCTTGGTGCACGCGGTCGGCGCGAACGTCGTGATCGCGGCTCGGCGCGCCGACCGACTGGCGGCGCTGGCGGCCGACCTGCCCGGGTCGTTTGTGGTCGCTGCCGATCTCTCACAGGCCGATGATCGTGAGCGGTTGGTGGCTGAGTCCCTGGCACGCTTCGGTGTGGTCGACGTTCTCGTGAACAACGCCGGTATCGGCGGACGCGTGGCGATCGAGGACGAGACGCTGGAACAGTTCCGGGCATCGATGGAACTCAACACGACGGCGGTGTGGCACCTCAGCAAGCTGTTCGCTCCGGCGATGATTACCAAGGGTGGCGGCAGCATCATCAACATCGCCAGCATCATGGGACATGTCGCCTCTGCTCCGTTGAAGGAGTCGCACTACTGCGCGTCGAAGGGCGCGGTTGTGAACCTCACGCGCGAACTGGCCGTGCAGTGGGCGCGCAAGGGTGTGCGCGTGAACGCGCTGTGCCCTGGGTTCTTCCTCAGTGAGATGACCGCTGGGATGGACACCGACCCGAGTAGCCAGAAGTTCATCACCACGAACACGCCCATCCCTCGGCTCGGTCACGCGCACGAGTTGGACGCGGCACTGCTGTTCCTCGCCGGCAGCGGCAGCACGTTCTGCACGGGACAGAGCCTCATTGTCGACGGTGGCTGGACGGCACGCTGACGAGCCGCGGTAGGGTTCGGAATCATGGGCATCATCGACAGGCTCGACATGTCGAACCGTCTCGACCGAGGCGAGTACGAGCGGCGATTGGCAGAAGGGCAGCGACGGCTGTTCCAGCTCCGACTGCACCTGGGCGGGCTGATGGGCCCCAGCACCTTGGGCCCGGGCCTGCTCGTCGTGTTGGAGGGCCCAGACGCCTCCGGCAAGGGCGGCGCGATCAAGGCGCTGGTCGGCCACCTCGACCCGCGTCACTACAAGGTCGTGTCCTACGCCAAGCCGACGCCACAGGAGAAGCACCACCACTTCCTGTGGCGCTTCTATCGCGAGCTTCCCGGGCTGGGTGAGATGGCGGTGTTCGATCGCAGCTGGTACGGCCGCGTGCTCGTCGAACGGGTGGAGGGCTTTGCTACCAAAGCGGAGTGGAAGCGCGGCTACAAATCGATCGTCGACTTCGAGGAGTCGCTCTGCTCGGAGAGCATCATCCTCGTGAAGTTCTGGATGCACGTCAGCGATGATGAGCAACTCCGCCGCTTCGAGAGCCGTTCAGCCGATCCGTTGAAACGCTGGAAGCTCACCGACGAGGACTGGCGCAACCGCGACAAGAACCGCATTTACGAAGAGGCGGCGGAGGAGATGTTCGAGCGCACATCGCACGAGCTTTCACCGTGGGACGTCATCGGCGCCGAGCAGAAGCGCTACGCACGTATTGCGGTGCTCGAGACAGTGATTGCGCGTGTCGAAGAAGGAATGCGGCGCTGGGGTATGGACGTTCCGGCTCACGTGGACGACCTCGACCTCAGGAAGTAGACAACGGCTCGCGTTGCTCTCAGATCGACGGGCGTCGGTGTTCCCAGGGCTGTGCGGCTTCCAGTTGCGCCGCAACCCGGAACAACACATCCTCACGTCCATATGCGGCCACCAGTTGAATACCGACGGGCAGACCATCTGGGGTCCAATGCATCGGCAGGCTGATTGCTGGTTGACCGCTGGAGTTGAACGCCGGGGTGAACGCGCACAGCTGCCCGGCCCGAAACATTGGTGCCATCGGGTTCTCGGGGTCGTTCCTGAATGAGCCGATCGGCACTGGGGGCTCGGCCATCGTCGGTGTGAGCAACAGGTCCCAGCCGTCGTGCCACCACTGCTGCACAGCGCGCCGGAACTCCACATTGGCGGAGAGGCCGAGCGCGTACTCGACACCGTTCACGCCACGGGCGAACTCTGCCTGCACCCAGTTCACCAGTTCCACGTCGCCGGGCACCAGATCGCGGCCCATCTGCTCGGCGATGCGGGCGAAGGAGGCGCCCATGTTCGTGCTCCAGAGTGCGCCAAACCGGCGCGCAAACTCGGTATTCCGCATGGCCGCTGGGTACTCCGGCTCCACATGGTGGCCGAGTGATTCGAGCAGCGCCGCAGTCTCTCGCGCCGCAAGTGCGCACTGGTCGTGCACCGGCCCACCGAAGGGATGGTGGTCGAGCAGGCCGATGCGCAAACGGCCAGGATCGGCACCGAGTTCCTGCACGTATGGACGTGTTGGGGCAGGCGCGATCATCGTGTCGCCAACGCCGGGGCCGCGCACGGCATCCAGCAACGCCGCGGTGTCGCGCAACGAGCGGCTGACGCACAGCTCCACCCCTAAGTTGCTCTCGTCGCGGTATGGCCCGAGCGTGATGCGACCCTGCGACGGCTTCAGCCCGACCAGTCCGCACGCAGAGGCTGGAATACGAATACTGCCCCCACCGTCGCTGGCGTGGGCCAATGGCACCATCCCCGACGCGACCGCTGCCGCCGAACCGCCGCTGGAGCCACCGGGCGAACGTCCGGTGTCCCACGGGTTGCGGGTGGGTCCCCATGCGGTGGGTTCGGTGGTGGGCAGGCTGCCGAACTCGGGGCTGTTGGTCCGTCCGGCGATCACGAATCCGGCGGCGCGGAAACGCGACACGAGCGTGGTGTCCGTGGCGGACACGGGTGCGGCGTCCTTCACGACTTGGCAGCCGTTGCTGAGCGTCTGGCCGGCGTAATGCGCCCACAGGTCTTTCAACAAGGTGGGCACACCACGGAACGGACCATCGGGGAGCGGACCGCTCGCCACTTCTCGGGCGTGGTCGAACCAGCGGATGACGACCGCGTTCAGTTCTGGGTCGATGCGCTCGATGCGCTCGATGGCGGCGTCGAGCAACTCGGGCGGGGACACCTGCCCGGTGCGCACAAGGTCGGCCTGGGCGGTGGCGTCAAGCCAGCGAGTGTCATCCGCGAGTGAACTCATCGGCTCTGTGTAGCACTTCCCTTGTAGTGTCATCGGCTCGTGCCAACCGACACCACTGACGTCACTCCCGAACCGCCGACGATGACCACCCGTGAGGTGCTGCAGTTCGGCGGGGTGCGCGCGCTCATGATTGCCAACGGCGTGCTGTTCACCGGTGTTGCACTGCAAGCGGCGGCGCTTGGTCTGCAGGCCTACTCCATCACACACCGCGAGGCCGATCTCGGCTGGATCGGTCTGTGCGAGTTCCTGCCAGCGGCGCTGTTGGTGCTCGTCACGGGCACCGTGGCTGACCGCTTCGATCGTAAGAAGATCGCGCTCGTGGCCATCGCTGGCGAGGTCCTGTGCGCCATCGCCTTACTGATCTATGCGACGTCCTCGCCCACAAAGGTGTGGCCGCTGTTCGTGATTGCCTTCTTCTATGGAGTCGCTCGCGCGTTCCTTGCGCCGGCCACGCGCCCGATGCCGGCGATGGTGGCGCCCGAGGGTGGTATCCCGCGTGTGATCGCGATGTATTCAGCGACATGGACGGGTGCCACGATCCTCGGCCCGGCGCTGTCGGGTCTGCTGTACGCGTGGCACCCGGCCATCGCGTACGGGGCATCCACTGTGTTGATCGTTGTTGCCGGCGTCCTGATTGCCGGTCTGCATTTCGTGCGCCGACCGGACCGCCCGGCGCAGGGTGACCGGCCCACGTTCCGTAGCGCGATGGAGGGTCTGGTGTTCGTGCGGCGAACGCCCATCCTGTTGGCCGCAATCGGTCTCGATCTGTTCGCCGTGTTGTTCGGTGGCGCCGTGGCACTGCTGCCGGCGATCGCCGAAGACCGTTTGGGTGTGGGCAAGGTGGCCTACGGCTTCCTGCGGGCTGCGCCCGGTGTCGGAGCTGCAGCGATGGCTGTGTTCCTCGCGTTCAAACCGCTGCGTCGTCACATCGGTCGCGGGCTGCTCCTCGCGGTGTTCGTGTTTGGCCTGGCAACCGTGCTGTTGGGCCTCACTCACTCGTACCTGGTTGCGTTCGTCGCGCTGATGATTCTGGCCGGAGCGGACATGGTGAGCGTCTACATCCGCGGCTCGTTGGTGCCGTTGGTGACACCCGATGAGAAGCGCGGACGCGTCATGGCGGTCGAGAACGTGTTCATCGGCGCCAGCAATGAACTCGGCGCGTTCGAGAGCGGAATCGTCGCCCAGTCGATCGGCACCCCAGCCACGGTGATCGGCGGCGGTATCGCCACGATCGTGATCGTGGGTGTGTGGTGGTGGGGTTTCCCGTCGCTTCGCGACGTCGACCAGTTCGAGGATCTCGGTCACTAGGAGACGCGGTCACTAGGAGACGCGGTCACTAGGAGACGTGGTCACTAGGAGACGCGGTCAGTTCAGTTTGGCGACGACCAACCAGATCGCGAGCGGCACCAACACCCAGGCCAGCGCCAGCAGGATGATTGCGTAGACCGCGAAGTCGTAGCTGCCGTCCTTGGGTGGGTGGCCGCACGCGCCAACGGTTTCCCACAGCGCCTTCACAGGTTGGTCGGTACACAACTTGATGCGGTGCCGGGCCACGCCAGCCGAATACAACGCTGCCCACGCGAGGAAGCCGAACACCAGGCCGCCGACAGACGCCAGGACGACACCTTGTACCAGCCCGCCGTTGAACGCCCAGTCGATGAACGCGCGCAGGCCGCTGATCACGCTGGACAGGATCGCTCCGCCGACCAGGAAGGTCGGCAGGCCGAGTGGGTTGCCCTTGTACCCCGGCTCGACTCGGGCTGCGTCGATACGCGCCCGGCGCAGCATGTGGTGTTCAGGTGAGCCCCATTCCGAGTTCGCCTCACGTCGTTCGTACAGCTTGCGGATGCGAGTGACGAGCGTGTTCTGATGACCCTTCACGATCCAGCGCGTCATCTGCTGGACGACGTATTGGGCGATGGGCTTCAACGGTCCGAGGGGCGGGAGTTGTGCCGCTCGTGCGCCGTTTCGGTCGAGCACTTCGAGCGAATGCATCGCCATCCGGTGCGCTTCCTCGAATCTGTCGGGTCGCCACAGCGGTTTCAGCTTGGAGAGTTCGCTGACGATGTCCTGTTCGGGTTTGCCGCGGCCGGCGATCTGCTCAAGGACAGCGCTCTTCTGTTCCTTCGTACCGGCACGCAACACCTTCAGCGCGTCGATTCGGTCGAGTACCAGGTCGTCGACGATGCCCTCCACCACATTGCCGAGGTCTTCCACGGCGTCCACAGCGCCATCGAACACATGGTGTGTGGCGCTCGGTTCTGTCGGATTGCTCATCGTGTCGCAGAATAGTCCGACGCGCCCGCGGCACCGCGGGGCATGTACCAAGGGATGGGGTCATGAAGGGGTTCTTCAAAGAGTTCAAGCAGTTCATCGCGACCGGAAACATGCTCGAGTTGGCGATCGCCGTCATTCTCGGTACTGCGGTGAAGGCGGTCATCGACTCCTTCACCAAGGACATCGTGATGCAGTTCGTTGCCGCAGTAGGTGGAAAGCGAGACTTCTCCAAGCTGGTCTTCACGTTGAACAAGGCGCAGATCGGCTACGGCAGCGTGATCACGCAACTGCTCAATCTGGTCATCGTCGGCTTCGTACTGTTCGTGATCATCAAGGCGTACAACCGGATGAAGAGCACTCCCGATGCTGTTCCGGAAGCACCGGCGGGTCCGACGGAGATCGAGTTGCTCGCCGAGATTCGCGACGCGCTCAAGTCCCGCAGCTGACCTGCCGCTCGGCGGCCCGACGCCGCACGTATATTGGCGTGCCCATGCGCGCCCGACGTCCAGTCCCCCTCACCGGTCTGATCGCCCTCACCGGTTTGATCGCCGTCGCCGCGGCGTGCGGTTCGTCGTCCACCAACGGCTCGGCCACGGGCGACACCCTCGCGATTGGCGAGTTGCCGGCGACGGTGGCCACGGCTGTCGCGGCCGGCGACGGCTCCGGTGTCACCACGGCCTCACTCGCTGCTGGAACACAGGCGGGGGCGCGGGTGCGCGGCAACAAGGTCATCCTCATCGGTGATTCGGTGATGGCCAGCACGGCAACCCGCTACGGCGGCGAGATGTGCAAGGCGCTCGTGCCACTTGGGTGGCAGACGGAAGTCGATGCCGAGACCGGTCAGTTCGTGCCCTGGGGGCAGGATGTGCTCGACGCTCGTCTCTCGGCGAAGTGGGACGTCGCAGTCATCCTGCTGGGAAACAACTACCTGGGTGAGCAGAGCAAGTACCGCTTCGAACTGGAGCGGATGATCACGCGCCTCACTCCGGCGATTGTGGTGCTGCTGCGCGTCACCGAGTTCACTCCCAACCGGCGAGATGTGAACGCAGTGATCGACGAGATGGCGACGGCCCACTCGAACGTGATCACCGTCGACTGGGCCGCCGTCACCGGCGCTGACAGCAGCCTCACCGGCGCCGACCGTCTGCACCTCACGAACAAGGGGCGCGCGCGGCTCGCCGCCGAGGTGGCGAAGGCGCTCGGGAAAGCGCCCACCACATCTGGTGAGTGCCTGAAGTCGAAGTTCACCGACGACTCGCGTGGTCCCGTCACCGGCACCACCACCACGGTGAGCGCCGGACATACCAGTTCGTCGGTCAGCGACACCACGGCGCCATCATCGAGCGTTGCTACCTCGACAACAGAGTCGACAACGACCGCTTCGTCCTCCGCCTGATCAGTAGGTCATGGCGCCAGCGCGGTGAACGGCGCGTGTGGGATGTTGCGCAGCACGCCGTAGAGCACCAACACCGTGGGGAGCACCACGGCAGACAGTTGCGGAGCCCACGACGGCACGCGCACGGCGCGTCGGTCGAAGCTGGTGCGCACCCACGACCACCAGGCCCAGCTCACTGCAACCACCAGCGCCGGCACGAACAGGTTCTCGCCGAGCGCTGCCAGCGGATGCCCGGTGAACAGCTGGTGCATACCTCTGGTGAGGCCGCAGCCCGGGCACCACAGGCCCGTGGTAGAGCGGAAGATGCAGGATGGGAAGTGGCTGCCCGCCGCCAACGGGTCGTTCGCCGCGACCAGCACGGCAGCGCCCGCAAGCGCTGCGCCGGTGGCCAGAGGAGCGACACGTCGCAGGATCACGTGGTCATGGTAGGCCGTCGTTCTGGTCACGTCGGTTGCGCGCGACGTGTTCGCCCGCCACCCTGGACAAGTCATGTTGCAGGTACAGGGTCTTTCAGTGGAAGTGGGGGGTCGACTCATTGTCGACTCCATCTCGTTCACCGTCATGCCCCGCGACAAGGTTGGCCTGGTGGGCCGCAATGGCGCTGGCAAGACCAGCCTGTTCAAGGTGCTCGGCGGTGCCGCTGAATCCTCAGGCGGCAAGGTGCTGCGCAAGGGTGGTTTCGGCTATCTGCCGCAAGATCCGCGGATCGACGGCGTGGCCGACACGCGCAGCGCGGTCAGCCATGTGTTGAGCGGCCGCGAGATCGACGAGCAACTCGATCGGATCGAGAAGCTGCGTATCGCGATGGAAGAGGAACCCAACGAGCGCAACGTTGCGCGCTACAGCAAGGCGCAGGACGAGTTCGCGTCGTCGGGTGGCTACGCGGCCGAGAGCGAGGCGCGCAGCATCATGGCCGGCCTCGGGCTGTCCACGGAACGTATGGAGTTGGCGATCGGCGTGCTGAGCGGCGGCGAGCGCCGTCGCGTCGAGCTCTCTCGCATCCTGTTCGCTGGCAGCGACGTGCTGCTGCTCGACGAGCCCACCAACCACCTCGACATGGATGCCAAGACGTGGTTGCTCGACTTCATGCGCAAGTACCGCGGCGCGATGCTGGTGATCAGCCACGACCTCGAACTGCTCGACGAGGCGATCACCCGCGTGTTGCACCTCGACCGGCCGGGCGAGGAGAACTTGGGCAATCTCGTCGAGTACAAGGGCACCTACAGTCAGTACAAGGTGTCCCGAGTGAAGGACGAAGAGCGACTCGTCAAGCAGGCCACGCTGCAGACGAAGGAGATCGCCCGCCTGCAGTCGGTCGTCGACCGCTTCGGCGCCAAGGCCACGAAGGCCGCGATGGCGCACAGCAAGGAGAAGCAGATCGCCCGTCTGGAGTCGCAACGGGTGCACGTCGGTGCTGGCGACCGCGCGCTGCGGATGAAGTTCCCCGAGCCGCCCAAGTGCGGCGCCACGGTCGTCACCGCCAGCCACCTCTCCAAGGCCTATGGCGGACCGGCCGTGTTCGAGGATGTCTCGTTCGACCTTGGTCGCGGTGAACGCCTGTTGGTGCTCGGCCTCAATGGCGCCGGCAAAACCAGCCTGCTACGTATCCTCGCCGGCGAGTCCACCGCAAACCTGGGCGACTTCCGTTTCGGTCACGAGGTGACTATGGGCTACTACGCGCAGGAGCACGACAACCTGCGCACCGACAAGACCCTGCTCGACAACCTGCGCGCCGATGTGCCTGCCGGTGTGATCTACACCGAGACCCAACTGCGGGCATTCCTCGGGATGATGGGGCTGATGGGCGACAAGGTGTTCCAGCAGAGCGGCACACTGTCCGGCGGCGAGAAGACCAAGCTGGCGCTGGCGATGTTGATGGTCGGCCGCAACAACCTGCTGCTGCTCGACGAGCCCACGAACAACCTCGACCCGCCCAGCCGCCAATCGGTGGCTGACGCATTGTCGAGTTGGCCGGGCAGCATCATCTTCGTGAGTCACGACCCGGAGTTCGTCGAGCAGTTGAAGCCCACGAAGGTGTTGCTCATGCCCGACGGAGAGGTCGACTACTTCAACGCCGACTGGCTGGAACTCGTCACACTGGCCTGAGCCGCGTGTACCGTGCGCGCATGCGTCTCGGAATCATGGCAGCGGTGGACAACGCCGGAACACTCGATCAACTCGTCGATCAGGCTCGTGCGGCGCACGATGCTGGCATCAACACGTTCTGGGCGGCGCAGACCTTCGGTCTCGACACGCTCACCGCGATGGCGATCATCGGCCGCGAAGTGCCCGAGATCGAACTGGGTACCTCCGTGGTGCCCACCTATCCGCGGCACCCGATGATGTTGGCGCAGCAGGCGCTCACGGTGCAGGCCGCCATCGGTAATCGACTGTGCCTGGGTATTGGTCTCTCGCACCAAGTCGTGGTCGAGGGGATGTGGGGCATTTCGTTCGACAAGCCGGTGCGGCACCTGCGTGAGTACCTCTCGGCGATGATGCCGTTGCTCGACCAGGACAACGTGCGCTTCGAGGGTGAGGCGTTTACTGTGCGCGGCTCGATCAGTGTTCCCGGCGCTGAGCGTCCTCCGGTGATCGTGGCTGCGCTCGGGGCGCAGATGCTCCGTGTCGCCGGCGCGCTTGCCGATGGAACCACCACATGGTGCGTGGGTCCGGAGACCTTGCGCGACTTCACCGTCCCCACCATCCGCCAGGCCGCTGCCGACGCAGGTCGTGCGGCGCCGCGCATCGTGGCCTCGTTGCCGGTATGCGTTACCGATGATGTCGACGGCACTCGCCGCCGTGCCGCCGAGACGTTCGCGATGTACAACACGTTGCCCAGCTATCGCAAGATGATGGACAAAGAGGGTGTGGCTGGTCCTGCCGACCTGGCCATCATCGGCGACGAGACGGAGGTGCGCGAGCGTCTGCTCGAGCTGAAGGCGATTGGCGTCGACGATTTCAACGCTGCGATCGTGGCCGTCGACGCCGAGGAGTGGCAGCGAACCGTGTCCGTGATGCACGAAGCGCGCTGAGCAATCGGCGGTGCCGAGCCGTCAGCGCAGCGTGACCGGGGTGCCACCGTACGGTTTGTTCACCAGGTCGAAGAAGTCGTTGCCTTTGTCGTCGACGATGATGAACGCGGGGAAGTCCTGCACTTCGATCTTCCACACCGCCTCCATGCCCAACTCGGGCATCTCCAGCACTTCCACCTTGGTGATGCAGTCCTGGGCCAGTCGGGCTGCGGGGCCACCGATGCTGCCGAGATAGAAACCGCCGTGTTCCTTGCACGCGTCGGTGACGGCCTTGCTGCGGTTGCCCTTGGCGAGCATCACGAAGCTGCCGCCCGCAGCCTGGAACTCGTTGACGTAGCTGTCCATGCGGCCGGCCGTGGTGGGGCCGAAGGAACCGCTGGCCATACCTTCGGGGGTCTTGGCCGGGCCCGCGTAGTAGACCGCGAAGTCCTTGAGGTACTGCGGCATCGGCTCCTCGCGGTCGAGACGCTCCTTGAGCTTGGCGTGGGCGATGTCGCGGGCGACCACGAGCGGCCCGGTCAGCATCACGCGCGTCTTCACCGGGTACTTGCTGAGCTCGGCACGGATATCGGCCATCGGGCGGTTGAGGTCGATCTGCACGACGTCGGTGCCCTCGAGGTCGTCATGGGTCACCTCGGGGAGGAAGCGGGCGGGGTCGTGCTCGAGCGCCTCGAGGAAGATGCCGTCCTTGGTGATCTTGCCGGTCATCTGCCGGTCGGCGCTGCACGACACGGCCATACCCACCGGGCAGCTGGCACCGTGGCGAGGGAGACGGATGACGCGCACATCGTGGCAGAAGTACTTGCCGCCGAACTGGGCGCCGATGCCAGTGTCCTGGCTGAGCTTCAGCACCTTCTGTTCAAGCTCGATGTCGCGGAACGCGTGACCCAACTTGCTGCCCTCGGTGGGCAGGTGGTCGAAGTAGCGGGCGCTGGCCAGCTTCGCCGTCTCGACAGCGCTCTCGGCGCTCGTGCCGCCGATGACCACGGCGAGGTGGTACGGCGGGCACGCCGCAGTGCCGAGCGTCTTCATCTTCTCGAACAGCCACGGCAGCAGCGCCTTCTCGTTGAGCAGGGCCTTCGTCTCCTGGAACAGGTAGCTCTTGTTCGCGCTGCCGCCACCCTTGGCCATGAACAGGAACTTGTAGGCGTCGCCATCGGTGGCGCTGATCTTGATCTCCGCCGGCAGGTTGTTGCCGGTGTTGACCTCGTCGTACATGTTCAGCGGCGCCATCTGGCTGTAGCGCAGGTTGCTGGTCTGGTACGTGTTGAACACACCGCGGGCGATGGCCTCTTCGTCGCCGCCGCCAGTGCTGACCCGCTCACCCTTCTTGGCCTTCACGATCGCAGTGCCGGTGTCCTGGCACATCGGCAGCACGCCGCCGGCGGCGATGGCCGAGTTCTTCAACAGGTCGAGCGCCACGAAACGGTCGTTGTCGCTGGCCTCGGGGTCGCTGAGGATGTTGCTGAGCTGCTGCAGATGGCCGGGACGCAGGAAGTGGGCGATCTCGCGCATCGCTTCCTGGGTGATCAGCGTCAGCGCTTCCGGGTCGACCTGCAGGTACGTGCCGAGGGGCGTCTCCACCGTGCGCACATGGTCGGTGGAGATCAGACGGTAGGGGGTGTCGTCGTGACCGAGGGGGAACAGTTCCGTGAACTCGAACTCGGGGGAAGCAGCCATGTGCTCAGGCTACGTCCGTCCCCTGTCCACCCCGAAACCCCCTCCCCTTCGACTTCTGTGTCGCGGGCCTGACCTCCAACTCTGGTGCTCCATCCCGCGACACAGACGGGGGTCGCGCGATCCGCCCGTCTCTGTGTCGCGCCCGTGACCTCCATGGCTGGACGTCACGGGCGGACATGGAGGGACGCTCGGAGGGTGGCGAGGACATAGCCCGGGTCGTCGATGACATCGGCGGTGGTGAACTCGATCACCTCGTTGCCGAGACTTTGGAGATGGTTGCGTCGGCGAGCGTCACGCTGCCGGTCTCGATCGGAGGTATGGCCGATACGGCCGGACACCTCAACGATGAACCTCTCGTTCGGGAACACGAAATCGACCCGGGCCACGGTTTCGCCGTCACGCTTGAACACGACCTGGCACTCTGGACGCGGCAGACCCTGCTCTCGCAACAGCCTGAGGAATCGTCGCTCGAGATGTGACTCGCCGCCCGAGTCCAGCAGGAGTTCACGCAGCAGGGCGCAACCGTGGCGCCCCTTGCCGCTCAGGCCGGCGAGGCGTCGTTTCAATCGGACGAGCGCGGTGCGACGTAGGCGGATGGCTTCGTCGATGGCATGTTCGAGGTCGCCAGCGGAGACACCCTGTGCCGCGTAGTCGATGACCGCTCTGGTCGCAGTGGTCGTGCGAACCCCGCGGTGGCGGATGATGTCGCCGTTGTCCCATTTCACCGTGGTGTGCACGGTCACCCAGTTTGGGATGGCCCGCCGGTCACGTGGCACGAGGAACTCGGGATGATGAGGTTCCGGGACGTCGATGCCCAACCAGCGCAGCGCCGTCGACCCGTACAGGGCACCACGTATGCCAACCCATCCGCTGCATGCCCGCACCTGCATCTCGAACGTGAGCAGCGTCGCAGAGTGATGGAAGTACCCCGGTGCGATCTGCATCCACAACCCGGCCGCCTGGTGACGTTGCCATGCTGCCGGGCTGAGCACCGTCAGTGCTGTTCGCTCGGTGAGGATCCGTTGGTTCGCTGCGGCAAGTTCGATCAATCTCCGATGGGTTTCCACGCCATCACTGGGTACGGCGCGACCCGAATTCTGGCAAGGCCCCCGTCTCTGTCGCGGCGGCGACCGCCGTCGATGGAGGTGGCGCCCGCGACACAGAGGCGAGAGGGTGGGTGGTTGGGTGGGTTCGAGAGGGTGGGTGGGTTCGAGGGGATGGCTTGGAACGGCCGGGTGGATGGTGCGGCGTATTGTGGCGACCATGTCGACCTTGCCGCCGCCGCCGCCACCCCAGCCCCAGCCGTTCCCGGGTGCCCCGGTGCCCCCGCCGCCCCCGGCACCGCAGTACGCGCCGGCCGTGCTCGCACCGAAATCGCGCGGCCGCAAGGGTGTGCCGGCGATCGTCCTCGTCGTATTGCTGGTCGCTGGCGTCGTGGTATGGCTGGTCGCCGGCCGCGATTCGGGCTCGGACGCCAACGGCGGAGGTGCAGCGATCGACACAACCCAGGCGCTGGCTGGGCTCGCGAGCGTCACCGAGGGAAACACTGAGCCGACATCGGTCGACGACTGCCCGCTCGGTGACTTCCCAAAGCTCGTCACGCTGCTGTCGGAGAAGACCTCGCTCGATCGCTTCCAGGACAGCACCGATGCCAACTTCATACTCGCCGAGTTCGACAACATCACGGGCATTGTCGGTTGCTCCACAGGTGATCAGTCAGGCAACTCCGGCACCGACCTCGGCGTCACAGCGTTCGGCGGCAGCAACAAGGATGTCATTCGCCTGCAGGAAACCAGTCGGGCCGACGTCCAACTCAGCAACGAGGGCAAGTCGTCGTGGCGCGGCGGCACGGTGCGCAGCGGGTGCCTGCCAGCGGCCGGCGACGCGCTGCCCGAATGCCTGTCGTGGTGGGATTCGGACGGGCTGGTGGTGATCGTCAACCTGCGCGTCGAGAACACGTCAGCAGCAGCCACGGAGCACGCGCTCCGTGGCATGTTGGACGACGTGATCGCAGCGTTGGAGGCTGCGGCCTGACCTCGACGCGCCCCGCTATTTGAGGCGCTTGGGGGTGGCGATGGCAGGGTCGATCGGCCACTGGTGCTTGGGATAGCGGCCGGCCATGTCCTTGCGGACGTCGGCCCAGGTGCCGGCCCAGAAGCCGGGGAGGTCGCTCGTGATTTGGATCGGCCGGTCGGCTGGAGACAGCAGCTCCAGCGCGATCGGCACCCGACCGTCGGCCACGCACGGGTGTTCGCGCAGCCCGAACAGGTCTTGCACACGGACCGACGCAGTGATCACCTCGCGTGTGTAGTCGATCTCCGCCGTGCGGCCGGCTGGCGTCTCCAGATGCGTCGGTGCCAGCTCGGCGAGGCGCACCGACAGATCCCATCCGAGTTGCGACGACAGCAGCATGTCGGTGTCGAGGCGGGCGAGGTCGGCTGCTCCGGTGGCGCCGACGAGGTACGGGGCCAACCACTTGTCGAGCGTGGCCAGCAGCGTCGCGTCGCTCCAGTCGGGCCATTCGTCGGCTCCCATCGTGCGCCGTAGGAACGCCACGCGTGCGCGTAGCGTCGACCCTTCGGTGCGGCCGAGCGCAGCCAACCGTGTGGTGCGCACCCGCTCGACCAGCGCAGCGGTTGTCGCCTCGCCAGCCGGGGCGGCACGCACCTGCTCGTCGAGCAGCATGCCTCCCAGACGGGTCTCGATCCGCAGTACGAGTTCGTCGCGGCTCTTGTCCCACACGAGTTGCTCGCGTCGTTCGATCTGCGCGGCCATCACGTCGATCACCTGTGCAACGTCGATCGCGGCGCCGATCCGGATGCGGGCAGTATCGCGTTTGCCGTCGAGGTCGGCGGCGACGACGAACTGTTCGGCGGCCAGTGAGTCGGATGGCGCCACCCACGCGGACGACCCGCTGCGCATCTGGAACTGACCCGGCTGACTGCGCCGCACCGCAATGCGGTCGGGGTAGGCGAGGGCCAGCACCACACCGCTGTGATCGGCGCGGACACGGTCAAAGTCGATCCGCACACCCGCACGTCGGGCGATGTCGACAGCCCGCTCGCGCATACGGTCGACATCGCGCCAGTTGGCGCGATCGTCGCGCGTGCCGCACACGATCTCGACACGCAGACCGAGGTCGGCGGGCAGTTCGTCGGGGCGACCGCGCAGCACGTCGCGTTCGTCGAGCAGTGCGGCGATGATGCATGCCAGCGGTCGATCAGATTCGCTCGCCTCGCCGACCATGTGCGCGAGTCGCGGGTGCAGCGGCAGGGCCAACATTCGTCGCCCGCTGTCGGTGATGCGACCATCGGTGTCGACTGCACCCAACCGGCTCAGGAGCTCGCCGGCCTGCTGCAGGCTGCGCGCTGGGGGCGGGTCGGCCCAACGCAGTTCGTCCACCGGTGTGCCCCAGGCGGCCAACTCCAAGGCCAGCCCCGCGAGATCGACCTGGGTGATCTCCGGCTCGAGGTGCGCTCGTCGCGTGCCCTGCTCCAGCTTGCTCCAGAGCCGATACGCGGCACCGGGCTCAACACGTCCGGCTCGCCCGGCGCGCTGGTCGGCCGAGGCGCGGCTGATGGCGACCGTGGTCAGCCTCGTCATACCCGTGCGCTGGTCGACCCTTGGCACTTTGGCCTGTCCGCTGTCGACCACCACGCGCACACCATCGACGGTGAGCGACGACTCGGCGATGTCGGTGGCGAGCACGACTCGTCGGCGGCCGGCAGGTGACGGGGCGAGCGCGAGATCCTGTTCGGCGGGGGAGAGCGCTCCGGCCAACGGGTACACGTCGACCATCGGGGGCACGGTGCCCTCCAGCATTCCGAGTACCCGGCGGATCTCGGGCAACCCGGGAAGGAACACGAGCAGGTCGCCGGTCTGCTCGCGCAATGCCCGCTGCACCAGCGCGGCGGTGGCCTCGGCCACGCGGTCGTTCTTGCCCATCGGTGCGTAGATGATGTCGATCGGATGTGTGCGTCCGTCGCTGTGGGCGACCGGTGTGTCGGCGCCCAGCACTCGCAGCAAGCCCTTGGTGTCGGGTGTGGCCGACATCGCCAGCACGCGCAGATCGGGCCGCAGTGTGTCGCGTGCATCGAGCATCAGCGCCAGGCCGAGGTCGGTGGGCAGGTTGCGCTCGTGCACCTCGTCGAAGATGACCAGCCCGTACCCTTCGAGCGTCGGGTCGTGCTGCAAGCGGCGGGTGAGGATTCCTTCGGTGACGACCTCGATGCGCGTGGTCGCGCTCATCACCCGTTCGTCTCGAGTCTGATAGCCGACGGTGTGCCCGACGGATTCACCGAGCAGGGATGCCATCCGCCGAGCTGCGGCGCGGGTCGCCAGGCGGCGCGGTTCAAGCATCACGATGCGCTGCCCGTTCAGCCACGTTGCATCCAACAGCACGAGCGGCGTCAGCGTCGTCTTGCCGGCGCCCGGCGGAGCGACGAGGATCGCCTGGCCTGGGCCAGCGAGGGCGGCGACGACGGTAGGAAGGGCTTCGAGGACCGGGAGATCGGGTAGCTCGAAGGACAAGTGTCAGCCGAGGGCGGGTGTGCCGTGGAATGGCGAGGGGTCGCCGGCACCGGGGATGCTGGGCACGTTCCACGCCGTCGTGGCGGCGATCGACTTGGCGACGGCGCGCCATTCGCTGGGGTTCCAGCCTTCTGCGGTGGCAACGACCTCGCCGTCTGCTCGCAGGAACACGAACGCCGGCAGCGTGCCAAGGCCGAGGCTGCGCACGAACGTGCGCTCGGGATCGCAGAACACCAGGAAGCGGTCGGCAATCGGTCCGAGGAACTGTTTGGCTTCGTCGCTGGTGCAGGTGAGGACGAGGTTCACGCGCACTGCAGAATCGCGGAATCCCTCGAGCACGCGAGTCGCTGCGTCGAGCACCCACGAGCTCTCGTTGGTGAACGGGTCGAGGACCACGCTGGCGAGATGGAACGTCGTGACCCACTCGCTGAGTGGACGGGTCTCACCGCCGAGAGTCGTGAGCGTGATGTCGAGGGCAACGTTGCTAGCCACGAGTGGTAACGGTAGCGCGCAACACCTGCCGCGGCCCATCCGGTGGCATATGTTGCACTCGTGCACCCCATGGAACGGCTTCGCCACCTTGCCCGCTCCGAGGGTGCCGACCCGCTGGTGCTCGTCCGCGAAACCGCCTCAGCCTTACGTGGCATGGGGAACGATCCTGCCGGTCTGGTGGTCGCCTGCCGCCGCATCGTTGAACGTCATGTCACCAGCGGGCCGCTCTGGTGGCTCTGCTCGCATGTCGTCACCGCCGCCGAACCCTACAAAGTGGCGAATCGTCTGGCCGACGAGTTCGAGGCCGACCCCACGATCCGGTGGGTGCTCGAGGCACTGCCGGCTGATTCGTGTGTGTGCACGGTGGGCTGGCCCGATATCGCCGGTGAAGCCATCATCCGCCGCGGTGACGTCGCCGTGTTGGCGCTCGACACCACCCGCGATGCTGACGCCTTCGCCCGCCGCCTGGGACGTGCTGGCGTGTCGGGCGAACTGATCCCGGCGGCTGCCCTCTCCGCAGCGGTGCTCGTGTCGGATCCGGTGCTGATCGAGGCGTTCGCCGCGTCCGGCGAGGAGTTGTTGGCGCCGCTGGGCAGCAGAGCGGCGGCGTCCGTGGCGTATTGCAGCGGAGTGCCCGTGGTTGCCGTGGTCGGTCGTGGACGGCGGATACCGGAACGCACCTTTGCCACCATCGTCGATCGCATCACCGACGCGGACGCCCCCTGGTACGCGGAGGCCGAGATCCTTCCGCTTGGACTGTGCACTCAGGTGGCCGACCCATTCGGATTGCAGCCTGCAGCCGACGCGAGCTTCGCTGCGGAGTGTCCGATGGCGCCCGAGTTGCTGACCACCTCACCGAACTGAGCGGAGTGCCCTGCTAACGCTGGCCACCCCGGGCGGGGACGTTGCCTGCAGCGTCGGCGAGACGGTGCGCGATCTCGTCCAGATCGCGGTCGATCAGGCCGACCGTGACGCGCATCGATGGTTCATCGTCGCGAGCCATGAACGGTTCGCCGGGTGCGGCGCCGATTCCCTGGGCTGCCAGCGTGAGGAGTGCGGAGCGTTCGTCGGCGACACGCATCCAGAGGTTGATGCCGTCCGTCCCCGTGAAGGCGACGCCGCCATGTGCAAGCACGGCGCTGACGGCCTTGCGTCGGCGGGCGTATTCCAGCCGGGCGGCTGCCACGGCGTCGATCGTGGGTTGGTGTTCGAGCATCTCCAACAGCACCGCCTGCAGCAGGCGACTGCTCCACCCGGGGCCGAGTAAGCGGCGGTTGGCAATTGCTCCGATGACTTCACCGGCGCCACCGACGGCAGCGAGGCGCAGGTCGGGACCGTGGCTCTTGGAATAGCTGCGGATGTGCACGGTGCGTCCGGGTAGGTGGACGCCGAGGCTGGCGAGTGTGCCGCTGGCGATATCGCCGGAGTGATCGTCCTCGACGATGATCGCGTCGCTGTCGGCGAGCACCGCAGCCAGTTGCTTGCTCCGTCGGGAGGTGAGCGTGATGCCCGTGGGATTGTGCGCACGTGGCTGCAGGAAGACGGCCCTCACACCGCCGACGAGCGCCGCCGCGAGACCGTCGGGCCGCATACCTTCGTCGTCGAGGTTGACACCGATGACCTCGGCCCCGAGGAGTTCGAGTAGGTCGAGCAGAGGAGGGAACGTCGGGTGCTCGACCACGACTCGATCACCGAGGCGGACGACGGCCGAAGCCACGCGGTCGAGCGCGTCCATTGCTCCATCGACCACGGTGAGGTCGTCCGGGACGAAGGGCCAACTGGCGCGCAGATGCTCACCGAGGCCAGGCAGC
This sequence comes from Actinomycetota bacterium, assembly GCA_009702045.1. Lineage (GTDB taxonomy): Bacteria > Actinomycetota > Acidimicrobiia > Acidimicrobiales > Ilumatobacteraceae > UBA668. Next base: position 8,960 of record WLIV01000036.1, on the reverse strand, counting down.
ACCGGGTGGTCGAGGTAGCTGCTGGTGAGCGACTGGCGACTGACCCGCGCGATGACGGGCCCGAGGTCGGGCAGCAGTGCCGGATCGGGGGTACCGGTGCTGAGGTCGAGTGCGAAGCGCCCCGGACCCTCTGTGATGCGCCGGTATCGGCGGGGGGTGACCGGCCCGGTCGGTTGGCGCACGAACGTTCCCTGACGGCCGCGGGCGTCGATCGCGCCGACGGCGGCGAGGCTCTGCCACGCCTCGCTGACGGTGGTGGGCGACACGCCCAACAGCTTGGACAGTTCGCGTACGGTCGGTAGCCGCGTGCCGACGGCCAACTGTCCGGAGGAGATCATTCTCCCGACCGCCGCGGCGATCCCGCGCGCACTGCGGTCACCGGACCCGGTACCGGCGATCTCTGCGGCGATGCTGTTCATTGTGCGGTAACAATACATCCATTGTGCGGTAGGTGGTGTGACATTAGAGTCGCACTCATGTCCAACATTGTGAGAGCCGCATTGCTGCAGACGAATTGGCCCGGCACGAAGGAGGCGATGCTCGACAAACACGAGCAGGCCGTCCACGAGGCCAAGGCGCAGGGCGCACAGGTGATGTGCTTTCAGGAGCTGTTCTACGGCCCCTACTTCTGTCAGGTGCAGGACCCGGAGTACTACCAGTACACCGAAGAGATCCCCAACGGTCCCACCACCAAGCGGTTCCAGGCGCTCGCCAAGGAGACCGGCATGGTGCTGGTGCTGCCGATGTACGAGATCGTGCAAGCCGGGCTGTACTACAACACCGCAGCGGTGATCGACGCCGACGGCACCTACCTCGGCAAGTACCGCAAGCAGCACATCCCGCAGACGAAGGGCTTCTGGGAGAAGTACTACTTCACTCCCGGCACGGGTGGGTACCCGGTGTTCGAGACTGCAGTCGGCAAGGTCGGCGTGTACATCTGCTACGACCGCCACTTCCCCGAGGGCTGGCGCGCGCTGGGTCTCAACGGCGCCGAGATCGTGTTCAACCCGTCGGCCACCAGTCGCGGCCTCAGCGAGTACCTGTGGCGCCTCGAGCAGCCGGCGTCGGCCGTTGCCAACATCTATTACGTCGGCGCGATCAACCGCGTGGGCATCGAGGAACTCGGCGACAACGACTTCTACGGGCAGAGCTACTTCGTGAACCCCGAAGGCAAGATGGTCGGCGATGTCGGCGATCCGTTCAAACCGGAACTGATCGTGCGCGATCTCGACCTCGGCATGATCCGCACCGTGCGCGATCGCTGGGCGTTCTACCGCGACCGCCGTCCCGACGCCTACGACGAACTCACCCGCCGCTGAGCAAGGAGCACCGACACATGCCCACCACCCTGATTAAGAACGGCAAGGTCATCAGCACCACGGGCGTCATCGCCCAGGACGTGCTGCTCGACGGTGAGACCATCCGCGCGCTCGGCGCGCCCGGGTACTTCACCGAAGAGGGCATCGACCGCGTCATCGACGCTGCCGGCAAGTACGTCATCCCCGGCGGTATCGATGTGCACACGCACATGGAGCTGCCGTTCGGCGGCACGTTCGCCAGCGACACCTTCGAAACCGGCTCGCGAGCGGCCGCATGGGGCGGCACCACCACCATCATTGACATGGCCGTGCAACGCACTGGCGAGAACGTGCACGAGGGTCTGGCCGCATGGCACAAGAAGGCCGACGGCGAGTGCGCCATCGACTACGCGTTCCACCAGATCATCGGTGGTGTCGACGATGAGTCGCTGAAGTCGATGAAGTACCTCGTGGACAACGAGGGCATCAGCAGCTTCAAGCTGTTCATGGCCTACCCGGGCGTGTTCTACAGCGATGACGGTCAGATCCTGAAGGCCATGCAGACCGCCGCCGACTGTGGCGCGATGATCATGATGCACGCCGAGAACGGTATGGCCATCGATGTGTTGGTGCAGCAGGCACTCGCCCGCGGCGAGACCGACCCGAAGTTCCACAGCTACACGCGCCCGTCGCCACTGGAAGCGGAGGCGACGCATCGCGCGATCATCCTCAGCCAGATCGCCGGCAACGTGCCGCTGTACATCGTGCACATGTCGGCCGGCGACGCGCTGAACGAGGTCGCCGCTGCTCGTCACAACGGCCGCAACGTGTTCGCCGAGACCTGCCCGCAGTACCTCTACCTCACGGTGGAGGAGACGTTGGCCAGGCCCGGCTTCGAAGGTGCCAAGTGGGTCTGCAGTACCCCGGTGCGCAGCCGCGATCACGACCCGCACTTCGTCGGTCAGATGGGTCATGGCCACCAGGGCGACCTGTGGAAGGGCCTGCGCATGAACGAACTGGCCATCGTCTCCACCGACCACTGCCCGTTCTGTATGAAGGATCAGAAGGAACTTGGCCTCGGCAACTTCGCTGCCATCCCCAACGGCATCGGCAGCGTCGAGCACCGCATGGAACTGCTCTACCAGGGTGTCGTCGCCGGTGAGATCACGCTCGAGCGATGGGTCGAGACCTGCTGCACGACGCCAGCGCGCATGTTCGGTATGTACCCGCGCAAGGGTGTGATCGCCCCGGGGGCCGACGCCGACGTGGTGGTGTGGGATCCGAACACCAAGACCAAGATCGGCATCAACGACAAGCACCACATGAACATGGACCACAGCGCGTGGGAGGGCTACGTGATCGACGGCAAGGTCGACACGGTCATCTCCCGCGGCACCGTGGTGGTGGAGAACGATCAGTACATCGGCCGCAAGGGCCATGGCAAGTACATCAAGCGCGGTCTCAGCCAGTACCTGGTCTGAGCCGTCACTCTCTCTGAATCCGAAGCAAGCCTGAATTCGAAGTTAGAAGGAACAACATGCAGCGCATTTCTCACTGGATCGACGGCAAGGTCGTCGTGGGCACATCTGGCCGTTCGGGCATCGTGTTCGACCCGGCCACCGGCGAACAGCAGGCCGCCGTCGACCTCGCGTCACTCGCCGAGGTCGATCACGCCATTGCCGTCGCCAAGGCGGCGTTCCCGGCATGGCGAGCCACCAACCTGTCTCGGCGCGCCGAGGTCATGTTCCGTCTGCGCGAACTGGTCGACGCAAACCGCAAGGAGATCGCCACCCTGCTCTCCAAGGAGCACGGCAAGGTGCTGTCCGACGCGCTTGGCGAGGTCGCCCGTGGTCTCGAGAACATCGAGTTCGCGTGTGGCATCCCGCATCTGCTGAAGGGTGGCTACAGCGAGCAGGCCAGCACCGGCGTCGACGTGTACAGCATCAAGCAGCCGCTCGGTGTCGTCGCCGGTATCACGCCGTTCAACTTCCCGGCGATGGTGCCGATGTGGATGTTCGCCAACGCCATCGCATGTGGCAACACCGTGGTGTTGAAGCCCAGCGAGAAGAACCCGTCGTCGGCGATGTTCGTCGCCGAACTGTTCAAGCAGGCCGGTCTGCCCGACGGTGTGTACAACATCGTCCAGGGCGACAAGTTGGCCGTCGACCGCCTGCTCGAGCACCCCGACGTCCAGGCTGTCAGCTTCGTGGGCAGCACGCCCATCGCCAAGTACGTGTACGAAACCGGCACGAGGAACGGCAAGCGCGTCCAGGCACTGGGCGGGGCGAAGAACCACATGCTGGTGCTCGCCGACGCGGACCTCGACATGGCCGCCGATGCTGCCGTCAGCGCTGCCTACGGTTCAGCCGGCGAGCGTTGCATGGCCATCTCCGTGCTGCTGGCCAGCGAAGCGATCGCCGACGAACTGGTGGCCAAGATCAAGGACCGGATCCCCGCGATCAAGGTCGGTCCGGCCAGCGAGGACGGCAACGAGATGGGTCCGCTGATCACCGGCGAGCACCGCGACAAGGTGGCCGGCTATATCGGTGGCGCCACCGAGCAGGGTGCGACAGTGGTCGTTGACGGCCGCGACGATGTGCCGGCCAACGGCTTCTTCGTCAAGCCCAGCCTGATCGACCACGTGAAGCCCGGTATGCGTTGCTACGACGAAGAGATCTTCGGACCGGTGCTGTCGGTCGTGCGGGTGAAGGGGTACGACGACGGTCTGGCCCTCATCAACGACAACCAGTTCGGTAACGGCACGGCGATCTTCACCCGTGACGGTGGGGCGGCGCGTCAGTTCGAGTTCGACGTGCAGGTCGGCATGGTCGGCGTCAACGTGCCCATCCCGGTGCCGGTGAGCTACTACAGCTTCGGTGGTTGGAAGGCCAGCCTGTTCGGCGACCAGCACATGTACGGCCCGGAAGGGATCAACTTCTACACGCGTAGCAAGGTGGTCACGAAGCGCTGGCCCGACCCGCGCACCAGCAAGGTGGATCTGGGTTTCCCCCAGAACCGCTGATACCGCATCGCTGATACAGAAGCATTCTGACGACATATTTTGGGGGACAACATGGAACTTGGCGTCGTACTGCAGACGACCCCGCCGTCACGGCGGGTCATCGATCTGGCGAAGCGCGCGGAGTCGTACGGCTTCGACTACGTCTGGACGTTCGACAGCCACATTTTGTGGCAAGAGCCGTACGTGATCTTCAGCCAGATCCTGGCCGAGACGCGCAACATCAAGGTCGGGCCGATGGTCACCAACCCGGCCACACGCGACTGGACAGTCACCGCCAGTACGTACGCCACGTTGAACGAGATGTACGGCAACCGCACGGTGTGCGGTATCGGCCGAGGCGACTCGGCGGTACGAGTCACCAACGGTGCGCCCACCAATTTGGCGACGTTGCGCGACAGCGTCCATGTCATCCGTGAGCTCGCGAACGGCCGGGCTGTGGACTACAAGGGCAGCGACTTGCGTTTGCCCTGGGCGGGGAAGAGTCGTCTGGAGATGTGGATCGCGGCCTACGGACCCAAGGCGCTGGCGCTGACGGGAGAGGTGGCCGATGGGTTCATCCTGCAACTCGCGGATCTCTCCATCGCCGAATGGACGATCAAATCAGTGCGCGATGCCGCAGAGAAGGCTGGTCGCAACCCCGACGACATCACGATCTGCGTTGCTGCCCCGGCGTATGTCACGGATGGTACGGAGGCGGGTCTCGCTCACGGCCGCGAGCAGTGCCGCTGGTTCGGCGGCATGGTGGGTAACCACGTGGCCGACATCGTCGCTCGCTACGGAGACGATGCTCCGGTGCCCAAGGCGCTCACCGATTACATCAAGAACCGCCAGGGCTACGACTACAACGAACACGGTCAGGCCGGCAACAGCCACACCACGTTCGTGCCCGATGAGATCGTCGACCGCTTCTGTGTGGTCGGCCCGATCGAGGCGCACATCGAGCGGATGCAGCAACTGAAAGCCCTCGGTGTCGACCAGTTCGCGATCTACCTGCAGCACGACGACAAGGACCACACCCTTCAGGCCTACGGCGAGTTGGTGATGCCCGCGATTGCCGAACACGTGAGAGCAACGTCGTGACGGCGCATTCACGCGCCAGCGTTCCCAACGAAGGTTCAGAACCTCTAGGGTCGCTCCGACCGATATGACTGATGATCTCGCCTCTGATCCCGCAGCGCTTGTTGTAGTTGCGGCCAAGCGCACGTTGTGGCGCCGCGCTCGGCGATCGGTGATGTTCGTGCTGGCGATGGCATTGGTCGCTGCTGGCTGGGAGATCTACAAGAACTTCGGCCCGCAGAACGGTGGCGAGGTGTTCGGCTGGAAGATCCTGCCACGCGCCAAAGATCGAGTGATGCCACACATCAGCGCCATCCTCGGAAGGTTCACCGACCCGCTGAACCGGGCCTCCAGCGAGACCGTGTTGTCGGTCGTGCTCAAGGGTGTCTGGTTCTCCTTCCGTCTGGTGCTTGCCGGGTTCGGCATGGGGCTGATCGCCGGACTGCTGCTCGCCGTCGTCATGACCCGCTTCCGTTTCGCTGAGCGGGCAGTGCTGCCCTATCTCGTCATCTCGCAGACGGTGCCGCTGATCGCGCTTGCCCCACTGGTAGCCAGCTGGGGTGGCAAGGTCCACCTGTTCGGCACCGAGTGGCCGCGCTGGATGTCGTCGGCTGTGCTGGGCGCGTTCCTCACGTTCTTCCCCATCGCAGTTGGTGCGCTGCGTGGGCTGCAGTCGCCCACGGCGGCCTCGCTCGAGTTGATGGACAGCCTGGCGGCGCCGTGGAGGCGCACGCTGATCACTCTGCGGTTCCCCGCGGCGGTGCCGTACCTCGTGCCCGCGTTGAAGCTCGGTGCCGCTGGAGCAGTGATCGGTGTCGTCGTATCGGAGATTTCCACCGGTCTGCGTGGGGGGATCGGCCGCCTGGTGATCGAGTTCAGTCAGAAGACGACCGGCGACCCCGCCATCGTCTACACCGCCGTGCTCGGCGCTGCGTTCCTCGGCCTGGTGATGGCCGGACTCGTGGCGATTGTCGACGCGGTGTTCATGAGAAATCGGCCGAAAGAGGTTGAGGCGTGAGTGCAGTTGTCGTCAACGGCGTGAGCAAGGTGTTCAACGCTGGCAAGTCGGCGCAGGTCGATGCCCTGTCGGGTATCGACCTCGCCATCGAACCCGGTGAGTTCATCTCGCTGATTGGCCCGTCGGGCTGCGGTAAGAGCACGCTGCTGCGTCTGATCGCCAACCTCACCGAGCCCACAGCGGGTTCCATCACGGTGAACGGCAAACCGTCGAAGCAGGCGCGCCTCGACCAGGACTACGGCATGGCGTTTCAGCAAGCGGGCCTGTTCGAGTGGCGCACAGTCGCCAAGAACATCGAACTGTCGCTCGAGCTGAAGGGCTGGGATCGCGCCAAGCGTCGCGCACGCGCCCTCGAAATGCTCGATCTCGTGAAGTTGCCCGAGTTCGCGCAGTACATGCCGTGGCAGTTGTCCGGCGGTATGCAGCAGCGCATCGCGATCGCCCGGGCACTCGCCGCTCATCCTCCGTTGTTGCTGATGGACGAGCCGTTCGGCGCACTCGACGAGATGACCCGCGAGCACATGCAGGCCGAACTGCTGCGCATCTGCAAGGAGACGAACTCCACGGTGGTGTTCGTCACTCACTCGATCCCCGAGGCGGTGTACCTCTCTACCAGAGTGGTGGTCATGTCGCCGCGGCCGGGTCGCATCACCGACGTGATCGAGGTGCCGTTTGGCTCCAGCCGTAACGACGACACGCGCGAGACCGGCGACTTCTTCTCCAAGATCACCGAAGTGCGTGAGGCCCTGCGCGGCGCCGAGTATTCGGCCGGTGCTCGGGGGATTGAGGACCGGTGATCGCCCGACTCTCCGGCACTCTGCGGTCGATCTGGCCGCCGGCTGTGTTCGGCGCAGCGATGCTCGTCCTGTGGCAGCTGATCGTGCGCGGGTTCGACCTGAAGCCCTACTTCCTGGTCGCTCCCAGCGACATCCTGCACAAGTTCCTCGACAACCGGAGCAACATCTGGGAAGCGATGCGCGTGTCCGGCACGAATGCAGCGTTCGGCCTGCTGTTCGGGGCCATCCTTGGCGTCCTCGTCGCGTTCGTGCTCAGCCGCTTCCGCATCCTCGACGAGCTGGTGATGCCGATGTCGATCGCGATCAACGCGATCCCAGCCTTCGTGCTGGTGTCAGTGTTCAACAACATGTTTTCCAGCACCAGTGAGGTGCCGCGCCGGTTGATGGTGACGCTCGTGGTGTTCTTCGTCGTATTGGTGAACGTGTCGAAGGGTTTGCGCCAGGTGCAGCCAGTGCACTCTGAGCTGATGAGGAGTTATGCGGCCAGCGGTTGGGAGATCATGCGCAAAGTACGCGTGCCGAACGCCATCCCCTACTTCTTCACTGCGCTGCGCATCTCGGCTCCGCTGTCGGTCATCTACGCCTACGTGTCGGAGTACTTCGGCGGGGCGCAGAATGGCCTCGGAAACCGCATCAGCAGCAACATTTCTAATTCGAAGAACGCCGTCGGATGGGCCTATGTGGCAGGTGCCTGCCTGCTTGGCCTGGGGTTCTATGTGATCTCCATCGCGATGGAGGCGGTTGCCACCCCCGGTGGTGCCGGACAACGCAATCGGGACGACTCATGAGTCGTCCCGCTACACACAGCCTGTCGGACACGTGTCCGAAGGGGGAGGAAAACACACTATGAGGAACCAACGGATCAAGGGCTTCGCCGCCGCCGTGCTGGCCTTGTCGCTCATCGCTGCGTGCAGCGACGACAAGAAGACCACCAGCACCACGGCACCGGTCGCCTGCGCAACCACTACACCCGTCAAGCTGCAGCTGCAGTGGGTCACCCAGGCCCAGTTCGCCGGCTACTACGCCGCGCTCGACCAGGGCTTCTACAAGGCACAGTGCCTCGACGTCACGATCCTCGAGGGCGCTGTCGACATCACGCCCCAGACCGTGCTCGCCAACGGCGACGCGGACTTCGCTGTCTCGTGGGTCACCAAGGCCCTCGCCAGTCGTGAAGCCGGCGCGAACATCGTCGACATCGCCCAGGTCTTCCAGCGTTCGGGAACCCTGGCCGTGAGCTTCAAGGACAAGAACATCACGTCCGCCAAGGACTACGCAGGCAAGAAGATCGGTAACTGGGGCTACGGCAACGAGTTCGAAGTCTTCGCCGCGATGACCAAGGCCGGTATCGACCCGGCGACGGTCGACAACGTGGCACAGCAGTTCGACATGGTCGGTCTGCTCGAGGGCGACATCGATGCCGCCGAGGCGATGACCTACAACGAGTACGCACAGGTGCTCGAGGCGAAGAACCCGAAGACCGGCAAGCTCTACACCGCCGACGACCTCAACGTCATCTCGTACGAAGAGCAGGGTGTCGGCATGTTGCAGGACGCCATCTGGGCCGACGGTGCTCGTCTGTCTGATGCCACCTACAAGGACACCGCAGTGAAGTTCGTCGCTGCGTCGCTCCAGGGCTGGGCCTACTGCCGTGACAACGTCGATGCGTGCGCCAAGCTCGTCACCGACCAGGGTTCGGCCCTCGGCCTCACCCACCAGACCTGGCAGATGAATGAAGTCAACAAGCTGATCTGGCCGGCGGCCGACGGCGT
>WLIV01000035.1 GCA_009702045.1 Actinomycetota bacterium | reverse complement strand
CGTCATCGAGAAGATCCGCAGAATCAGCCACGGCTACCGCAACTACGACAACTATCGCCGCCGCCTACTCCTCGGCTGCGGCATCCAATGGACTACCGTCCCCACCTACAGAATCAGAGGCCGCCACCCAGCGTTGGCCGCGTAGAGCCTTGAAAGCCATTTCGACACAGTAACCGAACAATGACCCCGATCCGACCGAATGCTCGGAGCGGTCGGCGGTGAGGCGTTCAGCCGTCGACAGCGGGCAGATACAGCGAGACCGTCGTACCGTTATTCGGGCTGCTGTCCAGGGTGAGGTGTCCGTCGTATTGGTGAATCACACCGTGCACCATCGACAGACCGAGCCCCGCGCCACGTGCTGCAACGCCGGTGCGCGAGGTGTGGAACGGCTCCCAGACCTTGGGTAGGCGGTCGGCTTCGATACCGCAACCGTCGTCGGTGACGGCGATGCGAACCCAGCGGCGAGGTTCGGTGCGATGCGCCAAGTGGCAGTTCGCCTCCGGGCATTCGCGTACCTCGATATGGATCGAACCGCTGCCGGCGATCGAGGCGGCAGCGTTGTCCAGCATTTCCAGCATCACGACGCTCAACGCTTCAGGGGCGATCAGCACCTCTGGGATCGCGTCCGCGATGTCGATGCTGAGAGCCACCTCCTGTGCAAGACGGTCGCGCAACACCGTGTGCATGCTCTGACACATCTCCGGGATCGACACGGGTTCGATTGCACCCGGTCGGCCACTGGCGAACGACATCAGCCCATTCACCAACGAGCCCGCACGAGCAATCGCCGCAAGGCTCTGAATGAGGGCGTCGTTCGGCGTCTCCAGAGAGCGTTGCAGCCGCTCCAGGTTGCCGCCGATGACCTGCAGCAGGCTGCTGAACTGATGGGCGAACGCACCGGCCGTTCGGGCGAGCCCCTCGAGCCGCTCGCGCTGCTGAGATTTCTGCTCAGCAGCGCGGTGCTCGGTCACATCGAGCATGGTGAGCATGGACCGACGGACTCCATCAGCGCCGACGTCGGTCAGTACGGCGCGGGCCTCGACCCACCGCTCCGAGCCATCGGGCCGCACAATCCGGCCCAACACCTCAGCATCGCTGGCGCCGATCAGCACAGTCGCGATCTGATCCAGTTGGGCACGGTCGTCGGGGTGAACAATTGCTCGCACGCTCGTCCGGGTGCTGACTTCGCTCAGCGACCGGCCGGTCAATTCTGCTGCGTTGGGGCTGACGAACTCGAACTCGTCGCGATCGGCGCGAGCCACCATGACGGTGACCGGCAGTTCGGCGAGCAGGCTCCGATAGTGACGGTCCAACGCCGCGAGGCGATCGATCAGTTCCTGGTCGGCCGAACGATCCATGGTGACCTCGGCCAAATGCCCATCGATTCGACTCACCGTGGACACGGCACGCGTCCACCCAACTCGCCGATGGTCGGCTTCGATCAGTCGCCTGGCAGGACTGCCATGCCACGCAGTATTCGCCGCGGCGAGCCATTCGTCGAAGTCGGGGCACACTGCGCTGGCCAATACTTCGACGCTGTTCCCCCACACGGACTCGGCCTTCGAGTTGGCCCACATCACATGGGCATCGACGACGGTGTTTGACTCGTTCACCACGGGGCGGAGCAAGGCAACGCTGACATCGAGCTGGAGGAGCAGATGTAACGGGTCGGCGGACTCTTTGGTCACGACTTGGTGACGTCGCGATCGGTGGACATTTCGGCACAGTAGCTGAATACTCGACGACAGTTTGACCGACAGTTTGACCGACAGCTCGGCGCTGCCGGTGACGACGCGTTCAGCCGTCGACAGCGGGCAGATACAGCGAGACAGTCGTACCGATATTCGGGCTGCTGTCCAGGGTGAGGTGTCCGTCGTATTGGTGAATCACACCATGCGCGATGGAAAGGCCGAGGCCCGCACCACGCGCTGCGATGCCGCTGCGCGACGTGTAGAACGGCTCCCAGACCTTCAGCAAGCGGTCGGCTTCGATACCGCAGCCGTCGTCGGCGACGGTAATGCAAACCCAGCTGCGCGGTTCGGCGCGATGCGCCAAGTGGCATCGTGCCTGCGAGCGTTCGCTCACCTCAATACGGACCGACCCGCTGTCAGTGATCGAGGCCGCTGCGTTGTCAAGCAGTTGCAGCATCACGACGCTCAACGCGTCGGGGGCGATCAACACGTCCGGGACGGTGTCGGCGACGTCGAGAGTGAGACCCACCGCCTGTGGAAGACGACCACGAAACACCGTGTGCATGCTCTGACACAACGCTGAAGCCGACACAGCTTCGGCTGCACCCGGTCGGCCACTGGCGAACGACATCAGCCCATTCACCAACGAACCTGCACGAGCAACCGCCGCCAGGCTCTGACCGACGGCGTCGGCGGGTGTCTCCACCGAGCTATGCAGCCGCTCCAGGTTGCCACTGATGACCTGCAGCAGGCTGCTGAACTCGTGGGAGAACGCACCAGCCGTGCGGGCGAGTGCCTCGACCCGCTCGCGCTGTTGGGCTTCCTGCTCGGCAGCGCGGCGATCGGTCACATCGGACACGGTGAGCAGGAGGCGGCGGACTCCCTCAGCGACGACACCGTCCAGTGTGACGCGAGCCTCGATCCATCGCACGGAACCGTCAGGCCGCAAGATGCGGCCCGCGGCAGCAGCTTCGTTGGCGTGGATCAGCACCGATGCCATTTCATCGAGTTGAGCAACGTCGTCGGGGTGCACGATTGCCCTCAAGCTTGATCGCGTGTTGAGTTCGCTCAGCGGGCGACCGGTCAACTCCGTTGCGTTGGGGCTGACGAACTCGAGCTCGTCGCGATCAGCGCGAGCGACGAAAACGGTGACTGGCAGTTCGACGAGGAGATTTCGGTAGCGACGGTCCAGTGCCGCGAGACGATCGATCAGATCTTGGTCAGCCGAACGATCCACGATGACTTCGGCGAGATAGCGATCGATGCGAGTCAACGTGGACTCGGCACGCGTCCACCCAACTCGCTGAGGGTCGGCTTCGATCAGCCGTTTGGTAGCACTGCCTTGCCATGCAGTATTCGCCGCATCGAGCCATTCATCGAAGTGTGCGGCCATGGCACTGGCCAGCGATCCGACGCTGTTCCCCCACGCTGATTCCGCCTTCGCGTTGGCCCATAACACGGAGGCATCGACGACGTTGTTCGCTTCGCTCAACACTGGAAGGAACAACGCGATTCCGGCATCGAGCTGGAGCAACAGCGGTAGCGGGTCGACTGATTCTGCATTCATGGTTCCGCCGATCCAATAAACGTGAGACGATCGTCATATTAACCGATGAGCGACCCCCCCCCCGAATCGGGACTGTGTGCGGCCAGTCACGTACCCGCCTGTGGCAACCGTCGGTCGTTGCGCCGATGAAGGGGTATGAGAGAACGATCATCGGTCACTCACCACAGTCAGCGGTTGCTCGCCACCACCGCCGCTGTGCTCACGCTCCTGCTCGTGGGAATCACCAACCTCCCGGCACCCCGGTCGCTCGCGCTACAGCCGACCCACACCGCGACAGCGAACGAGGTCACCTCGACCACGGTCGCCACGCCGAGCACCACTCGTCCGGTGCCAGTGACCGCTGCCCCGGTCAGCGCCGCGGTGGTCGCCGCCCCCGTGGTGACCACCACCCCGGAGACCACGCCAGTCCCGGCCAACAACGACGGACTCTGCACACAGCAGCAGGTCGAGCTCTTCCTCCACACGCTGCTCGACCCTCACGGGATTGCGATCCCCGCCGTCACCATGCTTCTCGCCGGATCCCACTCCACATACAAGGTCGGCGCAGGACTGATCAAGGTCGCGACGTGCACCACGCACAGCATCGCCGCCCACGAGGTCGGCCACTACGTGATGGATCTCGCCAACGGCTACGACTTCGGGCAGCACAAGTCTGAGGCCGCCGCCTACTTCACCGGTGCCCACTGGATCCATGGCAACGAGTCGTACCCCGGGATCGAGTACGCCGCCCATTGCGTCGGCAACCAGCTGTACGGCAACGGTGCCTACACGAAGTGCCCGGACACCACGATGGCCGCCTACGCCCGCGCCATCATCAACCGTGCTGCTGGCTGAGCGCCGCAGCGGGCGGGGCGACGCCCATGGTCCCTAGAATCCGAACCGTGCAACAACCCGATCACGACGCCACGGTGCTCCCACGCCGCGACCGAATCGCCCGAATCGGCGAGGCCGCCATCATCTTCGTCAGCATCCCTGCGCTGTCGTTGTTCATCATGTCGATCGTCACCTTCATATGGGGTGGCGTGAAGGTGTGGAAGTTCGTCGAGTTGTTGTTCGACGATGGCGTCGATGCCCCGATCGCGGTCGTTCGGCTGCTCCAGGCGATCGATGTGTATCTGCTCGGCACGGTGCTGCTGATCCTGGCTCTCGGGTTCATCGAGCTGTTCGTCACCCCACTTCGGTTGCCCGGCTGGTTGGTGATCAAGAACCTTGCCGACCTGAAAGGGAAGCTGGTCGATGTCATCCAGGTCGTGGCCGCAATCAAGTTCCTCGAGAAGCTGGTGCTCGATAACGACGCGCTCGACGTGCTCTGGTACGGCATCGCGGTATCGCTCCTGATCGGTGCCCTGCTCGCCGTCAGATGGGTCGGCAAGCAGAGCCACTGACTCGCAGCGGGCGCTCAGGCGAACGTCGGCAGGACCTTGGCGCCCTCGCCGTGCAGCAACCCGTCCATGTAGGAGGCCAGCCAGATGATCATGGCCGCGTTGGCTACGGCGCCGCGGCGGGCCTTCGCAGCATCGCGGTCGCCGAGAGCTTGCACCATGGTGAGCGCCGTGGCCTGCACCGTTTCCAGGAACGATGAGCTGACGTCGAGGAGCTGGTCGTACTCCGACTGGGGGAAGCCCTGGACGGACAGACCGGAGCTCCACACGGACCGACCGCGGGGAACGGCAGCCTCCTGGACCGGGAGCAGCTCGGCGGTGACCTCCGAGTACGAGCCGCCGGCAGCGAGACCGGCCTGCACATCGGCGAGTTCTGCGAGCACCGCGAGGCGCGCCGAGGCGTACGTGCATCCGAACAGTCCGCTCGCCTCGATCTGGAACTTCGCTCCGGCGACCAGGCCCTCCGGCGGCGCGGCGAGGATCTCGAGCATGTAACCGAGGTTGTAGCCGAAGCTGTCCGTGAGGCCGGGCACCGGCTGCCCGGTCTCGTCCGGCGCCGGTGTGTCGAGCAGGCTGGCGTGTGCATACGCCAGGACGGTCGCGTCGTCGGCGTCCGCGGCCGTGAGCGCCGCGCCGGCACGCTCCATCGTCGCCTGGAACTTCTCCTCGCCGGGGACGATGTTCACGAGGTTCAGCATCGCGTCGGGCTGCGCCTGCTCGATCTCGCCGCGGAGCCACCGGCCGCCGAAGTAGCCGGAGAGATGCATGAGCCACATGAGGCCGCCCCGGCTGTCGCTGTCGCGGCCCGAGAAGATGCGATCGAACACCTCGACCGGCACATGGCCGAAGAGGAACCGGGCCATCTCCGGGGAGGCAGCGCCGATGGTTCCCAGATAGTCGTCGAACAGTCGATCAAGCAGATCGGGGTCGGCGTTCATCACCGGGGTTGCGAACATCGGGTGGTCAACGAGCTGTACGCGCATGGCGCACGATACCCGAGCACCAGCGGCGCAGCGAGACGGGGTCGCAGTCACGAAGCTGACGAACTCGAGCGCCATTTAGTGTCACAACTGTCCTGGCCAGGCGAACCCGGAAATTCATGCAGCTTTTGACAGCGTGTGTCCATTAGCGGAAACTGTCCGACTGCAGTGTGGGCGTCGGCGGTCGATCAACGGGGGAACGTCATGGAGTTAGCAACAGGTGGATCCTCTCGACGCGCGAAGCGTCGTCGGCGGGCGCTCGTTGTCGGCATCGCCGCAGCCGCAGCCTGCGCTGCGGGCATCGCCGCGCTCCTCTTCGGCGGCAGTGACGCCGGCCGCGCGGGCACGCTCACCGGCGACACGGTGGTGGCCACCACGGCGGCGCCCACCGGCGACCCACTGGTCACCGGTGGCGGCGCGCAAGGGCTGCTCGACATGCTCGGCATCCAGATGCCCACCACCCTGTCGGGTGGCAACTTCGCCGTCGCCGCCGGCTTCACCATCGATGCGGTCAGCATCGAGCAGCAGAGCGATGGTTCGTTCAAGGGTTCGGCGACCGTCAGTGTCGGCGGTAGCGGCCTGCATCTGCGGATGAACGTCCTCTTCACCAGTAAGAACGACTGGACGTTCACGGTGGCGTCCGGGACGGCGTCGACGTTCAGCCCGGTCGCGGGCATCTCCATCGACACCTCCACGATCCAAGGCTCAATCAGCATGGTGGCCGGGTCCACCAACTGGGCGATCGCCGGCTCCACCATCACGTGGAACGTGGCGCCAGGAGCCACGCTCGTGACGCAGTTCTCCCTCTCCAACACATGCCCCCTGTCGCCAGCCACCAAATGTCCGTCGGCTAATTCGAAGTCGGCGTACCTCGGCATGCCGGCCGCGAGCCTCAAGGTGGACGGCTTCGCGAACACGATCACCCTCGCGGGCGGCGTCGACCTGTCGGGCGGCTGGGCGCGTCTGGAAGGCTCGGTGGGCAACATCGCCTTCGAGGGCAACGGCATCACCAACACGCAGCTCGTCGTGTGGCGCGGCGAGCGCAATGACTCCTACGACTCGAGCATGGTCATGCCCGACCTGTCCTCGCTGAACGGCGGCACCAACCTCGAGTTCTGCGGCACGTTCACCATCTCGATCCCCAAGATCACCAACAAGTCCACCGGAGGCTGCGCCCGCTGGAGCAAGCAGGGCATCGTCCTCGCCCAAGCCGGCGGCGGCACCACAGTGGTCACTTCCGTCCCGTCCACCGACGCGAGCGGCTCGTCCTCAAGCCTCGCCGCTGGTGCACAGGTCAAGGGACTCGCCTGGACGAACCTCGCGAACGCGGCCAGCTTCAACATCTCCTTCGGCGGCGTGCAAACTGCGCTCGCCAACCGCACCTGGAGCCTCGCCGGTACCGGCAACCTGCCGGGTGCCGCCGCCAGCGCGCTCGGGGTGAACCTGGGCAGCGCAGCGCAACTGCTGTTCGATCTGCGCGGCACCTTCTCGGCCACCGAGATCTCGCTGTCCGGCCAGGTCCCTGTGTCGCTACACATCGGCAGCGCACCGTTCGTGCTCGACGTCAAATCACTCACGGCCTCGTTGTCCGCCGACACATCGGGCAAGTTCTCGTTCTCCATCGGAACGCAGACCGACGTGACGCTGGGCTACGCACCACAGACGCGGGCGATCACCTCGTCACTGACACTCGCCGCGGCGACGAAGCCGTCGGTGGGTATGTCGCTGTCGCTCAGCGCCGTCGGGAACACCAACGCGGCCGATGCCGGCGTCACCGGCCTCAGCTCATCCTCGCGCCTGACGCGACCCGACCTCGCGACGTTCATCTGGCCGGACCAGTTCGGCATCAAGGGCATGAACCTGTTCGGCTTGTCGGCGTCCATCGGCTGGGCAGGTGGATCCCCTGTCGTCAGCTTCACGAGCACCACCTACCTCAACCCGGCGGGCGCCGACATGGCGCGCGTGCTGCAGTGCAACGGCGCGTGCGACGCGAGCGACTGGATGATCAGCACCCTGGCGGTGAGCGCGAGCTACACCAACCCGTGCTTCGCCTATGGCTTCGACGGTTCGGCGGGCGGCTCCACGCTCGCGATCGACGGTGGCGTGATGCGCACCAGCGTGTTCAAGGTCGGCTTCGCGCCGAGCGGGTGCAGCATCCAGGCGGGCGGCTCCACGTTCAGCCTGCCGCCGGGTTTCGCCGGGTTTGCGTTCACGACGACATTCGGCAACACGACCCTCAACGTCGCGACGCAAGTCTCCATCGAAGGCTTCGAGTTCTCCGCCGCCCTGACCAACTTCCAGCTCGGCGGCATCTCCTACCCGAGCATCACCCTGTTCGTGAAGATCGACGACGCCGGCAGCGAGATCACCTTCACCGGGCAGATGCAGTCGGCCCTCGGCGACGCCGACGTCTCGTCCAGCTTCGTCGCCAACTCCAGTGGCATGTCGCAGTCGTTGAGCGCATCGGTCACCAACTGGTCGATGGGCCGGGCGGACACCATGGAAATACCGGAGTTCAACTTCACGACGAGCATCTCGCTTCCCTCCAGCGGCGGCTGTGCCGACTTCTCGGCATCGGCGAGCGGCTCGATGAAGGTGAAGTCGAAGACCTACACCATCAAGGACGCCAGCTTCCGGCTGACCTGCAACGGCCTGCAGAGCCTCACCCTCGCGATCAACATGGAGCACACGAGTAGCGGCGGTGCAGTCCTGACCACCGAGTTCAGGCTCAACTACTCGAAGACCTCGAGCCAGACCTCGCTGGCCGGTGGCGCCTCCTTCGGCTACCAAAAGTACGGCAGTTGGTCGTTGTACGGCTCGACGTTCTCACGCCACATCAGCATCAACATCTACGCGAACTTCTCGCTGGTGGTGGGGTCCGAGAGTTCCGCCGCCTTCTCGTTCGGCGGCGGATTCAATGCCGACCGGGTGTCCGGATCGCTCGACTGCTTGTGGACCAGCACCTCGTCGGATTTCCGATGCAGCGGTTCACTCCGCCTCAACCCGTCGTGGGCTGGCATCTACCACAAGACCTGGGGCGATCTGTAGCGACCACGCTGCAGGCCGGCCCGTTCGGGTTGCCACGCGTGCGTGCCGCGGTGCGTGAAGGTGTCCTCGCATGCCCACCGGGTTTGAGCGAGCCCTGCGGTCTCCACGGTGCCGGCGAGCAACAGGATGTCGTAGATGTCGTGGACGCGCGGATTGGAACCCTCCGCCGGCATTTCCGTACAGGCGTGGAGCTTCTGTGCGATCTGGTAGTGCACCGCTGAGGGGCAGGGGTAATGCCGGCTCTGATGATCTCGGTACGTTCGGTGAGTTTGCCGGTGAAGCCTTCCCAACCAGAGTTCAGCCGCTCACCGATCTCGGCGAAGGCATCGTCCAGGCTCACATTCACGAGCGCGTCCACATCCCGAGATGCTCTGGCCGCGACTCCGAAACGGATCTCCATGCTGGCGCCACCCTTCAACGCGAGGCGGGGAGCGCCACCCTGGTCGAGCCCGTCGAGGATCGTCGCGAGCACCGAGATCGCGACCAGCC
This sequence comes from Actinomycetota bacterium, assembly GCA_009702045.1. Classification (GTDB taxonomy): domain Bacteria; phylum Actinomycetota; class Acidimicrobiia; order Acidimicrobiales; family Ilumatobacteraceae; genus UBA668. The sequence goes on along the minus strand of WLIV01000035.1, from coordinate 28,184 downwards.
GTCGAAGCCGACCGGCGGTCGCCTGCACATCGGTGTTGTCACGCGACCACTCGTTCAGTAGTCGCTCAAGGTGGGCCAGGTTTCCGGGCCGTCGGTCAGCGGCCATCGCCGCCGCCGTGGTGCTTCTCGGGCAGCGCGCGGTCGTAGAGGCGGACGAGGAGGCGAGCCGCCGTCTGCATTCCGATGTGCTCGCGCGCTTGCGCTCGCCGGACTGCCTGCTCGATCATGTCGCCGGCCACACCCCAGTCGATGGCCTGGCGGATTGCAAGTGCAGGAGACACCACCGGCACACCGTGCACCTCGTCGCGGTCCGCCGCATCGACGGAGATGTGGTGGATCTCATAGAGCTCGCCGCCCGCTCGGCGGGGCCGGTACCCGGGGGGCACGGCCATGTGGATCTTGCGCGGATTCACATCCGCCAGATCCCAGAGCACGAGCCCCGATTCCCCGGCGATCAACCCGCGGCCCTTCGCCCACAGCACCGCCTCCATCAGCTCGGTCTGCTCATCGAACGGCACCGTCGAGATCCGATACACGCCCTGGGCTCGGCGCTCGAGCACGCCAGTCGCAGCCATCCGACGCACCTGGTCATCTGCAACATCGACCCCTGCCGCCTGCACGACCGTGAACAGACCATGCTGCTGAGCGGCCACCTCCAACAGACGAGCGACAGGGTTCTTCATGGGCAAAACTTACGCCCACAGCCACGCTTCTGCAACTAGATGCACGCTGTTAGTCACAAATGCGTGGCCAACGAGCACGCTTCTGCGAGTCCTGGAGCAGGTCTGGGCGTCAGGCAACGACGACGTTGAGTGGTGGTAGTGACCGATTCTGGCGATGTTAGGGGTGTCGTCGACGTCACGGAGGGCGCCGGCAGGGCTTGAATCTGCGACCGTCGGGATCTTGGCCCGATGGGGATGGGTCTAACTGGGCCTGACGAGCCGCGTTGCTGGTCGACCTTGGCGCCACACGATGCGCTCCGCGCGCAATAGAACGTCTATTACAGCTCTAATCTGCGTTGTAACGCACTACACTGCGTCGTCGGAGGTGGACGTTATGGCCAAGCGCATGATCACGCTCACCCGCCCGAGCGCCGACGCGCTCGCCGTTCTCGGGCAGCAACTCCACGAGGCTCGCCTGGACAAGGGATGGACAGTCATCGACACCGCCGGCCGGTTGGGTGTCGACCCTCGCACGGTACGGGCCGTCGAACACGGCTCGCCGACCGTCACGATCGGCACGGTGTTCAACGCAGCGTTCCTCCTCGGCGTGAACCTGTTCGGGCTCGATTCGCAGGCACTGGCCGAAGCGCGCCGGCGCGGCGAGGACACGCTCGCACTGCTCCCCAGCAGGGTGCGCCAGACGAGGAGGGACCGGTTCGATGGCATCGACTTCTGACGGGCCCCGCAGGGCGTACGTCTGGGTGTGGCTTCCCGGGCACACCGGGCCGGTGTTCGCAGGTGCGCTCGAGCTCAGGAAGCGCCAGACGGTGCGTTCCCGATCCGCACAGGGTGGCGGACCCTTCGATTTCGCGTACAGCCCTGCGTATCTCGAGCGTCCCGACGCAATCAGCCTGTACACGCCCGAACTGCCACTTGAGGGAGGCTGGCAGGAACCCGGCGAGGAACGGTCGATGGCCGGGTGCTTGCGGGACGACAGCCCGGACTCATGGGGTCAGCGCGTCATCGACAACCGCCTGTTCGCCAGGCGCGGGCCCACCACGGGCGGCGTCGATGTCGATGACCTGACCTACCTGCTGGAGTCGGGCTCCAACCGGATCGGTGCGTTGGACTTCCAGACCAGCCACACCACCTACGTCCCCCGACAGACCACTGCGACGCTCGACGAACTGCACCAGGCCGCCCAGGCATTGGAGGACGGCACGCTGACAGCCGAGCTCGCGATAGCGCTCACGCAAGGCACCGCCGTCGGCGGCGCACGACCGAAAGTGATCGTCGCCGGCGACGACGGCCGCGAATACATCGCCAAACTGTCGCTGTCGACCGACCCGTACCCGATCGTGAAAGCCGAGGCGGTCGGCATGGAACTCGCCCACCGTGTCGGGATCCCCGTGCCCCACACCGAGATCGTTCGATCGTTGGGCCGCGATGTCCTGCTCGTCGAACGATTCGACCGGCCCGGCGACAAGACCCGACGCATGATCGTGTCGGCGCTGACCCTGCTCGGCTTCTCCGACTTCCTCGGCGCCCGCTGGTCGAGCTACCCCGAACTACTCGACACACTTCACCAGCTCGCGGCACCGGGAGCCGGCGGCCTTGGGCGCGCGCTGCTCGAGCGAATCATCCTCAACATCCTCATCGGCAACACCGACGACCAGGCCCGCAACCATGCCGTGTTCTGGGACGGCCAGCACGTGGAACTCACCCCGGCCTACGACCTGTGTCCACAGCTGCGGACAGCTCGGGAAGCGAACCAGGCGATGGACATCGGCCGCGCTGCGTCGCCGATGGTGCAAGGAACCCGCGCCAGCAACCGCTCGACCATCATCGCGGCCGCAGCCGATTACGGCGTGACGCCAGCCGAGGCTGCCGACATGTTCGACCGTCAGGTGCACATCATCCGGACCCAATGGGACGACGCCGTCGCGGTTGCCGAGCTCACACGGCGCGAGGCCGACCTGCTCTACGAACGCCAAGTCGTCAACGCCTACGCATTGACCTGAGCGCGCAACCTGGCGGGGATCAACACAGCAACTGGGTGCACGAAGTCCACTCGGGCAAGCCAGCAGACATCGAACAGTTGTCCCGTGCTTACGTGATGGTGGCGCCTTCGGGTTGTCGGCCCGACGGGGTGGGGTTCAAAGTCCACCAATGTCCAGGAATGTCCACTTCAGGAGCACCTGGGTTGGCTTCGTTCGATCATGCGACCTCCCGCTGACGGTCCACGAGGCGGATACCGGTCCACACCTCGGCCAAGCTCCCGCCGATCCGACGTTGTGCCGATCGCACACCCGCTTGGGAACGTACGGCTCGACCGAATGCAATCGCCGTGTAGTGCGGGAGGCCATTCGTCGCAGCATGTGCGTTGCAAGCATCGAGCAGCAGCCGCTTCGGTGTCACGGTCACTGACGCAGTCCATCCGGCCCATCGTTATGGCGCGTTGCTCGGCGCCTACACCGCGTTGAAGACGCAAGATGACCCCTTGCCCTTTCCACAGGGTTGGCAGTGTGTAAGCGTGACGTGATGACTGCGCAAGGTGGACGCGAACGATTGCTGACCCCGTCGAAGGTGACGGCATGGCTGGACTGCGCGCACTTTCTCACGCTGCAGCACCAAGTCGACGACGGCGTGCGTGCCAAGCCCACCGGCGGCATGGGTGAGTTCGCCCAGCTGCTGATGGACAAGGGCCTCGAGCATGAGCAGGCATGCCTGGAGGCGTACCGTATTGAGCCGGGCGACGTATACGAGGTGCCCGACCGCGTCAAGCATGAGTCTTTCTCCGACTGGGTCGTTCGCGCTGGCGACGTACTCGCGCTCGGTCATCAGGCTGTGTATCAAATGCCCTTCGTGCACGAAGGCATGCGCGGCATTGCAGACTTCCTGCTGCGTGTCGACCTGCCCGATGGCTCGTTCACCTACGAGCCCGTTGATGCAAAGTTGGCGCGCAAGGAGGCCAAGCCGGGCCATGCGTTGCAGCTGTGCTTCTACGCCGAGGCGATCGAGGCCCAGGGCTTGCCGGCGCCGGCGAACGTGCACATCTGGCTTGGCTCGGGCAGAGTCGAGACCATCCGTCTGGCGGACATCCGTGCCTATTGGGCGCGAATCCGCAAGCAACTCGCGGTCGCGCTTGAACCTGCGCCAGAGGCTGCGCCGAGCAAGCCAGCAAAGTGCAGCCACTGCGGGTTCTGCGCGTTTGCCGAGTTATGCGAGGCCGAGTGGCGTGCGGCAGACGCGCTGCAGTTCGTCGCCGGCATCCGTTCGACCGAGTCGGCGACGTTGGAAGCAGACCACGTGCTGACGATGGCCGTACTGGCGGAAGTCGATCGGCCAGTCGCCGGTTTGGACGCGGAACGCCAGACACTGTTGACGAAGCAGGCTTCGCTGCAGGTGCGGGCTCGCAACGCACCCGACCAGTTGCCGCCGTTCGAACTGCTCGCCGCCAGCGGCCCGGAGGAACTTGCACTGGGGTTGGGCGCCTTGCCCGCGCCCGACGATGGCGACGTGATCCTCGACTACGAGGGCCACCCGTTCTGGCGCGCCGACACCGGCCTGTTCTTCCTGTTCGGTCTGCTCACGAAGCAGGGCGCTGACTGGATGTACGACGGGTGGTGGGCCCACGACCTCGACGGTGAGGGGGTACGCACGAAGCAGTTGATCGAGTACCTCGCTGAGCGCCGCCAGCAGTACCCAGGCATGCACGTGTACCACTACAACCACACGGAGCGCAGCTCGCTCGAACAGCTAGCCGCCGACCACGGCGCGGATCAGGTGTTGTTGGGAAAGCTCGTTCAGACTGCTCTGTTCATTGACTTGCTGCAGGTGGTGCGCCACGGCGTGATCGCTGGCGTCGAGTCGTACGGGCTCAAGCACATGGAGCGGTTCCCCGGGTACGAACGCAGTCACGACATCGACGCGGGTGCCGGCGCCGTCGTGGAGTACGAGCGCTTCATGAACGTGCCGAACGACGAGGCGCTGACACGGATCGCCGCGTACAACGAGGATGACGTGCGAGCCACATTGGCACTGCGCGAGTGGCTGATCAGTCTGCGCGAGCAATCCATGCCGTGGCGCGCTGCGGCGATCGAGCAACCCGAGCACGAGGACACTGAGCTCGATGAGCAGGTGGCCGCGCTGCATGAGTTCCCTCCTGACAGCGACGAGTACCTGATGGGCGATCTGCTCGGCTACTGGTTTCGAGAGGGTCGTGCCAACACCGCGCAGGTGTTGGCGAAGCTCCAGAAGGACAGCGACGAACTTCGAGCCGATCCGACGACGATCGGCGGCCTGAGGTACGTCGGAACGTTCGAGCGTGTTGGGTTGAGAGGTAAGCCGCTGAAGTGGCCCGGCGCGGAGTTCGCCATCCCGCTACAGCCGATCGGGGACAAGATGCGCCCCGATCGTTCCACCCGCGATGTGAGCGTCTGCTACCTCGGCGGCGAGAGCTCGGTGGGCCGGGCCAAGGTTGTCGAAGTCGATGACGAAAACGGCAGGTTGGTCCTGGAATGGAATGAGAGTTGCCAGGAGCTTGGCATGCTGCCCGCAGGTCTTGCATTGAACCCTCGGGTGTCCCCGCGACCGAAACCGCAATCGCTTTCCGCGATTGCAGCACCAGTGCTGGCGGGTGACCACACCCCATCGGCGGCCCAGGCGATCCTGTCCGCCGCGCCACCTGCATTCACAGCAGGCAACGGTCCCGCGGCAGGCTTCTTCACCGACGAGGTCGAAGATGTGATGCGGTGGGCGTTGCACCTCGATCACACGTGTGTCCCGATTCAAGGCCCACCTGGTACCGGTAAAACCTGGATGGGAGCCCACCTCGTGCACGCACTGGTGAAGGCCGGCCAGAGGGTCGGCATCACGGCCACCAGCCACCATGCGATCGACAACCTGTTGTCTGAGATCGTTGACGTCTTCACGAACGCCGGTGACATCGGCCTGTTGCACGGGGCGCGCAAAGGAGCGCACGACGCGACGCCAGACGTCCCGCAGATCGCTCGTATCGAGAAGAACTCCGACTGCGCTTCGGGCACCTTCAACTTGGTGGCAGCGACGACATGGCTGTTCGCAGGAGAAGACATGGCCGCCGCGCCGGTCGACGTGTTGATCATCGATGAGGCCGGTCAGCTGGGTCTGGCCGACGCTCTTGCGGCGGCGCGGTCCGCCCACAACGTGATCCTGTTGGGCGACCCGCTGCAGCTGCCGCAGGTGTCGCAGGCCACCCACCCGGGACGCTCGGGGGCCAGCGTGCTCGAGCACGTGCTCGGCCCTGGTGTGGCCACGGTGCCGCCCGAGCGCGGCGTGTTCCTCACCGAGACACGTCGGATGCACCCCGACGTGTGCCGGTTCATCTCGCACCAGATCTACGAGGGCCGCCTGCACTGGCACGAGTCGTGCGAACTGCAGGGCACCGACGAGGGCACCGGCCTGCGCTGGCTGCGTGCACACCACACCGACTGCTCCACCGAGTCGGCCGACGAAGCGGCGCTCGTAGTGACTGAGGTGCAGCGATTGATCGGCAAGGGCTGGACCGATGCCGACGGCGCCGCTGGAACGCTGGTCGCGACCGACTTCATGGTGGTAGCGCCCTACAACGACCAGGTGCGCCTACTACGTCGAGCGTTCGATACGGCCGAGCTGCACGGTGTGCGGGTGGGTACGGTCGACAAGTTCCAGGGCCAGCAGGCGCCGGTGGTGTTCTTCACCATGACGACCTCCACCGCCGACGACATGCCCCGCGACTCTGGATTCCTGTTCAGCCGCAACCGCCTGAACGTCGCGCTCAGCCGCGCGCGGTGCCTGGCCTACGTGGTGTGTACCGATGAGCTGTTGAACAGCCGGGCGCGCACAATCGAAGAGATGAAACTGATCGCGACACTGTGCGCTGCCGTGGACTACGCAGAAGCGCAAGGCTGACACCACGACCCGAACAGGAAGGTTCGCGTCGCCCCAGGTTTTGTGAGTGAGCGGATCGTCGATGATCAAGGCCGATGGCGGCTGCCCTGGCTGTGGCCTCGGCTCTCAGGCCTTCGAATGCGGTAGAGGATCGGTTTGTGCCACCTACTCATGTGCGGGCGAAGTCATCAGGTCCTGAAATAGGTGCCGGGCCTGCGGATGGCGGGATGGAGCTGCTGGGCTGGGCCGCGTCGGTACAGCTCGGCTTGGCGTCCGATACCTCCGGCCGGCAGGCGTTTGTCGCCGGTCGACTCGACAAAGCCGGGGGTTTGCAGCACGCGGTGGCGGAAGTTGCCAGCGTGCACAGACGAGCTCCAGACAGCCTCGTAGACGGCGCGAAGCTCCGCCAGCGTGAACTCGGGTTGGCAGAACTTGGTGGCGGCCGGCGTCTCCTCGATCAGGACCCGAACCAGTTCGACAGCGTCCTGAAGCAGTTGCCGATGGTCGAACGCGAGCGCTGGGCTATCGGCGAGCAACTGGGCGACGGGGATGACCGCGGCGTCGCGGGCATCGGTGCCAGCAGCGGTCGGCGGCAGGTCCGGAACTAGAGCGACATAGGAGATGGTGATGACCCGTTTCTCCTTGCGTGGGTCGCGGTCCGGGTTGCCGTAGGCAGCCACTTGAGTGATGTCATCGGGTCTGAGCGCAAGGTTCGTCTCCTCGGCAAGCTCGCGTAGCGCCGCCTCGGGCAGGTCCTCGTCATCGTGGACGAAGCCGCCCGGTAGCGCATACAAACCCTTAAACGGTGCTTTGTCGCGCACGATGACAACCGCGCAGAGTTCATCGCGGATCAGCGTCAGCACAGCGATGTCGGTGGAGACATCCAGCGGTCGCTTCCGGTAGTTGGTCACGCCAGGAACATTACCTCTTCTAACTCTTGACTTTTCTCCTGGCGGACTTATACTGACTTTTGTACAAACATCGATCAGTCCCGCCGGGCGGGAGAAGGAGACAACAACATGGAAGACGACACGTTCAACAACAACGATGAATTCACGGTGGCTTCGGAACCGCCGACGTGTGATCGACGTCAGCGGCGGAGCCGGTGGGCAGCGTTGTTCGCCGAGTGCCGGTCGCGTCCGGGCGAGTGGCGCCAGATCCGCGAGCCGATGAAGCCCTCGTCGGCGCACCAGATCGCATCGGATCTGCGCAGCGCACATCGCCGAGCGCCGGACAAGTCCCGGATGCGTGGGATTCTCCTCGGTGACCGGTGGGAAACGGTCGCGGACACGCTGCCAGGCGAAAGCACTGACCAGGTGTACGTGTGGTTGCGCTTCGTCGGCCACCAGCAAGCCGCCTGAGACCCACTTCATTCCAGCAGTTGACGTGCTGCCGGCGCCGAGCCAGAACCCGCTGAGCTCGGTCGCCAACCCCCTTGTGCACCACAACATGCCGCAGTGGCAACACTGCAGCAGCAAAGAGAGATCATGACCATTCAACAACTTGCCTACGCATCGATCGGGACTCCGATCACTCGGGGTGGCGTCTCGCTGTTCCCCGTCTACATCCACCAACCCTCACCGTGGATCACCACTGGCCCACTCGCCGACGTGACCATCAAGGAGTGCCCACAGGCGACCGTTCCGATGCTGCAGGCCCGCAACGCCACCGAGGCGATGGTTCTCCTGGTGGAAGGCGAGACCGTGGTCGGCGGCCAACAGAACCGCGTCCTGAACGTCAGCGTCCTTCTGTCTGCCGGCACGACTACCGAGATCCCGGTCTCCTGCGTCGAACAAGGCCGCTGGGACCGAGGTAGCAGTTTCGGACGAAGCGCGACGTTCGCCCCGCGCCGGGTCCGCCGCGAGAAGAACCGCAGCGTTGCCGACTCCGTCGCCCGCGGCAGCGGCCGCCAATCCGACCAGGGGGCGGTGTGGTCTGCTGTACATCACGAACTGGCGCGCCACGATGCCGCGAACCCGACTGCAGCACTCGCCGGCCTCGACGCCGCCTTCGACCGTGACACGCGCCGACGGCGCGCCGCCGAAGAACTGGCCGAACTGGGACCCCTCCCGGGCCAATGCGGCATCGTGGTCAGCCATGGCACACGAATCGTCGCGGCCGACGTGTTCGCCAACCCAGAGTTGCTCGCGTGGCACTGGCCGGCCATCGTCCGCTCCCACGTGCTCGACGCCCCCGACGCGATCCACGGAGCACCGTCGGTCACCCGCGCCGTCCGGTTCCTGCACAAGTTCTCCGAAGCCGCCGACAAGGTGACACCCGGCGTCGGGTTGGGCCGCGAACACCACATCGCCAACACCAAAGTGGTCGGCCAGGCACTCGTCTGGAACGACACCCTCATCCACGCCAGCGCATTCGCGCTCGCAGCCTGACCATGAACACCAACCAGCCAACCCCAACCGGCTCCGGGCCGACGATCAGTCACCCTGTCAAGCAACGAGCCCTGGGAGCTGTGATCGGCGCAGCCGTCGGCGACGCCCTCGGCGCCCCGTTCGAGTTCGAACCCGCAGGCCTGTACCCACGGCGATTCCCGAAACCTGTGATCGGCGGCACCGGGGAGATGATCGGCGGCGGCGACTTCCACTGGGAACCCGGCGAGTTCACCGACGACACCCAGATGGGCATCGCTCTCGCGGAGTCCATCCTCGCCAACGGCTGCTACAGCCACGACACTGCATGGCAATGGTTCCGCGCCTGGGCGGCCACCGCCAGCGACGTCGGTGCCACCACCCGTGCGTCACTCCGCAACCCGGACTGGCGTCGCGTCGCCAACCACATCCAACGCGGTGCCGGCAACGGCGCGCTGATGCGTTCGTTCCCGTTCGCAGTCGCACTGCTTCACGCCGACCCGGACACGGTCAAAGACATCGTCGTCCGCCACGGCGCGCTCACCCATCCCGACCCAGCCGCGGGGTGGGGAGCATGGATCGCCGTCGAACTATGCCGCCACGCGATCCACGGCAAAGACCCGTTCACCCAGATGGACACCCTGCTCGACAGGCTCCCCACCGACCTGCGCCCCTTGTTCGAACAACTGCTCGCCGCGGACTGGACACCGGAATCCGAACACCCATCGAACGGCTCCGTATGGGGATGTCTCGCCGAAGCGGTGTGGGCGGTACGTACGACTGACACGTTCGAGGACGCGCTCACCGCTGCGATCGCGCTCGGCCACGACGCCGATACCGTCGGCTGCGTCACCGGCGCGATCGCTGGCGCGATTCACGGCATCCAAACCATCCCTTCACGATGGACCACCTACATCAACGGTCGCATCGACAGCCCTACGGGACCCCGCATCTACCGAACCGCCGACCTGCAGCGACTGACCACCAGCCTGCTCGGACTGAACGAGACCAGCGACGAAGTTCTCGAACACGCGGCCGGACCGGTGGAGGTCGCCCCCCGCCTGTACGCCGCCGACCTGCTCGGCGCCGCGACCGTACCCACCGATTGGGCGGTGGTCTCGTTGTGTCGCACCGGGCACCGCTTCGACGGGCACCCCGTGCGCCGCCAGGTCTTCCTCATCGACCAAGAAGGCGACCACAACCCCTCACTCGGCGACGCCGTCGGCGACACCGTCCGATCGATCGACGCCTTCCTCGCAGAAGGACGCAACGTCGTCGTCCACTGTCACGGCGGACGAAGCCGCACCGGACTGGCACTCAAAGCATGGAAGATGCACGCCAGCGGGATCACCGAGCGTGAAGCCCATCAATGGCTGGCCAGTCGCTGGCACCGATACCACGACCAGAACCGCTCGTTCGTCGAGTTCCTGCGCAACGACTGGCGACCTGCTCTACGGCCGACCAGCTGAATCCTGGACGTCGCCGCTCGCCGACCGGAGCACCGTGGCCAGCATCTCTCGAACCTGCACATCGATCGGGCTCGAACCATCCAGGTGCCCCATCAGTTGCAGGAGATCGTCCCTCACCGTCTCCTCATGCCTGTCGAGCATCGAGGCGTAGGTGTCATCGAGCAGGAACGACGTGACGTCGGCAGACAGCAGGCCAATCCGGTCGAGAACGATGTCCAACTGGCGGCTCGCACTGCGTTCGGCCGGGTGGGAAATGTGATCACGCGCCTGCGCGACCGGCACGATGTCCAAGTCCCCGCCCCACAACGCGCTCAGCAGCGGATCCTCGAACAGAGTCAGCACCGTTCCAAGCTTCGTGTCACTCTGACCATGGCCTCGGGCTCGGCGGACATCGTGGACCACACGATGGAACGAGTCGTCCGACAGCGAGTAGCCGACGAACAGCATGTGGCGGGTCATCAACATCGCTTGCACAATCCCGAACAACGCCTGCGACCGTTCCGGCAACCCCAGGTAGTCGTCCCTTGTCAACACGATCGAGGCCAGCTCGTCAATCGTGCCGTGCAACTTCAGCAACCACCGCCCATCTGTTCCAACTGGCGCGTACGGCAGCACAGCCGGCCGGCGGAACTCGCCGAAGGCTTGTTCCATCAGCGCGTCGTAGTTCGTCGTCACCACCTCATGGGGGTCCAAGCTGGCGAGCAACCCGTGCGCCAGGGCGTAGTCCTTGGTGGAGAACTTGTCGTTCAGCTTGGCGCGGAACGTGTCTTTGCCGAGGCGCTTCTGGATCACCATCGCCTGGTCGCGAGGGTCCAACAGGTGTAAGCGATCCAAGTCAGCCAGAGGTCCGCCGGCCTCGAGCGCGAGCTCGTCGAGGAGACCTTTCCAACTCGGTAGCCCGGCCCCCATGCTGACCCCGGCACCGACGAACGCAACCAACCGACGCGACCGCACGCTCGCAGCGATCGATGAGACCGCCGAGTCCACCCGCTCAATGTCAGGGCAGTCGATCAACTCGCCCAACGGTCGCGGGTTCGGCTGGACGCGCTTGCGTGCCCGCTGGCACGCCGCATACATGTCGACGCCCCACGCCACCAGGACAATGTCGACCGACAGCCGGTCCGCAAGTTCGAACAGGCGACGGACCAATGCCTCAACCATGTCGCCCTTGTTGCCTCGCATGCCACCCTCGCCGGTGCCCACCACACCCAACGCCAAACGAGGACAACGGATTTCGCTCTTCAACGCTTCGTGGGCGTCCTCGACGAACTTCTCTGCAACGGCGACGTACGGTTCAGTATCGGGCAGATTGAGCCCAACATTGCCGATCCACACCTGCGGCTCGCTCGCCCTGCGATCTGGAATGACCTTCCACCCACTGACCCGATCATGAGCAGTGAGCCTGCGCACCTCCGCAGGATTCGGAACCCGCTTGGACCACAGCCCAGAACTGAAACCCATGTCGAATGACGACGGCACCAGAACCGCATCACAACACAGGTAATTCAAGTCGCCATCGATGACAAACAGATGCCCGCGTGGCGCCGTATGTTCCATAACGGCGACCGTACTCCCAAATCCGCAGGCTCATGACGCTGACATCGTTCAATGCCGTGCAGTGCTGCAGTCGAGCAACACTTCCCAGTGCAAAGAGCCGGAGCATCAGGTGGAGTAAATCAACCACAAGTCCATCTCGTTGAAGAGCCAACTGCAGTTTGTATCCGCCTGGCTTCGGTAGCGGCTCGGGAGATTCAGTTCTTCACGATCATCACGCTTGGCATCTACTCGTTCTGGCTCATGCCACGCCTCACAAAGTGGACCGTGGAACACCAGGGGTTCTGAAGCCGCCCCGCTGACACTTCATCCGACGCGCAGCTCACACTTCGTCCGGCCACGAGCACGCTCGGCAGGGGTTCTCGGCGGCGAAGGTGCGCACCTGGATCGGGAGGTGCTCGTCGAAGCCGAGCAGGCCCATCGTGGCCACCAACAACTCCACCAGGTACTGCCAGTCGCCGCGGATGGACGACACATACCAGTTGGCCGGCATCTCGTCCGGGTCGTCGTGATCAGCCTCGGGTGCGCGCCAGCCGAGCTTGGCGAGCGTCTGCTCCGCGTCGGCTGACAGCTTCGATGCACCGGCGAGATAGACGTTGCTGCTCGCCTCGGCGTGGGCGATGCCGTGGCCGACCAGCACCTGCACATACCGATCGAACAGCATCGGCTGATCGATGATCACTGCCTGCGTGGGCTGCGAGCCGATTCGCCGGAACAGCCGCAGGAGCGCCCCCGACCAGAGCGTCCAGCCGCCGCCGTCCGAGGGGGCGACCACATAGGTGCATTCGTCGGGCCCCTCCAGGCGCAGTTGCCGACAGACCGGGCAGTCGTCGAGGCCTACACGGATCGCAGGGAGATCGTTCGTTGGGCCGCTCATGTCAGACAGGACGCACGATCGCGCCTCCTGCGTGACCGAGTGGTGGCCGCGGTCGCAGGCGAACCAGACGCGGAAGCCTTCGAGGTGGCGGGAGGTCTCCCAGTGATGACACACGGGGCCCGCCCCCGCGACCGATCTACACTGTTTTCGCGCCAGAATCGTTCCGTGACCGCTGCCGATCTGCCGAACCAGGAGCCAACCGCCGTCGTGCGCCTGCGCTACCGGCCGGCGGCCGATGTGTTGGTCGGGGAGGTCTCGTGGCCGGCCCCGGCTGTCGGCATGATCACTGACGAGCCGGACGCCGACACCCGCCGTGTGTGGTCGCGGACGGCCGCCGGGCACCAGCGGCTCGAGGAGTTCCTGATCATCCGCGCCGCAGAACGTTTGGCGGCGGGCGAGTCGGTGTTGCCCGATGCATTGAACGAGGTGTTGGTCGATCTGCTCACGTCCGGCCTTCTCGAACTCGAAGGCGCCAAGTCGTCGACCGACCGCATGCGAGTGCAGGGGGAGGCCACGGTGCAGGTCGACGGCTGGTTCGCCGACGAGTTCTACGCCGAGGTGCAGTCGATTCGCGATCAGGCGGAAGCGGCCGAGGGCGACGACTGACCGAACTCGCCGCTACTCGACGGGTGCGAGACCGAGGCGGACACCGACCGCATGAGGCGCGATCACGCTGAGGCCCGAGATGGCCCGACTGGCGCCGACGTACAGCAGCGAGTCGGTGACATGGTCGTCGGGTGCGGCCACCAGGATCACGTAGTCGAACTCGAGGCCCTTCACACGGTGGACGGTCTCGCAGATGATCGCTTGCTCCTGGCCGCCCTCCCATGGCACGAACGCGAACTCCTCGCGGAGTCGGTCACGGAACGCACGGCTGAAGGTGGCGACCAGCACACGTGAAGGTTGGTGACCTTCCTCATCGATGATGCGGTCGATCTCGGTGCCGACGTGTTCGGCGGCCAGGTCGGCATTGTCCGCTTCGAACCAGGTGATGCCCAGGGTCTCGGGGCCGCCGACGGGTAGCGGCGCGCCGCCGAGGTACTTGCGCAGCATCCAGGCGATATCGCCAGTGTTGCGGCAGTTGCTGCTCAGTTCGCAGCGCGTCCAGCCGTCATCGATCGACGGCAGCGAGAAGCCGCGCGGGTACAGCCCCTGTGCTTCGTCGGCGACCATCAGCACACGCCGAGGCCCATCGGGGTCGAGTAACTGTTCGAGCTGAGCGATCCACGCTGGGCTGAGGTCTTGTGCTTCGTCGATGACAATCGTGTCGAATCGCTGGAACACGTGCTGCCAGTGACGTTGCAGATGATCGACGGCTGTGTGTTCCCAGAAGTCGCTGCCGGCGTCGGCGGGGATCTCGAGTTCGGGCATCCCGTCGAAGGCGAGTGCTGCATCGAAGAACGAACCAACGGTCAGTCGCTCGTCATCGGGCATGCGATCGCGCATCGCCCCGCCGAGTGGGTCGTTGTAACAGGTGAGCAGCACCCGTTCACTGCGCATCAGCGCACGGCGAGCCCAGGCCATCGCAAGGCGGGTCTTACCGGTGCCGGCAGCGCCGGTGACCACGACTCGTCGGTTGGCATCGAGCCGTTCCAGCACCCGCACGTGTTGACCGCAGATCTGTTCCAGCCGTGTTCGGGCCAGGCGGGCGCGGGCCTCGGGGTCCCACCTGAACGTGGCGTTCGGTCGCAGCACTTTGACGATCGCCTCGAGGCCCTCGGCTCCGATTGGCTGGTTGCCCCATCGGTACGACATCAGCGCGGCCACCGCTTCTTGCGGTTGGTCGAGCGAGTGGCTGGTGAAGATCTGGGCCCGGTTCACATCTTCGGGGAGCGTGCCGACAATGTTGAGCGTGTTGGGGAACGCGACGGCGTACTCGACGTGCAGATGTTCGAGGCCGGGCACCAGCAGGCGCAGGCGGTCACGCAGCGCGTAGGAGTTGCCCTTTGCCTGGTCGAGCGGTGGCGGGCTCATCGCCGACCCGTTGCTCGTCCACACGCCCTGAAGGATCTCGGGCCGATGGCCCTTCACTTCCACGACGGCAACACCTTCGCGTTCGTGGGCGAGCACGATGTCCATCTGCCGATCCCGGTCGCCCGAAAGGCCGACATCGGGGATGACCAACCAGCCATCGGTGAGCCGGTCGCGGAACGCTTCGACCACCATTCGTTCCTCGTCATTGGCCAGTTGCGCCAGCGGAAAGTTCTCCGGAACCAGGATGCCCATCGGGTCATTCTTCACCAGTGACGGACGGCCGCCGAACACGGATCAATACTGAAATGCAACGACGCGCGAATGTCACCCACGGTGCGCCATGGTGCGTTCATGATGTAGAGCGACCAATCACATCGAACCCAGGAGACGAATGAATCAGCAGACCATCAAGGGCTACGACGTGATCGGCGATGTGCACGGACACGTCCATGCGCTCGAAGGTCTGCTGTGCCAGATGGGCTACAGCCACGAGCATGGCCATTGGCGTCACCCGGAACGGAAGGCGATTTTCGTCGGCGACCTCGTCGATCGGGGCACGCACCAGATCGCGACGGTGCAACTCGCGAGGGCGATGGTGGACGCCGGCACGGCGCTGATGGTGATCGGCAATCACGAGTACAACGCTGTCGCCTGGGCGACACCTCGACCTGATTTCCCGGGCGAGTTCTGCCGCACCCACAGCGACAACAAGTTCAAGCAACACAGGGCGTTCCTCGAACAGGTGGTGGAGGGATCGGCGTTGCACCAAGAGTTCCTCGACTGGTTCTGCACGCTGCCGCTGTGGCTGGAAGTCGAGTTGGGCCGCCAGAAGTTGCGGGTCGTGCACGCCTGTTGGGACGACCCGTCGATGGACATCCTGCGCCCGCTGCTGAAGCCCGACCTGTCGCTCACGCGTGAAGCGGTCGAGATCACCTCGATTCGCGACGGTGCCGCGTACAACGCGCTCGAAGTGGTGTTGAAGGGTCCCGAGATCTGGCTCCAGGGGATCGCGTATCTCGACCATTCCGGCAAGGCCCGCCACAACGCCCGACGCCGTTGGTGGGATGCGGAGGCGCTCACCCTCGACGCTGCCGCGTTGATCCCTCGTGACGCGGTTGGCCCCGACGGTCAACCGGTGCCGCCACTCCCCCACATCGAGGTCGAGCCGATGGCATCACGGAGCAACGACATCCCGGTCGTGGTTGGCCACTACTGGGAGTCGCCCGACGAGCTGTCGGTCTACTCACCGCTCGTCACATGCGTCGACCACAGCCTGGCCAACAAGGGCCCGCTGGTCGCCTACCGCTGGAGCGGCGAAAGCCGCCTCATCGATGCCAACCATGTGGCCTACTGGGTGCCGCACCCCAACGCCGAGGACGTGCCCGACGAGGGCCCCGACGACTGAACGGTAGCAACTGGGGTCGGTCAGTAGCAGCCGACGATGTGCATCCATTCATCGATGTAGTCCATGAGTGCAAGGTTGGTGTGGCCTGTTCGCGAAAGGGTCTGACCCTGGATTCGCGCGACTGCTGGTAGTTGAATCTCGGGCACTGATGAGGAGGTCATCGTGCCAAGGAGATACCCGGTCGAGTTCCGTCGCAAGGTGCTCGATCTGACCGAGGCCGGCAGGCCGGTCGCTGAGATCGCTGTGCAGCTCGGGGTCACGGCCCAGACGGTCTACAACTGGCGGAACCAGGATCAGATCGATCGCTGCGTCCGTGCCGGGGTGTCGACGAGCGAGTCGGCCGAGCTGTCGGCAGCGCGCAAGCGGATCCGGGAGCTGGAGACCGAGCTCGAGATCGCTCGCCGGGCCAACGGGTTGCTGAAGGCGCAGACCGACCCAAAAGGCGGTGGGAGGTCGTCGCGCAGATCGTGAGCGCCGGCCTCCCGATCGAACCGACGTGCCGCATCGTGGGCGTGTCGGTCTCAGGGTTCTACATGTGGAAGCACCGCAAGCCCTCGGCTCGATCGGTGCGCCACGAGATGGTGGCCGAGGTGATCCGCCAGGTCCACGCCGAGTCGCGCCAGACCTACGGTGCTCGGCGTGTGCATGCCGAGCTAGTGCTCGGCCGGAAGATGACCGTGGCGCGTTGCACAGTCGAGCTGGTGATGGGCCGCAACAAGCTCCGCTGACTCACTCGTCGACACGCCAGCGCGAAGCCCCCGATCGATCTGATCCTGGTTCCGCCAGTTGTAGACCGTCTGCGCCGTCATTCCGAGCTGCACAGCGATCTCAGCGACCGGCTTGCCGGCCTCGATCAGATCCAGCACCTTTCGACGGAACTCGACCGGGTATCTCCTTGGCACGATGACCTCCTCATCAGTGCCCGAGATTCAAGTACCGCCGAACGCGCGAATCCAGGGTCAGACCATCCCTGAGCCGACAAGCAGCTGCTCAGAGTTCGCGCACTTGATGCCCCCGGATCATCCAGCCAGCATCGCGGAGCGCGGCCTCCCACCCCACTCGCGTCCCGATGGTTGGTGAATCCAACAGCCCAAGCCGCTCCTCCTTGGCCGTCAGGGCGGCGAACTTCGGTCGGCCCGGGTAGTCCGGTGACACGAACGTCTCCTTGCGATGGAGGATCGGCGGGTTGTCCCTCTGCGAGAAATCCTTGTAGGACACGTTGAGCTCTCGAAGCCGGGCGACGATCGACGTCGCGAGCGCCGGGTGGGCGTCTGCATCGAAACGTGGGTAGGAGAGAAACGAAACCTGTGGCTTCTGGCGGTGGAGCTTCAGGATCGTGGCCTCCTCGACTCGGCCGGTGAGCGCCTGTCCACAGCCCGCGTAGACACGCAGCGCTGCCGGAAGCACCGGAAGGGCGGCCACATGGACGTACAGCGCCTCAGGGGTGAGCTTGCCGATGCCTGACTCCCTACACGCGGCATCGACAGCTTCGGGCTTCCCGACGGTGAAGAGCAGCTGATCGGCCGCAGCGGTCGCCTCCTTGTAGCTGCCGAAGAAGTCGCGAGTGTCGTTTTGGAGGTCCGCTGGAAGGTCCGTGAACTTGGGCCGTCCACCGAAGGCAGCCAGTGCGAGGTAGACAAGGAAGTCCGTACGAGCTCGGGCCTCATAGTCAGTCCACACGTCAGCGCCCGCCACTCGCCGCACGAGTGAATAGGCAGCTCGCACCGAGCCGAACGCGTCTGTGAGCGCTGTGCTGTCGAACTCGTCGCCATCTCGCGGGAGGCGACCGCGGTCCCGCAAGAAGTCGATGAGCGGCTGAAGCACCGTGAGGTTCGCCTCGAAGCGGGCTTCGCTCGACTTGCGAGCGCCGACCTCGATGTCCGACCAGTCACCTGAGTCCGGGACGCGCCTGATCACCGAGAAGGCCGACCGAACAGACCCGAAGACCTCGAGGAGTCGCGGAACCTGATCTAGTTCTGCGGGGTTGGGGAGCCGTCGGGTCGATGCCACAAACTCCACGAGAGGGTTGAGCAGTTCCTTGTGATGACGAAGTACGAGTTCAGCTACCCCGGTGCGACGACTCCCACCGGTTCGAGTCAGGCGTGAGAGTAAGTGCTGCTGGGTGGCTGCGGAACGGAAGACGTAGAAGATGCCTGGAGCAGCGGCAACTGACTTCTGGTCGAGCGTGGAGTCGATCCATGCGCGGAGCTCGTCCTGACGGAAGAACTTCTGGAAGGTGCCTGTCTTTGTGAGGAAACCGTCCCGAAACGGCCTACCAGGCTCGGTTGGGGCCTCCCAGTCCATGCGGGCCGAGACCACGAGAACTTCCTGGGCAAGCGCCCAGGCCTTGTGGAGCGCGTCCCTTCGCTCCTGATGGTCCTCAATCACATTGACAACGAAGCCGAGGTTGACGACCGCGGATGGCACGAGCGGCTCATCGGGAGCGTGCGCGGGGTCCCAACCCGCCGCAGGCATGCCCATCTCGCGCAGATGACGTACGTCTCCGCCCCGCCCGCATCCGTAGTCGAAGAAGCCTGCAGGGCCGTCAAGCAGACCATCGGCGAGGAGCTGTTGAACGGGCCGCGACAAGAACGTCCTGGTCATTGCCGTCTTGTGCCGCTGAACCGTTTCCACGATGCAAGTCTGCCAACTGGAGCCAGAGCGACTGGACCACCGGGGTCACGATCCCTGTCACACCCGTCAGCCATAATCATCCTCGTACAGGTTCCGCTGGTGACCACCAGCTGTGGTCGGCTCGTCAGCCGGGCGCGCCGCTCTCCCTGCAGGACTCACGTGGACACGATCTACCTCGACAACAACGCATCAACCGCACCCGACCCCCTGGTGATCGCTGCGGTGTCGGAGGCTATGGCGAGCTTGCCGGGCAACGCGTCAAGCCATCACGCGTTCGGCTTTCAAGCCGCCGACGCGGTTGAACGCGCGCGGGGCAGCGTCGCGGGGTTGGTCGGGGCACGTGTAAGGGACGTCGTGTTCACCTCTGGCGCCACCGAGGCCAACAACCTCGCGCTGATCGGTCTGTGGGAGGCCTCGCGGATCGACAGCCCGTCGCGAGTACGGGTGCTGGTTGGGGCGACTGAGCACCCTGCAGTCCTCGAGGTTGCGGATTACTTGGCCACGCGTGGCGCCCTGGTTCACCGTGTCAGGGTCGACTCACTCGGCCGATTGGACCTGAACGACCTGAAGGCGCACCTGACTGATGATGTGCTTGTGGTCTCCGTGATGGCGGCGAACAACGAGACCGGAACGCTTGCGCCCTTGCCAGAGGTCTCCGATCTCGCTCACTCGGTCGGCGCCTTGGTTCATTCAGACTGCACTCAAGCGATGGGTCGCGTTTCCGTTGATATGACTCGTGATGGCCTCGACTTCATGTCGCTCAGTGCTCACAAAATGCACGGCCCGAAGGGTGTCGGCGCGTTGGTCGTGCGGCGCGGAGTCGTCGTGTTCCCTCAACTCCGCGGTGGCGGGCACGAGCGTGGCCTGCGGTCGGGCACCATCAATACCCCAGGGGTCGTCGGGCTGGGAGTTGCTGCTGAGCTCGCGGCCTCGCGTCTCGGCGAGGCGATAGCTATTCGTGCCATGACTGATAAGTTCATCGCCAAGCTTGAGAACACCGTGCCAGAGGTCGAGCTGAACGGGCACCCGGATGATCGACTGCCGAACACCGCGAATCTGCGCTTCGTCGGGGCCGACGCTGAGGCGGTGATGATGGGGATGCCGCAGGTCGCGTGCAGCACCGGTTCCGCGTGCTCAGCGGCGGTGCCGACCCCATCGCCGGTGCTGCTCGCCATGGGGAAGAGCCAGCAGCATGCCGCCGAGAGCCTTCGATTCAGCCTCTCTCGGACAACCACTCACGAAGAGCTCATGACTGCGGCAGACTTGGTCCGAGATTCGGTCGCCTACGTTCGGAGCCAGCTAGGACATGAGGTCGCATAGATGGAGCGATTGAGCGATGCTGCCGTCCGTGCGTTCGCCCGGCATGAAACGTTCCACCCGCGCTACGGGTGGTTCCGTAAGGCTGTTCAGGCGGCAAGCCACGCCGCCGTGGGAGATGATCCGTTTCTCGCTGACGACGCAACGGTTGAACTTGGCGTCGGCAAGAACATGGTCCGAGCAATCAAGTTCTGGGGAAGAGCAGCCAAGCTCATTGGTGAGGCGCCGAACTCAGTACGCCCACGTATGCCGCTGCCCGTGCCGACCCCTCGGGGCTCGGCCCTCTTCGACGATAAGCAAGGCCTCGACCCGTTCATGGAGCTGCCCGGTACCCAGTGGCTGATCCACTGGTGGATGCTGCAGCCTGTCACGGAGCTGCCGGTCTGGTGGCTAACGTTCAACCGCTTCACGGCCGTTGAGTTCTCAGAGGATGAACTCGTCAACTTCGTGATCGACGAGATCGACCGCAGCGGTTGGGATCGACCGAACGAGTCCTCGCTCAAGAAGGACGTGAGTTGTCTGCTCCGGATGTATTGCTCCTCGGCGTCGGATCGTTCGACGATCGATGATTTGCTCGACTGCCCGATGCGCGAGCTCGGCCTCATCGAACCCGCGTGGGGTGAACGACATCGCTATCGCTTCCTTCTGGGAGGCAAGCCGACGCTGCCGGACCTCGTTCTGCTCTTTACCTGCCTCGACTGGATGAGCGGACAATCGGCCACGTCGAAGACGGTGTCGCTGAACCGTCTCGCAACCGGTATCGGGTCGCCTGGAAAGAGTTTCAGGCTCACCGAGGCTGACCTAGCGGTGAGCCTCGGTAGGTGTGCCGGGGCCGTTCCCGGCGTACAGCTTTCCCAAGCCGCGGGTGCTCCGACACTGGGTTGCGTGGGCGGCCTCCAGCAGACGGCAGCGAGCGCCTTGCTGGAGTATTACCGAGTGAATGGGCGCGAGCCAGGGAGCGGTATCTCGCTCAGTGCTGCAACGGTGTCTGGGGTGGAGCCAGAGGTACTCGAAGGCGCTCGTCCCGCCGAGCGTGCGAGGAAGGCAGACGTGCTCGCCGAGCTGGACGACATCAACGAATCCATGAAGGCCAAGGCGGACGCCCGATGACGACCCGGCTCTCCGAGATTGTCCGCGTCAAGCCCCGGTTCGCTCGTTCGGCCAACATCGAACGTGACGACTTCGCCACAGCAGTCGACGGCTACGTGCCGACTGCACGTGCCGTTGACGTCGTGTCCCGAGTGGTCGCGGGCATCGAGGGGCGTGGAGCGGAGCGCGCTATCTCTGTCACGGGCCCATATGGGTCAGGTAAGTCGTCATTAGCCCTGTTCCTGTCGGCCCTCTTCGGTCCTGCGGGTCAAACCCAAGCCGAGGCAACGGATCTCCTTCACGCGTGTGATGTTGCACTCGCTGGTCGTCTGCAGCAGTCCCGAGCCGCGTCGGGCCAACAGGGCTTCATCGTCTGCACAGTTGTCGCTCAACGTGAGCCGGTGACAACGACGTTGCTGCGAGCAATGGCCGCCGGCGCGTCCCGATTTGCTGGTGGGGATGCCGGAGCTCGACGCTCTGCCCCTATCCGCAAGGTACTTGAAGCGCGGCCTGGCCTGTCCGCCACTGATGTTCGTGAGTTGCTGTTTACGCTCTCGACGGTCGCGCCAGTGCTGCTGGTGATCGACGAGTTCGGCAAGAACCTGGAACAGTTCGTGGCCACCGGTGGGGCGGAAGACGACCTGTTCGTTCTTCAGGAGATTGCTGAGTGGGCCTCCTCGGCAGACGTGAACCCGATCGTGCTGCTGACGTTGCAGCATCTGGCCTTCGAGGACTACGCGGCCTCGGCGTCGACGTCGAAGCGTCGCGAGTGGTCCAAAGTCCAAGGACGGTTCGCCGACGTCCCCTACGTCGAGTCTCCGGCACAGTCCCAGGCGCTCATCACCTCTGTGTACCAAAGGACAGTTCCGCTGGAACCGTGGGCGAAGGAGATGGCGGGCGCGGCCGCCGAGGCAGGAATCGCCGACCAGATCTTCGTAGAGCTTGCAGATCTCTACCCGCTGCATCCGGTGACTGCGGCGGTCCTGCCCGAGCTCTGCTCGAGATACGGACAGAACGAACGGACACTGTTCTCCTTCCTGGCTGGCCCGGACCCCGGGGCGGTTCCCGCCTTCCTCGCCGCGCACTCGCTCGACCAGAGTGGCCATCTTCCAACGGTCGACCTTGAGCAGGTCTACGACTTCTTCCTTGAGTCCGCCTCGACGATGGTGGCGGCCTCGGCGTCAGCCTCTCGGTGGCTTGAGATCGAGACCCGCATTCGTGATGCTGTGGGCCTGAAGGCAGAAGAACTGCAAGTGCTGAAGAGCGTTGCGGTCATGAACCTCGTGTCTGCCGGCGGCTCGCTACGGGCTAGCCGACCGGTCATCGAGGCGGTCTGCGGCCGCGGCAAAGACGGAGCGAAGCGTGTCGCAAGCGCGCTTGCAAGCCTCGAAGCAAAGGGACTCGTCACATACCGAGAGTTTGCTGACGAGTTCAGGGTCTGGAGCGGCTCGGACTTCGATCTGAAGAGCGCAGTGGAACTCGCTCGCCGGCGCGTCGCAAACGAGCCGGCGTCGGCCGTCCTGCAACGCGTGCGGCCCCAAGCGCCGATCGTGGCAGCGCGTCACAGCCAAGTCACCGGAACGCTGCGGGTGTTTGAACGTCGGTTCGTGTGCCATGAGGTACCCGCGCTGCAGGACGTTGCTGACACCTTCGATGGCCTGGTTCTGATGGACGTGTCGGTCGCCGGTGCTTCTGCTGATCCTGTCCAGGTCTCGCGACCTGTCGTCGTCGGCCGTTCGCCCTACACACCGGATGTCGTGGCGGCTGGCCGCGAGCTGGCCGCCCACCTGGACGTACTCGACGGGCCGGAGGGTCGGGCCGCCGATTGGGTGGCGCGCCGCGAGCTCAGCGAACGATCTGCGGCGGCTGCATCAGCGCTTGATCACGCAATCGAGAACGCATTTGGCGCCGGCGCTCAAGACCTTCGCTGGGAAGTAGCTGGCAAGGCCAAGAAGGGACGGCGCGAGAGGATTCTGAGCGCGGCGCTCTCGCAGCTGTGTGACGAGCGCTATCCAAGCGCGCCAATCGTCCGCAATGAGATGCTGTCTCGACGGGACCTCACCTCCCAGGGGGCACGCGCTCGACGAGACCTCCTTGATGCCATGGTCTCGGCCCCTATCGAGCCTCGTTGCGGGATTGAGGGCTACGGACCTGAGCGCGCCATGTACGAAGCGATTCTCGCCCGTCCGCAGATTCACCGTCGCTCGCCTGAGGGTGGGTATGTCTTCGGTAGCCCGGTCGACAACCCGGACGAGGATTCGGACCTGAACTTCGGCCCGGCTTGGAGAGTGATCGAAGAGCTCTTCGAGCAAGCAGATGAGTCGTCGGTGCCGCTCGCCGTCGCCTACCAGCGCCTCATGGAACCGCCGATCGGCTTGAAAGAAGGTCCGATCCCGGTGCTGCTCGTCGCCGCGTTGCTCGCTCACGCTCAATCTGTCGCCGTCTATGAGAACGGGTCGTTCGTGACTCGACTCGACGCGCCCGTTGTCGAGCGCCTCATTCGCAACCCGGACCTCTTCTCATTCAAGAGCTATTCCTCGGCAGGCGGGCGCGGCGAGGTCGTCAGGCAGCTTGCGCAACAGCTCGGCCTCGTCGGAAGCAACAGCCGTGCGACTCGTAACGCGTCAATCGTCAATGTGGTCGGCCCCCTCCTTGGGCGAGCACGTGCTCTGCCCGCATACGCGCAGAAGACCAAGCGTCTCGGAGCAGCGGCTCTTCGTGTGCGCGCTGCCTTGTTCAACTCCACAGAACCCGATGCACTGATCTTCGAGCGCCTGCCAGAAGCGGTTGGCTTGCGGCCGTTCAAGGCGCGGAGCGGAACGTCCGCTGAAGACAGCCAGACATACGTCCGTGCTCTTGGCGAGGCACTTGACGAGCTGAGCGGGGCCTTTCCTCAGCTTCTAACTCACATCGAACAGCAGCTGCAGAACGGGCTGGCTGCGCGTGGCGCTGACCTGCGCCTGACCATTGCTGGTCGGGTCTCTCAATTCGCGGACATGATCTTGGAGCCGGACCTGAAGTCGTTCGTCTTCGCGCTCTCGGATGGCGTGCTCGATCGCGATGAGTGGCTTGAGTATCTCGGCATGGTCGTGACCTCGAAGGCGACCAGTGCATGGACAGACGAAGACGTCAGCCGATTCGACCTGCGTGTTACCGAACTCACCGCTGCCGTTCGGCGAATCGAGGGGCTCTACTACGAGCGATCCAGCCCGCCCGGCGATGGATTTCAAGCCGTCCGCATCAGTCTCACGACGTCGGATGGCATCGACCGGCCGCAGGTGGTCTGGGTGGACGATGCCGCACGACCTCACCTGGAGTCAATCACGCAGCAGGCCTTGGAGCGCGTCGAAGAGCTGCTCGGCCCTGGCGGCCGCGAGATGCTGTTGGCCACGCTTGCCCTTGATCTCCTTGGAGACCATGGGAGACTGCTGAATCACGCTGCGGAGACACCTCCGATGAGGAAGGTCCAGGGATGACAGACAAGGTGCATCACATCATGGGCTTGTCAGGCGGCAAGGACAGCGCCGCGCTGGCCATCCTTCTCAGGGATCGCCTCCCAGACGTCGAGTACTTCTTCTGCGACACGGGTGCCGAGCTGCCGGAGACCTACGAGTTCCTCTCGAAGCTGGAGGCCTACTTCGGAAAGCGTATCCATCGGCTGGGATCAGGCCGTGACTTCGACCACTGGCTTGATGTGTACCGCGGTTCCCTGCCCTCGCCCCAGATGCGCTGGTGCACCCGGCAGATGAAGATCAAACCGCTGGAGGACTGGATTGCTGAGTCCTTTGGAACTGATCGGGTGATCTCCTACGTCGCGATCCGAGCCGACGAGCCTCACCGCGAGGGTTACCTCTCCACGAAGTCGAATGTGGAGGTTCGGTACCCGCTTCGCGAGGAAGGCATCGACAAGGAAGGGGTCATGAAGATCCTCGCTGAGGCAGGGGTTGGATTGCCGGCGTATTACGAGTGGCGTACACGATCCGGTTGCTTCTTCTGCTTCTTCCAGCGCAAGGCCGAGTGGGTTGGGCTCGCCGAGCGCCATCCTGACCTCTTCGAGCAAGCGGTGGCTTACGAACAGAAGGTGGGCAAGAACCACGCTCAGCACGGCATGCAGGGTCGTGACTTCACGTGGTCCCAGGGTGAGACGCTCGTTGAACTGATCGGTCGACGAGACGAAATCATGGCGAAGCATGACGTCGCAATGGCGCGTGCCAGCAAGAGCCGACGCAACATCCCGTTGATCGAGATCCTGAGCGAAGCGCTCGACGATGAGGACGACACCTTGGCGTGTCAGGTGTGCAACCTTTAGAAGACTCGTTGGAAACCAGTGGAACCTACGGCGCTGCCGACTCATTGGACTTGATCCCGGCGCTCGTCGTGCATGCGCCGGCCGCTCTGGACCATGTGGGCAAGCAGCCCGAGAACCAGCCGCTTGTGGTTGAACCCGTCCCCGGTGGGTTCCGCACAGATGAGGGCTGCAGTTCTAGCCTCATCATGCGTCCAAGGTGGAGGAAGAGGTTCAATTGCTCCGAGCATCGAGTCCCTGCAGGGGTGGGGCTGCACGGGACCTGTGGGTCGCGAAGGCTTCCTCAGTTTGGTGCCGTTAGCGGCACATAAGGTGAGATAGTGTTCACATCGTCGAACGCAGAGGTGTAGCCACTTGAACATTCGCCGAATCGAGATCAACTTGTGAGCACTCTCGCTCCATGGAAAGCCGGTACATGACAAGCGACCAACTCAATAGCGTGCTACAGCGACACCGGGATGATGATCCACCGAGGATTGACTTTAGCGTTCCCCTTGACCGCTTGATGGACGACGCCCATTGTCAAGCGCTCGCAGACGACCTGGAGCGCGTGGCAGGTGATGGCTGGGAAGTCGTAAAGGCGACGCCGGACGCTTGGCGAAAGATTCCAGCTTGCAAAGGATTGTACATGTTCGTCTGGCAGCCGGCTTTCAAGGTTCGGCTAGCGAGTGGATCGCCCAGGCTCGCTTCATTCTATTGGATTTTATATGTCGGCAAAGCCGGAGACGGTGATAACCAGAATAGTCTCAAGGCTCGCTACAAGGGTGAGTATGCGAAGATCGTTGGTCACGATCCAGAGGTCCTCTGGGCGGAGGGGCAGCCAAGTACGCGACCCGAACGCCTTAATCGCCTTTTGCGTGTTGAGCCCCTGATGTTCTGGTACTGTGTCATCGATGATGGTGTCGAGATAGCTGGATTAGAGAAGCGTCTATACAGCCTCTTTGCCCCGCCACTCAATGCGTCAGGAAGCAAACGCTTGCGCCCTCATGGAAAACCAAAGCCTGCCTTCTAAGGAGATCTCTGTGGCAACGAAGACATTTATCCCGGCGTTTCGAGCAAAGGTCGGGGACTGGACCTACTACATATGCATTATGAAGTATGCGCAAGTGGCTCGCGAGGTCGGGTTTGCGCATGAGCTAGGAGGAAATAAGGACCTCAACTCCCTAATCCAGCGCGGTATTGGTGCTCGGACCGAGGGAATCAAGAATTACCTGCTTAAGTCGGAACATCGGTTTCTTGGATCCTTGATCGTGGCGACCTGGGGTGGAGATCCAGAG
The DNA here is from genome assembly GCA_009702045.1 of Actinomycetota bacterium. Taxonomy (GTDB): domain Bacteria; phylum Actinomycetota; class Acidimicrobiia; order Acidimicrobiales; family Ilumatobacteraceae; genus UBA668. The sequence continues at coordinate 1,344 of WLIV01000035.1, read as the reverse complement.
TACCTTGAGCTGCACATGGATGACCCGGATGGTGTCTTGAAAGGGGTCGACAACGGCTTTGGGGTACTGACCTTTGACGGCAGCCACCAGTTCTTCGCGCTCGACGGTCAGCATCGGCTGAGGGCCATTAAGGATGCGATAAAGCAGCGACCCGAGCTCGGTGCTGAGGATATTTGCGTGCTACTAGTCTCACACTACGACACCCTAGATGGTAGAGAGCGCACGCAGCGTCTCTTCACGAATATCAACCGCAATGCTAAGAACACCACGCAGGCGGAGAATATCGCTCTAGACGTAGATGATGCATTCGCGATTCTCACCCGTCGCATGCTCACTGAGCATCCGTTCCTCAGCGCAGCTGGTCGGGTACGAGTGTTCACGCGTCCGCCTTCAGAGGGAGATTTTTCACTTGCGGCTGGCTCGATACCTGTGGGCGACAAGTCTGCACTCACCACAATCACCGTCCTGTACGAGATCTTGAAGACGCTGTCGTGGGGACTGCCAGCCGAAATCAACGATCTCCAGAACCGACCGTCCGATGAGGTGCTCGAGCAGAGCTATCAGGCACTGGTGCATCGTGTTGATGAGATGCTGAAAGCTGCGGGCGATGTGGCCACCGTGCTCCAGGCAACGCCGAACGCAAAGGATCTTCGAGCCCCGAAGGGCAAAGAGGGAAACGGTCAGCCAATGTTGAGGCCGGTGGTCCAGAAGGCCGTTGCACGAGTACTTCGGACCATTGTGGACCAGGATCTTCTGTCCTGGGAGGAAGCCTTGGAACGCCTCTTGAAACTTCCGTGGAAGATTTCTGATGCACCGTGGGTGTCTGTCTTCAATCCGGAGAATTCGAAGATGATCACAGCGAAGGAGAACACGGAGCTTCTTGAAGAGATGCTTCGTGTTCATCTGGCGCCGACTAGCAAGGCAGAGGTGACACGCGCCCGCAAGACGTTCAAGGAGGTGCGGCAGAAGCAGTACCCGGTGGCCCAGGATGATCTAGAACTAGGCATCCTGTCTTCCGAGGAGTAGATCGCGGTTGCTGCCGGTGCTCCATTGTCGACCCTTCGGAGTTGAGGGTGGCACGACGGCGCTGATGTGGGCCCTGGGCGCGGTGTAGGCGTTCTGCGAACCTGACGGTGTCACTCCTCGCGGGAACCACTCTGCGATCTGCCCCTACGCGCACATGCGCTCAGTTTGTCGGCTCTACGCGTTGAACGCTGGGGGCGTGTGATGGGGGTGCCCCTGGGATAGGGGTCCGCGTTGTGTGTCGGAGGCCTCGACATTCTGTGGATTGCGACATCTGCAGACAAGGAGGCCTCCGACGTGAGGAACGGTAGTGGCGACGCG
>WLIV01000034.1 GCA_009702045.1 Actinomycetota bacterium | reverse complement strand
GCGGTGGGGGCGACGATGGTGATGTTGGCGATGATGCCGGTGGCGTTGGTGGGGATGGTGCAGTTGCCGTTGGTGCCCCACACGTTGAACGTGACGTTTTCGCCGGTGCCGATGGGTGTGTTGCGTGTGCCGACGTTGTCGGGAGCGACGCGTGTGTCGGCGAGGCGGCAGGGGGTGATGGTGACGATCGCCGATGGTGTGGCGGGTGCGCCAGCGTCAGCGCCGAAGCGGTAGGCGACCACCGAGGTGAGCACCGCAGCAGCGGTGAGCGCAGCAGCGATGCGGAGGCGTCGGGAACGGGTGGTGGGCATGCTGGTCCGATCGTTGGTGCGCGAACCGGAAGCCTCTCACACGGCTGAGAGCGGATTTACGCTTTCAGATGGGCGACCACATCAGCCAGAGCGATGTCGGCCTTCTCGCCGGTGCGGCGATCCTTCACCTCGACCACGCCGTCGGCCAGACCTCGGCCGACCACCACGATGGTGGGCACGCCCACCAACTCCGCGTCGTTGAACTTCACGCCGGGGGAGACCCCAACGCGGTCGTCGAACAGCACGCGCAGGCCGGCGGCTTCGCACTCGGCTGCCAGCAGTTCGGCGGCGGGGAGTTGCGGGTCGGTGGCCTTGCCGGTGGCGACGATGTGCACATCGGCCGGCGCAATCTCGCGCGGCCAGATGAGACCCTTGGCGTCGTTGTTCATTTCGGCCAGAGCACCGAGCGCTCGTGAGACGCCGATGCCATAGGAGCCCATCGTGACCACGCGGGTCTTGCCGTGCTCGTCGAGCACCGTCAGACCCAGCGCCTCGGCGTACTTGCGGCCGAGTTGGAAGATGTGGCCCATCTCGATACCGCGGGCCATCTCCAGCGCAGCGCCACAGTTGGGGCACTCGTCGCCATCGTGCACTTCGGCCGCTTCGATGGTGCCGTCAGGTGTGAAGTCGCGGCCCATCGCCAGGTTGTACACGTGGCGTCCGGACTGATCGGCGCCGGTGATCCACAGCGTGCCGTCGACGATGCGCGGGTCGACGAGGTACTGCACACCGGCCGGGCGATCGAGGCCGAGCGCGCCTGGCCCGATGTAGCCCTTGGCCAAGGTGGGCTGCAGGGCGAAGTCGGCCTCGGTGAACGGTTCGATCTCGGCGGGCGAGACTTGCGCCTCGAGACGCTTCATATCGACGTCGCGGTCGCCGGGCACGCCGATGGCGAGCGCAGTGGTGGTGCCGTCCGGGTGCTTCAGCTTCACGACCAGGTTCTTCAGCGTGTCGGCTGCCGTCCAGTCGCGGTCGGGGCGACGCAGGTCGGCGCGAGCGTTGAACAGATCGACCAGCGTCGCAATGGTGGGAGTGTCGGGGGTGTCGGCCACCACCGCGGCGGGCAGACCCTCGAACGGCACGGGCGTGGGTGCGGCAACCCGCACAGCCTCGGTGTTCGCGGCGTAGTCGCAGGTGGTGCAACGCACATAGGTGTCCTCGCCGACGGCCATCGGCGCCAGGAACTCCTCACTTGCCGAACCGCCCATCGCGCCGCTCATCGCCGAGACGATGACGATTGGGAGGCCGAGCCGGTCGAACGTGCGCTGGTAGGCGACGCGATGCTTCTGATAGCTGGCCTCGAGGCCGGCATCGTCGATATCGAAGCTGTACGAGTCCTTCATCACGAACTCGCGGCCGCGCAGCAGGCCGGCTCGCGGCCGAGCCTCGTCGCGGTACTTGGTCTGGATCTGGTAGAGCACGACCGGGAGGTCTTTGTAGCTGCTGTACAGGTCTTTGACGAGCAGCGTGAACATCTCCTCGTGCGTGGGCGCCAACAAGAAATCCGCGCCCTTGCGGTCTTTCAGGCGGAACAGGTTGTCGCCGTAGTCGGCCCAGCGGCCGGTGGCCTCGTACGGTTCGCGAGGCAGCAGCGCCGGAAAGTGCACCTCTTGGAAGCCCTCGCGGTCCATCTCTTCGCGGACGATCCGCTCGATGTTGCGGTAGACGATCCAGCCCAGCGGCAGCCAGGTGAACCCTCCTGGGGCGGCACGGCGGATATACCCCGCGCGCAGCAGAAGCCGGTGACCGGCCACTTCAGCGTCAGCGGGGTCCTCTCGGAGCGTACGGAGGAACAACGTCGACATTCGGAGCACGGGCCGAAGAATACCGGCTGGGAGATATACTCGGCAGGTCCTTTGAAGTTCCCTGAACTGGAGGCGTGGGCTCTCACGGCCCACGCCTTCTTTACTGCTAGGGGCCAGACGCGAGAAAGGAGGTCGACAGATGAGCGAGCAAAACCTTGAGAAGATCCGCAAGATCGTGCAGCCAATCGTTGCCGACCTCAAGCTCGACCTCTACGACCTCGAGTTCCGCGGTGGCACTCTGCGGATCACGATCGATACCCCGGTCGGCAGCGAAGCAGGCGTCTCGCTCGAAGACATCACGCTGGTCACTCGCCTCGTCGGACGCGATTTCGACCACCTCGACCCCGTCGCCGGGCACTACACGTTGGAAGTCACCAGCCCCGGTCTCGAGCGCACGATGCGCACACCGGCGCACTTCCAGCGCGAGGTTGGCAAGACCGTGTCCGTGCGGCTGAGCAACGCCGTGAACGCCGATCGGCGTTTCCAAGGTGTGCTCACCTCCGCCGGCGACCGTAGTTGCACCGTGCTGCTCGACACACCTGCCAAAGATGGCACCCTCGAGCGCACAGTCGACTACGACCAGATTGATCGGGCCCGCACGATTTTCGTGTGGGGTCCGACCCCCAAGCAACCCACGAAAGCCGTCAAGAAGGAGGACGCGAGATGAGCAACCTCGACATGTCGGAAGCCATCAAGATGCTGGCCAACGAGAAGAACATCTCGGTCGACACTCTGCTCCACGTGCTCGTCGACGCACTGGCCACGGCCTACAAGCGTCGCCCCGGTGCCGCGCAAGAGGTCGTCGTGGAAGTGAACCCCGATACGTTCGAGTTCACATTCCTGGCCTACGACCTCGATGACGACGGAGCCTGGATCAACGAGCGCGACGACACCCCGCGTAAGGAAGAGATGGGCCGCATCGCTGCCCAGACCTTCCGTCAGGTGATGAGCCAGCGCATCCGTGAGGCCGAGCGCGATCGCAAGTTCGAGGAATACGCGAACCGCGAGGGCGACATCGTCACCGGCATCATCCAGCAGGCAGACGACCGCTACACATTGCTCGACCTCGGTCGCGTCGAGAGCCTGCTGCCCAAGGCCGAGCAGGTGCCGTTCGAGCGTCCGGTCCCCGGCGACCGTGTCAAGGCGTACATCGTCGAGGTGCGCAAGACCGCCAAGGGTCCGCAGATCGTCGTCAGCCGTACGCACCCGGGTCTGATCAAGCGGTTGTTCGAGCTGGAAGTGCCCGAGATCGCCGACGGCATCGTCGAGATCAAGGGTTGCGCTCGCGAACCCGGCCACCGCACGAAGATCGCGGTGTGGAGCAACGACCACAACGTGGATCCCGTCGGCGCCTGCGTCGGTGCCCGTGGCGGTCGCGTCCGCATGGTCGTCAACGAACTGCGCGGCGAGAAGATCGACATCGTCCCGTTCAGCGAAGACCTCGCCGATTTCGTCGCCAAGGCACTGTCGCCCGCCAAGGTCACTGCGGTGATCATCAGCGACGACGCCACCCAGGCCGATGTGATCGTGCCCGACAACCAGCTCAGCCTGGCCATCGGCAAGGAGGGCCAGAACGCCCGCCTCGCCGCTCGCCTCACTGGCGTGCGTATCGATATCCGTGGCGAGACCGAGCCCATGCAGGGTCTCGACGACGCGGATTACGAAGAGGGCGAGTGGGTCCCGAACGCCGAATCCGGCGCGATGGAATGGCATGCTGCCGACGGCACCGTGCTGACCCAAGAGCAGTGGAACGAGCAAGCGGCTGCGGCCGCCGAGCCCGTACCGCCGTCAGAAGAGAAGTCGGGTGATGACCACGTCTGATACCCGAACCGCTGTACCTGAACGCACCTGCATCGGCTGCCGCCGCCATCGGCCGCAGTCGGAAATGATCAGGTGTGCTCTGAGCGCCCATGTCGCCACCGTCAGCCGCACTGCGGCCGGCAGGGGTGCGTGGTTGTGCTCATACGAGTGCTTCCGCACTGCCGAACGCAAGAAGGCGTTCGAACGTGCATGGAAGGCCTCGATCTCGGCCGCGATCGTGCGCGATCTCGACGAGAAGGTGCGGTTTGCATTCGAAGGCGTGATCATCAACATGGAACAATTCAGTTCGACGAAAGGCTGAAACGGGTTTTGGCAAAGAACATGCGCGTGCACGAGCTCGCAAAAGTGCTCGGAATGACGAATGCGGAGATGATGACTCTCTGTGACGTGATGGGTGTCGGGGTGAAGAGTCACTCCTCCACGCTCATCGAGGCGCAGGCCGATCGTCTCCGTCGTCGCGCGGAACGTGAGGGTCTCACGCGCCCCGAGCAGCCCGAAGAGCCCAAGGCGGTCAAGAAGACCGCCAAGAAGGCCGCCAGCGTCGAGCCGAAGCTTGACGCGACCGCCGACGAGCAGGTTGACGCCAAGCCGGTGAAGAAGGCCGCCGCCAGGAAGGTTGCCGAGCCCAAGGCCGAAGAGGCTGCCCCTGCGGTCGCTCCTGCGCCCGTGGCTGAGGCGCCAGCACCTGTCGTCGAGGCACCCGCACCCGCACCTGCTCCGGCCCCTGCACCTGCTCCGAAGCCGGTCGTCGAGGCTCCTGCCCCGGCCCCCGTCGTCGAGGCTCCTGCCCCTGCTCCTGCTGTCGTCGCCCCGGCCCCTGCTCCTGTTGCGGTTGCTCCTGCTCCCGTGGTGGAGGCGCCCGTCGTCGAGGCTCCTGCTCCGGCTGCCGTTGTCGAGGCTCCTGCGCCGGTGGCGGAAGCCCCGGTTGCCCGTATCTCCAGCGGTCGCCCCACATCTGGCGAACCGCCGCGTCCTGCCGGTCCGCCGCCCGTCGCTCGTCCGCCAGCCCCGTCGATTGCCGACGCCCCGCGCTCACCCGCCGGTCCGCCGCCCACCCGTCCGGTAGGTCCGCCCCCCGGTCGGCCGCCGGCACCTCAGGCTGGTCGCCCCACGGCACCGTCTGGCAAGCCGATTCCGCCGCCGCCCGGTGGCGGTCGCCCGATGTCCTCATCGGGCAAGCCGATTCCGCCGCCGCCTGGCGGTCTGCGTCCGGGTGGCCCTGGCGCTCGTCCCGGTGGTCCCGGTGGCCCTGGCGCGCCGCGCACGGGTGGCTACACCGCTCGTCCCGGTGGCCCTGGTGGTCCTGGTGCTCGTCCCGGTGGTCCCGGCGCCCCGCGCACGGGTGGCTTTGCCCCGCGCACCGGTGGTCCTGGTGGCGCTCGTCCCGGTGGCTTCGGCCCGCGTCCCGGTGGGCCCGGTGGCGGCCCCGGTGGTCCCGGTGGCGGCCCCGGTGGCGGTCCCGGTGCTCGTCCCGGTGGTGGCGGCGGTCCGCGCCCCAATGGTCAGCGCCGTGCCCCGCGCAAGAAGAGCCGTGCTCGTCGTCGTCGTGACTTCGACGAGATGCAGCCGAACTACAACAGCAACTACACCGCGACGAATGCACCCGTGCCCGAGGGCACGATCATCGTCGAGCGTGGCGTGTCGGCCCAGGAGTTCGCTCCCAAGCTGAATCGCACAGCTGCCGACGTGATCCGCTTCCTGCTGCAGAACGGTGAGATGGTCACTGCGACCATGACGCTCACCGACGAGCAGATGGAACTGTTCGCGCTGGAGGTCGGTGCCGACCTGTTGCTGGTCGAGCCCGGTCAGCAAGAAGAGCTCGAGTTGCAGGCGCTGTTCGATGACAGCGACGACGACGACGAGACGCTGCAGGTGCCGCGTGCTCCGGTCATCACCGTCATGGGTCACGTCGACCACGGTAAGACGACGCTGCTCGACAAGATCCGCAACGCCAACGTGGTCGCCGGCGAAGCTGGTGGCATCACCCAGCACATCGGTGCCTACATGGTCGATATCGATGGTCGCAAGATCACGTTCCTCGACACACCTGGCCACGCGGCCTTCACCAAGATGCGCGCTCGCGGTGCACAGGTGACGGACATCGTGGTCTTGATGGTGGCGGCCGACGACGGCGTCATGCCCCAGACGATCGAGGCGATCAACCACGCGAAGGCGGCAGATGTGCCGATCGTCGTGGCGCTCAACAAGATCGACAAGGAGAACGCCGACGTACAGCGTGTGCTCTCGCAGCTCTCGGAACACGAACTCGTGCCCGAGTCCTGGGGTGGCGACACCATCGTCGTCGAGATGTCGGCGCAGCAGAACCTCGGTGTCGACGATCTGCTCGAGCAGCTTGCTGCCGTCGCCGAAATCGAAGAGCTCACCGCTAACCCAACCGGTCGGGCCAAGGGCGTCGTGCTCGAGGCCAAGCTCGACATCGGTCGTGGCCCGGTGGCCACGATCCTCGTCGACAAGGGCGAGCTGAAGGTCGGCGACCCGATCGTCGCCGGCGCCGCCTGGGGCCGCGTTCGCGCCATGATCAACGACAAGGGCGAGCAAGTGAAGTCGGCTGGCCCCAGCACCCCGGTGCAGGTGCTTGGTCTGCAGAGCGTTCCGAACGCAGGAGACGAGTTCCGCTCGTCGATGACGGAAAAGACAGCTCGTACCGTGGCCGAGGCTCGTGAGCAGCGTTACCGCCTCAAGGCGCAGCGCGGCGATGCCCGTCTCAGCACCGGCGTGAAGCTCGAAGACATCTTCAACCAGATTCAGGCCGGCGAGATCGCCACCCTCAACCTGGTGCTCAAGGCCGATGTGCAGGGTTCGCTCGAAGCGGTCACCGAGGCACTGCGGCGCCTCGAACGCGAAGAGGTCAAGTTGGCCTTCGTGCACCGTGGGGTCGGTGGTATCACCGAGAACGACATCAGCCTCGCTGCCACCACCAACGCCACACTCATCGGCTTCAACGTCCGCCCGGACAAGAAGGCCCGAGGGATGGCCGAGGCCGAGGGCGTCGAGATTCGCACCTACGAGATCATCTACAAACTGCTCGAAGACATCGAGCGGGCGATGGTCGGCATGCTTGCCCCCGAGTTCGAAGAAGTGGTCACCGGCGAAGCCGAGGTCCGCGAGATCTTCCGTGTTCCTCGCCTCGGCGCCATCGCCGGTTGCATGGTGCGCAGTGGAGCCATCACTCGTGGTTCGAAGGTGCGCTTCCTGCGCGACGGAACGATCATCTGGAAGGGCGCGATCACGTCGCTCAAGCGCTTCAAGGACGATGCACGCGAGGTCCGCGAGGGCTTCGAATGCGGTATCGGCCTCAGCGACTTCCAAGACCTCAAGCCTGGCGACCTGATCGAGACCTTCGAAGAGCGCGAGATCGCTCGCGTCTGACGCCTCGGTCATCTTTGGCGGGCAGGCTGGGTAGCGTCATCTCATGGCCGATCTCGAGTTCTTCTTCGACCCTGTGTGCCCGTGGGCTTGGATCACGTCGCGCTGGGTTGTCGAGGTGCAACAACAACGGCACTACACGGTGCACTGGCGCTTCATCTCGTTGAAGATGATCAACGAGGGTCGCGATCAGGAGTCGTACGACGATGGCTACCGCGCCGTGCACATGGCTGGGTTGTACACGCACCGCGTCTGCGACGAGGTGCGCATGCAGCACGGCAACGATGCCGTCGGAGCGTTGTACACCGCGATCGGCACGGCATTCCACCCAGATGGGCGGCGGCCGGAAATCACGGACGAGCCGGTGGCATTCATCGCTGAGATGTTGTCGGTTGCCGGTTTGCCCGACGAGCTTGCGGCGCACGCGCTCGACGAGTCGCACGACACGTACGTGCGTGAGGACACCGAGACCGCGTTCGCTCGCACCGGACGCGATGTCGGTACGCCGATCATCACGTTCCACCCTGGAGCTGACAACGAGTCCAGTTTCTTCGGCCCCGTGATTGCATCCATCCCCCGTGGCGAGGCCGCCACGAGGTTGTGGGACGCAATCGAGACCATCGCCACCACCAGCGGGATGGCAGAACTGAAGCGCTCCCTGCGCTCCAGGCCCCGCTTCGACTGACAGGACATGACGTGAGCAAGCCCCGCCGCCCCGCTGCACCCAGCCAACACCGCTACCCGCGTGAAGCGCGCCTCAGCACGTCGCTGCGCGAAGTGATCGCCGAGGAACTGACCCGTATCGACGACGAGCGACTGTCACTGGTCACTGTCACCGCGGTCGACGTCGACCCGGAAATGAACCGCGCGATCATTCATTTCGACTCGCTGTTCGGCGAGGAGGCCGACGCCGACATCGTCGCCGCGTTGGGCGCTCACCGTGTTCGCCTACAGAGCGCGGTGGGCAAGCAGATCCGCTCGAAGAAGACGCCGATCCTGTCGTTCAAGCCGGACACGGCCATCCGCTCCGCACTGCGGATCGAGGAAATCCTCCACAACGAAAGCACGTTGCCGGTGCGTCCTGCGGACCCCGAGCACGATGGCGAATCGTAAGCCGCCCACGACCCACGGTCTGGCCGTGGTGGACAAGCCGTCCGGAGTGACCAGCCACGACGTCGTCGCGATGCTGCGTCGCAAGTTCGGCGAGCGTCAGGTCGGGCATGCAGGCACGCTCGACCCAGATGCCACGGGAGTGCTCCTGGTGGGGGTTGGCAAAGCCACACGCTTGTTGCGGTTCCTCACCGATCTCGGCAAGACCTACACCGCCGAGGTCGTGTTCGGCAGCACCACCGACTCTCTGGACTCCACTGGAGTCGTGACAGGCACGTTCGACATGAGCGGTCTTGCAGCCGACACCGTGCGCTCCATGGTGGTCGAGCACCTCACCGGGGCGATCCATCAGATTCCGCCGATGGTGAGTGCTGTGAAGATCGACGGCAAGCGGTTGCATGAACTCGCCCGAGAGGGCATCGAGGTTGAACGCGCACCGCGGCCCGTCACGGTCTACCGCTTCGACATCGAACCCACCGCCGACCCGATGGTGTACCGGGCCGAAGTGCACTGCTCCAAGGGCACCTACATTCGCACGCTGGCCGACGACCTGGGTCGGCTGTGCGGAGGCGGTGCGCACCTGCGCAACCTGCGCCGCACAGCGGTCGGCAGCTTCACCGTGGCCGAATCAGCGGACCCCGACGATGTGCAGTTACTCCCACTTCCGCAGGCCGTGCGCGACTACCCACAGGTGACGGTCGACGCCGCTGCCGCAGCGTTGGTCGGGAACGGGCGTGTGCTCGATCGCGTTCGCGCCGGTATGCATGGCGATGGTCCGTGGGCAGTGCTCGGCTCCGACGGCGTTCTGTTGGCGATGTATGAATCGTTCGGCGCTGACGCTGCCAAGCCCGCCGTTGTAGTGGCCTGAACGAGTCGTACGGCTATCGTTTCTTATCGTGCTCATCGTCACTGATCTCTCCACGCAGCCCTTCCCGGGGCAGCGTTCGGTCGTCACCATCGGCGCGTACGATGGAGTGCATCTGGGCCACCAGGCGGTCATCGCCGAGGTCCGTAGCCGTGCAGCCGCGACCGGCGCCCGCTCTGTGGTGGTGACCTTCGATCGTCACCCCGCATCGGTGGTGCGGCCAGAGTCAGCGCCGCGCCTGTTGACCGACCTCGACCAGAAGCTGGAGTTGTTGGCAGCTACCGGCGTCGATGCCACGGTGGTCGTGAGCTTCGATCAGAGCCAGTCGCAGGAAGAGCCAATGGCGTTCGCCCAGCGGGTGCTCGTGGACTGCCTCAGTGCCTTGCACGTGGTGGTCGGCGACGATTTTCACTTTGGGCGCAACCGAAGCGGCAGCGTCGCCACGCTTCGTGAACTCGGCGCCGCCAACGACTTCGCCGTCGAAGGGATGACGCTGGTGCCGCGCACTGACGGGCCCGACGAACCGATCAGCTCGACCGCCATTCGCCGAGCGATGGCGGGTGGGCAAGTGGAACTGGCATCGCGAATGCTGGGCCACCCGTTCGAGGCTCGAGGCATCGTTCGTCTTGGCGATCAGCGCGGGCGTCTCTTGGGGTTTCCCACTGCCAACGTCGAGGTCGCTGTCAGCGCCTGCCTGCCTGCGGACGGCGTGTACGCCGGCTGGTACTTTCGGCCTGACGGCAGCCGGCACGCGTGCGCGATGAACCTCGGGCGGCGCCCCACGTTCTACGAACATGCAGAGACGTCGCTGCTGGAGGCGCACCTCATCGATTTCACCGGCGACCTCTACGACGAGGCGGCACGCGTGCAGTTCACGAACTTCCTGCGCAGTGAGCGCAAGTTCGACGGGTTCGAGGCGTTGAAGGGTCAGTTGAAGAACGACATCGATCACGCCCGTACGGTTGTGGGTGGCTGACGTTCAGACCTTGGGCCAGATCAGCGTGCCCTTGTCGTAGATCCCGGCCAACACGCTGGCGTCGACGAGTGTGTCGATCATGGGAACCACTCCGTTGAACAGTCCGATCGCCGCGTAGGCGGTGACCTCGGCTGTGAGCTGATCGATCAGCGGCAGACCCAGGGGTGCGTCGACGGTTGCACTGTCGGCGACGAGCTTTGACTCGACGTTCCAGCGAGCGAGTTCGCCATCGGCTGACAGGTGCAGTGTGTTGCCGAGCGAGTTGATGAGATCGACACAAGTGGTGGCAGCGAGTGTGGGGTCGGCGAGTGCATCGGCGAGGCCGCGCATGGTGGCGCGCATGAAGTCCTGCGCCGCGCTGGGGTGTTCAGTCAGGAACTGCTGGTTCGTGTACAGAATGCCGAAGCTGCCAGGGATTGCGAAGTCGGCCGGATCGTAGGCCTTGAACTTGATGCCCGCTGCGGTGAGCTGGTTGGGTTCGTTGCTCTTGTAACCGGGAAACCCGACGATGTCGGGTACCTCGATATGCACGGTGGGGTCGAACCCGTCGAGGAGCACGGTGTTGTAGTCGGTGCCCTCCACAAGGCCCTGCTTGGCGAGCATCGCTTTCACTGATGGGGTGATGGCACCCTTGACGCCGATCTTCTTGCCCTTGATGTCGGCGAGAGTGGGAACTGCGCCGTCCTTGGTGATGAGCGTGTCGATGCCGGTGCGGCCCTCGACTGCGAGCGCGACGAACCCGGCATCATTCGCTCCGGCGAAGTCGACCATTTCGCTGAACGATCCGCCCGACGAGAACTGCACCTCGTTGGCGGCCACGAGCGGGTAGTTGTCCACCGAGAAGCTGGGCTTGTAGACGACATCGAGGCACATCGCTTCGTAATAGTGGGCTGTGCTGGCCATCACCACGTCGACGATCGAGGCCGAGGCCGCGAAGTCGAAACTGGACAGGTAGGTGATGACGCCGGCGGCCTTATTCGCTTCGCAGCGCGCTGCGGGGAACGGTGCGTCGGCGGTGACCTCGGGTACCACGGCGGTCGGTGAGGATCCTAGGAAGGTGGGCTCGGGGCTGCCGATGGCGGTGTTGTCTGCGCTGCAGGCGGTGAGCAGAATCAGAACGGAGACGGCCGACGGAACGGCGATTCGACGCAACATGCGACGAGGCTAGCGGTGCAGCATCGCATCGAACATAGTCAGTACGTTTTCAGTACCCACTCCCACGCGGTGGCCGACTCGGGAGATGAAACCCAACTGAACGCCAGTTGCCGGATCGTTGGCAGCGAAGAACTGTTCATGGCCGTCGGCATCGACGGCCACCTCGGTGAGCAGCGGTGCACCGCCCCCTTCGAGGCACGACCGGGCGTAACCAGCATTCAACACCTCGATCGAGACGTGCTGCACGCCGTCGCCTCGATCGGCGAGATAGGCGGCCACCGAGGGGGATGCTTCGGGGCCGACGAACACGAACGTGACGCCACCGGCAGCGAGAGCTGCGATACCGGGGCGCGGGTCGGCGAGGGAGACCTCGTGGAAGCCGAAGCGCTGCACCAGCGAGTCGATGGCGGCGCGAAGATCGTGCACCGCAATGACGATGTGATCGACACGGCTGGCGACGGTGTCGAGCCCCGAGCGTTCGCCGGCGGCCGCCTGTTTGTCCGGGGCCGAGTCGGGGCGGTGGCCGGCAACCTCGATGCGATGGGTCTCGGTGAGCAGCACGCGGAACAACTGCTCGGCGAAGTCGGCGTCGACCCCCGCCTCGATCGCCTGCTGCCGACGGGAGGTGACGACGTCGCGCACCCGCGCTGGTTGGATGACCGGCGTGTCGCTGCCCTGTTTCACCGCAGCCACTTCCCGGCACACGGCGAGACGCTCAGCGACGATCGCGATGAGCGCCGCGTCGAGTTGATCGATGCGGGTGCGCAGTGCGGCGAGTTCGGGGCGGGGTGGCTCGGGCGTTGACATCGGGTTCACCGTAGTTGGCGACGCTGTGAGACGTGCCAACGCATCGCCACCCGCTGCAACAGGGACAGCAGCACCAGCGAGATCGTGCCCAGCAGTGCCATCGCGAAGATGGCCGACCACAAGGCGTCGCCCTGGTTCAGCGAGGCCGCGCGCCGCCCGATGGAGCCAAGTCCTTCATCGGCAAAGTTGCCGCCCTCCACCAGGTACGCGGCGATCAGCGCGAGGCCGACGTTGTAGCGAGCGGTGGTGAACAGCGACGGCAAGGCCGACGGCAGCCGCAGTCGCCAGAGCACTTCCCAGCGAGCGGCATCAACCGATGCCAGCAACTCGCGCGTGGCAGGGTCGGCGCTGCGCATACCGTCCACGGTGGCGAACGTGAACGCCGGCATGCACACGAGGGCGACGATGAACAACGCCGGCTTGGTGCCAGAGCCGATCCAGAGCACGACCGAGGCGATATAGGCGACGAACGGCGTGACCTGCAACAGCGTCAGCACCGGTTGCGCGGCGTGTTCGAAGAACTCGGAGGCGGCCATCGCCGAGCCGAACAACAGCGCCACCAGGAGCGCGATGAGCGTGCCGATGGAGGCGTGCTGGATGGTGACCCATGCGGCGCTCGCGTACCCGCTCGGATGCTGGGTGAGATAGCGCACGATGCGCGACGGTGCGCGCAACACGAACGGGCGGACGTGTCCCGCACGCACGAGCACCTCCCACGCGCCGAGGAAGACCAGGATGCCAACAACGGGGGCGAGGAGTCGCTTGTTCATGCGTTCATCCCCCGGTGCAGCGCATGGCGCACCTCGGCGCACAGCTCGACGAAACGGGGGTCGTCTTCCACCTCGGCAGATCGCGGCCGATCCAGGTCGATGGCGATGTCGGCGATGAGGCGTGTCGGCCGAGGACTGCTGACCAGCACCCGGTCGCTGAGCGCCACGGCCTCGGTGATGCTGTGGGTGACGAACAGCACAGTGACGCCCTTGCCCTCTACCAGGCGGTTCAACATCACGCGCATCTCGGCGCGTGTGATCTCGTCAAGTGCTGCGAACGGCTCGTCCATCACGAGCAGGGGAGCGTGGAGCGCCAGGGCCCTCACAAGGGCGACGCGCTGTTGCATGCCACCCGACAGTTCGTGGGGGAAGACATCGAGGAACGCGCCCAGGCCGACTTCGTCCAGCAGCGTCTCAGGGGCCACGGCGTCCACCGGGTTGGTGGAGCGGTTGACGTCGAGCAGCAGTCGGGCGTTCGCCCGCACGGTGCGCCACGGCAGCAGACCGGGCTGTTGCGGCACCATCGCCACTCGCTTGTGCGTGCGTGCCTCGATCGGCGCTGCGCCGTCGACCTCCACTTCACCGCCTGTGGCGGGTTCGAGGCCGGCGATCACGCGCACGAGGGTGGTCTTGCCGCATCCCGACGGGCCGATGATGCTGACGAACTGGCCGGCCTCGATATCGAGCGACAGTGGGTCGACCACGGCGAGCTCACCGAACTGTTTAGTGAGGTCGCGTAGGACGATCCGACTCATTCCTGCGAGTGTAGAGATGCAACTGCACCCAGCAGCCGATAGCGTTTCGCCCGTCCATCGGGGCGCAACCTCCGATGTGATGCCAGTGGCTCTCCTGCCACGGCGACCTCCTCATGGAAGGCTGAACAATGGCTGATCAGGACATCATCGCGAAGCACGCGCTGCACGAGGGCGACACTGGTTCACCGGAAGTGCAGATTGCTCTGCTCACCGGTCGCATCAACCACCTCACCGAGCACTTCAAGACCCACAAGAAGGACCACCACAGCCGTCGCGGTCTGCTCAAGTTGGTCGGTCAGCGTCGCCGCATGCTCGACTACGTGAAGAACATCGACATCGAGCGTTACCGCCGCATCGTCGCTGCCAACGGCCTGCGCCGCTAAGCCCTTCGAGCCGCCCGTACCGGCGGCCAACGCACCACTGAACTCCGCTTTGGGAAGGGTCAGTTCCGGTTTCCGGGACGGGTCCTTCCCAGAGCTCGTTGTGGGACGGGTTCTTCCCAGAAGCCGCCGCCGCCGTCTGCCCACCCAACGGGCATCATCGCTGCTAGCCTGGCACTTGATAAACCAACCGAGCGGATACCTGGATCGGTTGTCAGTCGCGAGTGCCGAGGCTCCCCACCCGTTGGGTCAGCAGCGTCGGCACTGTCGACTGGGAACCGTCCTCCGCTCCACAACACCGTGCGCCGATTCGCGCGCGGTCGAAAGGAGCTCGTCATGGCAGAAGCCATTCGAGTGTCCGGCGCCATTACTGGCACGGACAAAGCCCTGTCGTTCGAGACCGGCAAGCTTGCTCAGCAGAGCATGGGTGCCGTCGTTGCCACCCTGGGCGGCACCACGGTGCTGGCCACGGCCAACGCCGCCAAGGACGTGAAGCCGGGGATGGAGTTCTTCCCCCTCACGATCGACGTGGAAGAGCGGGCCTATGCGGCCGGCAAGATCCCGGGTTCGTTCTTCCGTCGTGAAGGCCGCCCCACCGAGGACGCGATCCTCACCTGCCGCCTCACCGACCGGCCGCTTCGCCCCGCATTTCCTGATGGTTTCCGCAACGAGACCCAGGTCGTGCTCACGATCCTCGGCGCCGATATGGCCAACCCGCACGACGTGCTGTCGATCAATGCCGCCAGCGCCTCGCTGATGATCAGTGGTATCCCCTTCGACGGCCCGATCGGCGCCGTCCGCGTCGCCCACACCCAGGCCGGCGAGTGGATCCCGCACCCCACCTACGAAGAGGGCGCCCAGAGCACCTTCGAGCTCGTCGTCGCCGGCCGTCAGCTGGACAACGGTGACGTCGCGATCATGATGGTTGAGGCTGGCGGTACCGCCAACAGCTTCAAGTACTACGCCGATGGCGCCCCGAAGGTCGACGAGGCCGCCCTGGCCCGTGGCCTCGATGCCAGCAAGCAGTACATCAAGGACAGCATCGCCCTGCAGCGCCAGCTCGTCGCCAGCGTCATCGCCACCAAGGGCCCGATCGTGCCGATGCCGTACAGCGTCACCGCCGATTACAGCCCCGAGGTGTTCGCCGCGGTCGAGGGCATCTGCACCCCGGCCATCAAGGCCGCTGTCGCCATCGCCGGGAAGGCCGAGCGCAACGCCGCCACCGACGCTGCGTCGGCGAACGCGATCGCCCAGCTGTGTGGCGAGGGCGCTGCCTTCGCCGGCAGCGAGAAGGCTGTGAAGGAGGCTGTGCGCAGCCTCACCAAGAAGCTGGTGCGCAAGCGCATCGTCGACGAGGGCCTGCGCATCGACGGTCGCGGTCCCCGCGATCTGCGTCCGCTGTCCAGCGAAGTCGGCACACTGCCCACCGCTCACGGCACCGGCCTGTTCCAGCGTGGCGAGACCCAGGTGATGAACGTCGTCACCATGGCCATGCCGCGCATGAACCAGTTGCTCGACACGCTCGGCCCGGAGACGCACAAGTACTTCCTGTTCCACTACAACATGGCCCCGTGGGCCAACGGTGAGACGGGTCGCGTGGGTTCGCCCAAGCGCCGCGAGATCGGCCACGGTGCGCTCGCCGCCCGTGCGCTGTTGCCGGTGCTGCCGGGTCTCGACGAGTTCAACTACACCCTGCGCCTCGTCGCCGAAGTGCTCGCCTCCAACGGCAGCACCTCGATGGCGTCGGTCTGCTCGGGTTCGCTGGCCCTGATGGACGCCGGCGTGCCGGTGAAGGCTGCCGTGGCCGGTATCGCCATGGGTCTGGTCTTTGCCGAGGGTAAGTACACCACGCTCACCGACATCCTCGGCGCCGAGGATGCCTTCGGCGACATGGACTTCAAGGTCGCCGGTACGTCCGATGCGATCACCGCCCTGCAGCTCGACACCAAGATCGACGGCATCCCCGCCGACGTCCTGGCCGCCGCTCTGGATCAGGCCAAGGAAGCCCGTACGGCGATCCTCGAGAACATGAATGCATGTCTCGCCGCTCCCCGTGCCGAGGTTGCCGCAACGGCACCGAAGATCACCACGATCTTCATCCCGATGGACAAGATCGGTGAGGTCATCGGGCCCAAGGGCAAGGTCATCAACACCATCCAGCAGGAGACCGGCGCCGACATCGCCGTCGATGACGACGGCGCCCAGGGCATCGTCACCATCGGCGCCGTCGAGGCGTGGCGCATGGAAGAGGCCAAGGCCCGCATCCAGGCGATCGTCTCCCCGCCGATGGCTGAAGTCGGCAAGGTCTACCCGGGCCGCGTCGTCAACATGACCAAGTTCGGTGCCTTCGTCAACATCCTCCCCGGCCGCGACGGTCTGGTGCACATCAGCAAGCTCGGCAAGGGCAAGCGCATCAACAACGTGGAAGATGTGCTGACGCTCGGTCAGGAGATCGAGGTCATCGTCGAGGAGATCGACGAGAAGGGCAAGGTCAGCCTGACCCCCGCCGACTCGTGGGATCCTGTGATTCCCGAAGGTGCAGGCGGCGGCAGCGAGCGCAGTGAGCGCAGTGAGCGCAGCAACAGCGGCGACCGCGATCGTGGCCCGCGCCGCGAGCGCAGCGACCGTCCCGAGCGTTCGGCAGCCCCGGCTGCGGCCCCGGCCGCGCCGGTGGATGGCGCCGTTGCCGTGTCGTTCGACGATGCGTTCGACGCCGAGCTTGCCGGCGAACTGGGCGACCTGGGCCCCGGTGGCGAAGCCGGCGGCAACGCCGGTGGTGGCGATCGTGGCGACCGTGGCGGCGACCGCGGCGGCCGTCGTCGTCACCGCTGACCCGTGACCGACCTCCGGATCACACAACTGGACTCCGGCCTCACGGTGGCCACCGAACGCGTGCCTGGCGCGCTGTCGGTGGCCACCGGTGTCTGGGTTGGTGTGGGCTCGCGTGACGAGTCCGATCGCCTCAGCGGCGTGAGTCACTTCCTCGAACATCTGTTGTTCAAGGGCACCGACACACGCTCGGCGCAGGAGTTGGCGCGTGGTGTCGATCGCCTCGGCGGCGACTTCAACGCCTTCACCACCAAGGAATACACGGCGTACTACTGCCGTCTGCCGGCACGGCACGCCCCGTTCTGTATCGAACTGCTCGGCGATGTGTTGTGCCGACCAGCGCTACGCGATGACGACGTGCATTCCGAGCGGGCAGTCATCCTTGAAGAACTGGCGATGGACGACGAGTCTCCGGACGATATCGCCCACCGCCGATTCGCCGCTGCGTTGTTCTCCGGGCACTCGCTCGGTCGCGACCCAGCGGGCGATCGCGAGCACGTGCAGGCGATCACCCCGAACGACGTGCGCGAGTTCTTCCAGCAGTACTACCGCGCCGAGGGCATGGTGGTCGCTGCTGCGGGCCCGCTGGAACACGACGAGATGTTGGCCGACATTGAGGCAGCCTTCGCTGGGGTGCGTCACGGTGGCACACGGCCGCAACGGGTGGCACCCACATTTGTGGGCCCCAGCGAGGCAATCGACGACGACACCGAGCAGGTGCACATCGTCATGGGTTCACGTTCGTTGGCTCGGCGCGACCCGCGTCGCGAGGCGCTCGACGTGGTGAACCATGTGTTCGGCGGTGGACTGTCGAGCCGACTGTTCGAGGAGATCAGAGAGCGGCGCGGTCTGGCCTACGCGGTGTACTCCGGAGTGTCCGCATTCGCTGATGCCGGTGCATTCCAGATGTACGCGGGCACGCAGCCCGAGCACGCCGATGAGGTGCAGTCGCTGCTGCGCGGCGAACTCGACAAACTGGTCGCCGAGGGCATCACCGACGAGGAACTCGACATTGCCCGCGGCTATCTCACCGGTTCGTTCGAACTCGGGCTGGAGGACACGGGCGCGCGTATGGCGCGTGCTGGCGGACTGCTGATCACCACTGGCGCGGTGCGCCCGATCGGCGAGCAGGTTGCCCGTTGGGCTGCGGTCGATCAGGATGCGGTGCGCGACGTGATCCGCGATGTGCTCACCGTCGAGCCGATCGTGGTGACGGTCGGCCCGACCGAGTAGTCAGGCGTTCGGCGCCGGAAAGTTCGGCGCCGGAGGCGGCAGCGTGCTGTCGGTCGACTTCTCGCCGAGGATCGGTGTGCCGGTGTCTTCCAACGTCTTCAACTGCCCGACGAGGTCGGCGATCTTGGTCTCGTCGTCGACGGCGGGGCGACCTGTGCGCTGGGCGTAGAGGATGCGGCCCAGGTCGTCGAGCAGATCGTCGGCCTTGCGCTTGTCCTTCACTTCATCCGCCTTCTCCTTGGCGGCGGTTCCCAGTTGCTGGGCCTTCTCTTTTGCTTTGTCGAGGAAGCTGCTCATACCTGTTGTTCTACACCATGGCTGGCGGGTTAGTTTCGTCAGCATGACAGCAGTTCGCGTGGGTGTGGTCGGAGCCGGTGGCCGGATGGGCACGGCAGTGTGTGAGGCGGTCGCCGCCGACCCTGACCTGCAGCTGGTGGCTGCAGTCGACCCGTTTGCGGCGGGTCAGACCCGTGAGGGAATCACCGTGGCCGGCGAGCCACGAGCACTCGTCGACGCAGCGTGCGATGTGGTCGTGGACTTCACCGTCGCCGTGGCAGCGCGAACCACGCTGCCGTTCCTGGCGATGCACGGCATCCACGCTGTTGTCGGTACCACGGGCTTCACCGACGACGACCTTGCGCTGTTCCGCACCGAGTTCAGCGGCAGCAACTGCCTCATCGCCAGCAACTTCGCGATCAGCGCGGTGTTGATGATGCGCTTCGCCGAACTGGCAGCGCCGTATTTCGACACGGCCGAGATCATCGAGTTGCACCACGACGCGAAGATCGACGCACCCTCGGGCACGGCGGTCACCACGGCGCAGCGCATGGCGGTCGCATCGTCCGCGTGGGCGAAGGACCCGACACAGCACGAGGTGTACCCCGGCGCCCGCGGTGGCGAAGGCCCCGCCGGCATCCGCGTGCACAGCGTGCGCATGCGCGGCATGGTGGCGCACCAGGAGGTCATCCTCGGTGCGCAGGGTCAGACGCTGACCATCCGCCAGGACAGCTACGACCGCGCCAGCTACATGCCGGGCGTGGTGCTGGCCTGCAAGCGCATCGCCGACCACCCCGGCCTGACGATGGGCCTCGACGCCTTCCTGGGCATCTAAGTCAGCCGCCCGCGGGAAGCGTCGCGCGGTCTCTTGACCAATGTCGGCGCTGAGATGGGGCAGGACCCCATCTCAGCGCCGAAGCAGCACTCGTTCAGCCGAGGCTGGCGATGGCGGCGTCGTAGTTCGGCTCGTCGCCGATGCTGGGGACCAGCTGGCTGTGGATGACCTTGCCGGTCTCGTCGAGCACGACGACCGAGCGGGCCAGCAGACCGGCCAGACGACCATCGACCATCTTCACGCCGTAGGCGGTTCCGAACTCGCTGCGGAAGGTGCTGGCGGTGACGACGTTCTCGATACCTTCGGCGCCGCAGAAGCGCTTCATCGCGAACGGGAGGTCGGCGGCCACGCACACAACGGTGGTGTTGGCCAGCGACGAGGCCAGCTCGTTGAACTTGCGCACGCTGGTGGCGCAGGTGGGGGTGTCGATGCTGGGGAAGATGTTCAGCACAACGCGCTTGCCGACGAGGGAGGCGGCGGTGACATCGCTGAGATCGGCCGACGAGGTGAGGGTGAAGTCAGGTGCCTGTGAGCCGACTGCCGGGAGATCGCCGCTGGTGTTGACGGGGTTGCCCCCGAGGGTGGTGGTTGCCATGCCGGGAATGTTACCGAGCGTCGTCACCGGCCGCGGAAGTTGCGCACGTTCACCAAGACCACGATCAGCACTGACCCGATGAGGATCCACCACTGGTAGTGATCCAGCCACTTGAGCGTGCTGCGCAGTTCTGACTCGAACTCCTTCGACAGCCACCACAGCAGCGCCAGTCGCATGGCCATACCCACGGCGGCGAGTGGCAGCAGTCGCTTCCAAGTGGTCTTCGCCGCCCCGCTGAGCACCCACACGATGTTGCTGCCCACGAAGAACGGCACGACGAACCACTCGGCGTTGTCGACGGCCTTCTCGAACTTACTGACCTGCTCTTGCGGCATGCCCATGAACTTCCAGAACCAACGGAGGGCTTGATCGCCATAGGCGCGTCCGAGCATGTGGCACACGATCGCCGCAGCGCTGAGGCGCAGACAGGCGATCAACGCCCACTCGAAGGGACTGATGCCGCTGGGCACGGTGGCCACCAGGAAGCGGTTGCGCGAGGACAACAGCAGCAGGCTGGCCGGGTGCTCGTCGTCCATCGTCACCCACGAGGCGGCGGCGATGTTGGTGCACACCACCAGACCGACGAACGCGGCGATCCAGATCGGTCCGCTTCGTGGAATCGGCGCGGGCGCGGTATCTTCGTCGACGGTCACGCGATCGCACACTACGGCGAATGAGGGGGAATCGTGCATCGACATGGTGTTGCGGGTGTGCTCGCGCTTTGCCTGATGGAACTGACCCTGGGAGCGTGCGCGCCCGACCCTGATGATGCGTTGGGCGCGACGACCACGGTGGCAGGGGCGCCACCTGTGGTTACGTACGCTGCGAATGGCAAGTCCGACTCCGTGCTGGCGATCGACAACAACTTCATTCCGGGCACGTTGAGCGTCGCCGCCGGGACAGAGGTGGTGTTCGACAACAACGGACGCAACGGGCACAACGTGGTCCCGGCCGATGATCCCACTGCGTCGAGTTGGGGTGTGCTCGATGCCGCGTTCCAGCCGAAGGACAAGTACTCGTACGTGTTCACCACACCCGGCACCTACATTTACTACTGCACCATTCACGGCACTTCGAAGGCCGGTATGTTTGGCACGATCGTGGTCACGGCACCGTGACCTTCTTGGGGGAGAACCATATGCGTCGGAAACTCATTGCCGCGGCCGTTGCCGCGTCGGTGTTCATCGTGGGCTGCGGCGGAGACCGCAAGTCGTCCACCACCACTACGGCCGCCACACCGACCAGCGATTCCATGCCCGCTCCGGACACCACCGGTGCCGAGTTGGCCGCGTTGCGGGTGCCCGGCGACTATCCCACCATCCAGGCCGCGGTGGACGCGGCCAAGCCGGGCGAGCTGATCCTCATCGCCCCCGGCACCTATCACGAGGCCGTCCAGGTCTCCACCGACCAGCTCACCATCCGCGGCCTCGATCGCAACACGGTGGTGCTCGACGGCAAGTTTGATCTCGACAACGGCATCCGCATTCTCGGTGCCAAGGGTGTCGCCGTCGAAAACATGACCGCGATGAACTTCACCAAGAACGGGTTCTTCTGGACCGGCGTCGATGGCTACCGCGGTTCGTACCTCACGACGTACCGCACCGGCGATTATGGCGTGTATGCGTTCGACTCGGTCAACGGCCAGATCGACCACATCTACGCTGCGGGCAGCCCCGACGCCGGTGTGTACATCGGCGAGTGCTACCCGTGCAACGCGGTGCTCTCCGACACCGTCAGCGAGCACAACGGCCTCGGCTACTCGGGCACCAACTCGGGTGGCAATCTGCTGATCATCAACTCGACATTCCGCTTCAACCGTGCAGGCATCGTGCCCAACAGCGGCAGCTATGAGCTGTGCTACCCCGAGCGCGAGACCACGATCATCGGCAACCTCGTGTACAGCAACAACCAGGGTGATACGCCGGCCATTGACGTGGCGTTGTTGGCGATGGGGAACGGAATCATCGTTCCCGGTGGCGTGCTGAACGACATCGAGAACAACCTGGTGTACGACCACGACAAGGGTGGTATCTCGCTGGTGCCGTTCCTCGAAGACGATCCGAACGACAGTGTGCCCGCGCCGGAGAAGTGGAGTATGACCTGCGCCGAGTCCAAGCAGGTGCGCCCCGTTGATCCGGGCGGCGCCATTCTGTGGGACTCGATGCAGAACACCGTCAAGGGCAACGTGCTCGAGAACAACCGCGGTGCCGACATTCTCGTCGCTTCGGTTGGTACCGACACCAGCACACTGGGCAACTGCTTCGCTGGCAACACGTTCACCACGAGCCTGCCGAAGAACATCGAGATGCTGGCCCCGTGCGATGCCACCGGAACCGGCGACTGGGCCGATGGCGCGTACGACATCCTGCCCTGGCTGACTGAGGTGCACCCGCCGTCGGTCGACTGGAAGACCTCGTCGCTCCCGGCCCTCGAACTGCAGGAGAACATGCCGGACGCGGCCACCGCTCCGGCCCGCCCGGCCACCGACGTGCCGATGACGGTCGACCTGGCCGCGATCACGGTGCCCAAGAAGCCGGCCTGATCCACAGATGACCTGTCGTCGTGCGCTCGCCGCCGTCGCCGTTCTGGCGTTGACGGCGGCGGGCTGCGCCGATTCCGATGGCAATGGTGCGGGTGTGCAGTTGCACCCCTCCACCGGCGCGACGTCGTTGGGACAGCCCGACGAACCGATTGCCGGTCCGCAGGGCGCGGTGCCCCAGTTCGTAGTGGAGTGTGCCTACAGCCATGCCGCGTCCGACGATCCGATCGTCGCCCCCGGCGAGTTCGGGGCCAGCCACCTCCACGCCTTCTTCGGCAACACCGCGGTGGACGCGAAGACCACGATTGAGTCGCTGGCCGACGGTGGCACTACCTGCGACCAACCGCTCGACAAGGCCGCGTACTGGGCGCCGGCATTGCTGAAGGGCTTAGAAGCACTGCGTCCGGTGAAGAGCACCGCGTACTACCGTCCCGGTCTGTCGGTCGACCCCACCACAGTGCAGCCGTTCCCCGTCGGTCTGGTGATGATCGCCGGCAACGCTGGCGCCACGGGTCAGCAGCCGTTATCGATCGTGGCCTGGGGATGCGGTGCGGGCATCGAGCGGTCGTTGCTTCCGCCGGAGTGCAGACAAGGGCGCAACTTGCGCCTGCTGATCACGTTCCCCGACTGTTGGGACGGCGCCCACCTCGACAGCGCGAACCATCACACGCACATCGCCTACAGCTCCAAGGGTCTCTGCCCGAAGGGCTACCCCGTGCCGATCCCGCAGCTGCAGTTCAGCGTCGAGTACCCGGTGCACGGCTCGACCGCTGGGATGGAACTGTCCAGCGGTGGGCTGCTGAGCGGCCACGCGGACTTCATGAACGGATGGGATGAGGCCAAGCTGAAGAGCGAGGTGGAGCTCTGCCTGCACCGCAACGTCGTGTGCGGCGTCGCCAGCGGCCGCAAGAGCGGCTGACGCGTTAGAGCCGCCCGGAAGCGATGACGCGCTGCAGGAACTCTGCAGTCTCGGGGCGATCGGGCGCGCTGAACAGCTTCGCCGGGGGAGCGGACTCCAGGATCACGCCATCCTTCAAGAAGCAGACCAGGTCGCTGATCTCCTTGGCGAACCCCATCTCGTGCGTCGCCAGAATCATGGTCATCCCCTGACCGCGCATATCGCGGATCACGTTCAGCACTTCCCCGACCAACACCGGGTCGAGTGCGGCGGTGACCTCGTCGAGCAACATCAGTTCGGGTTGCATCGCGAGGGCCCGCACGATGGCGACGCGCTGTTGTTGTCCGCCTGAGAGTTGGTCCGGGTAGGCGTGCGACTTGTCGTCGAGGCCGAAACGGGAGAGCAGGTCGAGTGCCCGTTCGGTGGCCTCTGACTTCGGCTGCTTCAGCACCTTGGTAGGCCCGAGCGTGATGTTGTGCAGCACGCTCATGTGTGGGAACAGGTTGTAGCTCTGGAACACCATGCCGATACGGCGACGGATCGGGTCGGGGTTCAGACCAGGTTCGCTGATGTCGCGCGGGCCATCGGGACCGTCGAGGAGGATCTCGCCGTCGTCGATCGGTTCGAGCAGGTTGATGCACCGCAGCAGAGTGCTCTTGCCCGAGCCACTGGCGCCGATGAGGCACACCACATCGTGCTCGCCGACATCGAGCGACACATGGTCGAGCACGACCTTCGAGCCGAACGACTTGCGCACATTCTTGATCGCGACCTTGGGGTTCATGAGATGACCGTCCCGCCGGTGCGTCTGCGTTGACGTGCCGAATACCAATCGACGAGGCGTGTTTCGGGGATCGTGATGATCAGGAAGATCACTGCCGCGGCGACGAGGGGTGTGAAGTTGGCGGTGCGGTCCTTGATCGAGGTTGCCCGACGAAACACTTCGATCGGGCCGAGCAGGCTGACCAGTGCGACATCCTTCTGCAGCGACAACATGTCGTTCATCAGCGGCGGGATCACCCGGCGCGACGCCTGCGGCAGAACGACGAACCGCATGGTCTGACCGTGCGTCAGGCCCAATGAGCGCGAGCCCGCGCGCTGGCTCTCGTGCACACCTTCGATACCACTACGGAACACCTCGCTGACGTAGGCGCTGTAAGCCAGCACCAGTGCGACGGGCCCCCACAGATACGGCGAGTTCCATGCGCCGCCGAACCCAAGAATGTGGAAGTCGCCCCATTCCTTGGTGAGCTTGGGGATGCCGAAGCCGACGAGGTAGATCGTGAGGATGACGGGCACACCGCGAAAGAAGTCGGTGTAGGCGGCGGCGAATGCTCGCAGCGGAAAGAGTGCAGGGTTACGCGTGTTGCGGAACAGCGCCAGCACCATGCCCCAGATCAGGATGAACGGGGCGCACTGCAAGAACAGCTTGACGTCCTCCCACAGGAAGCTGAGCACCTCGGGGAAGTCCTGCCGGAAACGGTCGCCGTCGAAGAAGATCTGTTTGACCTTCGGCCACCCTGCGGCGTTGGTGACCAGATACCACGTGATCGTGGCGACCGCCACCGTGGAGACGGTGGCGATGAGCACGGCCCGGCGCCGCTGTCGGCGTAGCCACAGCTGGCGCCGGGTGTCGTGCTTCGTCATGGTTGAGGACTGTAGAAGATCAGTCCTTGCCGAGTGTGGGTGCGCCGTTGTAGTCGCCCATCCACTGCTGGGTGATCGCGGCCAGCGCGCCGGACGCGGTGAGCGCCTTGAGTGCGAGGTTGGCGCACTCGACCAGCGGGTTGTCCTTCACGAACAGCAGACCCCACTGATCGCCGGCGCCGCCAGCGTCGATCGCGAACTGACCGAAGACCTTGGTGCCCTCGATCTCGACGGCCGAGATGTAGAGACCGGTCGGCAGGTCGGTGATGATCGCGTCGATCTGCTTGTTGTCCAGCGCAGTCTTGGCGTCGGCGTTGCTGTTGAAGGCGAACGGCGCCGTGTCGGGCTTGATCACGTCGGTGATGAACTGCAGGCTGGTGGTGCCGGCGGCCCCGCCCAACTTCAGTTTCTTCAAGTCGCTGAGCTTGGTGACACCGGCGGCCGGGCCGTCGGCGTAGCCGAGCACCGATTGGGCCGAGGTGTAGTACGGGTCGCTGAACGAGACGACCTTCAGGCGATCTTCGTTGATGCTGAACTGCTGCAGGTTGAAGTCGAAGTTGCTGTCGCTACCGGCGGCGGCGGTGTCGAATGAGGTGCGCACCCATGAGATAGCGGCGCCCTCGAAACCCATCGACTTGGCAACGGCCAGTGCGATGGCCGACTCGAATCCTTGGCCAGACTCGGGTTTGTCGTCGATCACGTAGGGCGGGAAGGCAGGGTCGCCGGTGGCCAGGGTGAGCTTGCCAGTTGCGAGCGTCTTGCCCTCGGCACAGGCCTTGGCGGCGTCGTCGGCAGACACGGAGGCCAGGTCGAACTCGACCGGGCCAGCCGAGGTGGTGGGGGCCGAAGTGGTGTCGGTCTTCTTGTCGTCGCCGCAGGAGACGACAAGAAGACCGCTCAGGGCGGCAATAGCGATGATTTTCTTCATGGTTGCCGAGGTTAGCAAAGGCGTTCGTGTGAAGTTCACTTGACACTGAGACGCAAAGCGTCTTAGTGTCTCAGCCCATGACCCCCGTCACACGTGATGTCGAGACCAGAGTGCTCGATGCAGCCAAGCTGTGCACCGCCAAATGGGGGATCGCCAAGGTCACGATCGACGACATCGCTGGCGAGGCAGGTGTCAGCCGAGCGACGCTCTACCGGATGTTCCCCGGCGGCAAGGACGTGATGTTCGACGCGCTTCGTGTGCGCGAACTCGAAGACTTCTTCACCCGTGTCGGCACCCACGTCGACGGGCACGACGACCTCGAGAGTCTGCTGATTCGTATCGTGGGCGTTGCCACCCGTGAACTGCGCGACGACCAGCACCTGTCGCTGATGCTCGCGAGCGAACCGGGCGACACATTGAGCCAACTCACTGTCGAGGGCCTGCCGCGCATCATGCGCGTCGCCACCGTGTTCCTCGTGCCGATGGTGGATCATTACCTGCCGCGCCGCGAGTCCGTCCAGCTCGTCGAACTGCTGGCCCGTCTGGTCATCAGTTACTTCCTCGCACCTTCCGAGCACGTCGACTTTGCCGACGCCGACTCGGCCCGCGAGTTCCTCCGCACCTTTGTCCTTCCCGCCTTCCACGCCTCACTCACCAGGAGCTGACCCTGATATGACCGTTACCCACAACTCCAACGAAACGATTCTCGGACGCTCGGAGATCGACGATGTCGATGCCATCCTCTCGATTCCGATGACCGATCCGAACGAGATCGAACATGTCGTCGAGAACAACGCCGATACGGTCTTCACCTGGGATTACACACTCTCGCGGCCGCCGCTGCGCAAGCTGTACGAGAAGGCCAAGACTGGTCAGTGGAACGGCAGCACCGACCTCGACTGGAGTATCGACGTCGACGTCGAGAAGACCATTGCCCAGGATCAGGCACTGCTCGGTACGGGCCTCGACCCCAACATGTACATCGGCACGCCGGTGGCGAAGTGGGGCGACAAAGAGTGGCTGCAGTTCGGCATCGAAGGCCGCAACTGGATGCTCAGCCAGTTCCTCCACGGTGAGCAGGGTGCGCTGATCTGTACCGCCAAGATCGTCGAGACCGTGCCGTGGTACGACGCCAAGCTCTACGCCAGCACGCAGGTGATGGACGAAGCCCGCCACGTCGAGGTCTTTGCTCGCTACCTGCACGAGAAGTTGGGCGGCGAGTACCAGGTGAACGCTCACCTGCGCATGCTGCTCGACGACATCGTCAGCGACAGTCGCTGGGACATGACCTACCTCGGCATGCAGATCATGGTGGAGGGCTTGGCCCTCGCCGCGTTCGGGTTCATGCACCAGCTGACGCAGGAGCCGCTCCTCAAGCAGCTGCTCCGCTATGTCATGAGCGATGAGGCCCGTCATGTTGCGTTCGGTGTGCTCAGCCTCAAAGAGGTCTACGACCAGATGAGCGATGCCGAGATCAAAGACCGCCAGGAGTTCGCCTTCGAGGCAGCCGTGCGCATGCGCGATCGCTTCATGCAGCAAGAGGTGTGGAACCGTATGGGCGTGAGCACCAAGGACATCCTCCCGCTGGTCATCCACGATCCCACCCGGCTGGTGTTCCAGGGAATGCTGTTCAGCAAGATTGTGCCCAACTGCAAGAAGCTCGGACTGCTCGACCGCAACGACAAGTGGCTGCGCCGCCGCTTCGAGGAGATGAACGTCATCCAGTTCGAGGACTGGGAGAACACCGACGACGAGTACCTCAAGTTCGAGATCGGCTCGGACATGCCGTCGCCCGTACCGGGCGCGTGAGCGACTGGAGTCCGGCGCAGTACCGCAAGTTCGCGGAGGAACGCGCGCAACCGATCCACGACCTGTTGGCCCTCATCGAGCCGGGCCGCATTGGCCGTGCCGTCGACCTTGGCTGTGGGCCGGGTGAACTGACCGTCCTGGTGGCTGATCGAACCGGTGCGGCCGACATCGTCGGTGTCGACAACTCGCCGGCGATGTTGACCTCTGCTGCCGAGCACAGTCGCGCTGGAGTCAGCTTCGCGTCGGGAGATCTGGGGGAGTGGACGTCGAACCGCGACCACGATCTGGTCTTCGCCAATGCCAGTCTGCACTGGACGCCGAAGCATCGTGAGGTCCTCACACGCTGGACCGCAGCGCTCGCCCCGGGCGGCCAACTGGCGGTGCAGGTGCCAGCGAATGCCTACATGCCGGCGCACCTGTTGGCTGACGAAGTGGCTCGGCGCGAGCCGTACTGTTCAGCGATGGGCGGCGACCCGCCACCCGACCCCGTGGCCACGAACGTCTTGGCGCCAGAGGAATATGCGCAACTGCTTTACGACCTCGGCTTCGAACGTCAGCACGTCCGATTGCAGGTGTACCCGCACGTACTGCCGTCCACGCGGCATGTGGTGGAGTGGCTGCGCGGTACGGCCCTGACGCGCTTCGAGAAGTTGCTCGACCCGTCGCTCTACGCGCGGTTCCTCGTCGACTTCGAGGACGCGCTGCTGCAGCGCGTGGGCGATCACACCCCCTACTTCTTCCCGTTCCGGCGGGTGTTGATCTGGGGCAGCCTGCCGAGCTGAACCAGGTGTCCAGTACGCTGCGACTCGGTATGTCCCACGCTTCCGATCCGTTCTTCCGCACGTTCCATGCGGTGCGCATCAAAGGGTTCTCCAAGGCCGAGACGATCGCGGAAGTGGCGGATCTGCCGCTGTCCGTGGTGAATGAGCACCTCGATGGCCTGCAGCAGAGGGAGTGGGCCATGTTTCGTCAGGCCCGCCAACTCTGGCAGTTGACTCCCGTGGGTCGCGAAGAGCACCGTGTGGCGCTTGCCCAGGATGTGGGCGGCGGCAACCTGCACGATGCGTTGGCTGGGCCGTATGCGGCGTTCCTGGCAGCGAACGAACGCTTCAAGGAGTTGTGCGGCGACTGGCAGCTGCGCGACGGCGAGCACAACGATCACGCCGATGCCGAGTACGACCGCAGCGTCATCAACCGGTTGGTGGCGCTCGATCAGGAGATCGCGCCAGTGGTGCAACAGATGGGGAGTGTGCTGCACCGATTGGTGCCGTATGGATCACGACTGGCACGGACGTGTCAGCGGGTGGTGGAAGGTGAAACGGAAATGATTACGGGTGTGATGTGCGGGAGCTACCACGATGTGTGGATGGAACTCCACGAAGACTTGATTCTCACACTGGGAATGGACCGCGTTGCCGAGGGGAGCTTCTGATGGCCCGCTTCGGGCGTGTGCTCTCGGCGATGATTACGCCCTTCGACGACAACGGTGCGCTCGACCTCGACGAGGCTCGACGCCTCGCTCGTCACCTGCAGGCCGAGGGTCACGACGGTCTGGTGGTCGCCGGCACCACCGGTGAGGCCCCGGTGCTGACCGACCACGAACGCCTCAGCCTGTTCGCTGCAGTGATTGAGGCAGTCACGATCCCCGTGATCGCTGGATCGGGTACGAACGACACTGCGCACTCTGTGCACATGACGAAGGAAGCCACAGCGCTCGGTGCTGCCGGCGTCTTGGCTCTCTGCCCGTACTACAACCGCCCGTCGCAGGCCGGTATCGAGGCGCACCTGCGTGCGCTGGCCGCATGCACCCCGCTCCCGCAGATGGTCTACGACATCCCGGTGCGCACCGGTCGCAAGATCCTCACGTCCACACTGCTGCGACTGTTCCGCGATGTGCCGAACATCGTGGCGCTGAAGGACGCTGCTGGGAACCCGGGCGAGACCGCCGTGTTGATCGCCAACGCCCCGGCCGGGGTGGAGGTCTACAGCGGCGACGACGGCCTCACCCTGCCACTGCTCGCCAGCGGCATCGTCGGTACCGTCGGTGTGGCGACGCACTGGACCGCACCCGACCACCAGGAAATGTTCGATCTCTGGGAGGCCGGCGACACTGCCGGTGCCCGCCGCGTCAACGCCCGTATGCTCGAAAGCTTCGCCTTCGAGACCGGCGATGACGCACCCAACCCGATTCCCACCAAAGCGATGATGCGCCACCTCGGTTTCAAGGTTGGCCAAGCCCGCCTGCCGATGGGGCCCGCCCCGGCCTTTGTGGAGGAGCGCACACCACAGGTGTGGGCCAACCTTCAGGCCGCCCGAACTGCATGAGGTACCTCTGATGGCAACTCCCGTCCGCATCATTTTCCTGGGTGGACTCGGTGAGATCGGCCGCAACTGCATGGCCATCGAGCAGGGTGAAGGTGACGAGCGCAAGGTGTTGCTCATCGACTGCGGTCTGATGTTCCCCGACGCCGATATGCACGGCATCGACCTCGTGCTGCCCGACTTCACATGGCTACGCGCGAACGCCGACCACATCGTCGGCCTCGTCGCCACGCACGGCCATGAGGATCACGTCGGGGCGCTGCAGTACCTGCTGCGCGAGCTGAGCTTCCCGATTTATGGCTCGGCGGTCACGCTGGGTCTGGCCCGCAACCGCATCGAGGAAGCCGGCCTATTGGGCCGCACCGCACTCAACGTCGTCAAGGACGGTGAGCGGCGGATGATCGGGCCGTTCGACGTGGAGTTCCTGCCGGTGACGCACTCCGTCCCGCACGCCCACGCCATCGCGCTGCACACACCGCAGGGCGTGATTCTGCACACCGGCGACTTCAAGCTCGACCTCACACCGGTCGACGGCCGCCGCACCGACCTCGGACGTATCGGTGCGATCGCCAATACGGAGGGCATCCGGCTGCTCATGGCCGACAGCACCAACGCTGAGGAGCACGGCCACGCCCCCAGCGAGAGCAGCGTCGGCGCCGTGCTGCGGGCGGTGTTTGCCGATCAGAAGGGCCGCCGAGTCATCACCGCCAGCTTCGCCAGCCACCTGCACCGCATCCAACAGATTGCTGACGCCGCAATTGCCAATGGGCGCGTGGTGGCCACGCTGGGTATGAGCATTCGCAAGAACGTGCGCATGGGCCGCGACCTCGGCGTGCTGACGATCCCCGACGACAAGCTGATCGACATCGAGGATGCGGGCAAGTACAAGCCCGAGCAGTTGTGTGTGATCTCCACCGGTTCGCAGGGCGAGCCGATGTCGGCGCTGGCGCTGTTGGCCCGTGGCGAAAACAAGTGGGTGAAGGTCAGCGACAACGACACGGTGATCCTCTCCAGCCATGCGATCCCCGGCAACGAGAGCAACGTGAACCGAGTGATCGACGACCTGCTGCGCGCCGGTGTTGAGGTGGTGCACAGTGGCGTCGCCGATGTGCACGCCACCGGCCACGCCCAGGCCGACGAGCTGAAGACCTACATGTCGATCACCGAGCCCGAGTGGCTGGTGCCGATTCACGGCGAGTACCGCCACATGGTGGCCAACGCCAAGCTGGGCTACCTGATGGGCATCCCCAAGGACCACGTGCTGGTGTGCGAGGACGGCGACGTACTCGAACTCAGCGACGACGGGCTGAAGGCGATCGGCCGGGTGCCTGCTGGCTACCTGTACGTCGACGGCATCGTCGGCGATGTCGGCCAGGGCGTCCTGCGCGACCGTCGGGTGTTGGCCGAGGAGGGCGTCGTGGTGGTCGTGGTCACGGTCGATCTCCAGACGCGCAAGGTGCTCACCGGCCCCGAGATCATCACCCGTGGCTGGGTGTACGCCCCGGAGGCAGAGGATCTGCTCGACGAGGCATGCGACCGGGTGGCGGCGGTCCTCGAGGCATCCTTGGCCGCCGGTGTGAAGGATGTCGAGTCGCTCGAGCGCGATGTGCGCAAGGCGGCCGGCAAGTTCGTCAGCGAACGCACCAAGCGTCGGCCGATGATCGTGCCCGTCGTGATGGAGACCTGAGCTCAGGACACCGTGCACTCGGCGGTCAGCTGATCACCCAAGGGTGGGAGGCCGCCGATCGTGGGCAGCGCCGAGGGTTCGGTCAGCAGCGTCTTCACCAGTTCGCGCACGTGCGCTGCATCCCAGTTGTTGAGGTTGGGGATGATCACCGGAGGTGTCAGCAGCAGTGTGCGTACCGAGTCCTGTCCGCCAGCCGCCGCATAGCGTTCGATGAGTTGCACGAACTCTGGAAGACGTTCGCGGGGTATGTCGGTGCGCACCGAGGCGCCGAACGCGTCGACCAGCGAGCCGAGCCCGGTGGCGAGCGCCTTCGGCGTTGCGGCCGCGGCGATACCTGCCAGTACGCAGCGCTGGCGTCCCATTCGTTGGTAGTCGTCGTCGGCATGACGCGAACGGGCGTAGGACAACGCGAGGGTGCCGTCCAGATGCTGGATGCCCTTCTCGAACCACTGCGGGACGTTGTGCTTGGCCTCGGACGGGTTCCCTGGCGCAGGCACCCGCTTGGTGATGGTGACGTCGATTCCGCCGAGGGCATCCACCACATCGATGAACCCGCCCATATCGACCAGCACGTAGTACTGAACGGGCACACCGAGCAGTTGGGCGATACCGAGTTTGATGGCCTGCGCGCCGGCGTCAGCGACTCCGCCAGCGAGTGCCGGACGAGCGTTGACATAGGGATACACCGCGTTGGCCAGGTCGGTGAAGCCGTGCGGGAACTGTTCGGCCAAGGCAGTGCCGGGCGGGAATGGCAGCATCGTGAGGTTGCGCGGCACAGAGATCATCGCGGTGTCGCCCGTCTCGGGATCGATCGATACGAGGATCATCGAGTCGGTGCGCAGACTCCAGCGCCCCTTGCCGGCGTCGCCGCCCAACAACAGCACGTTGACTCGGTCGGTGCCCGGGAACGGCGGCATCGTGGTGGACGTCGTGCTGCTGCTGTTGGGCAGCGAGTCGGTCTCCTGGTCGGTGGTAGGGGGCAGCACGCCGGGCTGAGCCGTCTGGGCATCGCCGGAACCGAACACCCGCTCGACGGCCCGATCGGTGCGCCAGACGTAGCCGGCAGCGACTACGAGCGGGGTGACGCCAACGATGACGAGCGTCAGGGCTGCCGTTGTGGCAACGATCGTGCGCCACACGCTGTTCAGCGGACGGGCCAGCCAGGCCACCTCCGCCGCCGACCACAGGCGGGTGACGGCCAGCACGATCAACGCGGCGGCGACGGCAAGGAACCGGACGCGATCGGCGACGATACCGGCGGCCAGGGCCGCAAGGCTGCCGCTGGAATGCGAGGTGGTGATCACCCACAGCAGCACGGCAGTGGCGACAAGGCTGCTGGCTGCGGCGACGATGACACTCCATCGGCGGGTGTTCGCGCGGATGACGATGTGGCCCGCGCCAGGGGTGAGTAGCGAGCACAGCACAGCGGCGGTGCAGACCCACAGGCCGTGCAAGTTCGTGCCGGGCCGGTTGGTGTCCGCTGTCTCGTCCGGCTGCATCTTCACATCATGCGCACGGGGCCTAGCCTTCCGGTGTGCATGCCGTGAAGAACCCCGTCACCGCTGTGTTAATCGGCATCGCTGCCATCGCAACCGTGGCGTGCAGCGACAACGGCGGCTCGTCGGCCGCCACCTCCACCACCGTGGCACAGCAATCAGCGCCCGATCCGTCCTCGACCGAGTTGCCGGTGCTCGACCAGATTCCGCTGGCGATCGCGGCGATCGAGGCCCAGTTGGGCGGGCCGCAGCAGTACTTCGAGATCAACGCCACTGCCAAACTGGTGAACCTGTTCGTCGCCCTCAACAATGGCGCGATCGCACAGTCATGGGTGTTCGTCGGTGGCGAACTGTCGGCACGCGAGGGTGAGGCCGCCAGTGGCGGCACCTTCGCGGCGACCGGTCTCGATTTTGATCCGGCCCTGGTGTTCAGCAAAGTGAGGGAGCAGCTACCCGGTGCGACGCTCGACAGTTTCTACATTCATGGCGATGGCCAGGGGCACCTCCTGTACGGCGTACTGCTCACCTCGGCACAAGGTGGTGGCCTCGATGTGGTGCTCGGTCCGAAGGGTGAGGTCAAGTCGGTCGACCCGGTGAACTGAGCGAGTGGCCACCCCGACGCGCGCCCCCTTGGTACCGTGAGACAAATGGCAACCTGGGGCCAACCCAACCGACGATCAAAGACGAAGCCGCAGGCGGCCCCGACAGCGCGTACAACGACGCGTCCCGAGACGGCTGAACTGCCCCGTTCGCGTCGCGACAACGCGTCGTCCGAGCTGCGCGAGGCGGTTGAAGGCCGCGAGCACGAGTTCTGGGGTATCGGGCTGGTGGCCATTGGCCTGCTGCTGGGCCTCGGTGTCTACATGGGCGGCCATGCCGGCCCGGTGGGTCGTGGCGTGGCCACGGTCGTTGGCTGGTTCTCCGGTGTGGGCCGCTACCTCGTGCCCGTTGCGCTGGTGAGCGCCGGTGTGGCATTCATCAAGCGCGGTCACAACGGCCACCGGTGGCGGCTCACCCTCGGGTGGGGGCTGTGCGTGACGGCCGTGCTCGGGGTTCTGCACGTTGCCCGCAACCCGCACGGGTTGAAGGAGATGGGCAAGGCCGGTGGCTGGCTGGGGGCGATGTTCGGCGCGCCACTACGTGGCTTGTTGGCGCCCGCCGGCGCAGCGCTGGTGCTGGTGCTGCTACTCATCGTCGGCA
The DNA here is from genome assembly GCA_009702045.1 of Actinomycetota bacterium. Taxonomy (GTDB): domain Bacteria; phylum Actinomycetota; class Acidimicrobiia; order Acidimicrobiales; family Ilumatobacteraceae; genus UBA668. Next base: position 4,242 of record WLIV01000034.1, on the reverse strand, counting down.
TGATGCTCATCACTGGCAACTCGCTGCGCACGATGGCAGGAAGTGCCGGGAACGGCATGAACACGTTGTTCCGTCCGCTCGGTCGCAAGATCCGCTCGACGATGGATCAGGTGTCGTCGTTGCAGAGCGATCGCGAGGGTGCCGACGCCGATCCCGGTGGGTTTGCCGGGCCGGCGCTGTACGACGGTGAGGCCGAGAACGACTGGGATCCGCCGGCGGAGCCGAAGAAGACCCGCCAGCCCAAAGGTGCACCACGTCAGGTCCCTGTGGACACCGGCCCTGGCGAGCAGGACGAACTGGAACTGGGTCCCGGCGCGCAGCGTGGTCAGTGGCAGTTGCCACCGATGAGCCACCTGCAGCGCAGCGCGAACCAGGTGATCAACAAGGCCGAGGTGGAGGCCCGCGGTCGCACGTTGGTCGATTCGCTGATGTCGCATGGTGTCGAGACCAAGTTGGTGGGCCAGACGGTCGGCCCCACCGTCACGCGCTACGAACTCGAGTTGGGGCAAGGCGTCAAGGTGGCGCGGATCACCAGCCTCACTCGCGACATCGCGTATGCGATGGCTGCGGTCGATGTGCGCATTTTGGCCCCCATCCCCGGTCGTTCGGCGATCGGTGTCGAGGTACCGAACCACACGCGTCAGTTGGTCAGTCTGGGCGACATCATGAATGCCCCCGAGTCGAAGACCGCCACGCACCCGCTCGACGTGGCCATCGGTAAAGACATCGCCGGTCGGGCTGTGTTCCTCAACCTGTCCACGATGCCGCACCTGCTGATCGCGGGCACCACCGGTTCGGGCAAGTCCAGTGGTCTTAACTGCATCATCACGTCGCTGCTGATGCGCACCACGCCGGATCAGGTGCGCTTGATCCTGATCGACCCCAAGCAGGTCGAGATGGGGCAGTACAACCGTTCGCCGCACTTGCTGACGGAACCGGTCACGAACCCGAAGAAGGCGGCCAATGCGCTGAGTTGGGCGTGCAAGGAGATGGACCGTCGGTACGACCTGTTGTTCGAGGTCGGCTTCCGCGATATCACCGGTTACAACGCGGCCTACGAACGCGGCGAGCTGGCACCCGAGTCGGGCACCGAAGCCGACAGCTCCACGGTGCATGAACGGCTGCCCTACATCGTGGTGGTGGTCGACGAGTTGAACGACTTGATGATGGTGGCAGCGCGCGATGTGGAGGAGAGCATCACCCGGATCGCGCAGAAGGCCCGTGCGGTGGGCATTCACCTCATCGTCGCCACGCAGCGTCCGTCGGTGAACGTCATCACCGGTGTGATCAAGGCCAACATCCCGGCTCGCATCGCGTATGCGGTCAACAGCCTCACCGACAGTCGGGTGATCCTCGACCAGCCCGGCGCGGAGAAGCTGGTGGGCAAGGGCGACATGTTGCTGTTGCCGGGAAACAGCAATGTTTCGCAGCGCATCCAGGGGTCATTCGTCAGCGAGGAAGAGGTGCGCAAGGTCGTCGGTCACTGGCGACGTCAGGCGCCCGAGCCGGTGTACGCCACCGGCGTCGAGGGTGAGGACGCCGATGGTGGCATTCTCGGCGGCGGCAACTTCGGCGGCAACGGCGAAGACAGCGACGAAGACGAAGTGCTCATGCGTCAGGCGATGGAACTCGTGGTGCGCAGCCAACTGGGCAGTACCTCGATGTTGCAGCGCAAGCTGAAGGTCGGCTTCGCTCGCGCCGGCCGCATGATGGATCTGCTCGAGCAGCGCGGTGTGGTCGGCCCCAGCGAAGGCTCCAAGGCCCGCTCGGTGCTGATGACGGTCGAGGAGTACGACCTGCTGCAAGAAGCGCACCGCAATCGATGAAGGTGGTCGCCGAGGGTTTGCGGTTCCCGGAGGGGCCGGTGGCGATGCCCGACGGCAGCGTTGTGCTGGTGGAGATGTTCGGTCAGCGTGTCACCCGCGTGCACCCCGACGGGTCGCAGAGCACGGTGGCGGAAGTGCCCGGTGGCCCCAACGGGTTGGCAGTGGGCCCCGATGGAGCGTTCTACCTGTGTAACAACGGTGGCAGTTTCACTGCGCAGGAGTTCCGCGCGATGACGTTCCCGGGGCGCTTCGACGACTCGCGCTACCTCGGTGGCAGCATCCAGCGACTCGACCCAGCCACGGGTGAACTCACCACGCTGTACACACACTGCGATGGGCGTGCGCTGCGGGCGCCCAACGATCTGGTCTTCGATGCACACGGTGGCTTCTGGTTCACCGACCACGGCATCCGCGACCGCGCCCGCCGCACAGGCGACATCACCGGTGTCTACTACGCACTGCCCGATGGGTCGCACATCAGCGAGCAAGTGTTCCCCACGGACGCTCCCAACGGCATTGGGCTGTCGCCCGACGGCAACGTGCTGTACTGGGCCGAGACCGACACGGGCCGCGTGTGGCGCCGCCGGGTGGTGGCACCTGGTGTGCTGGAGAAGCCGGCCGCGCTCGACGACTGGCCGTGCCTGGCGGGTCTGCCCGGCCACCAACTGCTCGATTCGCTGGCCGTCGATGGTGACGGCAACGTGTGCGTCGGCACGCTGATCAATGGCGGCATCACGGTGATCTCGCCGCACGACGGCAGTATGCGGCACATCCCGGTCGATGATCGTCTGGTCACGAACATCTGTTTCGGCGATGCAGACGGCAGTGGCGAGTACCGCGACGCCTACATCACTGGGTCGTCGACCGGCCGGTTGTTCCACATGCGCTGGCACACCCGCGGTCTGCGCCTGCACTGGCAGTGAGCGCGTCTGCGTGATATCGTCAGATATCAGGAGGTGGCACGCCATGACCGACATCCTCATCCGCGACATTCCCGACGAGGTGATCGCCGCGATCGACGCTCGGGCCAAGCGAGTGGGGCTGTCGCGCTCCGAGTACCTCCGCCGCACGCTCGAACGGGAGCGTGCCGGTAGCGCGAGTCCCATCAGCCTCGATCACCTCGCACGCGTCGCGTCGCTGGCGGCCGACCTCGACGACCCGGATGTGATGTCCGGCGCGTGGTCGTGACTGCCTGGCTGATCGACAAGTCGGCGCTCGTCCGACTGAGCACTGCGGTGAACGCTGTGGAATGGGCCGGTCGGATCGATCGTGGTCTCGTGCGCATCTCCACGGTCACGCGGCTGGAGGTCGGCTACTCGGCTCGCACTGCTGCCGACCACCGCACGCTGCTGGCTGAGCCACCCGTCTCGTCGATGCCCGTGGAGTACCTCACCCCGAAGATCGAAGACCGTGCGCTCGAGCTGCAGCTGGCGCTCGCCGAGCGCGGCCAACACCGCGCTCCGTCGGTTCCCGACCTGTTGATTGCCGCGACTGCCGAGTTGGCCGACCTGACCGTGTTGCACTTCGACAAGGACTTCGAACTGATCGCGGAGCTCACCGGGCAGCCGGTGGAACGCCTCGACGTGGCGTGACGGGGCCCAGGTGGTCCCGCTGGATGAGGGCGAATTGGCCTGCGAGAACCGCTGGCCGGCTGACACTGCTGGGACTATTTCTTCCCAGAAAAAGTCCTGGTAGCAGTGTGTTTTCGGAGTTGTTGCCACGCGAGTGAACTGATATGTTCACGAACATGGGTTCGATCTCGGATCTGGCACCGGACACCCCGGCGGACGAGCAGGACATCATCCTGTCAGCGGACGAGTTCGTGGCGGCGATGGTCGCTCACGAACGCAATGCGGCCCGCCTCGCGTTGGCGCTGCGACGGTTGGAGAATTCGGGTGAGCTGGGTATCGATGGTGCCGTGTCCACTCGCGCCTGGCTGCGCGATCGCTGCCGCATGACCGACGTACTGGCCGGCCGCTGGGTTGCCCAGGGCCGCTTCCTCGACCGCTTCGACAGCATCGCCGGCCTCGCGCTCTGCGGCGCCGTCTCTGCCGGCCAGGCCGACACGGTGCGCGCGTTCTGCCCGCCCAAGCTGCAGCCGCTGATGGATCAGCAGCACCGTGAACTGATGCCGTTCCTCGCAGCGCTGGACGCGGAGTGCACGGTGAAGGTGATGGACACCTGGCGCAAGAAGGCCGAGGCAGTGGTGGATGCGGATGCCCCGCCGTCGGAGGCCGATCGCTCGCTGCGGATGAGCCGTGCTTCGGACGGTGCGCTGCTGGGCACGTTCGAGCTGTACGGCGGGGCGGCCGCCGAAGTGGAGGCCGCGCTGAAGACCGCGGCCACGTTCGAGGGCGAGTACGACACGCGCACCAAGACGCAGCGCGATGCCGACGCGTTGCACGACATTGCCGCG
>WLIV01000033.1 GCA_009702045.1 Actinomycetota bacterium | reverse complement strand
ATGATGAACTGCACGCGCGACTCCATCTCGTCGACGTACTGCAGCGCGAGCCGCCCGGCAATCTGCTTGGCAGTGTCGAGGTGGTACGGCAGCACCACCTTGTCGAGTTCGGCGACCAACCACTCGGGACCGACGAGATACCCCAGGCGGGTACCGGCCATCGACCATGTCTTGGAGAAGGTACGGGTGACGACGAGTGGAGTCTCCTCGTCGATCAGACCGAGGGCTGACCACTCGGCGAACTGACCGTAGGCCTCATCGACCACCAACAGACCTGGCGCCTGTTCGAGCACTGAACGGATCTTGGCCTCTGGTTCGACCAGCCCGGTGGGATTGTTGGGCGAACACAGGAACGTGATGGCTGGCAACGCGGTACTGAGCACACGTTGTACCTCTGCCATGTCGAGCGTGAAGTCGGGGGCGCGTTCGCCCTCCACCACGATGGAGCCAGCGACACGGGCGATCTGTCCGTGCATCTGATACGTCGGTTCGAACGTGGCCACAGTGCGGCCCGGGCCGGCAAAGGTGAGCACCAGCGTTTGCAACACCTCGTTGCTGCCGTTGGCGGCAAAGACCTGTGCGGGGCTGACGCCGTGCTGCGCGGCGATGCCCTCGCGCAACGCACGCGCACCTCGATCGGGGTAGCGCTGCCAGTCGACGCGAGCGAGTTCGGCGGCGAAGGCGTCTCGCCATGCAGTGGGCGGTGCGAACGGCGACTCATTGGTGTTCAGACGAACGCTGACGTTCACCTGCGGCGAGTGATAGCCCTCGAGGGCGCGGAGGTCGTCGCGTACGGGCACTCGGGTCACAGTGTTCACGTTACCGAGGTGCGTCGACGCGGCGCGGGTGCATTCCGATACGCCTCCAGCAGGCACACTGTCACGATGCCCTCCACACCCGTCGCGCATCTCTCAGTGATGGCCGATCACGTCGACCGCTACCAACATGAAGTGGGAGATCTCGTACCGGGGTATCAGGCCTCGCAGCACGATGATGTCGCCGGGGCATTGGTCGAAGCCGAGCGAGCGTTGCGCACGGCATCTCGTCTGCTGCGCCGCGCTGCCAAGTTGGCCGCCGCTGCACACTGAGACAATCCTCAGAAGTGACCACTCAGTGTGACGCGCCCTCTGCCGGGCTCCGTCGCCTGACGGTCATCAACACACTTTGCGAGCACAGTTCACGACGTGAGCGCATGCGCCACGAAACGGGCCCAAAACAACAGCGACGGCCCCTTTCGGGGCCGTCACTCGGCAATGCCAGGCGGCGGATCCCGGCATCGCACGCGTTCCAGATGACCAGCACCCGGTTGATAGGGCAACTATACACTGTTTGCGAGTCGGTGCAACTCTCACTCCCAGTGGTTCGCACCACTCGTCATCGAGTTGGCAACGACGAGGCCGGACACAGATCCTCCACCGCGCAGTGCCCACATTGCGGAGACCGTGCGCTGCACACACGGCGACCGTGCAGGATCGTGCGCAGGCTGAATGCCCCCCATTCGGCCGGGGGAAGATACGCGCACAGTGTCGTCTCCACCTTCACGGCATCGTCGTCAGCGGTGAGACCCCATCTGTGAGTCAAGCGCAGCACGTGAGTGTCCACGGGGAGACCCGGGAGGCCGAACGCGACGCTGCGTACGACGTTCGCAGTCTTGCGCCCGACGCCAGGCAACGCCACCAAGTCGGCCAGCGCCGACGGCACCTCGCCGTGAAACCGTTCGAGCAGCGTCTGCGCCATACCGATCAGGTGGCGCGCCTTGCTCTGAAAGAAGCCAGTCGAGCGAATCATGCTCTCAAGCTCCGACGGCGCTGCCGACGCCAACGCCTCAGCATCCGGGTAGCGAGCGAACAGCACCGGGGTCACCATGTTCACCCGCACATCGGTGCACTGAGCCGACAGGATCGTCGCCGTTAGCAGTTGGAAAGCATTCGAGTGATCGAGTTCACAGAGTGCCTCGGGATACTCCACTGCCAAGCGCGCCGCGAGCGCGCGTGCCCGGCCCTTGGGAGTTCGCGGTGCGGCCATGGCGTGAGACTAGGGCGGTTCTCCGAACTACGGGAAGCGACGCGGAGTAGCCTCCACGCCCATGCTGCGTGTACGCACTGCCGGCCGCCTCTCCCTCGATGAACGCCAGGAAGTCCTCGACTTCCTGAGCGAAGCGCAGGCCATGGACGACTCGCGGCTCAGCGACCACCTCCTGCTCGACCTCACGCAAGGACCACGACCAGGCTTCGTCGGCGCGCTCGGCTACCACGACGACGCACTGGTCGGGTACGCCCAGGCATCCACTGGCAACGAGGGGTACGTGATCGACGGCATCGCCGACACGCTGCGCTGCGCCGACCCGGCTGGAAACCGCAGCGAGTTGCTCATCGCTCTGGTCGCGCAGCTCCCCCCCGACGCGGCCATCACATGGTGGGCGCGACCCGACGCCGCAACAGCCAGCACCGCTGAACACCTTCGGATGAAGGCCGACCGACAGTTGTTGCACATGCAACGAGCGTTGCCCATCACTGAGGCCGCCACGGTGGCCCTCCGTTCGTTCGAAGTCGGGCGCGATGAACAGGCATGGCTGACGGTGAACAACGCGGCCTTCGCGGCCCACGGCGAACAAGGCGGCTGGGATCTCGCCGCCCTGGAACAGCGAATCCGCGAGCCGTGGTTCGACCCCGATGGGTTCCTGCTGCACGAACGCGACGAACGCCTCGCAGCCTTCTGTTGGACGAAGATGCACCCAGGTGCTGCCCATGACGGCGGTCTCGCCGGCGAGATCTATGTCATCGCCGTGCACCCCGATTTCCACGGCCTCGGCCTCGGCAGAGCTCTCACCGTGGCAGGCTTGCAACACATGCAACGCAACGGTGCGGAGATGGCCATGCTCTACGTTGACGCGACGAACACCTCTGCGGTGCGTCTCTACGAATCGCTCGGGTTCACCGTCATGCGTACCGAACAGTCCTACCGGCGGCCAGGAGCACCCCAATGACGCTCGAGCGTCCCGCGGTACACGCATGACCACTTCGCTCTACACGCCCACCCGCGATGAGCTCGCTGAGTTGTTGCACGGTGAACCGCGGTACCGGCTCGATCAGGTGTGGTCCGGCCTCTACACGCAGCTCGCTGCGCCGGCCGAGCTCACGAGCGTTCCAAAGGCGCTGCGCGAACGGCTCACGGCAGAACTGCCTCCCTCACTCACGCAAGTAGTGCGCCAGGTGAACGACGACGGCGACACGGTGAAGTACCTGTGGGAGTTGCACGATGGCAGCCGGGTGGAGACCGTGCTGATGGTCTACCCCGACCGGGTCACCGTGTGCGTCAGCAGCCAGGCCGGCTGCGCCATGGCGTGTGGGTTCTGCGCCACCGGCCAGGCCGGATTCACACGGCAGCTGACGGTCGGCGAGATCGTCGAACAGGTCGTGGTCGCCGCCCGCGACGCGAGGGCGATGGGCCGCCGACTGGCCAACGTGGTCTACATGGGCATGGGTGAACCGATGGCCAACGAGCCCACCGTATGGGCCAGTGTCGAACGAATCCATGGTGCGATCGGGCTGTCCGCTCGCCACCTCACGATCAGCACGGTGGGCCTCATCCCCGGCATCCGTGCCCTGGCGCAGCGATCGCTGCCGGTGAACCTGGCAGTGTCGCTGCATGCTGCCAACGACACATTGCGCGACGAGCTGGTCCCGATCAACAAGCGGTATCCGATCGACGAATTGATGAAGGCCTGCGCCGAATACCTTGATGCGAAGGGGCGCCGCCTCAGCTTCGAGTGGGCGCTGATCGATGGGGTCAACGACCGTCCGAGCGATGCCGCGGAGCTGGCTGCGCTGTGTCGCCGCTTCCGGCTACCGGCGCACGTGAATCTGATCCCGCTGAACCCGACACCGGGCTACCCAACAGTGGGGTCACCAAAGTCGAAGGTGCAGGCCTTCCACACACAGCTGATCGACCTCGGCGTCAACGCCACGGTGCGCCGCAATCGCGGTACCGACATCGACGCGGCCTGCGGCCAGCTAGCCGCTGGACAGCCGGTAGTGCTCCGCAAGGAGCGCCCCGCCCCCGACGCGAGCTAGCTGCCGAGTTCGCCGCTCAACCGGGCGCGTCGAGGTACTTCGGGTTTGCAACAGCGAGCTTGTCGCGCACGCTGGCCCACACCAGCTCGCGCACCTCGGGGAGACGGTGGTCGAGTTCACCGTCGCGGATACGCGCTGCCAGGTCGGCGTCGTCGGCACTCCCGAGCGTCGCCAGACGCTGCTGGTGCACGGCGGCCTGCGTCGGCCCGAGTTGCAGCTCGCGCTCCACCATCGCCAGCACGTTGATCGCAACTCGAGTGTGGAACTGCACACTGCCCTGCGTGCTGGTGAGCACATCGCGCTGCAGCCATTCGCGTACGGCCTCCACCAGTTGCTCGGCAGACGGACTGTCGTGAGGAATCACCAGCGACCCTCCAGTGCCAGGAACAGGTCGTGCTCGTTCTCGCACACACGTCGGCCAATGGCAGCGAGTTCGTGGCTGCGTGAGACGCCGCTGGTGTGACCGAGCGCCTGGGTGATGCAGATGATGCCCCACTTCCAGGTGCCAAAGACCTCCCACCAGTGCACCACCTCTGAGTCCACAGCCTCGCCGCCGGCCTGTTGGTAGGCCGCGATGAGCTGCTCGCGGGTTCCGACGCCGGCGACCGGCAACGTGCCGCCGAAACGCCACGCCTTCACACACAGCCACCCGAGATCCTCCATCGGGTCACCGAGGTGAGCGAGTTCCCAGTCGATGACCGCGCGCAATCCCTCCGGTCCGACGATCACGTTGCCGAGGCGGAAGTCGCCGTGCACGAGCGCCACCGGCAGCGACACCGGCCGATGCTGCTGCAGCCAGCGGTAGGCCAGTTCGAGCGCCGGGTGCGGCTGCCCTACCTCATCGAGCACGGCCCGATACGTGTCCAGCGGGTCGCCTGCAGGAAAGTCGCCGAGACCCGCCACATCGGCGGAGTGGAGTCGCGCCAGTGCTGCGCCGAACTGACCGGGCAACGCCACACGCGCCGAATCAAACTCGGCGTCGCGCAGGATCTTGCGGGCGATGGTCTCGCCTTCGACGGCCGACACCACCAGGTAGGAGGCCCCCAACGCCGATGGGTCCGTTGAGGCTGCGACCACTTCCGCCACCGGCACACCGGCCGCAGCCGCCAGGCGCAGTGCCGTGGCCTCGACCGCCATGTCGCGCTCGTAGCCACCCCGTTGGCGCTGCACGATCAGCGGTCGGCCGTCGGCCTCGAACCGAAACGTGTCGCGTGACGCACCGCCGCTGAGCCTGGTAAGGGAGGTAATCGTGGACCCTCCGAGTACCTCGCGCAAGGCCGCTGTCAGGTCGTCCATCGGGACAGTCTGCCGCGGTCAGGCGCCACAATCAGCAATGTGCAGCCAGCGTTTCGTACGGGTCGATCGGGGGCTGCATGACGCCTCCCGGATGGATTTCGAAGTGCAAGTGGTAGGTGCCCGCATGACCAGTCATCCCCATGTACCCGAGGACATCGCCCTTGCGCACGCGGCCCAGTGATCCGTAGGCCTCGAGGTGGGCGTAGTAGTAGAACACGCCGTCGTCTCCGTCGAGGAAGATCGTCAGCCCGCCGAGTGTGTTCGAGCGAGCCTGAGCCACGCCATCGACGACCGCCAAGAGCGGCGTGCCTTCGTGGCCGATCATGTCGATGCCGAGATGCCAGAACGCGACGAACGAGAAGGGACGGAAGCTGCGACCGAAGCCCACGTTCGCTCTCCCCGTGGGACAGACCCAGCTCGTTCGGCTCCAGTCGACGCCGGAACTGGTGGGCCGGATGACAGGGGCCGTGACGCCGCCGGCACCAGTGCCCCGCTTCGACGGGGCCGCGACCACGCTCCCCACGACTTCCTTCCCATTCACGGTTTGGGAGACCGTGATCGCCGAGTTGGCGGCCGCTTTCTGCGAGCGCCGCTTCTGCTCGGCCTCGAGGGCATTGCGGACCGCCTGATCCTTCAGCCGCTGGGCCTCGACCTTCTTGAGGTGTTGCACCTGCGCCAGCGACTTGTCGCGCAGTGCAGCCATGTTCAACTTCTGCTGCTCGGTCTTCTTCTGACTGCGCAGCAGTTGGTTCTGTTTGGCCTGCATGTCGCGGTTCAGCGAGTCGTATTCGTCGAACTGAGTGTCGGAGGTGTCGGTGATGACCTGCGACAGCGCCTGCATCTGCATTTGCTCCTCAGGAGTGTCGAACCCACTGAGAATCAGTGAACCCGACGCGTTCGACCGAGTGAAGCGGTTGATCGCCACCTCTTGTACACGTAGCTGCAGCGAGCTCACCTGGCTCTGCAAATCGGCAACAGCGGCCGAAAGTTGCTGCTGCTCCACCGTCAGCTCGCCCAATTGGTCCTGCGCATCGAAATAGGCCTGAGCGGCTGCGTCGGCCTGGTCGCGAGCATCAGCGATCTCGCGCGCCGCCTTCTGCGCTGACGATTCGTCGGCGTGGGTGACCCGCGCGGGGATCGCCGGCGAGGCCGTACAGACAGCAAGAAGTGCGACGAGCGCGAAACGACGCATGAGGAGCGAGGGTACCAGTTGTTGCAGTTTCATTACAGTCACCCCACCATCAGCAGCCCTGGCGCGGCGCGCGAAGGGTCGCGGACGACACCTGTGCCATTGTGCCGCCACCGCGCGCGCCAGTGAGGGATGCTCAGCAGTGCGCCCGCACGGTGGGATACGGGTCGACCGCTGCGCCATGACCCGGGTGGATCTCGAAGTGCAGGTGCGGCGTGCTGAACTGGGCGTTGCCGGTCTGACCGAGAAGTCCGATGACATCCCCCTTGAGCACCCGGCCGAGGTTCACCCAACTGTCGAGGTGGGCGTAGTAGTAGGAGTTGCCGTCATCTCCGATGAACCAGACGGTCTTCCCACCCAACACGTTCGTCTTGGCCTGCGCACGACCGTCCACCACCGCAAGTACGGGCGTACCCCGGGTGCCGATCATGTCGACCCCCTCGTGACGGCGGCCACCCGAGCGGGGCGCTCCCCAGGTATTGCTGAATCCGACGGCTGCCGTTCCCGTAGGACACACCCACGACACGTTGCCCCAGTCGGTGCTACGCGGCGCCGACGCCTGCCCGCCATTGCCGCCACCACCCGTCGCCGGGGCACGACGCGCACGGGCTTGCGCCTCGGCCTGTCGAGCCCGCTCAGCCGCAGCCTTTGCGGCGCGGCGCTGGTTCTCCGCAGCCAGCGCTGCCCGCACCGCATTGTCCTTCAGTCGTTGCGCCTCGACCTGCTGGAGATGCTTGACCTGGGAGAGTGCGGTCTCGCGCAGGTCGGCCATCTTCGTGCTCAGTTGCACGGTCTGCTGTTCGCTGCGCTGCAGCGCGCCCTGCTTGGTCTCCATGTCGTGGTGGACAGCAGCGAAATCATCGAACTGGGTCTCGGAAGTGTCAGCGATGACGGCAGAAAGCGCCTCGATCTGCATCTGCTGCTCGGGTGAATCAAACCCATTCAGGATCGGCGAACCAGTCGAATTCGAACGAGTGAAGCGGTTGACTGCCACCTGCTGCACCCGCACCTTGAGGGCAGCGACCTGCCCTTGCAGATCGTTGATCTGCCCCTGCAGCAACTGCTGCTCGACGGACAGACTGTCCAGCCTGGACTCGGCCTCGAAGTAGGCGTCGCTGGCAGCGTTGGCCTGGTCGCGGGCATCGGCGATTTCACGCGCCGCCTTCTGAGCGGCCGTTTCGTCCGCATGGGTGGCTCCTGCCGGGAGCACCGGCATGACCACGCACACAGCGAAGACGAATGTCAGAGCGAGTCGGCGCATGCGTGGGCAACCTAGCATTTGTTTCATTCGCGTTACAGTCGGGTTGAGGGCACACCCCCCGGGCGCCGTTCCCGCCGTATCGTCAACGGGTCATGGCCAGCACGTTGCATCTGAAGAACGTCAGCTTCGTGCGTGACGAGCGAGTCATCCTCGCCCCGCTCGAGTGGCGGGTGCAACCCTCCGAGCGATGGCTGGTCCTCGGGGCCAACGGCTCGGGCAAAACCACGCTGCTGCGCATCGCCTCGCTCTACGAACATCCGTCGAGCGGCACCGTCGACGTGCTGGGCGAACGCCTCGGCCGCACCGACGTGCGCCAACTGCGCCGCAGGGTCGGATACCTCTCCGCAGCGCTCGCTGCTCAGATCCGCCCGGAGTTGCGCTGTCTCGACGTGGTGATGACCGCCCGCTACGCAGCCCTAGAGCCGTGGTGGCACCGCTACACCACCGCCGACGAGGCCCGCGCGATCGAGTGTCTGGAGCGGATGGGCGTCGCGTGGACCGCCACCCGTTCACTCGGCACCGTGTCCTCTGGTGAGCAGCAACGGGTGTTGCTGGCGCGCACGTTGATGAACGAACCCGGTGTCCTGTTGCTCGACGAGCCCAGCGCTCGACTCGACCTCGGTGGACGCGAGCAGTTGGTGCAGGCATTGGCCGAACTGACGCTCGACCCTGCCGCTCCCCCACTGGTCCTCGTCACCCATCACCTTGATGAGGTGCCACCGGGAATGACGCACACGCTGATGTTGCGCGACGGAAAGGTGGTGGCCCGTGGCCCTCTGTCCACCGCGCTGAACAGCGACTCGCTCAGCGAGTGCTTCGGCTTGCCCCTGCACCTCGAGCGACGCCCAGACGGCCGCTTCAGCGCGTGGGCGACGGGCTGACCAACTTCTGTAACCGACCGCGACCGCTAGTGATCTGGTCGGTCAGCACACGCTCCAGCACGCCACCGGTCCACAGCGCTCCGTCGTAGTGCAGGTGCATCTCGAGCCGACTGCGCTGCTCGCTCTGCTGGGTGACGGATGCCTTCAGCACCCAGTGGCTGTGTCGCTTACCATCAGCCTCGGCCCGCTCGAACACCACCACGTGAGCGACGGTGTCGTGCACTGACCGTTGCATTCGCAGCCGCTTGCTCCGTGCCAACGGTCCGAGCCTGGCTCGCAACTCGACGTTCCATGCTGCGTCCGATGACTCGCCATCAGCCTCCACCCGATGGGTCAGGTCCATCCAGTCCGGATACTTCGCAAGGTCATCGACGAACGAGAACAGCCGATCGGTGTCGCAGTCGGCGTCGAGCGAAGCGTGCACATCCATACGCTCAGTATCGCCGATCGCCCGGCGCGAGTTGGTCGTTCGTTGGCCGTTCGCTCACAGATTCCTCACAACTGTCGCGCACCATGAGCGCTGTCAGAACGAACGAACCCCTCACGAAGGATCCGACACCATGAACAAGAAGCTCACCCTCGGACTCGCCAGCCTCGCGTTGGCCGGCACTGTCGGCTTCGGCGCCATCGCCTCGGCGGCCTCGAATGGCAGCCGCGATGGCCGCGGCAGCAGTGTCAGCACGAGTGCCGACCCCAGCGTCAGCACGCCAGCCGACCCCGACGCCAACGCCAACCCAACCGCCAAGCGCCCGAAGCTCACCACCGAGCAGCGGTGCGCCAAGTCCCCCGAGATCATCGCCAGGGTCACCGCCAAACAGGCGAAGATGGCCGAACGCACGGCGGCGCTGCAGGCCAAGCGAGCCGAGGCGGAGACCGCAGGGAACACGGAGCGAGTCGCTCGGATCGATGAACGGCTCGCACGCCTCGAAGCGAACAGCACCCGCGTCGCCAACCGTTTGGCGAAGGCGCAGACCTGGATCACGGCGAACTGCGCTGGATGACCCGCTCGCCGCTGGCGCCTACCCTCAGGGGTGGGCGCCAGCGCCGCGTCTCAGGTCTCGTTCGAATGGCCGCGGAACGCACGGGACAACAACGGCGACCGCACATCGAGCAGCCCATCGAGATCGCTGCGCTGATCGAACACCGGTCTCCACGGAGCGACCGGGTTGTCCGCGACCTCAACCGGCGGCTCTACGGTTTCCACCGGTACCAATTCCTCAGGGGCCGGTGCTTCCCCCACTTCGGCGACGACGAGTTCCAATTGCCCCGTGTCGTCACCCGTCGGGCGATGTGTGCGGCGTTTGGGCTTCATCGGTTTCTCGGACAGGACCGCGCGGGTCTTGAACAGCCGCGGCACCGGCTCTCGCCAATCCTCGAGCATCCAACCAAGCGGCACCACCATCGCATCGGCGTGACGCCGACACAGCACTCCCACTCTCGTGGCCAGCGCCACGTCGTACGGCTTGAGCCACACCGTGAGCTGCTCTGCCGACATGCCGTATAGCGCCTCTGCAGGCTGCGAACAGCCGGGTCGCTCACAGAGTCGTGCCATGACCGAGAACCTACTCGCCGAGCGCACGGCATACGACAAGGCCCCGGCAGCCAGGGGCTGTCCGGGGCCTTTCTAGTGGGCGATACGTGGCTCGAACACGTGACCTCTACGGTGTGAACGTAGCGCTCTAGCCGACTGAGCTAATCGCCCTCAGCAGCACGGCAAGGCTAGCAGCCCAACCCGCGGCCACAACCTGACGAACCGCGCCCGGACGGAGCAGCCGCGGCTCAGTAGCCGAGGCCCGCGTGCACTGGCCCGAGCAGTGGCTCACCGTTGGCGAAGCGACGCACGTTGGCCGCGATGCGCTCGGAGAGCAGTGGTACCGCCATCTCCGGAGTGTTGCCGACGTGGGGTGTGATGATGCAGTTCGGCAGGCTCCACAACGGGTGACCCGCGGGCAGCGGTTCTGGATCGGTGACATCGAGTGCCGCTCCGCCGATGACGCCGTTCTGCAATGCCCACACCAAGTCGTCGGTGACGATGTGGCCGCCACGAGCGACGTTGATGATCCAGGCATGCGACGACATCTGCTCGAGTTCGCTGCGCGAGATCATGCCCTCGGTCTCAGGGGTGAGCGGCAATGCAAGGACCACAACATCTGCACCCGCGAGCGCGTCGACGTAACGATCGGCGCCGAGTACATCATCAGCACCCTCCATCTCAGTGACACGGTTCCGCACCACGGTGACACGGCAGTCGAATGGCTGCAGCAGCCGCAACAGCGACTCAGCGATGCCACCGCCGCCGAGGATGGTGACGTTGGCACCGAGCAGGTTGCGGCCCAGCGGTGCACCCCATTGCGTACCGCGCGCATAGCCGACCACGTTGCGCAGACCCGCGAGCGCGAGCGACAGCGCCAACTCTGCAACCGGTTCGGCGTAGACACCCTTGCCGCACGTCCAGATCCGATCATCGTCGACGAGGTCGATGAAGTGCTCGATTCCGGCGAACGGCAGTTGCACCCAGGCAAGCTCATCGTGTTCGTCGAGCAACGTCGCAAGACCCACTGGATCGCGAGGAGCACCCCACACGAGCGCCTCAGCCTCCGCCACCGGCACAAGGTGCCCGCCGCCGGCCACGATCGCGTCCGCCATCCAGACCGGCGCACCGTCCGGAGCAAGGGCAACTCGGGGTGGTCCGTCGGATTCTGGCCCGCTGCGGGGCGTGGTGGTACTTGGCATGGTGGAAAAAGGCTAGCCGCGAGCGGCCCACCGTGCAGTCACGGTGTCTCGGTCAGCCGAGATGAGCCTTGCGCCGGTTGCCGGCGATGCTCGAGACCAGGATGATCGCGATGGCCACGAACATGATCATTGACGCGATGACATGCACCTGGGCGGGCAGTTCGATCTTCTCACCGTCGAAGATCTGCCGGGGCAGGGTCTTCACGCCACCGGCGACGAACGACGTGATGATGTAGTCGTCGATCGACAGCGCGATGGACAACAGGAACGCAGCTGCGATACCTGGAGTGATGATCGGCAAGGTGATCTTGCGGAACGTACGCAACGGACCAGCTCCCAGATCTGAGGCGGCATCTTCGAGGCTCCAGTCGAGGCCCCGGATGCGGGCCTTCACCGTCAACGCCACGAACGAGACGCAGAACATCGTGTGCGCAATGACGATCGTCCAGAAGCCGCGGCTGACACCCTCGTTGAAGAACAGCGTGAACAGCGAGGCGCCCATGACGATCTCGGGAGTGGTGAGCGGGATCACCAACATCAGGTTGATGAACGTGCCGCCCTTCAGCTTGTAGCGGGTGATGGCGATGGCCACGAGTGCGCCGATGACCGTCGCCAAGGAGCAGGCCCACAATGCAACCTTGAGGCTCTCCTTCAGCGCATCGATGTAGTTACTGGACTTGAACGCGTTGGCCCAGTTGTCGAGGGTGAACCCGTTCCACGACGTGTTCTTCTTGCCCTTCTGCACGTTGAAACTGAGCTGCACGATGCGAAACAACGGCACGAACAGGTAGACGAACGCCAACCCGGCGACGCCGTAGAGCACGTAGCTGCCCCACGGCCGACGGCCAGCTCGATTGGTACGGGCACTCATGCGAGGTCCTCCGTTCCCATGAACTTGGTGTACACCAGAACAAGAGTGGTGATGATGGCCATCAGTACGAAGCTCATACCAGCCGCCGACGGATAGTCGTTGAGATTCAGGAACTGACTCTGCACCGCCTTGCCGATGACCCGCTGCTCGTTCGTGCCGCCGAGGAACTGGGCATTGATGAAGTCGCCGGTGGCCGGAATGAAGGTGAGCAGCGTGCCGGCGAACACACCGGGGAGCGACAGCGGCATGATCACCTTGCGGAACGTGGCTGAGAACGGCGAGTAGAGATCGGCAGCGGCATCGATGAGACCTCGGTCGATCTTCTCCAGGCTGACGTAGATCGGCAGCAACATGAACGGCAGGAAGTTGTAGGTGAGACCGCCGATGACGGCCAGCGGCGTGTTCAGCAATCGCCCGTTGTCGAGCACCCCCAACCACTCGAGCGTGCCACCGAGGTGAACGCTGCGCACGAAGCCCAGGACCGGGCCGTGGTCGGCGAGCAACGACTGCCACGCCAACGTACGCAGCAGGAAGCTGGTGAAGAACGGAACCATCACCAGACCGAGCAGCACATTGCGCCAACGCCCCATCTTGAAGGCGATGAAGTAGGCGACGGGGTAGGCAACGACGATGCACAGCAACGTCGCGGCACCGGCGAAGGCGAATGAGCGCAGCAGGTGGCCGCCGAAGCGGGTGAAGGCATCGCTGTAGTTGCTCCATTCCCAGGTGAACGCGTAGTGCGGCTTGAAGCGGTCAGGTTTGGTGGACAGCGACGACTTCAGCAATGAGATCAGCGGGATGATGAAGAACACGAACATGAACGCCATCGCGGGGATGGCGAGCACGTACGGAATCTTGCGTCCCTCGCGAAGGGAGCGATCCGCTCCGGTGTCGGCCTTGGCAGACATCTCAGCCCCCGATGATCCGGTTGAAGCGATCGGTGACCGATGCGTCGAGCGTGTCGGGCATCGAGGCGAAGGATTTCAACCGTTTCTGCGTGTCGGTGTCCGGGAACAGGATCGGGCTGTCGGCCAATGCTGCGGCATCGCCGCCCATCTTCACCAGCTCGTCGCGCACACCCTTCACCGGGCTGAGGTACTGCACGTAGTTGGTGATCTGCGCCGCCTGCTCCGGGTCGTACACATAGTTCATCCACTTCGCTGCGGCAACACCATTGGGTGCGCCCTTGGGGATGACCATCGTGTCGTACCAGCTCATCGCCCCCTCTTCGGGGAGCACGAACTTGATGTCGGGACGCGTGTAGTTCAGCTGCACGATGTCGCCCGACCACGCCACACAGGCCACGAAGTCGCCGCTCTCCAGGCTGCCGAGGTACTCGTTACCGGTGAAGGCCCGGAACTGACCCTTCTTGGTCGCTTCCTCGATGGTGTCGAGCGCCTCGTTGATCGCATCCTCATCGAGTACCGACGGATCGTGACCGAGACCCATCATGAACAACCCGATGGTGTCGCGCATTTCGGTGAGGCAGGCGACCTTGCCCTTGAACTCGGGATCGAGCAGATCCATGACGCTCTTGATCTCGCGGCCCGTCAGCGCCGGGTTGTAGGCGACGCCGGTGAGGCCAGCCTGCCACGGCAGGCTGTAGGTGGCGCCGAAGTTCCAGCTCTCAGTGAGGAACCGATCCTCGAGGTTCACGCGGTTGGGAATCAGGTCGAGCGGCAGTGGCTCGAGCCAGCCCAACTTCTTCAGCCGCGCAGCCATCCAATACGTCGGGCAGACGATGTCGTAGTCCATGGTCTTGCCGGTGCCCAGGTACGGCTCGAAGTACTTGGCATAGACCTCGTTGTTGTCGTTGAAGTCCTCGCTGTACTCGGCGATGACCCCCTCTTTGGCCTTGAACCGCTCGACCGTGCCGATGGCACCGTCCTCGGACGGGTCGATGTACGCCTGCCAGTTGAGGATGCGCACGGTGTCGGCACCCGAGCCCAGCGTGCCGCCGCCCAGTTTGGTGCCGTCGCCACCGTCGGCGTTGGAACCGCTGTCGCCGCCGCCGGTGAGCGCCAACACTCCGCCGACCACTACCGCTGCGCCGACCAGGCCGCCGCCCACGAGCAGTGCCCGCCGGCCGAGTCCGTTGCCGCCATCGCCGTCGTCCTTTGGCTTGCCGATGCCCATTTCCACACCGTCGAGCGAAGCCTGCACCTCGTCGACATCAGTGGTGGTGGCGCCCACGACTTGTGAGCGGCCCCGCAGCAGGTAGCCGGCTTCGTTGCTCCAGCGCAGCGTGATTGGCGAGCCCGGCGTGATGTCCGGCAGGTCGTCGTCGTCTTCCACCGTGGCGATCAGTTCGTAGCCCTCGGACGACTGCACCACGAGGCGCACCGTGGAGCCTTGGAAAATGCCATGGGTGACGACACCGTCGATGCTGTGCTCATCGGTGCCACCACCGCCGGCCACGGCATGCATGCGCTCAGGGCGGATCATCACCGTCACCGGGTCGCCGTCACGGACCTCGCCGGAAGACTTCACTGCAAGGCGGCGACCGGAATCGAGCACTGCGATCGGTGAGCCGCTGGACGTGTCGAGAGCACCGGGCATCATGTTCGCCGAGCCGATGAAGCCGGCGACGAAGATGCTGGCCGGAGTGTGGTAGATCTCCTCAGGCGTGCCGATCTGCTCGACACGGCCACGGCTCATGACCGCGATGCGATCGCTCATCGTCAGCGCTTCACCCTGGTCGTGGGTGACGAAGATGAACGTGATTCCAACTTCGCGCTGGATGCGCTTGAGTTCGATCTGCATCGCCTCACGCAGCTTGAGGTCGAGCGCCGCCAACGGCTCGTCGAGCAACAACGCGCTGGGCATGTTGACCAAGGCACGCGCCAGCGCAACACGCTGCTGCTGGCCACCGGACAGCTGGTTCGGACGGCGGCTGCCGAACTCAGAGAGGCGAACGATGTCGAGCATCTCCTTGGACCGGCGGATCGCCTCCGCCGAGGCGACACCCTTCGAGCGAAGGCCGAACGCCACGTTCTCGAGCACGCTCATGTGCGGGAACAGCGCATACGCCTGGAACACCGTGTTGACGTTGCGCTTGTACGGCGGCACGCCCGAGACGTCGGCGCCTTCGAGCATGATGCGCCCGCCGGTTGGCTGCTCGAAGCCTGCGATCATCTTCAGGATCGTGGTCTTGCCACACCCTGAGGGCCCAAGCAGCGAGAAGAACTCACCGCGGCGGATCGAGAAGTCGGCACCCTCCACGGCAACGAACTCGCCAAACTCCTTGCGGACTGTGTCCAGCGTGATGACGAAGTCGGACGCACCCTGCGCGGGCTCTGCACTCACGGAGTCTCCCTATGGTCGCCCCGACCAGCCGCGGCCGGGCACACAGAACTATACGCATACCACAGTCACCGACTTGGCCGCAGAGCACGTGGGGGACGACCGATCACGTCAGCGCGACCTGTGTACGCGACGGATTCCCTTGCGAAGTCGACTCGCGGACGGCATGATCCGTTCCGATGGATCGCAGCGGAACACATATCGATGACACAGATCGGGCAATCATCGAGGTGTTGCAGCGAGACGGGCGGGTGCCGTACACCCGACTCGGCGCCGCGGTGGGCCTGTCCGAGGCAGCGGCGCGGCAACGTGTCCAACGCCTCACCGACTCCGGCGTGATGCAGGTGGTCGCCGTTACCAACCCGCTCGCTCACGGCTTCCGTCGCATGGCGATGATCGGTGTACGCACAGAGGGTCCCACCGACGACATCGCTAAAGCGCTGCAGGCAATGCCCGACATCGACTACCTGGTGGTCACCGCCGGAACGTACGACCTGATGGCCGAAGTGGTGGTTCCCGACGACGGGGCCCTGCTCGACCTCACGAACCGCATTCGCGCCGTCCCTGGCGTGCGGAACACCGAGACGTTCATTTACCTCGACCTGGTGAAGCAGACGTTCACCTGGGGCGCCCACTAGCTGTTGATATTGGCCATCACGTGCTTGATGCGCGTGTAGTCGTCGAGCGCGTACGACGACAGATCCTTGCCGTAGCCCGACTTCTTGTAGCCGCCGTGGGGCATCTCGGCGACGAGCGGGATGTGGGTGTTGATCCACACACATCCGAAGTCGAGCCGCTTCGACATGCGCATCGCCCGACCGAAGTCCTTCGTCCAGACGCTGCTGGCCAAGCCGTACTCGACGCCGTTTGCCCAGCGAACGGCCTCGTCTTCGTCGGTGAACTTCTGCACGGTGATGACCGGACCAAAGATCTCGTTCTGAATCATCTCGTCGTTCTGGCGCAAGTCGGCGATGACCGTCGGCTGGAAGAAGTAGCCGTTGCCACCGACTGGACTGCCGCCGGCGACGATGTTGGCGTGCGCCGGAGCACGACTGACCAGGCCGCTCACGTGAGCAAGTTGGGTCGAGTTGTTGACCGGCCCGAACAGCACGTCCTCGTCATCGGGCTGGCCCGTCTTGAGGCCCTTGGCCTGCTCGGCCAACGCGGCCACGAAGTCGTCGTACGCACCGGGAGCGACGAGCACTCGGGTGGCCGCCGTGCAGTCTTGGCCGGCGTTGAAGTAGCCGGCGATGGCGATGCCTTCGGCGGCCGCGGCAATGTCGGCGTCGTCGAACACCACGACCGGAGCCTTGCCGCCGAGCTCCAGGTGCACCCGCTTCAGGCTGTGCGAGGCGGCCTCGGCCACCTGCATACCGGCGCGCACCGAGCCGGTGATGCTGACCATCGCCGGCGCGTCGTGCAGCACCATGCTGCGACCCGTGTCTCGATCGCCGCAGATGACATTGAGCACACCGGCGGGCAGGAACTCGGCAGCGATCTCGGCCAGCAGTCCGGTGGTGGCCGGCGTGGTGTCGCTGGGCTTGAGCACAACGGTGTTGCCCGCAGCCAGTGCCGGGGCGAACTTCCATACGGCCATCATCATCGGGTAGTTCCACGGGGCCACCTGGGCGCACACACCGATGCTTTCTCGGCGGATGATGCTGGTCATGCCGCGCATGTACTCACCAGCGCTCTTGCCCTCGAGGTGACGGGCGGCCGTGGCGAAGAAGCGGATCTGATCGACCATCGGCGGGATCTCTTCGCTCCGGGTCAGGTGGGCGGGCTTGCCACAGTTCTCCACCTCCAGCGCGATGAGTTCCTCGGCGCGAGCCTCCACCGCGTCGGCGATGCGGAACAACGCGAGCGAACGCTCGCTGGGCGTCGTCTCGCGCCAGTCCTCGTACGCAGTCGCTGCTGCGGACATCGCCGCGTCAACGTCGGCCTGGGCCGACAGCGGGGCGGTCGCGTACACCTGCCCAGTGACAGGGTTGACCACGTTCGTGGTGCGACCATCTGCCGCCGCCACGTGCTGACCATTGACGAAGTTCGTGAAGTTCCTCATGTCAGCGATGGTAGTCACGCCGCCGTCCGCGGTTCAGCGGCGCGGGGTCTGCGGCCGGGGTCAGACCGGGATCGGGCGCAACACGAACTTGGACTCCGTGCGCGCCACCCCCGCCTCGGCCTTCAGCCAGCGGATGAACGTGTCGAGTCCTTCTGCGCCCTCACAATCGACGATGATCGTGTAGTCGGCCGGGCCGGTGACGTACATCGCCAACGCCACCTCCTCGCGCTCGGCCAAACGCGCCTCGAATACAGCCGGGTCAGCACCCGGGGGCAGGCCCACATCCACCACTGCGCGCACCGTGCGCCCCGTCGCGGCTGGGTCGATGCGAGCGGAGTACCCCAGAATCACGCCAGCGGCTTCCATCCGCCTGACACGATCCGCCACCGACGAAGGGGCCAGGTGAACCCGATCGGCGAGTTCCTTCCAACTGATCCGACCTTCTACGCGTAGATGACCGATGATTCGTTGGTCAACTTTGTCAAGTACCAATGTTTCAGCGGCCATCTCCACACTCTGGCACCGAATCTGCTGTTGATCAACGGGCCACAAGGGCACATGATCCAACCATGCTGAAGACAGTCGGTGTCCCCAAGGAAATCAAGGTCCAGGAGTACCGCGTGGCGATGACGCCCGACGGTGTCCGCGAGTTCGAGCGTCACGGCGTCGACGTCTTCGTCGAGACTGGCGCGGGCGAGGGTGCCAGCTTCACTGACGACGACTACCGCTCCGCCGGTGCCACCATCGTGCCCACCGCCGCTGACGCGTGGGCACAGGAATTGGTGGTGAAGGTGAAGGAACCCAAGGCCGAGGAGTTCGGCTTCCTGCGCCCTGACCTGACGCTCTTCACCTACTTGCATCTCGCCGCGTACCCGGCGGTGGCCAAGGCGCTCGTCGACGCGAGAACGACCTCAATCGCCTACGAAACAGTGCAACTCCCCGGCGGAGCACTCCCCCTCCTGGCACCGATGAGCGAGGTCGCCGGCCGCCTCGCGCCGCAGATGGGTGCCCATTATCTCGAGCGCCACAACGGTGGCCGCGGCGTGCTCATGGGTGGCGCTCCCGGCGTACAACCGGCCAAGGTCGTGGTGCTTGGCGCTGGCAACGTCGGGTGGAACTCGGCATGGATCGCTGCTGGTATGGAGGCCGAGGTGGTCCTGTTCGACAAGAACCTCGATCGCCTGCGGTGGGTCGACCAGATCAACAAGGGCCGCATCGTCACCCTCGCCTCCAACCGCGGCGCGCTCGAGCGCAATCTCGCCGATGCCGACCTGGTGATCGGTGCGGTCCTGGTGGCCGGTGGGCGCGCCCCCGTGGTCGTGAGCGAGGACATGGTGCGGTCGATGAAGAAGGGCGCCGTGATTGTCGATGTCGCCGTCGATCAAGGTGGCTGCATTGAGACGATCCACGAGACCACCCATGCCGAGCCCGTGTACGAACTGCACGGCGTGCTGCACTACGCCGTCGGCAATATGCCGGGGGCCGTGCCGCACACCAGCACCTACGCACTCACCAATGCCACGCTCCCCTATCAACTGGAACTGGCACAGCACGGTGTGGCTGGCGCATGTGCCCGAGACGCGGCGTTGGCGCTCGGCCTGAACACGCACCAGGGCCATGTCACCAACGTGCCGGTTGCCGAGTTCCTGGGCGTCGACGCCGTCGATCCACTCACCGCCCTCCACCCCTGAAGGTGCGAGTGCCAGGGCCCCGGCCTGAGTGCCACGTGCGCACCCGAGTGGGTGGTGGCACCCGTGGTGCCACCACCCACTCGGGTAGCGCCGGCGGTCGCCACCCACTCGGGCCGGCGGCGACGCACTCGCACTGCAGGCCTGACACGACTGCGGCCAGACCTGGCACCTAGCGTTCACGGCATGCCGACGCTCGCCAGCGACCTCGACCTGCCGATGATGACGATGGACGACGGGTCGCGCGCCCGCCGGTTCACCGAGCGAATGAACCTGCCGGACGATGTGTGGCTGGTGCGCAACCTCGTGGGCTACAGCGTGTGGCACTACGACGACGCCACTGCGATCCTGCGCGACAAGCGGTGGCACAACGCTGCCGGACGCATCGCTGAAATCATGGGCGTCACCAACGAACAGTTCCTCGGCCGCCAGCGCGAGAGCATCCTCAGCGCCGAGGGCGACACCCACCTCCGGCTGCGCCGCTTGGTGGCACCCGCATTCTCACCCCGTCAGGCCGACCGGTTGCGACCGTTCATGCGCGAAGTGATGAACGGCCTCGTCGACAACGTTGCGGCGAACGGGCGGGCAGACATCGCCACCGACCTCTGCGAGCCGTACCCGATCCCGATCATCTGCGAACTGCTCGGCGCACCCAAGAGCGACTGGCAGCTGTTCAGCCGTCTGGCCAACGACATCCTCGAGATCTTCTCGCTCGACATGGCGAACAAACTCGACCTGATCATGCGCAGTCAGCAGGAACTGGACGACTACACGGCGCAACTCATCGCCGACCGCCGTGACAAGCCGGCCGACGACCTGTTGACCGACCTGATCGCAGCCGAGGAGGAAGGCGACCGGCTGACTAACGACGAGTTGGTGATGATGGTGAACGCAGTCATCGTCGGTGGCACTGACACGACCCGCAACCAGCTGGGCTGTGCGCTCTCGCTGTTCGCCGAACATCCTGAGCAGTGGCAACTGCTGGCCGAGCGGCCCGATCTCGCGCCGAAAGCCGTCGAGGAGACCTTGCGTTACTTCGGCGCTGTGCGCGGCACAATGCGGTACGCGAGCACCGACATTGTCTACCGCGATGTGTTGTTCCCGGCGGGCACGTTCGTCGGCATCGGCATCGCCGAGTCGAACAAGGACGCATCAGTGTTCAGCGACCCGGACACGTTCGACATCACCGCCCATCACGGCGACCAACCGCACCTCACATTCGGGTCGGGGATCCACTACTGCCTCGGCCAAGCCCTCGCCCGCGCAGAACTGCAAGAAGCGCTCCCGCTCCTCGCGCAGCGGATGCCGAACCTGCGGCGCGACGGCGAGATCACCTGGAAGCCCGAGGGTGTGGGCATCTTCGGCCCAGCACGCTTCCCGGTCACCTTCGACGCGGGCCACTGAGCGGCCGTCGCGTCCTCGGCCATCGTGCGGCAGACTTATCGCGTGTCGATCCACCTCGCACGACCATCGGTCGCTGGGAGTCGTTCACGGTCGTGCGCGCCGAGCTTCGGCGTTGAGATGTGGCCGTACAACATCTCATCGCCAACATTCGCAGAGGCCGAGCCGAGCTACTTCGGGTCGCGCCACATGAGCCACGCGGGCGGACCGTTGCGGCCGGGCAGGTGCGTCTGGGCACGCACCTGGAACCCGTGACGCCCGTAGAACGCGAGGTTCTTCTCCTTCGAGTTCTCCAGGTACATCCCCACGCCCTCGCGGTCGGCGCGCTCGACCATTGGCTCGAGCAGCGCCATTCCCAACCCCTTGCGTTGGTGGTCGGGGTGCACGCCGACGAACTCGAGGTAGTAGTGCGGCTCGGTGGGATGCATCCCCTCCAGCGTCGTCAGCACCTTGAGGTTCGGCAGGAATCGGCGCCCGTACATCCGCACGAAGCGAGGCGACCAGCGCAGGATCGTGGCCACTGGAATCTTCCACTCACCGGGCGGTGACCACAGCGCCGCGGCCTCCCCACCGGCGGTGACGTAGACGTGTTCGTGCGCCAACTGAATCCGGGTGAACGCCTCGAAAAATGCCCACGATCGCTCGGGCGCCACATGGGCCAACCCGGTGAGGTGCTGCTTCACGGGATCGTCGACGAAGGCAGCGGCGAGGGTGCGAGCAATCTGTGGCACGTCAGCACGGGTCGCCACTCGAATCGGGTCGGGCATACGGTGCACCATATGGCACGCGACATTCGGTTGGGTTACAACAGTGGCTACTGGGGCAGCGGACCACCTGCGGGCGTCACCGAGGCGATCCTGGAGGCCGAGCGCCTCGGCTTCGACTCGATGTGGACAGCCGAGGCATACGGCAGCGACGCACTCACCCCGTTGGCGTGGTGGGGGTCGCAGACGTCGACAATCCGCCTCGGTACCGGAATCGTGCAGATGAGCGCCCGCACTCCTGCAGCAACCGCGATGGCAGCGATGACGCTCGACCATCTGTCCGACGGCCGATTCATCCTCGGCGTCGGCGCCAGCGGTCCGCAGGTGGTGGAGGGCTGGTACGGACAGGAGTACCCGAAGCCACTGGCCCGCACGCGCGAGTACGTGCAGATCGTGCGCGACATCGTGCGCCGCGAGACACCCATCGACTTCCACGGTGAGTTCTTCGACATGCCGAACAGAGCCGGCACCGGATTGGGCAAGCCGCTGAAGAGCACGATCCACCCGCGGCGCAAGGAGATCCCGATCTTCCTCGGCGCCGAGGGCCCGAAGAACGTCGCGCTCGCCGGTGAGATCTGCGACGGTTGGCTGCCGCTGTTCTTCAGCCCGAAGGACGACGCCTTCTACCGGGAGCGCTTGGCCGAGGGATTTGCCAAGTCGGGCGACCCGACCAAGGCCGACCGCTTCGAGGTGGCCAGCACCGTGTACATCATCCCCGGCGACGACCCCGAGGCCTGCGCCGACTGGGTGCGCCCGTTCCTCGCGCTGTACGCCGGAGGCATGGGCGCCCGTGGCGCCAACTTCCACTTCGAGGTCTTCGCTCGCATGGGCTGGGAAGACGTGGCGCTCAAGGTGCAAGACCTGTACCTGGCCGGCAAGAAGCAGGAGGCCGCCGCGGCCATTCCACTGGCCATGGTGGAGGACGTTGCGCTCGTCGGCCCGCCCGACAAGATCAAGGCCGAGTTGGAGCAGTGGAAGGAGACGTGCATCACCACGTTCCTCGTCGGCGGCCCCAAGGAAGTCCTCGCCGGCTACGCCGAGTTGATCCTGGGCTGATCCTGGGCTGATCCGCGTCGGTCGGCTTCTGGAAATGAATCGTCCCAATGCGCCTTCTGGGGGTGTTCAGTCCCGAATTCCGGGACCGAACACTCCCAGAGGCGAACGGATCCGTGCTCGTTGGACGCGCCTTGCTCCGCCTTCGGGCCTAACCGCACTCCCCGCGCCGATCCGCGTCCCACACGGACTTCCACGTGCCGTGGTCGGTGTGTGTCACGAACGCTGGGGTGACGCGTCACTTCTTCTGCAGGCGCTCCAGGTAGGCCAGTGCGCTCGCACGGCCCTCGGCATCGCTCAGGCCGGCGAGCAGACCATCTGCGTCACTCCAGGAGCGGCCGGTACCGACCATCGATTCGGTCACCGCGTTCACGTGCGCTTTGGTCTCCAACAGCGCCAACTTCGGCTTGGCCAACAGCACCTGCACCAGCGACTCGACCTCCGCATCGAGCGCAGCCTCCGGCACGACCCGGTTGAGGAACCCGGCGGCCTTGGCCTCGGCGGCGTCGAATGGGCGACACGTCATCACCAGTTCCTTCGTCAGCGCCGGACCCAACTCACGGACGAGGCGCGGGATGCCGCCCCACGCCAGCGGGATGCCCAGATCGACCTCGGGGATCGAGAACCGGGCGGTGTCAGCAGCGATGCGCAGGTCGCAGCCCGATGCCACCACCAAGCCACCGCCCACACACCAACCGTGAATGCGAGCGACGGTGACGGCACGCATCTCGTCGAGCGCCCGGGCCATGCGCCACCCCACTTGGCGATCCTCCAACGGTGCAGCCCCGTTGAACGAAGTGAGGTCGGCGCCAGCGGAGAACGACCGGCCTGCCCCGCTGACCACCACCACCTTGACGTCGTGGCGCTCGTCGAACCAACGAGCGGCCAGCTCGATCTCGTGCAGGGTGTGCATGCTGAGCGGATTCAGCTTTTCGGGGCGATTCAGCTGCAGTGCTCCACGGACACCGTCGACGGTGGCCACGAGCGTGTCGAACGGTCCGGTCTCCAACATGTGCCAAGTGTGACAGACCACGATCGTGGCGGGCATCGCCGTGCCCCCTAGTGTCGAACCCACTCGTCACATGTCGGCCACCTCATCCCCCGAGCGCCGGACGCTGGTGCAGCACCCGCACCGTCCAGGCAGCGCACGCGCGGCTCTCGCCTACCCGGACTTCCGTCGCATGTGGATGGCGTCGTTCTCCTCCAACATCGGCACCTGGATGCAGAACGTGATCCTGCCGGTCTACATCCTCGATCGCACCGACAGCACCACACTCGTCGGCGCGATGGTGTTCGCCCAGCTCGGCCCGCTGTTCTTCCTGTCGCTTCCGGCCGGGGTCATCGCCGATCGCTTTGATCGTCGCAAGTGGTTGATCTGGATGCAGCTGGTGCAGCTGGCCTTCTCCGCGGCGCTCGCCCCCTTGGCCGCGGCCAACGCTCCGGTGTGGTCGATCTTCCTCGTGGCGATGGGGGTGGGATGCGGCAACGCGCTCAACGCGCCGGCATGGTCGGCGATGTTGCCATCGCTCGTCAGCAGGGACGACCTGGCGGGTGCTGTCTCCTTGAACTCAGTGCTGATCAACGGGTCGCGAGTGGTCGGTCCGATCATCGTCGCCGTGCTGCGCTCGTTCGGCGCGTCTATCGCCCAGATCTTCCTCATCAACGCAGTCACCTACCTGTTCGTGGTTGGTGGTCTGCTGCGCACGCGCATCCCGCGGCCAGCACCCAGCAATCAGCCCGGCGGCCTTCGCGCGCTCTCCTCGGGTATCCGTATCGTGCGCGACCGCCCGGCGGTGAGCCGCCTGCTGGCCACCCTGTTCGTGTTCTCACTCGTGTCGCTGCCCTACGTGGGACTGTTCGCCGCAGTAGTGCGGCTCAACTTCGGCGTGAAGAAGAACAGCACGACCTACGAGTGGATCTACGCCACGTGGGGCATGGGCGCGTGCCTCGGCGGATTGGCCATCGGCACGGTGTTCGTGGGGACTGACAAACGCATGCTCGTCCGGCGCGGGTTCGCGGCATTCGCGCTGTTCCTCGGCCTGTTCGCCGTCGTGCGCACGCCGCTGTGGGCGTTCATCACCGGTGCACTGCTGGGATTCGCCTACTTCGCGACCACGACCTCGATGAACACCATCTTCCAGAGTCGTCTCGCCGACAATGAACGCGGGCGCGTCATGGCGCTGTGGTTCATGGCGTTCGGCGGAACGGTGCCGGTGGGGAACATGTTGTTCGCACCGGTGATGGACGCGATCGGCGCTCGCTGGGTGTTGGGGTTCGGCGCGGTCTGCGCGCTAGGGCTGTCGTGGTGGTGCGATATCGAGCGCATCGACCGACGGGTCGAGCAACAGGGCGGCCGCCACGCGCTCAAGCCCGACCACACGGCTACCTTTGACGAGCACGGCATCTCCACCGGCGAGTGACCCCAGCGCTGCCACAGCGTCGGTCACCGGGGTGAGTCCGTAGAGGTCGGTGCCGACGGCGAGCACTTCGATGCCGTGACCGCGTGCGTATGCGACGATCGAGCGGTGCTCGGCTTCCGCGTCGGCGATCTCGGCCATCAGCCCCAACACTGCGACCCGACGACTCGCCGGAAGGACGGCCAGCGCGTCGAGCGCAGCGCGCATGCTGGTGGGGTTGGCGTTGTACGAGTCGTTCAGGATCGTCGCACCCGCCGCCGTCCGCTGGATCTCCATCCGCATCGAGGTCATCCCCACATCGCTGAGCGCGGCAGCACCGGCCAAGAGATCGCCGCCGACCGCACCGACGCATGCCAGCGCAGCCGCCGCGTTGTGCACCATGTGCCGACCGCTGACGCCAAGATGCACCGTGGCCGAGCCCCACGGGGTGTCAAGGGCGAACGTGGGCCGAGCGATGTCGTCGAGGCGCACTTGCGACACGCGCACGTGCACAGCAGAGTCTGCGCTCTCGCCGTAGTAGACGATCGCCGCCGACGTGCGCTCGGCCATCGCGCGCACGCGAATGTCGTCGTAGTTGAGGATTGCCACACCGGTCGGTGGGAGGCTTTCAACGAGTTCGCCCTTCGCTCGGGCAACGCCCTCGATGCCACCCACGCGATCGCTGTGCGCCTCGGCGACGCGAGTGACCACACCGAGCGTCGGCCGAGCGATACGACACAACTCGGCGATCTCGCCGTGGCCGCGCATCCCCATCTCCAGCACCAACACCTCAGTGTCATCAGGAGTGTTCAGCAACGTGGTGGGCAGACCCTGTTCGTTGTTGAAGCTGCGCTCGTTGGCCCACGTGCGACGACTGGCAGCGAGTGCCGCCCAGGCAAGATCCTTCGTGCTGGTCTTGCCGACAGATCCGGTGATGCCGATGACCGGACCGTCGAGCCGACCACGCAGAAGCGCGGCCAGTGCCATCAGCGCTCGCAACGTGTCGGGCACCTCGATCGCCGTTCCCGAAACGGTGCCCGTCGGCCTGGACGTGAGGTACGCCGCCGCACCGCGGTGCATCGCTTCGCCGATGAACTCATGGCCGTCACGTTCGGCCACCAGGGGCACGAACAGTTGCACCGGTTGCAGCGCACGCGAATCGAAGCAGACACCGTCGATCGCCACATCGGGCCCGTGGAGTCGACCACCTGTGGCAGCGGCCACGTCGCTTGCTCGGAAACGCATCGCACAACACGGTACCGTCGGGGTCGCATGACGGCCGCGACCCCGCCCACCGACGACAAGCGGATCCATCTCATCGTCCTGTTCGGCGGGCAGTCGGCAGAACACGATGTCAGTTGCACGACCGCAGCGCACGTGCTGAAGGCGGCCGACCCGGCGAAGTACCGCATCACACCGATCGGCATCGGGCGCGACGGCAGATGGCGGGTGGCGACAGACGCGCTCGCTGCGCTGGCCGAAGGCCTACATGCGCTGCCGGGCAGGCTGGACCCGCAGGGATCGGTGATCGAGCCCACCGTGGCGATCACGCCGTCGTCCGGCGCCGTCACCGTCGTGGTGCCGCTGCTGCACGGACCGCTTGGCGAGGACGGCACCGTACAAGGAATGCTCGAGCTCGCCGACCTTCCGTATGTCGGCTCTGGCGTCTTGGGCTCAGCCGTGGCGATGGACAAAGCCATGGCCAAGGAGGTCGCTGCAGCGCACGGACTCCCGCAGCCGCGCCACATCTCACTGCGCGCCGACCTGCGTGGCCCGGGCACTCCAGCGCACCTGGCCAACTCACTGGGCCTCCCCGTCTTCGTCAAACCGGCGAACATGGGCTCGTCCGTCGGCGTGAGCAAGGCCAAGACCGTCGAGGCCCTGAACGACGCCCTCGACCTGGCGTTCGCCTACGACGAGTGGGCCGTCGTCGAGGAAGCGATCGAGGGTCGTGAGATCGAGGTCGCGGTGCTCGGCAACTTGCAGCCCAGGGCCAGCGTTCCCGGAGAAATCATCCCCGGTGCAGAGTTCTACGACTACGCCGACAAGTACGTGGACAACGGCTCGCAAGCGTTGATTCCCGCGCCGCTGACACCAGCGCAGTCCGATCAGGTGCGCGCCTTGGCATTGCGGGCCTACTCGGCGCTGCGCTGCGAGGGCCTCTCACGCGTCGACTTCTTCTTCGAGGAACACGGTCGCGGCTTCCTGCTCAACGAGGTGAACACGATGCCGGGGTTCACTCCGATCTCGATGTACCCCAAGCTGTGGATCGCCAGCGGTGTCGAGTACCACGACCTCATCGACGAACTCGTGCAGTTGGCGATCGAGCGGCACGGTCGACGCCGGCGGAACACCGCACACTGACATGGGATTCCACATGCTCGGCCGCCGACGGCAGCGCCGACGGGCAATGTCCGCCGCCATGGTCGTCCTGGTCGTAGTCGTCGCTGGCGCAATGTTGTGGCAGCGCGAGGACACTCCCGCCAGACCACCGGTGCCCACCGTGCCGATCGCCAACACCCCGGCTGACATCGGATGCATCGACGATCCCGGCACCGTGAACGCGGCGGCGAAGTACTGGTACGCCTACGACGCCAGCGGCGCGTTGAACCTCAACGGCGAGATCAGCGCCAGCACGAGACTCGGCGACTTCGCGAAGACCGGCCTGTCGTCCATCGCCGCCAACATTGGCTCGTACGCCACTTCGGCTATTCGCGACGTGGCCCCGGATACCTCCTACTGCCCGACGGACCGCATTGTGTACGTCACGTTCGCCGATGGCACGGAACTCACCATCACCGCATGGCGCTCCATCGCCGCCGCATCGCCGCAGTGGATTCCCAGCGAAGTGAAGTTCACCGCCACCGATGACCACACGTTCGTGTCCGAGGGGCCTCATGTCGTCTCGGTGCTAGCGGTCGCCCCCGACGGCACCAGCGTCGCCATCACGGCCTACGGCGTGAACGCCCGCAAGGCCTTCGCCAAGGCGAGCGGACCCGTCACCGAAACCACCATCGCTCCCGTCCTCGGGCCCGTGTCGGTCACGGCGACACAGCTCGCACCCATCGCCGAAGCGATGCTTGCGTTCTCCGTCGCGCGCTAACGTCCGCGGCGTGACCACTGCTACTTTCGACGCCCAACGCGCCATCCGAGATCTCCGCGAACTGGCCAACCGCACCGGCGGCCCGGCTGGCTCGCGCCGCCTGTGCTGGACCCCCGAATGGGCCGAAGCACGCGCAATGCTCCGCGAGGAATTGTCCACGCTGCCGGTGACGGTTGACCAGGACGAGGCCGGCAACCTGTGGGCATATCTGCAGGGGCAGTCGGCCGACACCGTGGTGGTCGGCTCACACCTCGACTCGGTCCCCGCTGGTGGCTGGCTCGACGGGGCACTCGGCGTGATGGGTGGTCTGGAGGTGCTGCGCTCCCTCGCTGCGCTGCCGAACCCGCCGAAGCGGTCGTTCGCGCTCGTCGACTGGGCCGACGAGGAGGGCGCTCGCTTCAGTCGCAGCCTGTTCGGCTCGGGAGCCGTGGTCGGCACACTCGACCTCGACATCCTGCGCGATCTGAAGGACAAGTGGGGCAACGCGCTGCCTGAGGTCGTGGCTCAACACGGTGTGGCACTGGAGGCGATGGACGGCGCCCGCACACGGCTCGAGCACGTGGTCGCGTATCTCGAATTACACATTGAGCAAGGCCCGGTCCTGGAGCAACATGGCCTCGGTGTCGGCGTCGTCACCGGCACAGTGGGCATCGAACGCGAACGTCTGATCTTCAGCGGCCAAGCGGCCCATGCAGGCACGATGCCAATGCACATGCGCCGCGACTCGCTGCGCGCGATGAGCCGCTTCACGCTTGAACTGGCCGAGATAGGAAAGCGGCACAACGGCGTCACCACGGTGGGCGTCGTCACGTGCAAACCGGGTGTCGTCACCGCGGTGCCCGGCGAGACCGTGTGCACGATGGACATGCGCCACATCGACCCCGACGCGCTGGCCGCGATGTTCGCGGACGCAAAAGCTGCCGCCGCAGCAGCAGCCGCCGCCGAGGACTGCTCGGTCGAGTTCGAGCACATCTTCCGCATCCCGCCGATGATCTTCGACCCAGCGCTCGTCGAGTCCGTCCGCAACGCTGTCGAGGCCGTCGAGGGCCATCGCTTCGAACTGGCCAGCGGTGCACTGCACGACGCATCGGAGATGGCCCGCGTCGTACCCACGGCGATGGTGTTCACCTCGTCGATCGCCGGTCTGTCGCACACGAAGGAAGAAGACACACCCGACGATCACCTGACCAAGGGCATCACCGCCTTCCACCAAGCGGTGCTGGAGGCCGTGAACCGGTGAGCTCAATGGCCTCGGGTGATTACGCCGGAGCTAGCGCAGCCCTGAGAAAGGCGAGCAGTTCGCTGCGCAGCTTGCGCAACTCCACTGTGTTCGTCTGCCAACCGACGGTGCGCAGTACCTCGGGTTCGGTGGCGATGCCGGTGACCGTGGCGTAGCAAAGGGCGGCGATCAGACGCGGGTCGGCACGACGAATGCGCCCGCGATCCATCTCCGACTGCAGGTAGATCACGGCGCGGTCGACGAGTGGCTTCAACTCGACGCTGAAGCGTTCCCCCAGCGCCGGCGACAACCGGCTGACTTCGCGAATCAGGCCGAGCAGCGACGGCCGCCGCACCGCGGGCCGAAACACGGCTTTCACCACCGCCTCGATACGGTCGAGTGGATCGTCAGTGGACGACCTGATGGCGGCCTGGATCACCACCCCGAGTTGCAGTGCGGTGTGCACCAACACCGCCTGCACCAGATCGTCCTTACTGGGGAACCAGTACAACAGCGTCTGTTTGGCCACCCCCACCTCGGCGGCAATGACATCGAGCGACACGGCATCCACCCCGCGCAGCCCGAACAGGTCGGTGGCGGCCTCCAGAATGCGCGCGCGAGTGTCAGTACGGGCCATGTCGATGTTCTCTCTACCACATGGTAGAGAGATGCGCTACGCTGACGAGCGCATGATCGCCGAACAACTCGCGGGCAAGCGCATCGCCATCACCGGCAGCACCGGGTTCGTGGGCACCGCCCTCGTCGAACGTCTGCTGCGCAGCGCCCCCGGGTGCTCGCTGGTGCTGCTCGTTCGCCCCAGCAAACGTCACGACGCGACCGAACGCGTACGCCGTGAGATCTTCAAGAACAACTGCTTCGACCGCCTCAAGGGTGAACTGGCCACGGCCGGTGTCGAGACCTTCGAGGAGATGGTCGCTCGCCGCGTCGTCGCCATCGGTGGCGATGTCAGCGCCGACGGTCTGGGTCTGAACGACCACGACCGGCCGATCTTCGCCAGTTGCGACACCATCATTCACTCCGCCGCCGCCGTCTCGTTCGACAGCCCACTCGACAGCGCGGTGGAGATCAACCTGATGGGCCCGGTACGTATCGCCGAGGCCTGCCACGCGATGGGCATCCGCCCGCACATGGTGGGTGTCAGCACGTGCTACGTCGCCGGCAACCGACGCGGCCACGCCCCCGAGGCGTTGGTCAGCGAGGGCCACTGGGACATTGGGCTCAACTGGCGCAAGGAAGTGGCGGCCAGTCGCCGCCTGCGCGGCGATATCGAGGCCAAGAGCCGCACCACGGAACAGCTCACATTCTTCCGCAGCGAGGCGCGCAAGGAACTCGGTGCAGCAGGTGGCCCTGCCCTCGCCTCCAAGACCGAGAGCCTTCGCGAAGCATGGGTGAAGGCGCAACTCGTCGAAGCCGGCCGCTCTCGCGCCGCCAGCGTCGGCTGGCCGGACGCGTACGCCTACACCAAGGCACTCGGCGAGCAAGCGCTCACCGAAGTGAAGGGCGATCTGCCCGTCAACATCGTGCGCCCCAGCATCATCGAGTCGGCGCTGGCCGAGCCGTTCCCTGGCTGGATCCGCGGCTTCCGGATGGCCGAGCCAGTCATCCTCAGCTACGCCCGCGGGCTGTTGTCCGAGTTCCCCGGTGTGCCGGAAGGCATCGTCGACGTCATCCCGGTCGACATCGTCGTCGCCGCGATCATCACCGTCGCCGCTACCGGTCCCAGCGCCCCGTACATCACGCAGGTGGCCAGCGGCAGCACGAATCCGCTGCGCTACAAGGCGATGGTCGACGACATCCGCGCCTGGTTCACCGAGCACCCGTTGTACGACAACGAGGGTCAGCCGATCGTGGTGCCCGAGTGGAAGTTCCCGGCGCGTGGCCGCGTCAAGGAGCAGTTGGCGCGAGCGAAGAACATCGCCGGCAAGACCGAGCGGGTCCTGCAGGCGTTGCCACTGCGCGGCAAGCAGGCCTCGTGGGCCGCCTCGCTGGAGGAGAAGAAGAACGACATCGATCGCGCGTACGAGTACGTGCTGTTGTACGGCCTCTACACCGAGTGCGAAGCGGTGTACTCCGTCGATCAGCTGCTCACCGTGTGGGACACCCTCGACGCGACGGACAAGGCCGCATTCAACTTCGATCCGCGTAGCGTCGACTGGACGAAGTACATCAGCGGTATCCACCTGCCCTCGATCGTGCACCACTCACGTGCCAAGGTCACACCGGGCCGGAGCAAGATCGATCGCACCGCACGCCTGCGCCGGTCGGTGCTGTCCCCCGACCGTCATGTCGCGGCCTTCGACCTGGAGAACACCTTGATCTCCAGCAACGTGGTCGAGAGCTACTCGTGGTTGGCCACCCGCCGGCTGAACGTGCCCGAGCGCATCCGTTACGTGTTGCGCACGATCGCCGAGGCACCCACGCTGCAGGCCGTCGACCGCAAGGACCGCAGCGACTTCCTGCGTTTCTTCTACCGCCGTTACGAGGACGCACCGGTGGCCCAGATCGCCGAGGACTCACCCGAGTTGCTGGCGAACCTGATCCTCGCCAAGTCGTTCCCCGCCGGCCTACGTCGCGTGCGTGAACACCGCGCGCTCGGACACAAGACGATCCTGATCACCGGCGCGCTCGACTTCGCAGTCGAGGGTCTGCGCCCACTGTTCGACGAGATCGTCGCCGCCAAGCTCAGCGTGCGACCGGACGGCACCTACAGCGGCAACATGGCCGTCGTCCCGCCGATCGGCGAGACCCGTGCCGAGATCCTCGCCGACTATTGCATGTCAGAGGGCCTCAGGCTGGAGGACAGCGTCGCCTACGCCGACAGTTCCAGCGACCTGCCGATGCTCGAAGCCGTTGGATTCCCCGTCGCAGTGAACCCCGAGACCCGCCTGGCAGCCATCGCCCGCAAGCGCGGCTGGTTGGTCGAGCACTGGGATAAGTCGTCCGGCGCCCCCAAGATGTGGCTGCCACTGGGGCCGCTGTTGGCCGAGCGCGAGCGGAAGAAGTCGTTCAGCAACGGAGTGGTTCGATGAGCCGTTTGGTCTTCTCTCGCAAACCTGCCAAGTTCGCGATGGCTCGCATCGCCGGAGCGATCATGCCCGGCGCCGGTGCACACGTCGGCCCGCTCGGCCTGCAATCCGACGAACGACTCCCGCTGCCGACGCCGGCATGGCTGCGCCTGCGTCCCCGACTGTCGGGTATCTGCGGCAGCGACCTGTCGCTGATTGACGGGTCGGCCTCGGCGTACTTCGACCCGTTGGTCAGCTACCCATTCACGCCCGGCCACGAAGTCGTCGCCAACGTGATCAACGATGACGGAAAGGCCGGCAGGCGTGTCGTCGTCGTCCCCGTGCTGTCGTGCGTCACTCGCGGCATCTCACCCGTGTGCCATGCGTGTGCGGAGGGGCACATCAACCTGTGCGAGCGCATTGCGTTCGGCCATCTCCAACCGGGTCTGCAGACCGGTTTCTGCACCGACACCGGCGGCGGCTGGAGCAACGAGATGCTCGCCCACCCGACGCAACTCGTCGATGTCCCCGACGACCTCAGCGACGAAGCCGCCGTGCTCATCGAGCCCACGGCCTGCGCTGTCCACGCCGCGGCCCGTTACACCGGCAAGCAGACGGTCATCATCGGCGCCGGCACACTCGGGCTGCTGACACTCGCGGCCATCACCGCCCTACACGACTCCACGACCCGGCATGCCCCGATCATCGTGACTGCCCGGTACGCCGAGCAGAAGCGTCTGGCCAAGGAGTTCGGCGCCGACATCGTGTGCACCAGCGACGAGTTGCCGCGCCACGTGCGCTCGGCCAGCAAGTCGCTCGTGTTCGGCGAGCAGTTGACATGCGGTGCGCCACACGTCATCGACTGTGTCGGCAGCAGCGAGTCGCTGCAGCAAGCGCTGCAGGTCGTCGCCCCTGGCGGCGAGGTGCAGGTGGTGGGTATGCCCTCCAACGTGTCGCTCGAACTCACCTCGTTGTGGCACCGCGAGACGGCCATCCGCGGCTGTTACGCCTACACACACGCCGACTTCGCCAGCGCGATCGACGTGGTGCGGCATCACGATCTCGGCCGACTCGTGTCGGCCACGTATTCGCTCAAGGACTACACCGACGCCATCGCTCACGCAGCCACCAGTGGCCGACGCGGTGCAGTGAAGATCGCGTTCGATATGAGAGGGAAGAACTAGCCATGCCCCGTCCCGGATTCGTCCTCGATGTCGATCGCTCCACTCCGCCGATCCTGTTCTGGCGCGGCGAGGGTTTCAGCCTCGAAAAGTTGCCCGCCGGTCGCAGCCGGGTGATCTACCCACCCGAGCCACTCGATGCCATCAAGGACGTCGACGGCGCAATCCGCCATGCACTGCTGAACCCGATCGACCAAGACCCGCTCCCCACGCTGCTCTTCCCAGGTATGAAGTTGACCATCGCGTTCGATGACGTCAGCCTGCCGCTGCCGAAGATGGAGCGCCCCGACAACCGCCAACGAGTGATCGAGGCAGTGCTCGACCTCGTCGCCGAGGCCGGTGTCGAGGATGTGCACCTGATTGCCGCCCTCGGCCTGCACCGGCGCATGCACGAGTACGAACTGCGCCACGCACTCGGCGACCGCGTCTACGACGCGTTCCACGGCCGCGGAATGCTGTACCAGCACGATGCCGAAGATCACGACAACCTCGAGGTCATCGGCACCACCGATCACGGTGAGGTGTTGGAGATCAACAAGCGTGCCGCCGAGAGCGACCTGGTGATCTACGTCAACATCAACTCCGTCGCGATGGACGGCGGATGGAAGAGCATCACCACGGGCCTCGCCTCGTACCGCTGCCTCAGCTTTCACCACAATCCCGAGACGCTGGAGAACACCCGCAGTCTGATGGGTCACCGACACCACAGCGCGCTGCACACCAGCGTGTGGCGACTGGGCAAGGTGCTGAAGGATCACGGGCCGAAGATCTTCCAGATCGAGACCACGTTGAACACCGACATGTTCCCGAAGCCGTTCGGCTTCATCAACAAGCGCGAGTGGGAGTGGACCGCCAAGGACCGCGCCACATTCCTCGGCACCACCAAAGCGTTGAAGCGCACGCCGATCAAACTCGCCCGAAAGATCTTCCACGGTATGGAAGGCCCGCACCAGATGACCAGCGTGCAGGCCGGCGAGACAGAGGCCGTCCACAAGCTGACGCTCGAGCACGTGTACAAGCAGCAACTCGTCGAGGTGCAGGGACAGACCGACATCCTCACACTCGGCATCCCGTTCGTCAGCCCCTACAACCCGGACGGCGTGATGAACCCGGTGTTGGTGATGTGCATGGGGCTCGGGTACCTGTTCAACATGTACCGCAACAAGCCGCTCGTGCGTGAAGGCGGAGTCATCATCATGACCCACCCCACGTACCGCGACTTCAACCCGGTACACCACCCCAGCTACATCGATTTCTTCGAGCAGGTGCTCACCGACACCACCAACCCGGCGGAGATGTCGCGCAAGTGGGAGAAGCAGTACGCCGAGGACGAGTGGTACAAGCACCTGTACCGCACCGGGAACGCCTACCACGGCGTGCACCCGTTCTACGCCTGGTACTGGGGCGCACACGGTCTGCAGCACGCCGGCAAGGTGATCATCGTCGGCGGCGACGCACCCACCGTCCGCCGCCTCGGGTTCACACCGGCCAGCACGATGGACGACGCGTTCGAGATCGCCAGCGATGTGGTCGGCCGCAACGCCACGATCACTCACCTGCACGTGCCGGCGCTGCTGGTCGCGGACGTGCAATGAAGCTGCGGAACACCCCCAGCAAGCTGAGCTCGGTACCGCAGCTGCGCAAGCTTTCCAAGCTGGGCGACGCTGCGGGGTCGGCGGTGCAGGCCGTCCTCAAGCCGGCCAAGGCGCTGGGCTTCCCCTATCGCAAGCCGTCGGTGCCCAAGGGCCAGGTGGTCCCCCAGACGCCCAGCAAACTGGGTGCCGACTTCGACACCGACTGGGCCCGCAAGGCACCCGCCAAGGTGGTGCGCGCGATCGTCACCAACGGTCCGGTGCGAGCGGCGATCAAGCTCCTCGCCGACCCTGAGATTGAGGGCCTCGACCGACTCGCCGACCTCGAACGGCTCGACACGACGCCGGCGATGATCTTCGCCCCGAACCATCACAGCCACCTCGATACGGGCGTGATGATCGTTGCCGTGCCCGAGCCATGGCGTTCAAAGCTCGTCGTGGCCGCAGCCGCCGACTACTTCTTCGACACGAAGGTGAAGGGCACGCTCGCCGCGCTCACGCTCAACGCGTTCCCGATCGACCGCGAGG
Organism: Actinomycetota bacterium; assembly: GCA_009702045.1. GTDB lineage: Bacteria > Actinomycetota > Acidimicrobiia > Acidimicrobiales > Ilumatobacteraceae > UBA668. Next base: position 5,599 of record WLIV01000033.1, on the reverse strand, counting down.
TCACCGGCCGCAAGAGCAGCGACGAACTGCGCCGTCTGATCGACACCGGCTGGAGCCTGGTGATCTACCCCGAGGGTGGCCGCTCACCGGACGGGTGGGGGCAGGACTTCAAGGGTGGCGCCGCGTACCTCGCCAACCGCACCGGCGCACCGGTCGTGCCGGTGTTCATCGACGGCACCGGGGCAATCTACGGCAAAGGGATGAAACGACCGAAACCTGGCAAGACCAAGGTCGTGTTCGGCTCGCCGCTCTACCCCATCGAAGGTGAGAGCACCCGCCGGTTCAACACCCGTATCGAAGCCGCAGTCACTGCACTGGCCGACGAGGCGCTCACCGACTTCTGGACCGCCCGGCAACGAGCCGCGGCAGGTACCAACCCGAAACTCACCGGACCCGAGTACAACGGATGGCGTCGCCAGTGGGCGCTCGCCGAACATCGCAAACTGGGCAAGGCCGGTCAGCGCCGTCGCCAGAAGCGCCGCTGGCCCGACCTGGGCTAATCACTCGCTCCGTCACTTGCGCAACACCACGAAGTGGCCGCGTGTGCTGGCGAATGGAGTCGCTTGCTTCAAGAACCGCACCGCTTGGGCCAGCACCGTGCGCACGCGGGGCACCCGACCGGCACCGAGTTGGATCGGGTGCTGCGGCCGCTCATACACCTCGAATGCGGTGAATCCCACAGCGCGTCCAGCGGAGATGATGAGTCGTGGTGGCATGTCGCGTTCGGTGACGCCGGTCTGCTGCATCGCCACGATCGAACCCGGTGACGTGTGATGGCCGACGCCCGGCTCGAGCGTGATGCACATCCCGCCCACCTTCAGCGCACGATGGGCGCCACGAAGCGCTGCCACCTCGTCGTCGGAATGATGCAGGCAGTCGTAGAACACGACAATGTCGAACTCGTTGTCGAATGGCAGCGCTTCGAAGTCGGACACCACCACGTCGTCCAGTTCCACTCGGTAGCGCTCGGCGTTGAGTGCGATCAGCGACACCATGTCGGGCGAGATATCGGAGGCCACGACCGAATATCCGGCCATCGCCAGGATGCACGCCGTCCAGCCGCTGCCCGCACCGACGTCGAGCACGCGGGCCGGGGGCTGCGGCAGCAACGACAACAGGGCCGCCACCTCACCCAGCAAGCGGGCGCGTTCGGCATCGGACCACGGCTTGCCCAAGGCGTGCAGTTGCCCATCCTGCCCCATCCGCTCGAGGTAGGCGATCTCATCGGACTTTGCCATTTTGAGAACCCTACTCAGGCATGGACGACTCGGGAGCGTCAGTTCCCGTCAGCAGCCCGGCGAGTTCGGTCTCCAATCGCACCATCCGCCGCTCCAGATCGGCGATCCGATCGCTGTCGGTGACGGTGACGCCCGTTGTCCGCATCACCGGAGGTGGGGCAGGCACACTGCCATCCTCATGGCCAGCTGCCACCACTTCCTCGGCCAGCAGTTGTTGCCAACGGTGTTCCCGCTGGCCAGGCTGACGGCCCAACGCCTGCACCATCCCTGCCGACACCAACTCGGCCAACGTGGTCTCCATCTGCGCCGGCGATGCGAACACGTGCATCCGCTCGGTGCGAGTCGCGAGTTCAGCTGACGTCTGCGGACCACGCAACAGCAACACCGCCAGCAACGCAGCGCTCGGCGCATCGATGCCCCACGCTTCGTCGGCCACCTGCCGATAGCGGGTGACGCTGCGACCATGCGCCGGATGCACGTACCTCACGAGTGTCTGCGACTTCAGCCCCAACAACACGGCCTCGACCTCGTGATCTGCGAGATGCATCACCGGTTCGCGCGATGTCGTTTGGTTGCAGGCCAAGACCAGCGTGTTCAGCGTCAGCGGGTACTGGTCGGGAACTGTACGTTCCTTCTCCAGCAGGCAGCCGAGCACCCGTGCCTCGATGACGGTCAGCATGCGATCACTTGCAGGGGATGTTGATCTTCACACCCACGATGAAGGACCTGTAGCCCTTGGTGTGCAAGTTCACCAGACCCAACTGCTGGAGGGTGACGCCGTACTGCTTGGCGACCAAGCCCGGCGTCTCACCGGACACGATCGTGTGCGTACCCTTGATACACGGAGCGGTCGTCGGTGCAGCAGTTGCTTCGGTGGAGCTGGTGGGGATCGGCACGATGGCGCCGGCCGGGATCTTGATCACATCGCCGGCGTAGAGCTTGTGAGTGGCGCCTGCATCGGGCCACCCGTTGGCGGTGGCGAGCTGAGCAATCGACACGCTGTACATCGACGCGATGAGGCCCATGTAATCGTTCGGCTGGACCGTGTAGCTCTGCTCGTCGCTGGTGATCTGGCCCGGCATGGGCGGCAGTGTGGTGGCGGGCGGCAACGTACTTTGAGTGACGGGCAAGGTCTGGTAGTTGGTCGCTCCCATCATCACAACCGTCGTGCTGCTGGCCGTGGAACTGTCGCCACAGGCGGCGAGGACGCCGCCAGCACCCAGTACGGACACGGCGAGGATTGCCGGAGCCAACCACTTCATCTGCATGGTCATACAGCCTAGAGCGTGTGACCTCAGAGAAGGGGTCGCTCCGTCGGCGGGATGGGTGCGGGTAGCTGCGTCTCCCCCATCAGCCAGCGATCGACACCGGCGGCACACGAGCGCCCTTCGGCGATCGCCCACACGATCAGGCTCTGGCCACGACCCATGTCGCCAGCCACGAACACGCCGGGAACGTTGGTCATATAGGCGTCGTTGCGGGCCACGTTGCCACGCTCGTCGAAGTTCACGCCGAGTCCGGTGAGCCACGAACCCTTCTCCGGGCCAACGAAGCCCATTGCCAGGAACACGAAGTCGGCGGACAGTTCGCGGTCGGTGCCTTCGATCTTCTCGAAGCGACCGTTCACCATCTGCACCTCGTGCAGCAGCAGTGCACGCACGCGACCATCGTCGCCCGCAAGGAAGCGCTCAGTGTTGACGCTGTACAGACGCTCGCCGCCCTCTTCGTGTGCCGACGTCACTTTGTAGACCATCGCGAACTGAGGCCAGGGGTTGCCCCCGGCGTTCCGCTTCGTGGGCGGCTGCGGCATGATCTCTAACTGGGTGACCGATGCGGCGCCCTGCCGATGGGCAGTACCCAGACAGTCGGCGCCGGTGTCGCCTCCGCCGATGATGACGACGTGCTTGCCCTCGACGTGGATCGGCGACCGATCGAGGTCGCCCTCCTGCACCCGGTTGGCGTACGGCAGGTACTCCATTGCCTGGTGGACACCGCCCAACTCGCGCCCGGGGATGTTCAGGTCGCGACGCTCGGTCGCACCACAGGCCAGCACCACTGCGTCGTACGACGCCAGCAGCACCTCGATGTCGACCCCGTCGCCGACGGACGCGTTGGTGCGGAACTCAGTGCCTTCAGCCTCCATTTGAGCGATGCGACGATCGACGTGCCGCTTCTCCATCTTGAACTCGGGAATGCCGTAGCGCAGCAGTCCGCCAATGCGATCGGCACGCTCGAGCACGACCACGTCGTGACCCGCACGAGTGAGTTGCTGCGCAGCGGCGAGGCCTGCCGGGCCGCTGCCGATGACCACAAGACGCTTACCGGTCTTCACCGTCGGCACCTCGGGCAGCACCCAGCCTTCGTCCCAGGCGCGGTCGATGATCTCGACTTCCACCTGCTTGATCGCCACCGGGTCGCCGTTGATGCCGACGACGCAGGCCGACTCGCACGGTGCCGGGCACAGACGACCGGTGAACTCGGGGAAGTTGTTCGTCGCGTGCAGACGGTCGATCGCGTCGCGCCAGTGGTTCCGGTACGAAAGGTCGTTCCAGTCCGGGATCAGGTTGCCCAGCGGGCAGCCGTTGTTACAGAACGGGATACCGCAGTCCATACAGCGCCCGGCCTGTTCGTGCAGAACATCCGCGGGGAACTTCTCGTAGACCTCTTTCCAGTCGCGTAGACGCACAGCCACAGGCCGGTGCCCCGCCGTCTGACGATCCCACTGCAGGAAACCTGTCGTCTCACCCACGGCTCGCCTCCATCACCTTTGCCAGCGTCGCTTCTTCGTCGAGACCAGCGGCCTCGGCGTCCTTCATCACGTTGAGCACCCGTTCGTAGTCGATGGGCATCACCCGTTTGAACTTCGTGCTCTCGGCCGACCATTCGGCGATGATGCGTGTCGCCACAGCCGAGCCGGTGTGGTCGGCGTGCTTGCGCACGGTCTCGAGCAGGAACTCGCGGTCGGTGTCGCCGAGCGTTTGCAACCGCACCATCTCCTTGTTCACACGAGCAGCGAACGAATCATCCGGGTCGTACACGTAGGCGATGCCGCCGCTCATACCAGCAGCGAAGTTGCGGCCAGTAGGACCGAGCACCACCACACGACCGCCCGTCATGTACTCGCAGGCATGGTCGCCCACTCCCTCCACGACGGCGGTGGCACCGGAGTTGCGCACGCAGAAACGCTCGCCGACAGTGCCGCGCAAGAAGATCTCGCCGCCCGTCGCGCCGTAGCCGATGACGTTGCCGGCGATCACGTTGTCCTCTGCTGGAAACAACGCAACACGATCGGGACGCACCACGATGCGACCACCGGAGAGTCCCTTACCGACGTAGTCGTTGGCATCACCTTCGAGGGTCATCGTCACACCGGCGGGCACGAAGGCACCGAAGCTCTGACCGGCCGAACCGCGGAAGTTGAGCGTGACCGTGCCGTCCGGCAGTCCCTTTCCGCCGTGGGCCTTGGTGATCGCCGAACCGAGCATGGTGCCGACCGTCCGGTTGACGTTCTTGATCGGCAGATCGAGCGTCACCCGCTCGCCGCGTTCGACAGCGGGTGCGCACTCGCGCATCAGCAGTTGATCGAGCGCGTCATCGAGACCGTGATCCTGCGTCACCGACTGGTGCAGGGTCTGCCCGTAGGGGTTCTGTGGGATGGCCAGGATCGGGCTGATGTCGAGACCCTTCGCCTTCCAGTGGTCGATCGCGTCACGTGTGTCGAGCACCTCGACGCGGCCCACCATCTCCTGCATCGTACGGAAACCCAGACGGGCCATGTGCTCGCGCACTTCCTCGGCGATGTACTCCATGAACGTCACCACGAACTCGGGCTTGCCGCTGAACCGCTTGCGCAGTTCCGGGTTCTGCGTGGCGACTCCAACCGGGCATGTGTCGAGATGACAGACGCGCATCATGATGCAGCCGCTGACCACCAACGGGGCGGTGGCAAAGCCGAACTCCTCGGCGCCCAGGAGGGCGGCGATGACGACATCGCGACCGGTCTTCAGCTGGCCATCGGCCTGCACGACGATGCGATCGCGAAGCCCGTTCAACAGCAACGTCTGTTGGGTCTCGGCGAGGCCGAGTTCCCACGGTGCACCGGCGTGCTTCAGCGACGTCAGCGGGCTGGCACCGGTGCCACCATCGTGACCGGAGATCAGCACCACATCGGCCTTGGCCTTGCTGACACCAGCGGCGACCGTGCCGACCCCGACCTCGGACACCAGCTTGACGTGCACACGTGCGGCCGGGTTCGAGTTCTTGAGGTCGTGGATCAACTGCTTGAGATCCTCGATCGAGTAGATGTCGTGGTGCGGCGGCGGGCTGATGAGGCCCACGCCCGGCGTGCTGTAACGGGTCTT
>WLIV01000032.1 GCA_009702045.1 Actinomycetota bacterium | reverse complement strand
GCCGAACGCCGCTACATCGCCGCCGCCAGCGTCGCTGACCTCACCGATCAACCCGGCGAACTAGCCTTGCCCGCAGCACCCCGAACCTGACCAACAGCTTCGAGGAACACACGAGCTTCTACACCACGCTCTGGGACGCAATCTGCCCACTGAGCTGAAAGGCTACCGCGCGTGCGGCTTCACACGGTAACGGGAGGTGGGCGAGCGGTGACGCTGCGCGTTTCGCTCAGAGGTTCCGGTCGAACCGCTCGGTCGGCAGCGGCGGCCCACCGCATGCAGCCTGCAACAAGGACACCAGGGCATCAGTGCGATCGCCGTCGTGCTCGAGGCCGGCGCGAACCGTGGCCAACACGAACGACGTCAGCACCGTCTCGACACCACGGGCGAGCAGCTCCGGGTCGGCGCCGGGGGGCAACATACCGGCGTCGCGCCGTTGACAGAGACCGAGCACGATCAACGCTCTCAGCCGCACGAACGTGCGATGCCCGATGAACAACTGCAGATCAGCGTTCGAGCCGTCGGAGAGCAGACGGTGAGCCAGTGGGTGCGACGACATCCCGTCCAAGACGCCGAACACTGCGTCCATCAGCGGTCGCTTCGAGTTCCGCACTTTCTGTCCCACCTCGCGATACAACGCGTCGAGATCGGCCTCCACGGCCGCCTCCCAGAACGCGTGCTTGTCGGCGAAATAGGCATATGCCGCAGCTGGCGTCAGATCTGCGGAACGGCTCAGCGTGCTGACCGAGGTGTCCTTGTATCCACGGGCGCCGAACTCGTCGATCGCGATCGACAGCAGGCGTTGACGAGTTCGCTCGCCTTTCGTCAACCGTCTGGAACTGTCCACCAACATGAATAATAGGTTAACACAAAGTAGTGTACTTGTCACCGTCGGTCCCAGCCGAGCGCTGTCAACTCCGGTCGAGGGCCCAATCAACGGGCTGTCTCGGGGGGCTCTCGGGCACCGCGGGTCCACGGAATGGATGAGCGTTGGTGCGCGCCCGTAGAGCTGCTGATCCGAGTCGGCGATGCGCAAGGACCACGGTCTCTGCTGGACACAGAGAACAGGTTGCTAATGGCGCCCCCGGAGAGACTCGAACTCCCAACCGACGGGGTAGAAACCCGCTGCTCTATCCATTGAGCTACGGAGGCGTGCGGGCCAGCCTAACTAACGAGCGAGCAACGCACGGCGCAACAGATCGAGCGCGCTGATGACGCTCATCTGACGCATCTGGTCGCGCTGCCCAGGAAGCCGCAGCGTACGCGTGTGTACCTCATCCTGAATCGCAATCCCCACGCACAGGGTGCCGACCGGCATACCGTCCTGTTCGGCGGGGCCGGCCACACCCGTGAGCGCCAGCGCGACGTCGGCGCCCAATACCCGCTGGGCACCTCGAGCCATCGCTGCCGCCGCCGCTTCGCTGACCACCGGGCCCTGAGGGACACCCAGCAGGTCGAACTTCACTGCGCTGGCGTAGCTCACCACGCTGCCGCGGAACGTGTCGCTCGCGCCTGGCACCGAGGTGATGCGACCGGAGACGAGACCGCCCGTGACCGACTCGGCCAGGCCCAACGACAGCCCGCGGTCGCGCAACAACTGGAGGACCACAGACTCCATCGTCTCGTCATCCGTGCCAAAGACAAGGTCGTCGACCAGCAGACGAACCTCGGCCTCCCAGCTCCCGAGCATCAGCAGTGCCTCCGCTTCGGTGGGCGCCTTCGCCGTCAGCCGCACCTTGATACCTTCCCAGCCACTCGCGAGGAACGCCAACGTCGGGTTGCCCTCGGTCTCCAGCCGCGCGATCAGTGGGTCGAGTCGCTCGTTGAGACCGCTCTCGCTCTCGCCCCATGTGCGCAACGTGCGGCTGCGGATCACACTCGCCTCGCCGGCACGGGCCAGCAGGTTGGGCAGCACAGCCCGCTCGATCATGTCCTTCATCTCGTGCGGCACACCGGGGACCGCGTAGATGACCTTGTCGACGCCGCCGATCACGACGGGGCAGATCAAGCCTGGAGCCGTGCCACGTGTCTGCGGGATGATCGTGGCACCGTCGGGCACCTGTGCCTGGCGCAAGTTGTTGGCGGCCATCGTGCGACCTCGACTGGCAAACAACTCGACAATCACCTGCGCCACCGATTCGTCGTGGTGCAACCCCACGCCCATCACCGCGGCGATCGCATCACGCGTGATGTCGTCGTGAGTGGGGCCAAGACCACCGCACATGATCACCGCATCCGAATCGGCCAGCACCCGCTCCAGCAAGGTGATGATGCGCGCCAGGTTGTCGCCCACCTTCACCTGCAACAGGCTGTCGATACCTGCCAGCGCCAACTGTTCACCGATCCACTGGCTGTTGGTGTCGGTGATCTGGCCCAGCAGCAACTCGGTGCCAACGGCTACGACGTCGCAGCGCATCGGTCAGATCGCGTTCGCGGGATCGGGCTCAACGACTCCGCCACGCATCGCTCGCGACAGATACTGACCGCCACTGATCACCGCGAGCGCAACCGAGATCCACAACAGCCAGATCCACAACCAGGTGGCGTCCTCAGCTGTGATGGGCATGATCGCGAAGCCGACGGCCAGCTGCTGCACGAAGGTCTTCCACTTGGCGATCTTGCTCGCCGGCACGCTGACACCCTTCGAAGCCACGAACGTGCGGTACAGGCTGATCAGCAACTCGCGGGCGGTGACGATCGCCACCGGCACGATCCAGAACGTGTCGTTGGCGACCAGAATGAACATCGCACCGAGCACGAGGATCTTGTCGGCGAGCGGATCGAGGAAGGCCCCCAGCGTGGTGGCACCGTGACGCCTGGCGAGGTAGCCGTCGATGCCATCGCTGGAGCAAAGTACGAACCAGAGGGCGAACGCTGCCCAACTACCGGCACCACCATCGGGGATGAGTACCAGCATGAACGGCGCGATGAGCACCCGCGCAACGGTGACGAGGTTGGCCCAGGTCTTGACGGCAGACGGGTCGACAGGCATCAGAGCGAGTCTGCCACGAGATCGGGGCCCATGGCATCAACGATGCGCACCTCGTGGAACTCACCCACAGCCAGACCGTGCGGCACTTCGATGACACCGTCGATCTCGGGCGCCTCACGGGTGCTGCGCGCCTCACCCGGCGCATCCACCAGCACCTTCACCGTGCGGCCGATGAGATCGTCGCGCCGCGTGGCGGTGATGTCGTCCTGCATCTCGCGCAGTTCCGCCAGCCGTTCGTTCATCAAGCCGGTCGGCACCGTGCCGTCGAGCCCGACCGCGTAGGTGCCGTCCTCGGGGCTGTAGGCGAAGAACCCACACCAGTCGAGCTGCGCCTGCTCGATGAACGCCAACAGCTGATCGTGGTCTTCTTCGGTCTCCCCGGGATAACCGACGATGAAGTTGCTGCGGAACGCGGCATCGGGCTCGCGATTGCGGATGTCGTTGATGCGGTCGAGGAACCGCTTGCCGTCGCCCCACCGGCGCATCCGCCGGAGCAGCGGCTTGCTGACGTGCTGCAAGGAGAGATCGAAGTAGGGCACGCCGGTGTCGCAGATGGCGTCGATCAACTCATCGCTGAGGTCGCTGGGGTACAGGTACAGCAAACGCGTCCAGGCGGCTTTGGCCGCCACTGCGCGCACGAGGGGCACGATGGAACCTGCACCCAACTCATCGGGGCGGTCTTTGCCGTAGCTGGCGAGATCCTGCGCGATGAGCACGATCTCCTTGGCCCCCAACTCATCGACTTCGTGGAGGATGGAGGCGACGTCGCGGCTGCGCTGCGGGCCGCGGAACGACGGGATCGCGCAGAATCCACAGGTGCGGTCGCAACCTTCGGCAATCTTCACGTAGGCCCACGGGCTGTTCGATTTCGGCCGAGGCAGGTTCAGTAGGTCGAGCGTGGGCACGATGGAAAGAGGGATCTGCTTCTTGCCGGGTTTCGACATCAGGTTCACGGGCACGCCGAACCCCGACACCTGATCAACCTCGGGCAGCGCCTCGGCCAACTCGCTGCCGTACCGCTCGGCCATACAGCCGGTGACCACCAAGCGGCCACCCTTCTTGCGCTGATCCTCGAGCGCGAGGATCGTGTCGATGCTCTCCTTGCGCGCCTCGTCGATGAAGGCACACGTGTTCACCACCACCAAGTCGGCCTTCGACGGATCGTCGGTCGCAGTCATACCGTCGGCCAACAGCGTGCCGATCAGCTTGTCGCTGTCAACCTGGTTCTTGGGGCAGCCCAAGGTCTCGACGTAGAAGCGCTGACCCATAGGCAGACCAGACTAGAGGTGGTTCACACCGGTGGTCGTGGGATTCCGGGCGGTTTGCCGCGTGGCCGGGTTTCGCGGTGTCGGCCGTCGGGCCAGGTGAAGTGCATCGTGGCGTCGGGGAGCAGCTTCACGTGCACGCGTTCGCGGTGCACGATGTGGTGGTGGCGGTTGCACAACATGCCCAGGTTGTCGTGGTTGGTGGGGCCGCCCTTGCGCCAGTGGAACAGGTGGTGGGCGTCGCAGTAGGACACCGGGCGGTCGCAGCCGGGGAAGCGGCAGCCACCGTCGCGTTGGGCGGTGAGGCGGAACAGGTGCCGGGGCACGCTGTAGCGGGCGCGGCCGTAGCCGATTGGCAGTGAGTCGGTGCCGCGCATGATCTGGTGGATCAGGCAGTCGCATAACACGGTTTCGGTGGTGGCGTGGTCGAACAGGCGGCCGGTGTCGGGGTGGCTGCCCAACAGCAGATCGGTGGTGAGCGTGTCGCCCTCGAGCGCCAGCTCCACGTGTGGGTGGCGGCGCTTGGTGGTGGGCTTCTCGTTGTGCTGGTTGTAGAACGCGGCAATGTCGTGCAACGCGTCGGCATCGCGCTGCGTCTTGGTGCGCGTGTCGTACTCGCCCTCGAACGTGGCCGCGGTCTTCAGCGCGGCCTCCACTTCGGCGGCCGCCCCGCCGTACAGCTCGAAGGTGCCCAGCAGCGCACCGTCCGAAGCACGACTCATCCGCAGCGAGCGATCGGCCTCCGACGGCGGGGCATCCGCATCAACCACTGCCTCGGCCTTCTTGCGCCAGGTGTCCATCACCTTCACCGTGCACTCCGCGTCCAGCGCAGCGAGGAACGGCATCAGTTCACGGTGCTGCTGATCCATCAGCGGCTGCAGCTTGGGCGGGCAGAACGCGCGCACCGTGTGCACCTGGCCGGCAGAGACGGCGCCGCAGAGCGCGAGGCCGGCGATGCTGTCGAAGCGGTCGAGGAAGCGGCCCTGGGCAACCCAGCGGCCGGCCAGTACGTCGGTCATGCGGCAGCGATCGCGCAGCCAGGCGCGGGTGGACACGGCACCGTCGATACCCAGCTCGCCGGTGTTCTCCAAGCGACGTAACGCCAACGCAAGACGGGCCGCATTGCGTTCGTGGGCGACCATTGCCGCAACGAACTCGTCCGGCGAGAGGATCATGTCCATCTCCGTTCCGGATGCGAAACCCATTGCGGACTCCATAGTGGGAGCGTACACACGTTCGTTCACGAAGTCAAGCAGAAAACCGGAATTTCTCGGCACGCGTTGCAGCTGACCAGGCGTTCCCGCGGAACGTGATGCTCAGGAGAACGTGACGATGTGCCCGAGCTCGGGCTGCACGTTGCCGTTGACCAATGAGCTGTAGAGCGTCGGCACGGCCGAGGCGCCGACCGTGCGCTCGATGCTGAGCCAAGAGCGGGTGCTGCCGATGAACTCGCCGAGGGCGGCAGCGATCTTCTCGTTCATCTCCGCTGCGCCCCACTCTTTGCCGCGCTTGGCGAGTTGCGTGGGGGCGAAGAAGAACTCGGGTGTTGGTGCAGGCATCTCGCCGGCGTAACGAGGCGCATCCCAGTGCGTCGCCCCGACGCTGCACGAGTACGCCACCTTGCCGGCCAGGTGCGTGTGCACTGCGGCCACGACGTTGGTGTTGCCCGCCATATCGACCAGTACCGAGGCGGTGTCGTCGAGCGAGCCGATCTCCTCGTAGCTCACGACGGTGTCGTACTCGCCGACCCCACGAGTGAACTCAACGTTCCGTTCGGACGTGAGTCCCACGATTTCGACCGACCCAGCCGTTCGCAGACAGTGGGCGAGAGCGATCGACGTTTTGCTGGACGCACTGGTGATGATCACTCGGCCCGCGCCGAAGTAGTTGTGCTCGCGCAGGTAGTCGTCGATGAGGAACGATGTGACGAACAGTCCGCGGAAGATGAGGATCGCGTCATCGTCGGCACCGGCCTCGACGAGATCGAAGTTGCGGTACGCCATCGCATGGTTGTTGCGCCACGTTGCGACATCGACGAACCCGCCGCGCGAGGCCCGCGCCTGCACGACGTGATGGTCGCCGAGTGGATAGAAGCCGAAGTACCGACTGCCGACAGCGATGTCGGGGTTCGCCGAGGCGGTGACGACACCGAAGCCCATCACCGGAAGTCGACCCCAGCCGGCCTCCGTTGGGAAGAAACCCCAGTAGTCGAGCATGTCGCCGGTGAGCGCGTAGGACACATTGTTCGATGTCAGTGCGGCGCGCTCCAGACGCAGTACCACTTGTCCCTCGGCGAGTTGCTCCGGCGGCGTCGACTCTGCGAGTCGGAACGAATGGATGTCGCGTCGGTCGATCTCGAGGTGCATCTCAACCTTTGGTGATTGCGTCGAGCGATGCCCGCAGGCCCATCACGTAGACCTCGCCCGGGGCGCAATCGCTGAGTGATGTAGCGATCCGTGCGACCTCGTCGGGTGAGTCGACGGCGATGAACTGCACGGTGTCCCACCTGCGACCGTCACCGATGATCGTGCCTTCGGCCGTGAGGTTCGTGGCGCCGGGAATGGCTGCGAACGCGTTGGCACGGTCGGCGGTCTGGCGCACGACCATGGCCACCCAGCGGTCGGGCTCGGGCGACGGCCGGTCGCGCGTGTCGAGCGCGAGGTCTTCGGGCCGGCAACACACGATCGTCGTCCGCTGCATCCCGGCAGCCTTGTGCTCGTGCTTCTCGGCGAAGTCGTTGCGGGACTGCATCTCGATGAACGATGATCGCGTGGCGTAGCGAACGATGGCGATGCGATCCCAGTCCTCCTCGCCGACGAGGTTGCTCTCGACGTCGGCGACGAACACGACAGCCGCCCCGATCTTGGACAGGATCGCCGTCGGGTTGTAGCGGTCGTCGGCCTCGCGGCCGCTGATCGTGGTGTCGACCACCGAGCCTTCGGCGTACTGCGCGACCTCGTGGTACTTCATCAGGTTGACCATGTAGATCGGACCATCCTCCTCGGGAGGGCGGGTCGCGAGGAACAGCCCGTAGTCCGAGTCGATGATCCCGTACTTGTGCTTGATCGGCTTGGCTTCGGACATCGTGTCTCCCTGGTCGTCAGGAGAGTACCGATGGTGCTCCCTCCGGTGCGAGGCGGACCGTCGACGGAGGGCGAGCGCAAGGTGGGACGTTCAGAGCCAGGCCATTGGCGCCGTCACGCCAGTCGGCGCGTCGGCCCACACGAATGCCGGAGGTGCCGCGGCGGGTGGCATGGCTGCTTGCGACGTCGGGGTCAGGCGGTAGTCGCCGTGCGCGGGGTCGATCATCTGCGGTTGCCACGTGTTGATGCGATTCGATGAGGTCAGTTGCGTCGCATTGCACGTCGGGTTGGTGGGGGCGCAGCCCGTGGAGTCGCCGATACCGAGTGGCATGTCGGCCGACCCGTTCCAGATGACGTTGCCGACGATGCGCACGTCGTCGTCCGCCACTGATGGGTTCGGTGCATGACTTCCGGCTGGCGGTGTCGTCGGCCCTTGGATCTCGAAGTGTTGCCACTGCGACTGCACGCCCGCAGGGTTGACGGTGATGTTGTTGTAGAAGTACACGTGGCGATTCGGGATGGGTACATCGCCGGTGTTGCTCGGCCCCCAGCCGCCCGCAGCGAGGTGCGCCGCACACGTGGCGGTGTCGCCGTCGCAACTGCGGCTCCCGTGCACGAACTCCACGAGGTGGCTGCGAGTGCCGACGCGGTAGAGCGTGTTCCCGGCGAGCAGGATGTTGTACCCGCCGTTGACGCCGAGCCCTGCACCTTCGGTGTCGTGCACGACGTTGTCGGTGATGCGGATGCCGTACGCCTCGTACTGCAGCCACGGTGCCACCATGAACTCGAAGCCCGTGCCTTGCCCGGCCGTGATACCCCCGGTGCCGCAGTCGTAGACCTCATTGCCCGACACGGTGAGATATGCGCTGCCACCTTTGGTGTACATGCACCAGTCCTGCGCGCCGTGGATGCGGTTACCAGTGACATGCCCGTACTGGACGGCGACGAAGTCGATCGCATTGTCGTCGGCGCCGTGGATGTCGGACGACTCGATGAACAGGTACTGCGACTGGTTCACCTTCACCGTCTCGTGGGCGCCGGTGCCGCCGGACAACTCGCTGTCGCGGATGAGGATGTGGTCGCAGTGCTCGCAGTGGAACGCATCGCCGTCGCGGATGATGTCGACGCCGATGAGGGCGAAGTAGCTGACGGCGTACATATTGATATCGCCGTCAAACACCACAGTGTGTGCTCCGTCGGCGGCCTCGACGATGATCGGTGCAGCGACGGTTCCGTGGCGATCTTCCCAGTAGTTCACCAACGCATCAACCGGGTAGTGCCCGGCCGTGAGGTGCAGGTGGTAGCCGGTGGTCAGTGTCGTACCGGCCGGGACGCGGCGCCATGCCTCGCCGACAGTGCGCAGCGCAGTGGTGCGAGTGGTGCCGGTGTTGGCATCGTTGCCAGTGGTCGGGTTCGCCCACAGGTCGTTGCCGTGAAACGTCGCGAGCGAATCGGGGAAGGCGGCCTGGTCGAGGCGCACCGCAGGCTCGGTGACGACGACGGGCTCGCTGATCGTTGGGACGGTGACGGCCGTCGTCGCCTGTGTCTGTACCGACTGCTGCGAGTCAGTACAGCCGCTGATCATTCCGATCAGCAGGAGCATTGCTCCGCCAGTTCGATGAATCTTGCGTCCGGTTCGCACGCAGTGTCATCGGCACGAGGTGCCGGGAAGCTGAGCAGGGACGAAGGCCCCTGGCCGGGCGATCCTGTATGTCACACGATGTCCTTCAGCGGGCAGCATCGACTGTCCTTCGACGCGGGGTGCAGTGTGAAGCAGCGGCGAGTGAGTGGGTTGGCAGTCCTGGTGTTCGTGACCGTGTCTGCCGGGTGCAGTAGCGACGGCTCGTCCAGCCCCACCACCACAGCGCTCGCCGCGACGCCGACGGCGGTCGCCACGACGAACGCACCTGCCGACACCACGGCCGCGAGCGCTGCTGCCAGCCCCAATCACGCTGAGGTCAAGGTGTCCGGCGCCGAGTCGATCGACGTCAGCGGAGCGGGTGGCTATTGCCAATACTTCCTGCCAGCGACTCAGGAGGGGCTCGTCTACGTGGTGCATGCCGACGAGCTCGGTCAGTCCGGATGGACGTTGCAGGTGTCAGGGAACAGCCCCACCTCGGTAGGAGTGCTGCTGAACACCGCCACGGCGTCGTACGCGAACGACGCGTCACTGGGCAACGGCACGATCAACGCGCAGGCCGATCTGCACCATGCCGACTTCGACCTCGAACTGGTGGAGATGGCCCACCAGGACATCACGGTGCATGTGTCGGGCAGCATCGACTGTCCCTGAGTCGTCAGGCCACCTTGCGCAGCCAGAGCGAACCGCCAGCGTTGATGCAACGGGGGAACGCGGCCGAGGCTCGCGCAGGGTCGAGTCGGTGCAACAGACTCGGCCAGAGCAGGATCTCGAACGTGTCGTTGTACTGCAGGAATGACCGCAGCACGTACTGCTCGTTCCACCCGCGGTGCTCGTACACCCATTCGCGCGGGTACTCGAAACCGGGGAAGATGTCGTGCAGGTGGATGACGACGCCCGGGCGCAATACGGGGAGGATGTCGGCGAAGATTCGATTCACGTCGCTGCCGGTCTTGGCCACGTGTGTTGAGTCGATGAACAACACATCGCCGTCACCCAGCGAGGCGAATAGATCGAGGTCGACGTCCTGTGTGCGCACAGTCCGGATGGTGACGGTGGCTCGATCGCTGTCCTTGACGAGGGAATCGAGCAGCTCCGGGTATGGGTCGCAGAATGTGATCTGCATCGCCCCATCGAGGTACTGCTCCCGTGCGTCAAGAGTGCATGCCGACGAGAAGCCACACCCGAGTTCGATCAGCTGAGACGGGCGAAAGTGGCGCAGCATCGCGGTCAGCACGGTTGCATCGCCGTCCCCGTAGACGGGGTTCTGCGACCAGTAGCGGTCGCCGAGGGCAGCCGCTTCCTCCTGGGTGGTGTGCAACTTGATGTCGCCGAGCACGGGGGCCAGCTCATCGAGCAAGGCCCACTGTTCGTCGAGGCGCAGCTTGACGCCGGCAACCACGGCGGGGTCGGTGCCGAAGATCTGATCCTCGTGGGCCTGTATCTCGGCGACGTCGACATGGGGTGAGTAGAAGTGGCCGATGGGGGCGAACAATCGGTCGAGCTCCGCGATCCGCCGCTCGTACTCGCCGAGGATCGGCAGCTTGCGGGCGATCGATCGCAGTCGCTGTCGAAATCGCGTCGTCATCTTGGTTGCTCCGTTCTCCTGCTCCGCGGCCGCCCGCGGTCTCGGGAGCCTGTCACACCGGTTGGGCGCGTTCGTCGGATGAGCACTGTTGTTCGTCGCCATAACGCTTTTCAATGTGTAACCAGCGTTGACACCAGCGTTGACACCAGCTGTGACAGCGGTGTAAACCGGCAACATGATCGACAGCACCATTCGTGACCACTGCCTCCCTGCGGAGGTCGACCGGCGGGCGGCGTCCGAGCGTCTGGCGCGGCTGCGAACGGTGCTGGCGGCGCACGACATCGGCGCCGGGCTGTACTTCGATGCGGTGAACATCCGCTACGCCTGCGGTGTCCGCAACATGCAGATCAACACCACCCGCAACCCGGGCCGCTATGTGTTCGTGCCGGTGGAGGGCCCGGTGACGTTGTTCGAGTACACGGGCTGTGGACACCTGGCCGAGGGGTACGACACGGTGCAGGAGATTCGGACCGCGAAGGGTGTGCACCCGTTCTATGCCGGCGATCACCATGCCGAGCACATGGATGCATTCCTCGAGGACATCGACGAGCTGATGGCCCGTGCCGGTCTGCGTGGCCAGCGGCTCGGCGTGGAGCGCGCCCCCACGATGGTGGTGCCAGCGCTGATGGCGCGCGGCTACGACGTCATCGACGCCAGCATCACCATCGACCTGGCCAAGTCGATCAAGACCCCGACGGAACTGCAGCTCATCCGCGCGTCCGTCGCGTGCACCGAATCGGCAGTCGCGTACATGGAGGAGCGCTTGCTGCCGGGTCGCACCGAGAACGAAGTGTTCGCCGATCTGAACAAGGCGCTCATCGCTGGCGGCGGCGAGTACATCGAGACCCGGTTGTTCAACAGCGGGGCGCGCACCAACCCGTGGTTCCAGGAGACCGGCAGCAAGGTGATCGAACACGGCGACCTCGTTGCGCTGGACACCGACGCGATCGGATGCCACGGCTACTACACGGACATGTCGCGCACGTTCCTCGCCGGTGATGGCGAGGCGACCAGCGAGCAGAAGACGGTGTACGGGCTGGCCTACGAGCAACTGCAGTACAACATCGACCTGATCCGCGCCGGCGTGTCGTTCCGCGACTTCGCCGACCGCACGTGGCCGATCCCCGCCGAGTACGTGAAGAACCGCTACCTGTGCCCGGTGCACGGCAATGGGATGACCGGTGAGTATCCGGTCATCCCCTATCCCGACATCTTCCACCTCGTGGGCCAGGACGGCGAGTTCGCCGAGAACATGACCGTGTGCGTCGAGAGCTTCGTCGGCAGCGAGCACGGTGGTCCGGGTGTGAAGTTGGAGGAGCAGGTGCTCATCACCACGACCGGCGTCGAGCGCCTCACCACCTATCCGTACGAAGCTCGGCTGCTCTCATGAGGTGCGGATAGGGTCGGCTGGATGCCGCCGAGAACTGCCTCCACCCGTGCGGATTTCGTGGCCGCCGCCATCACGTTTGTGGATGAGCACGGGCTGGCTGCGCTCACCCTGCGCTCACTGGGCGATGCGCTGAAGCTGAACCACACGGCGCTGTACCGGCACTTCAAGGACAAGGACGATCTGCTGGTCGCGATGATCGAAACGGTGATCACCGACATCGTGTCGATTGAACTGTCGCCGCGGGCGAAGCCTCGCGCCCGGCTGCTGCAGTTGTTGCGCCACTGCCGGGCATCGTTGCTGCAGCATCCCGAACTCGCCGGTGCAATCGTGGCGGTGTCGACCACCTTGCCAACTGCGCACCGTTTCACGGCGATGGTGTGCAACGAACTCGAGGCGATGGGGTTGCAGGGGTCGGCGGTGCCGGACTCGTATCAGATGCTCGAGAGCTACGTGATGGGTTCCACCATCTTCGATGTTGCCGGTACACCTCGGCACCTCGAGCAACGCCGGGTTCGCCTTCGGCTGCTCGGCCACCCGTTGTTCGACGAGGTCAGCCGAACCACTGCTGATGTCGAGGCCCTCAACGAGCGAGCCTTCGAACGCGGATTGGCTGCGCTCATCGACGGCTGCGTGGCCTCGCTCTAGACGGCCGTGGCCGAAGGCCTGAACCGGCACCCGTTGCGCTGGGCGCAACGGGTGCCGTGATGTTCGACGATCAGGTGGTGGTTGCCGACAGACGTGCGCTGGGTGTGCCAGTGCCGATTGCGTTGGTGGCGACCACGGCGAACCAGTAGGTGGTTCTGCGGGCCAGACCGGTGTTGATGGTGCAGTTCAGCGTCGTGCCGTTGGCGGTGCACTGTCCGACCACCGTCGTGCTGACGGCGGACGAATAGGCGTACGCCCGGTAGCCGGTGAGGGTCGATCCACCTGTGCTGGCTGGTGCCGTCCAGGTGACCCGCATGGTCGCGTTGCCGGGAGTCAGCGTGGCGATTGTGGGTGCCGACGGGGCGGACAAGGCAGTGGTGGTCGTGGTCGACCGTGCCGAAGCCGTGCTCACGCCGACCACGTTGGTTGCTGTAATCGATAGCCAGTACTGCACGCCGGCCGTCAGGCCGGTGACCGTGCAGGTCAGCGTGGCCGCCGTAGCGCAGGTGGCGGCCGGAGCTGTGCCAGCGAGTGTGGTGAACGCCGACACCGTGTAGGCGGTGATGGGTCGGCCACCGGTATCCGCTGGTGCGGTCCACTGCGCCACCACCGAGGTGTACGACGGGGTCAGGGTGAGGCCGGTCGGAATGCCGGGAACGGTGTAGGCCAACGTGGTGGCAGCGGCGCGGGACGAAGCTGCGCTTGAACCGTTGACGTTGGTGGCGGTGACATCGAACCAGTACTGGGTGCCGACGGTGAGTCCGGTGATGGAACACGTCAGCGTCCCAGCAGTGGTGCACTGTGCGAGCGGTGTTGTGCCGTTCGCCGCAGTGAACGCCCGGGCGGTGTAGCCGGTGATGGCCGAGCCTCCGTTGCCGGGTGCCGTCCACGTCACTTGCGCCGTGGTGTACGACGCAGCCACCGTGGGTGCTGCAGGGGCATCAGGGGCCGCCGCCGGACGCACGGAGACGCGAGGTGTCGAATCCGGACCCGTGCCGATCGGGTTGGTGGCCGACACGGCAACGCTGTAGGTGCGGGCGTTGGTCAGGCCAGGAATGGTGCACGACATCGGGTCGGCAATGTTGACGACCGTGAAGGTGCAGGTCGCGGCCGGCACCGTGCCGTTGACGGTGGTGAAGGCCTTCGCCGTGAACTGAGTGATGACGTAGCCGCCCGAACGGGTCGGAAGGGCCCACGAGATGGTGGCCGATCCGTTCCCTGCGGCCGCGGTCACCAGTCGGGGTGCCGTGGGCACTCCCACCGGTGCGATGGTCACCCGAGGACTGTTGGGAGCCCCCTGGCCGGCCAGGTTCGATGCACGAACGTCGATGTAGTACAGGTTGCCAGCGGTCAACGGTGGCACGGTGCACGTGAGTGCCCCGGTGGTGCTGCACGAGCCGATGATGTTGCCAGCGGCGATGTCGTCGTACACGGTGGCCGTGTACGACTTGATTGCGCTCCCGCCGTTCGAGGTGGGGGCCGACCACGTGACGGTGGCGCTGCTGTCCACGTTGGTCTGTGCAGCAACTGTCAACGGTGCACCGGGAACGGTGCCCGGTGTGGCTGCCAGGCGGCCCTGAACGCCGCCGACGCTGGAACCCGAACCGTTGGTGGCGGTGACCTCGATGAAGTAGGTCTGCCACGCCGTGAGGCCGGTGATGGTGCACGTGAGCACTGCGGTCGTGCAGGCGGTGCCGGCGGTGGTGTTGCCCTCGGCAGTGGTGTACGCCCGTGCGGTGTAACTGGTGATGGCCGAGGCACCGGTGCGCAGCGGTGCGGCCCACGACACTGCCAGCGACGTGGCTGCCGAGGTGGTGGTCACGTTGGCCGGGCTCGACGAGATGGCAACCGTGACAGTGCCGTTCAGGAACTGCAGGGTCTCCACATTCCGCACGGTGTCGGTGCCGTCGCGGTTGGCGATGTTGTCGACAACTCGAACGAGGCCGCCCGCCAGGTAGGTGATGGTGTAGTCCGCGATGTTGCCGGTGAACTTGGCTACGTCGTTCTCGCCGGCGTACGCGCCCGCCAGGATCCGACGCAGGATGGTGATGTCGCCGGGGTCGAGCCTGCCAGCGAGCACTGCAGCGCGCAGCGCGGCGGTGTCACGAACGAGGATGCGCCCGGTGGTGGGGTCGAGCGTGCCAGCGACACCTGCAGCGGCAGGCACCGAGAGCAGCACTTCGAGAGAGGCATCGCCGTCGATGAGGTCGTTGCCCGAACGGCCCTCGAGCAAGTCGGAACCTGCGCCGCCGATCAGGATGTTGCCGGCCGTCCATGTGGTGACCCCGGCCCCCAGCAGCAACTGCAACCCTTGGAACTTCGCAAGATCTGTCTGGTTGAGGTAGTCGGTCAGCGTGGTGAGCGGTGTGGTGAGGGTGGTGCGAATGTCGCCGCGCAGTGTGTCGTTGCCGCGTCCACCCGAGAGGGCTTCGACCGAGTCGAATCCATCCTGTAGCCCGGCGAGGATGTCGGCGGGCAGCGGGACGAACAGTTGCAGGTCGGCAATCGCCGCTTGGGTGGAGGTCGGGTTGTAGTAGGTGGTCCAGTCGAAACCGAATCCGCCCAGGAAGGTGTCGATACCGGGGCCGCTGACGGAGATGTCGGCTGCTCCGCCACCGTCGAGCAGATCGTCGCCGTTGCCGCCGACGATCACGTCGTCACCAGGTGTGGAGAGGTCGATACCGAAGGGTGCCGCGCCGTCGCCGGAGATGGTGTCCGAGCCACTGCCGCCGTCGAGCCAGTCGCTCCCGTCGTCGCCGCTGATGGCGTCTGCTGCGTCACTGCCTTGTGTCAGGTCGTTCCCGGGTCCGCCCAACATGGTGGTGGCGTCGGTGCCGCCCACCATGAAGTCGGCGCCCCAGCCGGCGTTGAACAGGTCGGCGCCGGGGCCTCCTGAGGCCATGTAGTCGTTGCCGTCACCTGCAGAGAAGATGTCGAGACCCGATGAGTCGAGCATGGTGTCATTTCCGAGGCCGCCGACCAGGTTGTCGTCGCCCATGCCGCCTTGCATCCAGTCGTTACCGTCGTTGCCGCGGATGGTGTCGTTTCCACCGCCGGCCCAGGCCCGGTCGTTGCCAGCGGTGCCGTTGAACACCACGTGACCGGTGCCCGAGTAACGCCACGTTCCGTCGGGCATCACAGTGATGTCGCTCGGAGCGGCGCTCGCCATTGAGAACGTGCGAGTCGGGAATGCGAACGCGTCGGCGGGAAGTGCCTCGACGTTGGTGTTGCGCATGATGAGTTCGGCGAAGGTGTTGGCTTCGAGTTGCACGCCGAGGTTGAGGCCTGCTGTGCGGGCCAGGTAGTACAGGCGGTCGCCGTCCTGGAGGTTCTCCATCTGGCGGCGGAATACGAAGTCGAATGTCGAACCGAGCATGCCGCCGAACGGGCTCGGAGCTTCGGCAAGACCGCCGATCCAGAGGTCGATGTCCTCGAGGCCGGTGATGTTGAGACCGTTGATCGACGCCCACGTGTTCGTGCCGAACATGAAGTCGGCGCGGTCGAGCGGGGAATCAGCGCGGTCGTTGACGAGCTTGTCGGCAGCGGCGCGCTTGTCGGCCACTGTGGTGGCGGCGGTGATGGTGGGGTGCTTGCCGTAGGCGGCGATGAAGTTGATCAACGATGCCGGGTGGCGCAAGGCGAGACCGAAGTCGATCCACGATGTGTACGGAGCCACGGAGGTGTCGCCGGACAGCGCGGAGTACGAGCGTCGCGCGCCGTTCAGTGAGGCCATACCAGTGTCGCGTCCGCGCACCAGGTTCAGTGTGGCGAGGTCGAGCGGCAGACCGAGCAGTCGGTTGCGCAGTGTGTCGGTGACGAACTCATCGATCTCGTTGCCGATCTGGTACGTCATGCCGCGGGCGACGGAACCGGCTGCCTGAGCAGCGGTGAGCGTGCCGCCCTTGCCGTCGCTGTTGAAGGCGATCGGGTTGAGGAACACGTCGAGGAGTTGCGCGTCGTTGCGGCTGCCGTCGGCGTTCACGCGGTCGACGGTGGAGTTCAGCTGCGAGTGACCGAAGCGGTACACGGCATTCGCGTACTCGGCGGTGATGTCGGGGCGCAGGTTCGGGTCGTACGCCGCGAAAGCACGGATGGCCGGCTGGATCTTGCGGGCGAACTCGCCGAACACCAAGTGCTGGTACTCCATCTCGTTGATGAGGCGCGCTGCCTGGAACAGACGTTCTCCGTTCCATGCCCCGCCGACGAGGCGCCAGTCGGTGGCTGCGAACGATGCGGCATTGGCGGTGACGATGCGCTGCACGTCGGCCACGAGGCGGTTGTGCTCCGAGTGGAACACGCTGTGGATCGAGGTGAGGCCGATGTTCTCGTTGCCGCGACCGTCGCCGGTGATGAAGTGCGCGCCCAGCAGCTCGTCGTCATAGAAGCCGCTGCCGGGCTGGTTGCCCAGGGTTGTGTCGGCGTCGGGCTGCTTGTTGTTGTTCGGGACTGCGGTGTGGGCGATGTCGTCGAGGAACGCATGACCGGTGCGCATTGCGCCGGTGGTGGTGATCGGGGTGGCGATGCGGCCTTCGACCACGGTGCCGTCGCTCATGACCAGCTGCGGCATGCCATTCGGGCCGCGGAGGAAGCGGCCGTATTCATCGGTGAGTACCAACGGCACATTGAAGATGTCAGTGTCGACCAGGCGGATTCCGAGGCGGGTGAGTGCCTGCTGCTTCACTTCGCCCCAGTTGGCGATGTTGCCGGCAATCGCGCCGTCGAGCAGGTTGCCGGTGGCCACCGGACGGGTGTTGACGAGTGTGTATTCGCGCAGGAACACCTGGTGCGACGGATGTGAGGTGTAGGTCTGGTTCTGGTCGACCCATGGGGTCGTTGAGTTCGATCCGTCGCCGTTCTGGTCGAGGATCGTGCGGTTGGCGATCATGAAGTTGGTGGGGGCGCCGGCCACGTAGAGCGGGTCGTCTGGCTGCAGCGGGACGACGATATTCTCGCTGCCCGTCTTGCCGACGAGATCAAGGCCATGATCGAAGAACTGGCCGAAGAGCGCGAACATGCCGTTGTACGGGGCGGCGACGCCAGCGTTCGGCGCAACGTTCGGGATGAGGTACGAGCCGTCGCTCTGCGGCGTTGCGTTTGGCCCGGCGGCGATCACTGCGGCCGGGTTGCTGGGCGACTGGTCGACGATGATGTTGCTGATCATCCGCGGCTCGGAGTCCTGGATGCTGCTGGGACGGTAGGCCGGGTTGTAGTTGCTCGACACGGCGCCGAGCTGGTCGGTGGGCGAAGTGGGCTCTTCGGTGTCACGCCACAGCGGTGTGGTCTCGCGGGGGAACGGCTGGTCGGCCGAACCCCAGGTGGAGTGGCCGTTGGTGACGGAGTAGCTCTTGCCGGTCCAGGTGGACGAGCCGGTGGTGAGGTTGTTGTTGCGACCGTCCACCTGGCGCAGACCCCACGGCAGCCGAGCGTCCGGAATGTCGTTGACGCCGGGGCCGATGAGCGAGGTTGGTGCGATGATCGACCCGAGCGTGGTGCCTTCCTTGGTGGCGTGGGTCTCGGAGATGCGGATCTGCTGAAGGATGAACTTCAGGTCGGCCACCGTGAGTTGGAAACCAGCGCCGACTGGCGCTGCCTGGGCCGGCAATGCCGCGGCCGAGGCGATGGCGGCGGCCATCAAACTGGTCGCCAAGAGCGGTGCGAGCAGTCGCGTACGCAGTGTCAGTCTCATCGTTATGTCTCCGGTGGTGTCGAAGGTGAATGCCGTCTTCATCACTGCTCGTCACAGAAACACACGGTGCGTCACAGCGGACGACACGGTACTGCTGGAGGTTGACCACTCCAAGGGGTAATTTGTTCAGAAACCTCGCCACATACCACTCTGGGTGGGTGATCTGGGTCGCTCCGTCGGAGTGCTCCAGGTTCCGATGGGTTGTGCTCGTGGAACGCTGGTGTCCACCGTCGTCGGTGGGCGCAGTGTGACACCTTTCGATCGACAGGGGGTGCAGGCGAGCGCAGACTGAAAGAGAGAAGCGAGGCCTGCGGTGTTTCGTACGTCACCGGTGTTCGGGTTGCAGCGGCGACATGGAGTCGTCGCCTCGCTGGGCGTCGTCATCCTGTTGGGGGTGAGCGTCGTCGGCGCTGCCGGCGCCAGCTCGACCTCGGCGGTGTCGGTCGCCACGACCAGTACAACCATCGGCTCGTCGACGACGTCGACCACATCGACCACATCGACAACGTCGACACCTGTGGGGCCGACCGGTATCGCTCGCTCCGTCACCCAGTCCCTGAAGGGTGTCGCATATGCCACGGTGTCAGCGAGCGAGACACTCGACCTCTCCCTGCCGGTCTCGGACGGCACGACGGCGGTTCCACTGGTCATCCTCATTCACGGCGGTGCGTTCCTGTTCGGCGACTCGACGGCTGAGGACGCGTACGTGGCGCCGCTCCTGCAGCGTGACGTCGCCGTCGCGTCGTTGAACTATCGGCTCTCGGGCGAGGCGATCTACCCGGTGGGTGCACAGGATGTGAAGGCCGCGGTTCGCTGGCTGCGGGCGCATGCTGCGGAGTACGGGTTGAACCCCGAGGCGTTCGGTGCCTGGGGTCAGAGCGCCGGAGGCTGGCTGGCGACCATGCTCGGAGCCACGGGCGATCAGGTGACGCTCTTCGACGATCCGTCGTTGGGGAACGCCGATGTCTCCTCCGCTGTGCAGGCCGTCGTGTCCTGGTACGGGGTCAGCGATTTCACCACCGTCGATCAGCAGTTCGTCGAGGCTGGTGTGTGCCCGGCCTTCACGTTGGCGGCCGACCCCGATTCGTTCGAGTCGCGCTGGCTGGGTGAATCGGTGGCCACGTGTTCGCAGGCAGCGTCCACCAACCTGGCGTCCTATGCAGCCGGCGCCGCAGTGTTGCCCACCTGGTACCTGGCCCACGGTGACATGGACTGTGTCGTACCAGTGGGGCAGAGCGCCGAACTGGCGGCCGGTCTGCGGGCAGTCGGCGCCGACGTGACCTTCGTGGTGGTCGCCGGGGCCGGGCACGCCGACCCGATCTTCGATGTCACACAGGTACAGCCAAGCATCGCCTTCCTCGTAGATGCGCTCGTGGCCGGTGTCGCCTCCAGCGCTAGCGCCGCGCTGGTTTGAACTCGTCGGTGAGCGTGGTGCCGGCAAAGTGCGCTTCGAACGCGTGCAGACCGAAGCGCTGGCTCAGCTCGCGGCATACGGCCACACCCCGCACGCTGTTGCCGCGCTCGTCGAGCGGCGGGGAGAACACTGCGATCCCGAACTTGCCGGGCACCACGGCGAGGATTGCGCCGCACACGCCACTCTTTGCGGGCAGGCCGACGAGGTAGCCCCACTCGCCGGAGTAGTCGTACATACCGCACGAGTACATGATGCTCAACACGTCCTTGACATGTTCAGTGGAGAGTGCCCGCACCCCGGTGACCGGGTTTACGCCACCGTTGGCGAGGGTGGCCGCCATGACGGCCAGGTCGTGGCAGGTGACGAGCACCGAGCATTGCTGGAAGTAGAGCTCGAGGGTCTCGTCAACTCGGTCCTCGATCATCCCGAAGTTCAGCATCAGGTGGGCGATGGCTCGATTGCGGTGTCCGGTGGTGCGCTCCGAGATGAACGTTGCGTTGTCGACGAAGACGGGGTGGCCGGCGTAGTTGGCGAGCATTCCGAGCAGGTTCTTGATCCGCTCGGCGTAGTCGGTACCGGTGATGAGGTCCGTGGTGGCGATCGCCCCTGAGTTCACGAGCGGGTTGAACGGTCGGTTTGTCGTCTCGTCGAGCACGATCGAGTTGAACGCTTCCCCCGACGGCTCGACGTTCACCTTCGAGAGCAAATGCTCCCGTCCGTGGTTCTCGAGTGCGAGGCCGTAGACGAAGGGCTTGGAGACTGACTGCATGCTGAACGGTTGCTGTGAGTCGCCGACCTCGACAACCTGTCCATCGACGCTGGCCACGGCGATTCCGAACCAGTCGGGCTCAGCCAAGGCCAACTCGGGGATGTAGTCAGCAATCGTCCCGTCTCGGAGTGGGAGAAACTGCTCGTGGAGCGCTTCCAGCATCGGACGAATCGGCGCAGTTGCGGATCGCATCCGGTTGAGCAGAGAGTCGAGATCGCTGGGCTGGGGCATCTCGAACTCTCCTGAAGGCTTCCTAGGTCGTGCGCCGGGCACGATATCCAGCGGACCTCGTGAGCAGCCAGAAGTAGTGTGAACGCAAGGTTTCCGACGATCCGCGGAGCCTTTTCGGTGAGGCACCGAACTAGTCGCTGAACGTGCGCCCGTTCTCCACCCGTACGAGGCGGTCGCAGACCTGCACTGTGGTGGTGCGATGCGCCACGACCACAACGGTGACTCGCCCCTTCATCTCTTCCAATGACTCGCGCACGAGCGATTCGGAGACCGCATCGAGTGCACTCGTCGGTTCGTCGAGCACCAGCAGTGCCGGCCGGCCGGCGAGCGCTCTGGCGATGGCGATACGTTGCTTCTGCCCACCCGACAACCCCTTGCCGCCGGGCCCGAGCACAGTGTCGAAACCGGCTGCCAGCGACGTGATCTCGTCGTATACGTGCGCAGCTCGTGCCGCGTGCTCGGCGTCGGCGCGGGTGATGCCGTCACGCCAGAAGATGATGTTCTCGAGAATGCTCGCCTCGACCAACTCCGGTTCTTGCGGCACCAGCGACACCAGCTTCGACAGACTTGCGAGCGAGAGGCTGCGGATGTCGTGGCCGTTGATGGTGACCGTTCCGCTGGTCGGCGGGCGCAGGCCGACCAGCATCTGAGTGAGCGTCGACTTACCGCCACCCGATGGCCCCACGACCCCGATCATCTCGCCTGCGGTGATGGTGAGTGAAACCCCGTCGAGTGCCGCACCCTCTGTGCCGTAGTGATAGGTGACGTCGCGCAGTTCGAGGTGCTCAAAGCGGTCGACGACGACATCGCCGCGAACCTCGACCGCGTCGGTGAGTTCCGAGATACGTCGCTGGAGTTCGGTCATAGCTGGATGCACCTCGCGCACCCAGGTGCTGGCTTCGAACACGTTCTGAGCGCCCTGCACGGCGCGGACCACGAGCAAGACCACCGCGCCCAACGCAGTGATGTCGAGCGTGTCGATTGAATGCATCGCGAAGACCGCACCGACCAACGCCAACATGGCCAGATCGCGGTAGATCGAGCGGCTGAACCGTCCGCTGCGGCGAAGCCGCTCGAGGTCGTGCGCCGCGTGGGCGTCGACGGCAAGCAGTCGTTCGGTGGTGCGTTCCTGCACGCCGAACACCTTCAGCTCCATGGTGAGTGCTGTGGTGCGAGCCACCTCAGCCAGGTAGCTGCCGTTGGACTGGATATGCGCTCCAGCGAGGCGACGGAATCGGTGCATCAGCGGACGTAGGACTCCAAAGACCATCAGTCCGAACAGCACGACGAAGACAGTCACCACTGGGCTGACGATGAGGGCGACTGCGACCAGGACGACGAGCGAGACCACTGCCGAGAACGACGCGGTCATGGCTATGGTGAGCTGCGTGGCTTCGGGCGCAAGGACGCCCACCATTTCCTGCAGGCTGGCGGAACCCTCGTTGGCCTGGCGCCACCACTCGGCACGCACATACGACTGGATACAGGCACTACGCACGGCCACTTGCACGCGTGTGGCGAGTGTGGCGGTGATCGAGGCGAGTATCCAGTGGAGCGCGATCACCAGTAGTGCTGCGACTGCTGCAATGCCCAGCATCCACCCCGGGGATGAGTCGGGTAGGAGCGGAATAGTGGACGAGCGGCCAGAGTCGATCGTGTGCACTGCTGCGCGCACCACCATGACGAGCACGATCGACTCGGCGCCGCTGGCGATGACGGAAGCCGCGACCAGCAGCGAGATCGGCGCGAGCGGTCGGCCGAGATACGGCAGCAGGTCGCGCCAACCGATGCGCAGCATGGTGTCAGCCCTCCGTCGACTGCTGGGGCGACTCGGCGAGATAGCGGGCGACCCACTCGTCGGTCTGCGCGTCGGACTGCCGATGCAACTGTCGCGGCGGCACCGGCAGCTCGGGGCGGCCGAGATGGTCGAGTGCGGCACGCACCGTCGCTTCGTAGTCGATATCGAAGTCTTCGTACACGATGGTGTACGGCTGGAGACCCTGCTGCTCGAAGTAGGTATCCCAAGCGCGCTCGCAGTCGTCGGCGTCGCGGATCGCATGCTCGATGATTGCCCGGTCGTAGTGAGCCTCACGCTCGACCGTCTGGTCTGATGACCATGCGGCGGTCTGCGCCGCTTTCACGTGCGAGATTGCCTGGCGCAGTCGGTCGTTGCGGGTGATGCGCACCCAGTGCACGGGACACCCCCAGTGGCCCATGTCGATACCGTGTTCCAGCATTGCGATGCGGTACGGGTGCCACATCAACTTGCAGCACAGCGTCCCGTCGGTGGCGCCCCACTTATGGGCGGCGTCGTCCAGCATCGCTCGGACGGCGCCGGGGCGGTAGCGGTGCACCTTCTCCCACTTCTCACCTGGTTCGTACCAGCGTGACGCCATGCTGGCGTAGAGGCGCGCTGTCAGCACGGGTCGTCGGCGGAACGAGCCCGGAGAGAACACCGCGTGCGGGTTCACCAGTTCCTGCGGGTCGCCGAACTCGCCGGTTGCGCCCAATGCGCGGCACAACAACGTGCTTCCGCTGCGGGCTGATGCCGCGACAGCGATCACCCTCGTGGGGTGGTCACTTGCTCGCGTCATAGCCGTAGGCCCCGTAGCCGTAACGGGTGTGCTTGCGATCAAGTCCGTTCAGGACGATACCCAACACCGGGCTGCCGATCCGATCGAACTCGCCGAGCGTACGTTGCAACTGCTGGCTACGGGTGCGGCCAGAACGGACCACGAGGATGGTGCCATCGGCGTGTCGACTGACAGCGAGCGACTCGCTGACGGGCAGCACTGGTGGGGTGTCGATGATGACGAAGTCGTAGATGGCGGCGAGTTCGTGCAGCACTTCGCCCATGCGGCGACTGCTGAGCAACTCGCTCGAGTTGTACGGGGACCGTCCTGCGGGCAGGACGTCGGGGCCATCGAGTGTGTGCCGTACCAGTTCGAGCGGGTTGCGTCCCACGAGGGCGTCGACCAGTCCGGCCTCGCCCGACAGGCCGAACATGGTGTGGATGCGTGGTCGCCGCAGATCGCCGTCGACGATCAACACGAGCGCGCCGGCATTGGCGAGCACGATCGCCAGGTTCGCGGTGGTAGTGGTCTTGCCCTCACCCGGCATGGCACTGGTGACTTGCAGCACTTTCAGGTTGCGGTCGGTGCCAGCGAACTGCACGGAGGTTCGCAGCCAGCGGTAGGCCTCGACTGCGTCGTTCGTCGGGTCGGTTGTCGCGAGTGGTCTGTCCCCGGTGCTGGAGGTGACCGGCACGACGGTGAGCAGTGGTGCCGCGATCCCGAGTGTCACGAGGTCTTCGGGCCGGTCGACGGTGGTGGCCAGTCGTTGGCGGATCAGTGCGAGTGCAACCCCGAGCAATGCACCGATGGCGAGACCCAGCCCGGTGGTGGCGATGGGGGTGGGTCTGACCGGTGTGCCGGGTGTTTCGGCAGGGTGAACCACCTTGGCGCCGGGTGTGTCGAGGCGAGCATCGATCTGTTGTTGTTCGAGCGTGTGCCGAAAGTCGGCCTGTTGGGCGAGCAGTTCCCTCCGTTGCGCCTCACGCGTGGAGTCGTCGTCGTTGCCGGACGCGGCGATGCTGTGATCGAGGGTCTCGATCTGCTTCTGGAGGTCGTCGATCTGTTGCTGCAGACTGTCGACGGCGCCTGCCAGCGTGTCGGCTGAGATCTTGGCGGTGTAGATGTTGTACTGCTCGATGTACGCGTTGGCCACATCGGCGGCCAACTGGGCATCAGGACTCTCGACGAAGAACGTGACGACGTCAGAAGTAGTACTGGTGTTGAACTTGGCCCGCGGCGGCGGTGACGACAGGTGCAACTGCTGTTGCACACCCAAACGCACCTCGACGCCGGTGACGATCGCGATCTCGTTCAGCAGTCGACGACGGGCATCTCCAGCGCCCGCGACCGGACCGAACAGAGATGTGTTCCGGGAGACGTCAATGACCACCTCGGTGGACGCTCGATAGACGCTGGTCTGTGTGACCGACCACCCGGCGGCCAGGCATGCGCACAACACCGTGGTGGACAGCGCCAGATACTTCCGCCGCCACACTGCGCTGAGGTAGTCGCCCAACGTTCGGGCAGGTGTCAACTGAGGTTCCATCGGAACGTGCACGCTACCAGTCTCCTCGTAACACGTGCCCGAGTACGGTCCGTGTGCGCGCCACGCGCAGCCCGTCCGGAACGTGGTGGCGGAGTGCTCGTCGCGCGCGGAGATGGTTCAAGACAGGTTTCAGACCGAGCGGTGAATAGATGCTGTCCACCATCCGCGTGAGCATCGCGTCAGGCATTCGGGCGGCAATGTGCCAGTACCAACGTCGGTATCTGCTGAGTGCTGCGAACGATTCTGATGTGAAGAAGGCGTGGCGGGAGATGTCGTGTCGGCGACCTTCCAGACGTGATCTGACGTAGGCCATCGACAGTGTGTCGGGGTCGTTGGAAGGGTCGATCAGATCTGACAGGCCGAGTTGGTTGAGCAGGGTCTGTTGAATGTTGCGAAGTTGGGTGCAGTTGTTCTGTTCGTTGTCCAGCACCTGCAGCAGCGATTGGTGATCGTGGGCGGAGATGTTTGTGCCGTGCAGTCTGCGCAGCCCGAGCGGTCGATCGAGGGCGGCCACCTCGGTGAGCAGCGGCACACAGCGACGTATGAACTCGTCGACATTGTTGCAGTTCGCGTGCAGAAGGTCGCGGGTATGCAGCCACTCGAGTATCTCGCGTCGAATCGCCATGCCGCTCGTGACGCCGAGACCGTTGAGTGATCCACCTGCTGCGGCGAGGGCCGTGCGCAGATCTCCGGATGGTTGGCGCCCGGTCAGCGGCATGACCCCCAACACGTTGCGCTGCGCATCGACGACGTACAGCGGGTGCACGACGAACCCGATGGTCGGGTGGACGCGCATCTCCGTCACCACGGCGTGTAGCCGATCGGGGGTGAGTTCGTCGTCGGCGTCGAGCAGGCACACGATCTGCCCTGTCGTCTGGGGCAGCGCCGCCCGCAGGCACGAGAGGGCTCCTTCGTTGGCCTTGCTGATCAGACGTACCCTTGGTTCCGTTCTGCACGCGAGTTCGACGATCTCGACCGTGTCGTCGGTGGAGCCGTCGTCGACCACCACGCACTCCCAGCCGGTGTAGGTCTGGGCCGTGATGCTGGCGATCAGCGTCGGAAGGTACACGCCGTAGTTGTGAGCAGAGACCACGACCGACACCACAACATCGGTGGGAAGTTCGGGTAGCGGCAGCAGTTCCGGTAGGCGCACGGTGGCCGAACTGTAATCCGCCCGTTGCGTCCTGCTGCTACCGTCTCAACGCGATATGGCCGTCACGAGCGTTCCCAGCGTGTCGCACCTTCATCGTTGCTCCGGCGAGCTCTGGGTCCGCGCGTGGTCTGCGGTGGCGGTGTTGTTCGTCCTGCTGTTGGCGTTCGGTAAGGGGTTCGCCTACTGCGGGGTTCCACCGCTGTTCGTGGGCGAGGTGGTGCTCGCCGGAACACTGCTGCTCGTCGTTCGTCGAGGTATGTCGGTTCCACAGGGACTTGCACCGCTGGTTGCGTTGATCTTCGTGGTGTTCGGCACCGTGCAGTTGATACTCGACCTGTTCCTCGAACACCCCTCGCTGGTGGAGGAGGTGCGCGGGTTCGCGTTGGTCTACTACTCGCTCTACGCCATGACGGTGTACGCGATCTTGTGCCGTATGGAGGCGCGTACCTCAGCCGCTGAGGTTGTCGATCGGCTCGAAAGAGCGCTGCGACGCTCCACGAGGTGGCTGGTGCCGGTGTTCTTCGTGCTCTCGGCGCAGCTCGTCACCGGCAGGCTCCCGTCGCCGGCCTGGCCCGGGTCGGGTGTCCGCATGCTGTTCACGAAGGCCACCGACGTGTCCGTCGGAC
This sequence comes from Actinomycetota bacterium, assembly GCA_009702045.1. Lineage (GTDB taxonomy): Bacteria > Actinomycetota > Acidimicrobiia > Acidimicrobiales > Ilumatobacteraceae > UBA668. Next base: position 15,154 of record WLIV01000032.1, on the reverse strand, counting down.
TCGCGTTCGTCCTTCCGTTCGTCGCCGAGGGGTGGCGCGCTCGGCGAGTAGGTTCGCGGCTGACTGCTGTGCTCTGGGTCGCGGCATCTCTCCTCGTGATCGCACGCAGCCGGGCCGCAGTGCTGGCGCTGTGTATCGGGCTGGCATTCACCTTCGGTGTGCGTGCGGTGCAGATCGCGCGGGCCGCTGCGGCTACCGCACTGGGGTATGCAATTCTGTGGGTGTCGGGTCTTCACCTGAAGGTTGGTCACCGCGAACTCAGCGCTGCCGGGTTGCGCGACAGCGTGGTGGCGGTGTTCCGCCCGTCGAGCGTCGGCAGCAACTATGCGGGAACGTCGGACTGGCGCAGCAACTGGTGGTCGAACATCTGGAGCGACATCCACGCGCAGGGTATGTGGGCGCGCGGAACGGGATGGAGCACCAACCTGGCCACGCGGTACCTCGACCCGGGGAACACAGCACAGCAGCAACAGCAGTTCGTCGCGCTGCGACTTCCCCACAACATCTTCTTCTCGGTTGCCGGTCGAGCCGGTCTGGTCGCCGGGGTGCTGTTCGTGCTGATCGGGGCGGTGGCCGTGGTGGCGTCGCGGCCGTCACGACGGGTGCGAGCGCTGCGCTCGCGTCCGCTGGCGGATGCCTTTCGCGTGTCGGTGGCGGCGGGTCTGGTGGTCGGTCTCACCGACGTGTACATCGAGAGCCCGCAGGGTGGCATCGTGTTCTGGTGCGGCTGTGGTGTGCTGTGGTGGCTGGTGCGGCCTCGTCGTCAACCGAGTACCGAGTTGTAGATCGCAAGGAGTCGATCGCGAACCACGTTCGGTCGGTACAGCAGGTCGTAGCGCGCACGCGCCGCCGTGCCGCGACGGGTGGCCTCGTGCAGGTCGGTTGCCGAGCGCAGTGCCGTTGCCAACGATTCGACCGTGGCCTCCACTGTCCAACCGACCTCGTCATCGACGACATGTGCGAGCGCTCCGTTGCGTGTCGCGATCACGGCGCGCCCTACGGCGAACGACTCGGGTGCCGACGAATGCGTTTCCCACCACAACGAGGGCATCACGCAGGCAGCTGTGCGCTGTCGCAGCTCGGCGACCTGATGGGACGCGACGGTGCCGAGGCACTCCACCGATCGCATCGAACGTGCCCGACGCCCGATGGCCGCGACCTGCGGCCCGTCGCCCACCACAACGAGCGGTACGTCACCGTCGAGTTCCGAATGAGTCCAGGCGTCGAGTAGCAGGCCGATGCCCTTGTCGTCGGTGAAACGTCCGGCGAAGAGCAGACCGTGTCCGGGCGGCGTGGCTGGCCCGGTGTCCGGCGTGGCGTTCGGTTTGACCTGGATCCGCTCTGCGGAGATCCCGGCCAGTCGCAGTCGTTCGGCGACGAACTCGCTGACGGCGATGAACGTATGGACCCCATCCCACGCATTGTCGTGCCGACGCAATGCGGCCGCCATCACCAGCGATTGTGCAGTTGAGGCTCGGTAGCAGCCGTGTCTGACGCCCGGAAGGCGGAGCGAATGACCGTGGCAGTCGGTGCACACATCGCCGTCGCGGTAGAAGTTCCCGCTGAGGCACTCCAGACGGTAGTTGTGCACGGTGGCGACCACCTTGGCGCCGACCGCGTGGGCCTGCGCAATCACCGATGGCGTGATCAGCGGATATGGGTTGTGCAGATGCACGATGTCCGGTCTGAAGTCGCGAACTGCTGCCCCGAACCCGCGGCGTGTTGGCGCACCGTTGATCGTGTCGACTGCGACTCGCAGCCGCCCGGGCCAACGCAATGCGTCGATCTCGTCACTCTCGCGGAAGTACGTCTGCACCTCGACGCCGGCAGCGCGCAGCAGGTCCACCTCTGCTTCGACGACGTTGTTCTCTCCCGACGGCTGTGCACGTCGATACATGTTGTGCGCGACGAGCACTTTCACGACGGCGCTCGTTCCACGAGTCGAGGACGGCGCCGAACGATGGCGGCGATGAAGCGCGTGTTCCCGAGCAGATAGCGCTTCCACAGGCGTCGCGGTTCGCACATCAGGCGGAACAGCCACTCGAGTCCGGTTCGCTGCATCCAACGGGGAGCCTGCCGTTTGTTCCCCGAGTGGAAGTCGAACGCGGCGCCCACACCCAACAGCACCCGTGCCTGTAGCTGAGGGCGCATCGCAGCCATCCAGCGTTCTTGCTTCGGGGTGCTGAGTCCCACCCACACGAGATCGGGGTCGACCGCATTGATCTGCGCCACGATGTCACGCTGCTCGTGGTCGTTGAGTTCGCGAAACGGAGGTGAGCAACTCCCCACGATGCGCAGACCGGGGTGCTGGTTCTCGAGTCGGTGCTGCAGTTCGGCGAGCACGACATCAGAACTGCCGTACAGGTACGAGGTCCAGCCCTGTCGGGCGGCGACGGCAAGCACATCGTGCATCAGATCGGGCCCGTACACCCTGCGTGTCGAACGCGCGCCGGCCAACTTGCTGCACCACACCATTGGCATTCCGTCCGGTGTGGTGAGGCCGCTCTGGTTGTGAATGCGAGTCAGTTCGGCATCGTGCTGACACTCGTTCACACCGTGCACACCGGTGACGCAGACGTATTCCCGTTGTCGAGTCTGTACCCAGTCAGTGATCGTGTCGACCGCTGACTGGGGATCGACTGCTGAGATGTGGACGCCGAGCACATCGACTCGGCGGTGGTGCTGCATTAGTTGTGGTGGTCGGCGCCGAGTGCCCTGGCGGCGACCTGCTCGGCGACCCACGCGTACGTGTGTGTGAGTCCTTCGCGAAGTGTGGTGGTGGGCTCCCACTTGAGTCGCGACTGCACGAGGGTGTTGTCGCTGTTGCGTCCTCGGACACCGAGTGGACCGTCGATGTGCACGTACCGCGGTGTGATACCGGCGATGTCCGCGACCGCTGCGTACAACTGGTTGATGGTGACCAGTTCGGACGAACCGATGTTCACCGGTTGCTCCACGTCGCTGCGGGTGAGTCGCCGCACGCCATCGACACAGTCGTCGATGTAGGTGAACGAACGGGTCTGCTCACCGTCACCCCAGATCTCGATGCGGTCGTCGCCGCGCTGTACCGCTTCGGCGATCTTGCGACAGGCGGCGGCCGGTGCCTTCTCGCGTCCGCCGTACCAGGTGCCCCAGGGCCCGTACACGTTGTGGAAGCGAGCGACTCGTGTGGCGAGCGAGAAGTCTTCGAGGAAGTGACGTGCCATTCGCTCGGAGAACAGCTTCTCCCAGCCGTAGCCGTCTTCCGGCATCGCCGGGTACACATCGACCTCGCGGAGTGGAACCACGTCGGCCGAGGTCTGCTTGTCGGCGCGGTAGACGCATGCCGACGATGCGTAGAAATAGCGATCGGCCTGAACCTCGTGTGCGGCCATCAGCATGTGTGTGCTCGACAACACCGACAGCATGCATTCGACCTTGTGCTGTTCGATGAACCCCATGCCGCCCATGTCGGCGGCGAGGTGGTACACCTCGTTGGCACCACCCGCGAGCGCAGCGCGCGCCCCGTCGAGCGTGGAAACGTCGACCACCACCGTCTCCACTCCGGGGTACTGCAGGTTCTGGCACCAGTGGGCGAGTGGTTTGCGGTCCACGGCTCGAACGGTGCGACCTTCGAGGGTGAGCGCACGGACGAGGTGGCCACCGATGAATCCGCCGGCGCCACTGACTACAGCGTCGACGGTCATCGTGCGATGGGTTCTGTCTCGAATGTGTGGCCGCTGTCGGCGACGCCACCGGCGAACCGCTGCGGGAGTTCGCGCAGCTGCAAGGCGTCGCGGCCGACGAGGACTCCCGCCATGCGCCAGATGATGTAGATGTCGAGTGTCAGGCTGGCATGTCGGGCGTAGGCCAGGTCGTATTCGGGGGTCTCGTACATGAGTCCGCCGCGGTGCACACTGGCCTGCCACAGGCCGATGCATCCCGGGCGGAACGTGTCGCGGGCGCTGCGTTGTTCAGGGCTGAACCTGGCGGCCAGGCGGTGCATCTCGGGGCGTGGCCCCACCAGGCTCATGACACCGCTGGCGACCGACCACATCTGTGGCAGTTCATCGAGATGGGTGTGGCGCAGGAAGTGGCCGAACCGTGTGGTGCTCAGATCCCGTAACTCGTACTTGTCGAGTTCCGCCCCGACACTGGTGGGCAGGCTGCGCAACTTCACGACCCGGACCGATCGGTGACCGCGTCCGACCCTGGTCTGCACGAAGAATGGCCAGGCGCGCAACGACCACGCGCTGCCGAGTGCCAACACGACGACCATTGGCAGTGTGAGTAGCGAGGCCACTATCCCCACCGTGACGTCAATCGCCCACTTGATCGATCTCGCTGCCCGACTCATCAGCGGAGAAGAGATCAAGCTGGACTGTTGCGCCGTCGTCGGATGAGGGTGATCCCGACCAGCACAACGCCGAGCCCCAACGCCTGGGCGGATCGAAGGAGGAGATTGGACGAATCGGATCCTGTGGCCGGGATGGGCGCCAGGGAGGCGACAGTGAACGCCGCGCTGTCGGTACGACTGCTGGTCGCACCTGTTCCGGTGACGGTGCAGTCGCCGGGAGTGTTGGGGGCATTCACCCGGAGCGATGCCTCGCCAGATCCGTTGGCGGTGACCATGGTGGCATCGCCGCACGTGTTGGTGACGTTGATGGTTTCGCCGGGTGCGAACCCTGTGAACGTGACCGTGATGGGCTGGTTCGGAGTGGTCTCAGGGTCGTCGACGCTGAGCGACGGGGGACCGGAATACGGGCTGGCGTAGACAGGAGCCGCGGCTGCCATGCTGCCAAGTACCAGAGCGCTGGCCACGATCGTTCGTTTGATCACGCGTGAAGCGTACACCAAGGCGAACATGGTCCTCAGCCCTGTGAACGAGTACCCGCCAACACGAACTCGCTGGTGAGCGGTTGCACCCAGGCGGCACCGTTCCCGTCCGTCGGTGTCACCTGACCTGAAAAGTGCATGGTGACGTCGATCGCTCCGCCCGGAGGGATGGAAACCGATCGGCAGAACGCCGTGACGCCGAACTCGGGAATCCGCTCCCATGGTTGTTCTCGATCGGCGTCGGTGAGTTCCCACGAATCGAGGTTCATCGCCGAATACACGCAGAGCCGTGCCTGATTAGTGCCGGGTGGCAGGTGCAGGTTGTTCCCGATGATGTACAGCGGCAGCCCTGATGTCGGTGCGTTGTTGGTGAGCGTGACGTGCAATGTCGCGGAAGTGACGCCCTGCCGTACCGACCGCTCATAGGTGGCGGCACGATCGAGAAAGGTGTCGATCTTGTTTCCGCCGAGGTTGGTGAGGGCGATGGCGTACTGGTCGGTTCCGGCAAGTGACGGGAAGCGGCCGAGCAGGTGGGCTCCTTCGAGCATCGTCTGTTCGTCGGGTCGGTTGCTCCAGAACAGCAGCCGACCCTGACTGGCGAGCGGTCCGAGCACTCTGGTCAACTGCACCGGGCCGGGAAGCGCTCCGGAGAGCACTCGGTCGATGGCGGTGCGCGCAACATCGGAGATGAAGTCGACTCGGTCGCTGAGGTCGGTGATGGTGTACTGATCGCGCAGCAGCACCTGAGCTGCGTTGCGCTGGTTGATGGGCTCCGGCCATCCGTCGACGCGAATCGGGCCGGTGAAGCGGAGCAACGCCTGCAGTACGTAGACGTCGGCGATCGCCACACCGTCCACCGCCATGCCGCCGCTCTGGGGATACATCTCTGCCGCCACCTGTGCCACGGTGGGGAAGTCCGGTGGCATCGTCAGGTTCCGCCACGGCGACCCCTTGAGCACTCCGTTCGCGCTGAGCTCGTAGCCGAATTGGCCGTAACGGTCGACGAACCCAGCTGGTCCATCGACATGGAAGGTGGCGGGGTCGATGACGCGTTCGAGATCGCTCCATCGTCCGAATCGGCTCAGCGTCAGTCGGCCATCTGCGGCGTGCAACTCCGCGAAGTTCCCTGGGAAACCACCAAGGCCCCGCGCCTCGGCCGGGGATGTGAGCAGCACGAGGTAGGTGCGTGGCGCGTCTGCTCCCAGGATCGCCGGCAGCAGGTGGACGGCCGAACGCGTGGTCTGCAGTGAGTCGTCGTACTTCTGCAGGTCGGATCGCAGACCCTCGATCAGGTCGGCAACGGGCGACACCAGCCACGGGGAACGGGCATCGTCCACCGCCGTGCGCAATGACTGCATCGTCGCCGCCAACTCGTCGAACGGCTGCTGCAGCGCTACCACAGTGTCGAGGTCGAGTCCTCCGTCGACCACTCGGAGCGAGTCGAGGTCGATACCGGTGATGGTGAGTGCGATGCGTTCACAGGCATGTGCCGCGGCGCTCGACAGCTCGCGTGCGGCGGCGGCGTGCTGTGCCACCACGGGGATCAACTGCGCCGGTGCGACCCAGGGTTGGTCGAGCGCATCGCGCGCCTGCGCGAACTGTCGGCTGGCGCTGTCGAGCAGGTCGGCTGCTTCAGAGAAGTTACCGGCACGCAGGGCGGAAAGTCCCTTTTGGGCCAGGTGGTCGCCGTTCCGGAGTGCGGACTTCGACGACTGCGCTGCCAATCCTGCCCCAGCAATGGCGACTGCCGCGAGAGCTACTGCCACCAGCAATGCGCGCCCAGCGATGCGTCGTACGGCGCGAGGGCGGCGGGCGATGGCGAACGCGACGAGGCTGCAGCACAGCACGAATCCGACGGCGGCACTCCCGCCGAAGCACCACACCCGACCGGATCGGAGCAGACAGTTGACCGCGACGGCGGCCACCAACGCTCGGTGTACCGCAAGGTCGTCGCGACGGATCCCGATCCAGCAGGCACCAACGAAGGCGAGTGCGGCCGCAGCGCTGACCATCGCATCGTCTGCCACGAGGTACGCCCCGGCGGTGACGACGCCGAGCACCCACCAGGGTGCGCTGGCACCTGCCCACGCCACCACGAATCCTGCTGCCGCGAGCAGCAGCACACTGCACAGGAGAAGCGGTGTCGGCCGAGCAGGTGACCAGCAGGCGAGCGCCGCGCTGCCGGCACCAGCGAACATGGCGTGTCGTTCGATCACCTTGTTCCGTACCCGCACGACTGCAGAGAGTACCCATTCGGTGCCGACGAACGGGCGGGCGGGGCCACTCCTTCGCACGAGGTCGTGGCGGCGGGCATGGCAGACTCAGCGCGTGCCGGAGCCACTGATGACCAGTAGAGCCTTCGATGCTCGCCGACCATCCCAGGTTGTTGCCATTGCATCGACGCAACGCACCGGCAGTTACCTGCTGTGCGCCGGGTTGACCGCCGCAGGGTTGGCCGAGCGACCGCTGCACCAATGGGAAGTGCTACATCCGTGGCAGGTCTTTCACCGCTATCTCCCCAAGCCATGGTCGCTCCGAGTCCGATTGCACGTCGGTCGCTTGTGGCGCTGGTGGGGTGCCAAGGAGCCGTGGGTACGGCGCATGCGGACGACGGTTGGTGCGCGTCGCGCATACCTCGACTTCGTCGCTGAGAGGTTTACGACCGACGACGGCGTGCTCGGGCTGAAGATGATGTGGCCTCATCTCGAGCAGGGTTTGTTGCTCGATGGACTCGAAGTGTCGTACTGGGGCGCGCCGGTCACCTGGATCCATACATGGCGGCGCGACGAGGTTCGTCAGGCGGTGTCGCTCGCTCGCAGCGAGCAGACCGGTCAATGGTTGGCGGGAGTCGAGCCACCTCGCAACATGCGCGGTCGTGTGCCCACGTACGACGCAGCGTTCATCGAGCGGCGCCTTGCCCACCTCCGCCGCAACCGTACGGCGTGGCTCGACTACTTCGCTGAGCACGAGATCGTGCCGATCAATGTCGTGTACGAAGACCTCGATGCCGACTACGAGGGCACGATGCGGCGCGTGCTCGACCTGCTGGGCAAGGGCGATGTGCCAGTGACACCGCGTCAGACCGAGCGGCAGTCCGATGGCATGAACGATGAATGGGTCGAGCGTTTCCTTCGCGATCGTCCGCAGTACGGGCCGGCGTCGTAAACGCGGGGGTTCGGACCGAAGGGGTGTCGGGTGTCGGGTGGTCAGCCGATGAAATCGCTGATGGCCGCAGCCGTCTGCGACACCCACGGGGGCTGCAGCATGCTGAAGTGGTCGCCTGCGGTCGCGACGGTGCGCAGTCGGTGGGACGGAACCCATGTGGGCTCGGTCAGGGATTCCGGTTGCGCCACGAGCAGCATCTCGAGGTCGAGGGGTGTGAGTTCGTAACCGCCGACTGCGCCGATGGCCTTGCGGTAGTAGAGGTCGTAGCGGGCCGTCGTGCCGATCGGGGCAAGAGTGAGGCGACTGCGGGTGGCGCGAAGCACGCCGCCGGGCCGTCTGAGCATGGCGAGCACCGCTCGGGCCCGGCCTGCGATCTTGCGGAGGACCGACGGAGTGGGCGAGGGCGCCGACGGTTCGAGGCCGATCATCCGTACCTCACGTCCCTCGGCGAGCAACCGGCTCGCCATGTGGTGCGCGACGAAACCACCCCACGAGTACGCAACGAGGTCGCAGCGTCCGGTCGGGTGGTGCTCGCGCAGGTGTCGAAGGTTGCGTTCTGCTATCTCGGCGATGGACGTGTCCGGTTCGACGTGCTGGTGAAGTCCATACTGCTCGTAGATAACCAGCGGTTGGTCTTCCCTGAGAGCGTTGGCGAGTGGTCGGTAGGTGAGCGCCGGCGACCCGGCACCTGCAACCAGGAAGATCGGTGTCCTCGCGCCGCCCGCGTTCATCGTGACGACATGTGACCGTTCGTGGTGGTGGCTGCCGTGCAGAAGTTCGCAGATCTGGCGCACGGTGCGCGCCGTGAGTAACGAGTTCGGGTCAATGTCGCTGGGGTGATCGGCGACCAGGGCGCTGGTGATCTCCACCGCGGCGAACGAATCGCATCCGAGGTCCCATATGTCGTCGTCGAGGCCGATGTCGGGGAGTTCGAGGATCGACGCAAGCGTGCCTTGCACCGCTTGGACGAGCGGGTCGATCACCGTGGTGCGCGTGGTCTCGCCGACGCGTGGGAGCGGCATCGTGGCAATGGCGGCGCGGTCGATCTTGCCTCGTGTGTTGAGCGGCAGCTCGTCGTGCCGCACCACATGCGCGGGCACCAGATACTCGGGTAGTCGGTGGCGCAGCGTTCGTCGGATCGCTGCCAGGTCGGTCGCTGGTGGTGCCTCGATGTGTGCCACCAGCAGTGTGCGACCTGACGGGAGCGCGTGTGGAAGCACGACGGCATGCACGATGTCTGCGATGTCGGTGAGTGCAGCCTCCACCTCGGATGGTTCGACCAACCGACCATTCACTTTCATGGTGTCGTCGATCCGGCCGCGGTGGTAGTACTCGCCGTCGTCGCCGAGTTCCACGAGGTCGCCGGAGTTCCAGAACCGCACTCCGTGCTCGTCGATTCCGAACCTGGCCTCCTGCTGGTCGGTGTTGTCCCAGTATCCGGCCACGACCCCCTCACGGCCAATGAGTTGGGCGAGCCCGGCGCCGTCGTCGATGGGTTCGAGGTGGACGCGCGAGGGAACGGTGGGCACACCCAGCGGAACCCGTCCGGACCCGAGGGGCATGTCGGGTGTGATGGTCATCATGAACAGGGCGTTGACTGCTTCGGACGCGCCCATCGGAATGGTGATCGTCGCCGACGGTGCAGCCATCGTCCGTAGTGTCGGCACGTCCGCCCACTCGAGTGCTTCCCCCATCAGGTACACGTCGGTCACGGTCTCGAACCGTGCGCGCCCGGCCAGCGTTCGTGCGAGTGTGCGAGCGAGTGACGGTGTGAACATCAGCCGGGTCAGGTCGAGTGCTCGCACCCGTGTGGCGAGATCCGGGAGCGAGATTGAGCGGACGTCGATCATCGTGATCGGTCGATCGGTGACGACACCGTGTACTGCGGCGGTGAACCCGCCGGCGAAGTGCAGCGGTACGCACATGCCGGTGCTGCCGGTGCCGAACAGCGGTGGATCGACGAGGCACTTGTTTAGGTCGTGCACCGACCGCACCACCGACTTCGGAGCGCCGGTGGAGCCTGAGGTGAACAGGATGACACCGGGGTCGTCGTCGTGCGCGGGCAGCGGTTCGGTGTTGCCGGAGTGTGGACGTGTTGCGTCGACCACGGGAACGCCGGCGAATGAACTGACTCCGGTGCCGGCGGCGTCGATGATGAGGGCGGGTCGTGCTCGGCGGACGAGTGTTTCGAGGCGCTCGGTCGGCTCACTGGAATCGAGCGGGACGACACCTCGACCTGCCCAGAGGGAGGCGAGGAGGGCGATGACTGCCTCTGCCCGTTGGGCGACGAAGACCACGGTGTGGCCCGCATCTGGGCGTTGGGCCAGCACCGACGCCAGAGCGCGGACCCGGACGAGTGTTTCGCCGTACGTGAACTGCTGGTTCAGATCGCCCACCGCCGGGGTGTCTGGGTGTTCCGACGCGAGACGCGCAAGCTCCAGCATGATGGGCATCGGGGCTGGTGTCGTCGAGGTCATGAAGCGGGTGGCACCAGGGCTGCTGAGGGACACCCCGTCGTGCGGGGCGGAGTCTAGAACCGAACGCACCCCGGCTTCGCCGTCCTCAACAGCCCACGGCGTCAATCTCTGCCGTCGGCGGGTGGCCTCGGGTGGCGTATGAGACGCTGGAATGGCGGCCGTCGCTCACCACCGGTCGACTCGCTGAGTTGGTCGCTGGCTCGTACGCCGCAGCCGTCCCGCCGATGATCGCCACGCTGAGCCCGCGCCTCGGCAGCGACATCGTGGAAATGAGCCGCGAAGCATCGTTCGGGATCGCGCGGTTCGACAGCGAACTCGGCGCCGAGATCGGACCATTCGCGCATCCCTGCGCTCATCAACGATCTCACCACCTTCGCTCGCCGCACCGACATCGACCCGATCGTCGAGCTCGGTGCCGATGCGACGCTGCGGGCAGTCTCCAACGGCCGCCAGCTCGCGCAGGAAATGCGCGCCGCTCGTGCCGACTGGGACACCCGTTTACAAGGAGTGCGGCGAGATGCCACAGCCTGGAGACTGATCGACACACTGATCGAACTAGTCGCCGCACGTCCGCCCGTTCATAGGTGACGGATACCGCTCGATCAGGTACGCGGCGCTCAGTGGGTCAGGATCAGCCAGGTGTTGGGGTCGACCAGGCGATCCATGTGCACGTCGATGCGGAGCTGCTCGCCCTTGGCGAACTCCCGATCGAGGCGGTACAGGCGGTTGCCCCAGCTGGTGATGGGGCCGAGCGGCGACGTGGACAGCACGGTGTCGTCGTCGAACAGTGCCTCGAACCAAATGCACGTGCCGTCGACGATCATGTCCGCCGACGCCGTGCGCTCGACGACGAAGTCGGTCGGCAGTGCATCGGCACCTGCGAGCGTGTCGAGGTCGAACTCGAGGATCGGGGTCGGCGTCCCGAAGCTGGCCGCCACCGATCCGTGCCGCAGCCAGATCTGCTCGTTGCGACCGGTGTCGTTGCGACCGGCGAATGGTGACTCGCGCATCGGGCCGAGATCGATGCCGTCGGGGAGCTCGATGTTCCAGAATCGGCGAACGCGCATCGATTCGTGCAGGGTGACCGGCTCGACGAAGAGGCGGAACTTCGCTGGCAGGATGCGACCGTGCGGCCGCAGGAAACGGTCGCGCACATCGAGCAGGTTCTGGACCATGTTCTCGTTGAACAACTCGTCGCCCATCTGTTCGTGGAGGACCACGTCGACCGGTTCCGGCGGGGTGAACTCGCGGCTGTTCGCCTGCACGAACTCGATGTTGGTGAAGCCGTTGTGGCGGCCGATCTCGCGGGCGATGTCGATGACGTCGGAGTGCTCGACTGCGTACACCTTCTTCGCGCCGGCGCGGCTGGCCATGAAAGCGAGCAGGCCCGTGCCGGTACCGAGGTCGACCACGACGTCGCCCGGCCGCACGTTGCGCCGGATTCCACGGTGGTACGCCTGCACGCGGACGGAGTCGCTGAGCATCTCCTCGTGCTCCGCCAGACCGGCGAAGTTGGTCTCGTTCATCAGGTCGTAGATGACGCTCATCAGCCGATCGCTGGATGCGACTCGGGCCGCAGCGAAGCCCAGCGCCGATCGGAGCGCCTTGTTCGCGGCCTGGCCCGCACGAGTGCTCATCCGAGCCAGGCTACGGGTGCGGGCCAGCGCCCAATCGTGGAACACTGAGCGGAACCCGAGTTCGCGCCTCACGTGCGCGCCGGCTGTGGAGGTAACGCCGTGTTCCGACAAGTCATCGCCATCCGCTGGGCTGAGGGTGTCTCGGCCGATGCCAAGGACTCGTATCGCCATGCGCTGGAAGCGTTGCGGCAGATCCCGGAGTTGCTCTCCATGACGTGGGGCGACGACGCCCGCCACTTCGAGGGCAACTTCGATTTCGTCACGGTGATGGACTTCGCCGACTTCGACTCGGCGCGCACGTACGTGCAGCATCCGCTGCACCAGGCCTACGTCCGTGACCACGCGTCCAAGGTCATCGGTGAGCGAGTGGTCGTCCAGCACGACTGGACGCCGCCATCGAGTTGAACCCGACCTGAGCCCCGAGTCTGAAAGAGGTGGAATTGGGCATCACGTGGATGGACTGGGGCGGTTCCCAGGAACCGCTTGACGAACCAAGGAGATGTCCTTAGTACTGCGGAGGAGCCTGGCCACAACCGGCTGAGCAGGGGAAACCGACATGGCATACCCGACACATGACAGGGACCGGTCGGCGCTGCCCGGCCGTACCAGCCGACCGCGGCCGCGATGCACTCGGACGACCCGCTGTTCGGGCCCGGTCTGGAGTGGCACGTGCCCGGCAAGCGCGCATCGCTGGCCCACTTCGACCGGTCGCGACGGCAACTGGTGGAGTCCGTCGACCGGCAGGTGACCGTCACCTACCGCACCGCCTACGCGCTACTCAAGCGCGTCAGTGGCTACTCAGCGGGCGCCTTCCCCGCCTCCGGTCAGAGCGTTGCCGTTCGAGGATCTTTGAACGCGAGACAGCGAACGATGGAACGTGGTCTCCGTGCCAGGGCAACGTGCAGCGCCGAGTCGCGCGGTGCGCAAGAGGTATATCGTCTACCTGATTGGAAGGCTGGAGGCCACGATGACGACGAAGCTGTGGGCAAACTCGGGTGACTCTCATCTGCTCGAGTCGGAGGACGTGTTCACCAGTTCCATGCCCGCTGCGCTCGCGCAGCGGATGCCACGCTCCGAGAAGTTCGAGGGGTACGAGCTGGTGCATGTCGACGGCGAGATCATCCGCCGAACATTGCCCAAGCCGATCAGAGAGGGTGAGCTGAAGGGGATGGCTCTCGCCGATGCGAGCTTCCGAGCGCCCGGCTCACGAGACATGGCGAAGCGCCTCATCGATCTTGACCAGGAGGGGATCTGGGCGGAGGTCGTCTATCCCTCGCTCGGCATGTGGGCGGCATTGCTCTTCGACCCTGTGCTCGTGCGTGAGGCGTGCATGGCCCTCAATGATTGGTCATGGAACGAGGTGGCGTCGGCCGGCGGTCGCCTGGTACCCACAGCGTCACTGCCACTCCTGGTCATCGACGATGCGATCGCGGAGCTCCAGCGATGCGCAGCTGTGGGCTTTCGCGCCGTCTTCCTCCCGACGGTGCCGCCGAAGGGTCGTCCGTTGTGGAACGACGAGGAGTGGGATCCGCTGTGGGCCGCGGCGGACGAGGCGAACATGCGCATCGCCTTCCACATCGGCACAGACGGTGAGAACATCATGTTCCGTGGTCGCGGTGGGGCGATCCTGAACTTCGCCGAAACGACGTACGGCGGCCAGCGGGCTGTCGCCCAGCTGATCTCTTCGGGCGCGTTCGACCGGCACCCCGACCTGAAGGTGTTGGTGTCCGAGGGTGGAGCGACATGGGTTCCGTTCCTCGGCGACCGTATGAACGAGATCGTGCGGCAGCAGCCATTTTTCGTGTGGCCGAAGTTGAAGATGCTGCCGAAGGAGTACATGAATCAGAACGTGTACGCGTCGTTCCAACACGACGAGACGGCCATTCCAACGATGACGGCGATGGGCTACCGGAACGTGATGTTCGGGAGTGACTACCCGCACCTCGAAGGCACGTACGGTCACACGCAGGAGACCTTGCGCCAGCTGTTCGACGGAGTCGATGTCGACGTACGCGAGCGCATCACGACCGGCGCGTTCCTTGAGCTGTTCGCCCATGTCGGGGCGGCGCCAGGCTGACGCAGTGTCTGCGGTTCCCAGGAACCGCACTCGGTGCCGTGTCGCACCATTCCCGAGTGGGACGTTGCACCCTTGGTGTCGTCTGCCACTCGGGTGCACTCGTGCCACTCGGGCCGGGGCCCTGCCACTCGGGCAGGAGCCCTGGCACTCGCCGGAGGCGGTTCCTGGGAACCGCACGGCTCTGTTGCGTTGGCTGTGGCACCCACACCTGGGGGAGTCTGCGGGGACGAGGCGTCGTCGTTGCCCAGTGTGTCGTCAGGCGAGTGTGTCGTTCGTCGGGTTCCGGTTCCCGCCCTTGGTCATCGACGTGTTGGTGTCATCCAGGCGCGACACCCAGGCTGCGAAGCGGTTCTTCACGACGACGGTGGTGATCCGCGGTCACGCGTTCATTCAGAACCTGCGACGCGGCCACTACGAACTCGGCGTTCACGCCCAACCGAAGGTGATCGTCGCGGCAGCGTTCGACGAGCTGCTCAGAGCGGTCTGAACTCTACGGAGCCACCGCAGGTCGCTGAGCGCGCCTCGCGATCCGCCAACGCAACAGAGCGGCCCGTTAGATCAAACAGCGGGCAAAGTCGCCAGTCGGTAGCCTCTTGGCGGATCGAGAGGCCCGCGGCACCAATTACGTGCCACGTTCCGTTCCATCCCCGCCTCCGTAGCTCAGTGGATAGAGCAACGGTTTCCTAACGCGGCCGAACCACCTCGCTGACCTGGGGTTTCGCGGTGAAGTGCCTGCTAGCCGTCCGTATCGGAGGGCTTCAGAGGATCTGCAGGGTTGCCGTTGGTTTCGGTTGGCAAGGTCTGGCGGAGGTCTGAAACCTCTCCCGGTCGGGCGCCGATTCTTCCGGCCTTCTGCACGAGCACGTAAGGGCGCCTCTTGTCGTGGCGCAACGTCTGCACGGATGGAGCTGGTACGGCGCCGACCGCGGCGGCGACTCGTACCCACCAGCCCAGGATGACAATTCCACCTCTTGCTGTTGGCT
>WLIV01000031.1 GCA_009702045.1 Actinomycetota bacterium | reverse complement strand
CCTCCTTGTCTGCAGATGTCGCAATCCACAGAATGTCGAGGCCTCCGACACACAACGCGGACCCCTATCCCAGGGGCACCCCCATCACACGCCCCCAGCGTTCAACGCGTAGAGCCCTTTTGGGTCGGACTGGGCCTTCAACAACTCATTCGCCCGACGCGTGACTTCCAGCTCCGTCTCGAGCTCACGGATCCGCTTACGCGCCGCAACAAGCTCCGCTGACTCACTCGTCGACACGCCAGCGCGAAGCCCCCGATCGATCTGATCCTGGTTCCGCCAGTTGTAGACCGTCTGCGCCGTCTTTCCGAGCTGCACAGCGATCTCAGCGACCGGCTTGCCGGCCTCGATCAGATCCAGCACCTTTCGACGGAACTCGACCGGATATCTCCTTGGCACAATGACCTCCTCATCAGTGCCCGAGATTCAAGTACCGCCGAACGCGCAAATCCAGGGTCAGACCAGCTCTACGCCGTCAAGCCCGACTGGACCCTCCTACCCACGATCCAACCCTGAAACGCGGAGAGCCACATTACGAGCAATGTGCAGAGGCAGCGCGCCGTGGAGTGCTGTTGACAAAGAGCGGCGACTCGGCCTAGCCTTTGGAAATGAACAGATTACGGCGTACGTTCGTTACTTTACTTGCGATGGCAGTCGTCTTTCTCCTACCTGCGAAGGCCATGGCTTCAGGCGAATCTGATTGCTTCGTCTGGTACTTCGCACAGACGGACATCGGAGGCACAGTTCGTTGTGCAGCTATTGACGGGCGATTGATTGTTGGTACCAATAACAACCTCGTCACCTACTCGGCTGCTATCTCACACAAGGATCTCTATTGTGCAAACTCCGATCCTCTACCTGCGAACTACATCTACGGTGGTGCATACACGGTGTACCATAACAACACGAGTACCGTTTGTTTCTGGGCGCCCGGCTACTACAACAGCACTACACGCGACACGGTATGGTGGTCAGGGAACTACTCGCCCACATGCGGATCTGGGACCTACAGAGTCTTGGCTCAGGGCCAAGTCGCCCGAAACTTCGCCTGGCAGGCTGGCGCGTGTTGGACGGCGTGGGTAACCCAGTGAACCAGATAAGAGAGGTGCGACGAATGCGGGTATTACGTGCGGCCACCATTGTGGTTGTCGTCTTCGCTTTGGGTGGATGCGGACGGGGTCAAACAACGGATGTAGTTTCCCCGCGTGACACGACAAGCGCAGCATCGGATTTGATTGTCGACTATACCGGGCAGCCGGTGCCCGACGGCATGCTTGCTGTCGAGGATCGGCAGGGGCGCGTGAGAGGCTACATTCCAGAGGATTTCCAACAGACTCATGCCAATGGCGAGTCGGACCTCGCTGCGTCCCCCGTCCAGGCGGTGGCAGTGCTCGCTACAGATGGATCTGTCCTCGGCTATTTCCTGGCTGGGAACACGGGATTCGTCGATAGCAAGGTTGGCAACGATCCGCTCATGCTCGATCTTCTTGTCAAGTGTATGGCCGCAGTCGGGGCGTTCGAGAACTTCGATACAAGCTGCGACGTGGTTTTGGCCTCACAAGGGGTCGACCCGGCGCAAGCACGTGCGCTCGCTGGCTCGGAACGCCCCGCGACATCGCTCCTTCCGCCCGAGACATACCCACCGACAGACTCGTGACCATTCGTGAAGGTCCTAGGTGAGGGAGTCCCGGTCAGGGTGATGTGCTCGGTGTGGCCGAGCTCTCCGATTATGGGGTTTGGGGGCTCTGCGAATCTGACGGTGTCTAAGCCGGCCAGTGTCGAGGAGCCCTGTGGAATCTGATCCTACGCGCATGTGCGCGCTGCTTGTCGGGCTGCCCGACGTGATCGTGAACGGGGTCGGTGACTGGCCGAAGTGGCTTCGGATCGAGATCAGCTCGCGTGTAGAACGGCCGCTGTGCGGGTGCGGGAAGGCAGCTCATCGCCACGGCATTCGCGAGGTGGTGCTGGTCGATCTGCCGTGCTTCGGGCGGCCGACGCGGTTGGTGTGGCTCAAGCAGCGATGGCGGTGTCCGGCGTGTCGGCGGTCGTGGACCGGGCAGGACCCGACGATCGCCTCGAGCCGTTGCGCGATGACGACCAGGGCGGCGCGGTGGGCAACCATTCAGGTCGGCCGCCAGGGGCGAGCGGTGTCGGAAGTCGCTGACGATCTCGGGTGTGACTGGCGCAAGGTGATGGACGCGGTGGCCGTGTTCGGCGGACCGTTGATCGACGACCCGGCACGCTTCACCACGGTCGACGCGGTCGGTCTCGATGAGACGCTCTACGTGCGCGAGGGCCGCTACCGCCGCCAGCTGTGGTCAACCCAGACCGTCGACGTGCAACGCGGTCAGCTCCTCGATGTCGTGCCCGGCCGCGAGGTCAGTGGATGTTGCGCCTGGTTCGCTGCCCGACCGGGTGGTGTGAACGAGTTCGTTGGGCGACGCTGGATCTCTCGTCGAGCTATCGGACGGTGTTCGACACGATGCTGACCACCGCGGTCCAGGTCGCCGATCCGTTCCACGTCGTTCGCCTGGGCAACACCGCGCGCGACGAGTGCCGTCGGCGGGTGCAGAACGAAACCCTCGGCCATCGCTGCCGTCGGGATGATCCGTTGTGGCGGGCGCGGCGTCGTCTGACGATTGCTCGTGAACGCCTCTCCGAGGAGCAACACGGCCGGGTGCTCGGTCTGCTCCGCGCTGGTGACCCGCACCGGGAGGTGTGGTTCGCGTGGAACGCGAAAGAGGTTGTTCGTCAGATCTACGACCACAGCGACCACGAGCTGGCTGTCGAGTGGGTCGCTGACATCGGCCGCGACTTCACCGATGAGGAGATGCCTGTCGAGGTGCAACGCCTCGGCCGCACGATCACCAAGTGAGCCGACCAGATCACGGCGTGGCATCTGTCGCATGTCAGCAACGGACCGACCGAAGCCGTCAACAGCCTGGCCAAGCGCATCAAGCGAGTCGCGTTCGGGATCGTGAACTCCCGACACCACCGAGTCCGCTGTCTGCTCGACGCCGGCAAGCCCGACTGGACCCTCCTACCCACAATCCAACCCTGAAACGCGGAGAGCCCCAAATCCTTTGAGTTGACGTTGTCGGATGGTCGCGTCGTTACTAACGAGTCTCCGCCCCTTCCCTTGGCCGGGGGGTGAATCGTTGGTCTGACCCCGGAATCGCCCGTTCTCCGGTACCTGAATCTCGGGCGCGGGTGAGCGGGTCATCGTGCCAGGAGATACCCGGTTGTGTTCCGTCGCCCTAGCGGCCGGTGGTCGGGTCGTTGACCCGGCCCATGAAGACGATCGTGCCGGTGGTGGTCTCGCGCAGCCAGAACGTGAACGGCCGGTCGATCGTGACGGTGACCGGGGGGTCGACCGGCGCTGAGGTGCCGACCATCACGACGGCGGTCGCGGCAGCGGCCTCGGTGCCCACCTCGTCGACGGTGATATTCGCCTGATGGATCACTGCGCCCATCGCCAAGGGCTCGGTCTGGGTGATGCCGCTGAAATCGGCTCGGTCGGTGAAGGCCGTCGGCATCCCCATGCCGGCGAGCACGTCGGTGAGGTTGATGGACGTGCCGATGTCGAAACGAGGCATCCCCAAGTCGACCGGTCGCTCTGCCAGGGCGGCGAACACCTCGTCGCCCGTGGGCAGGGTGCCGCCACCCACTGCGACGGTGAACGCAAGCGCACCGAACACGTAGGAGATGTTGACGGCCTGCCAGTCGGTGCCCTCGGCGTAGGCGAGGTCGCGTTCGGTGTGCATCATCGGCACGGTGACGTCACCGGCAGGTGCGTGGAACGGGGCGTCGACGGTGAGCGTGGGGTCGAACGCGGTGTCCCAGTTGGCCTTCAAATAGATCGCGTTGACCAACGTGAGCCGAGCATCGCTGGTGATCGTGCCCTTGGCCAGCAGTTCGGGGATGCGTTCGTGCGTCTGCGTGTTGACCCACTCATTGATGGCCGCTCGCGCGGCTTCCGGGTCGGTGCGGTAGTCGACCAGTTCGAGCGCGGCGTCGTACTCGGATGACAGCACATCGAGGAACGCCTGCTCGAAGCTGAGGCCACTCTGGCCCCACAACGAGTTGGCGATCGTGAACTGCACCGAGCTGGTACCTGTGCCGCCGTCGGCGCTGTTGTCCCGAGTGCGGTTCGCGTTGCTCAGCGCAGTGGTGACGCCGTTCATCGAGCGATCGATCGTGCCGTCGTCCTCGATGTGCAGCACGGAGTTCATCTCGGCGTTGGTGGTGTCGCGGGCGCCGGCGGCGGTCATCGTGAGGGCGACGGCGATGCTGGCGGGGGAGAACACCAGGTTCGCTGTCGGGTCGACGGCGACCAAGCGGTCGTAGAGATCCTGGGCGAAGGCGTTGATCGCGGTGCTCGCCTGGGCGGCGTCGGTCGGTCCGGCGGTGGCGTGCGGTGCCAAGCCTCGTAGCGACGAGCGGCCAACGCCGTTGTTGCCGTTGCTCTTCGAACCGGAGTCGGACCCGCACGCCTGCAGGAACTGGGCGATCGCGGGGAGTGCGAGGAGCGAGAGGAAGGTGCGTCGTTGCATGTCCGTTCGACGGCGCAGCGCACGCCGTCGGTTCCTAACTAGTGGGAGTTGTGGCTGGTGTGGCGGGAGTTTCCCGCAGCGACAGCGTCAGAGTGCCGGCCTTGCGATTGATGATCGGCGAGACACCTTGGGGAGGCTCGGCGAGGTCGGCCACGTCCAACGTGCGGCCGTCACAGTCGGTGAACTGGCGTGTGCGCTCGATCTGTTGGATGGCGCACGAACTGTCGCGATCGGCGGGGTGCGCGAGATGCAGCGACCAGTTGCGGAGATCGTCGTCGCCCGTGTGGTCGAGGACAACGTGGCGGTCGCTGCCGACGAGGTCGGGCAGGATGATCGGCCCACCCTGGGTGATCGTGAGGGCGATGCTGTCCAGCCGACCCATCTCCTGAAATGCCGGTGTGAGGCGCTCGGTGGTGTCTGCGCCGTTGTGCGCCACCAGTGCAGCGACACCCCACAGGGCGGCGAACAACAGGCCGAAGAACCCGATGCCGGCGGCCACGGGCACGGTGGCTCTGGCAAAAGTGGACTGGAGTTGCGGGCGAGGCATCGCCTCACAGTGTGCCGTGTCGCTGCAGTTGGTCGACACGGAATTGAGCAGAAACGTGCCTGGGCCGTAGGGTTATCGACTTGTGAAGCGCACATATCGCGTCGTCGTGGCGAAACCCGGTCTGGATGGCCACGACCGTGGCGCCAAGACCATTACCCGAGCACTCCGTGACCATGGGTTCGAGGTGATCTACACCGGCCTGCATCAGACCCCGGAACAGATCGCCGAGACTGCCCTGCAGGAGGACGTCGACGCCGTTGGGCTGTCCCTGCTGAGCGGCGCCCACCTCACGTTGTTCCCGCGTGTGATGGAGGAACTCCGTGCACGTGGGCTGGGTGATGCCCTGGTGTTCGGTGGCGGTGTCATCCCCGAAGCAGACGCCCGCGTGCTCCGGCAGCAGGGTGTCGCCGAGGTGTTCGGCCCCGGAAGTTCGTTGAAGGCCATCAGTTCATGGCTAGAAGCCCAGTTGGATCAGAGAGAGGACTAGTCAGTGGACCTGTTCGAGTATCAGGGCAAGCAGTACTTCGCCCGTTTCGACATTCCTGTGTCGCCCGGAGACGTGGCCTACACGGTTGATGAGGCAGTCGCCGCGGCCGAGGCCGCCGGCTACCCCGTCGTCGTCAAGGCGCAGGTGCAGGTCGGTGGCCGCGGCAAGGCGGGCGGCATCAAGTTGGCCGACAACGCCGACGAGGTACGCCTGCACGCCGGGAACATCATCGGCATGGACATCAAGGGTCACCTCGTCAAGCGGGTGTGGGTCGAGCACGCGAGTGACATCGTCAAGGAGTACTACGCCTCCTACTCACTCGATCGTGGCGCCAAGAAGCACCTCCTCATGCTCAGCGCTGAGGGTGGCGTGGAGATTGAGTCCGTGGCCGAAAGCAATCCCGACGCGATCGTGCTGTTGCACATCGACCCCGTCGACGGCATCACGTTGGCCGTTGCTCGCGATGCGGCCGTGCGCGCCAAGATCGACGCCGAAGCGGTCGACGGCGTCGCCGAGATGCTGGTGAAGCTGTACGACTGCTTCACCCGTGGCGACTGCGACCTCGCCGAGATCAACCCGCTGATCCTCCGTCCGGACGGTGGCGTGCACGCGCTCGACGCGAAGGTCAGCTTGGACAACAACGCTGGCTTCCGTCACCCCGAGTGGGAAGAGTTCCGGGCAACCGAAGAACTCGACGAGCGTGAGCAGTTGGCTCGTACGCACGACCTGCAGTACATCGGTCTCGACGGCAGCGTCGGCATCATCGCCAACGGCGCCGGCCTGGCGATGAGCACGCTCGACGTGGTCAACCAGGTGGGCGGCTCGGCCGCCAACTTCCTCGACATCGGTGGCGGCGCCAACGCCGACATGATGACCGCGGCCTTGGAAGTCATCAACTCTGACCAGAGCGTGAAGAGCATCTTCATCAACATCTTCGGTGGCATCACCCGCGGCGAAGAAGTCGCCAAGGGCATCGTCGAGGCCCTGCGCCGCGTCGAGTTGCGTGCCCCGATCGTGATCCGCCTCGACGGCACCAACGCCGAGGAGGGCCGGGCGATCCTGGCTGCTGCCGGGATCCCCGAGTCGAAGCTGACCTCCAAGCCCACCATGCTGGAAGCGGCCCGCGCTGCGGTCGCCCTCGCGAACGGAACGAACTGACATGGCAATCTTCGTCAACGCTGACACCAAGGTCATCGTCCAGGGTCTCACCGGCGGGCAGGGCAAGTACCACGGCCTGCGCAACCAGGCCTACGGCACCCAGATCGTCGGCGGCGTCACGCCCGGCAAGGGTGGCACCGACGTAGCCATCCCCGAGGGTGGCAGTATTCCGGTGTTCAACTCGGTCGCTGAGGCCGTTGCTGCCACCGGCGCCACCGCGTCGTTCATCTCCGTCCCGCCGAAGGCCGCCAGCGCGGCGATCCTCGAGGCCGCGGCTGCGGGTATCGCCTTCATCGTCTGCATCACCGAGGGCATCCCGGCGCAGGACGAGGCGAAGGTGTTCAACACGCTGCTCCGTGACTTCCCGAACACCCGCCTGCTCGGCCCGAACTGCCCCGGCATCATCAGCCCCGGCAAGTGCAACATCGGCATCACCGCCGGCGAGATTGCACAGTTGCCCACGGCCAGTGGCCCCAACGTCGGCATCGTCAGCCGTTCGGGCACGCTCACCTACCAGGCGCTGTACGAGCTGAAGCAGCGCGGTATCGGCGTGTCCACTTGCGTGGGCATCGGCGGCGACCCGGTTCCCGGAACGAACTTCATCGACTGCCTGAAGGAGTTCCAGGCCGACCCCGAGACGCACGCGATCATCATGATCGGCGAGATCGGTGGCTCTGCCGAGGAAGAGGCCGCGGAGTTCATCAAGGCCAACGTCACCAAGCCGATGAGCGCCTACATCGCGGGCGTCACCGCCCCCGAGGGCAAGAAGATGGGCCATGCCGGCGCCATCACCTCGGGCGGCAAGGGTACGGCCCAAGGCAAGATCGATGCGCTGCGCGCCGCCGGTGTGAAGGTGGGCCTCAACCCCACCGAGGCTGGCGACCTGATGGCCGAGATCATCAAGGGTCTCTGACCCGCCGCACTCACCCGATTCGTCCTTCTGGGCAGGATTCGTTCCGGTTTCCGGGACGGGCCCTGCCCAGAAGCCGTTTTGCGGCGGGTTACGGCAGCAGGCCGACGTGGGCCAACGCGAGGCGAATGAGCCGGTCGTGGCCGCCGGTCATCTGGCTGCGCACTGTCTCGCTGATCGCTTGTTCAGGGGTGTACCAGGTGAGGTCGAGTGCCTCTTGGGTGGGTGTGCAGTCGCCCGACACGGGCACGACGAACGCCAGGCTGACGGCGTGGTGGCGGGGATCGTGGAAGCCGCTGACATCGGGGTCGGGGAAGTACTCCACGATCGTGAACGGTGCGACCTCGGCGGGGATACGCGGCAAGGCGACAGGGCCGAGGTCCTTCTCGAGATGGCGTAGCAGCGCATCGCGCACGCGCTCGCCGTAGAGCACGCGGCCGCTGACGACCATGCGACTGATCGTGCCGTCGGCGGCCTGACGCAGCAACATGCCCACCTTGGTGACCCGGCCGGTGTCGTCCACGCGCACCGGCACCGCGTCGACGTAGACGAGCGGGACGTTCGCGCGAATGCTCTCGAGCTCATCGCGCGAAAGCCAGCCGGTCTTGGTGTCGAGTTGATCGCTCATACGTTCTCTCAGGGGAGGAAGTAACCATTGACATCGATGATGACGTGTCCCGTCTTGCTCATCCGGGCGTTCACGCCCCCGGACCCGTCGAGCTTCAACAGAGCACCGGCGGCGACAGTCTGGGACATACCGTAGTTGAGGTTGCTCGTCGGCGGCTCAAACCCCGGAAACACTTTCAACCAGCCGCTGGCCTGCGGCTGTGTGACGGTGAGGTTGCCAGAGATGCCGATCGCGCTGCCGGGCACCACCGGGGCACCAACCGCCGTCAGGGCGGTGATCTGGAACCTGCGAATCGAGCCGCCGATGAGCGGGCTCGGCGGTGCCAGCCGTGTATCGGCGGCACGGCCCGGTGTGATCGGCATGAACAGCCCGGTGGTGCCCGCCGCAGTGGTGCCGGACGTGATGTAACCGACGACATCGAGGATGATGTTGACGCTGCGCTGCGTGCCGACGGAGAGTTGCCCGTTCGCCCCCAATGGCACGATCGCGACGTTGGCGACAGCAGATTCCGGTGTGCAGTTCAGGTTGCTGTGTTGTGGGTTCACCATCCCCTTGGGCATCACCCGCAGGAACCCGTTTGCGCTCGCGTCTGCCGCCGTGAGGGTGACGACCAACGCGCTGACACCGGTGGCCGGCACCGCGGTGGTGCGCAGCACCGGGACGTCGATGACTTCGCCAGGCGCGGCCAGGCGCGGCCTCCCACCGAACGAGAGGGGGAGTGGAGCGCCGCCGAGTCCGCGTGTGTCCATCCACCGTTCAGGCGTGGGGATGGGCACGAAGCGGCCGTCGCTGGAGGTGGTCTGGTTGTCGGCGAAGTACCCCATCACGTCGATCACTGCCTCGCCGCCGACAGGGAGGAACACGCTGATGTTGCCGCCCTCACCCACCGGCACCACAGCGAAGTTGGGGCGCGGGCCGCCGATCGAGGAGATGTTGAGCGTGCTGGTCGCCCCAGTGGTGGCCCTCAGCGACGGGTACGCCTGGACGTACCCAGCGCTGAGCGAGCCGACCGACGTGAGGTTGATCGCCACCGCCGAGACACCGGTGGTGGGAACGCCACCGGTGCCGAGCACGTGGAACTCGAACACGGTCTGCGTGGGGTACGGCCCGGTGAGCACTGCGGGGCCGACGTGGTCCGGCGCCGGG
Source organism: Actinomycetota bacterium (assembly GCA_009702045.1). GTDB lineage: Bacteria > Actinomycetota > Acidimicrobiia > Acidimicrobiales > Ilumatobacteraceae > UBA668. The sequence continues at coordinate 32,454 of WLIV01000031.1, read as the reverse complement.
CGGGTATCGAGCACTCGCGTGGGCGCTCCCAGCGGCACGTACTTGGATCTCGCCGAGTAGCCGAGTGCCGGAGCGGCGGGCGGATCGGGCAGCACCAACTTGCCGGCGCCGAACACGTTGTCCGCCCCGGGCGCGCCGAGATCGCCGTATTCGGTGGCGAACGAGCGTAGGAGCGCGCTGGTGGTCAGCGGGTTGGCGAGGTGTGCGCCCTGAAGGATGGCGGCAGCCCCCGCTGCGGTGGGCGCCGCCGCCGAGGTGCCCTGGAATCCGGAGGCGCCGGTGTAGATCGTGCTGGTCAGGCCCGATGGCGCCGAGAGGTCGGGTTTGATCCGCCCATCGGTGGTGGGGCCCTGAGATGAGTAGGGGGCGATGACGCTGCCAGCGGCGGGATCGACGGCTCCGACCGCGATGAGGCCGATGCTCCGCGAGTCGACCACCGGCCGAGCCGAACTGCCCGACGCTTGGGAATAGCCCAGTTCGGTGAGACCGCTGGCGAGTTCGATCTCCATCGCGTCGGGGGTGGCACCCACCGACGACCCGGGGTTGAGCTTGATGCGCAGGTAGGTGATGCCGCCGTACGAGCCGTACGAGTTCGTGGGCGTGAACTGCATGTCGGCCGCCTCGAGCGGGTTCGCCCCGGCGGTCTGGTGCGCATCGACGACAGTGATCCGGCTGGCGTTGCCCGTGGGATCCCAGTGCTCGGGGTTCGACTGCGTGGTGGGATCGACGGTCGGCACCCAGAACTCCACCGAGTAGTCCGACTTCTGCGCGGCCGGCAGGTACCAGTCGTTGGCCCAGCGCACGCCGTCCAGCGCCACATTCGCGCCATCCAACCGCAGCCAGGTGTCGACTCCCGCGCCCGGATCGAAGTCGACGTAGCCACCGGTGGCGAGGTTCGTGGGAACCGTGCGGCGCACGTAGTTGTCGACGCCACCATTGCCGCCGGAGTTGAACCAGGTAATGCCCTTCTCAACGGCGTAGTCCACCACAGCGTCCAGTGGGCCGGTGCCGTCGCCGGGTCCGTCGTACGCGGCGCCGAGCGAACGGGTGAGGATCGTGACGCCGTTGGCCGCGAACCAGTCGATGGCCGCGCGTAAGTCGGAGACGGTGCTGGCCGTGGCCAGGTACAACTGGGCACCCGGCGCCATGTCTTTGACGATCTCGGCGACAGCGACACCGTGCTGGCCGTTCGAGTTGGGGGCGAATGTGCTGGCACCACTGCACAGACCGAAGCCGGCCGTGTCGAGACAGAACGAGTTGCCCGCAGTCGGGGTGGGGCCGTGCTCGGCCGTGTTCCACAGGCTGAGGTCGAAGTAGTCGACGATGCCGACCTTGATGGTCTGACCCGTGTAGTTGGCCGTGTGCCATGCATCGGCGTTCGTGAGCGCAACTTCGTTGCCCGGAGTGCCGGTGCCGATGGCAGCGTCGATGCGTGTGTAGGGGTTCGCCAGTTGGCTGACGTTGTGCGGGGACTGCACGGCCTCGGCGCCAGGTGTGGCGGCCAACGCTCGCACCTGACCGGCCGGCACCATGGCCTGCACGACTTCTCCCTCGACCGAGCCGGTGACGTGCCCTCCGAGGGCGGTGATCGCGTCGGCGACGAGCGCGGTGTCGCTGGTGAGTACCTCGACGGGAACGGCGGTGCCATCCCGAAGGGGAGTTCTGGCGGCCTCGCTCGGCGCGGCCCAGAGGGCGCCAGTGAGCACTACTGCAGTCGCGGCTGCCCGAACCATCCGCACGACAAACCTCCTCGGGTGTCGTCCCAGCGTAGTGGGCGTCCCGCCTGGCGGAAGGTCGCCTAGCGTCGCTTGCGCGGCCGTCGTGGTGGGAACGGATCGGCTGGCGGCTGCGGTGGGGCGAACACACGGGTTGCCTCGTCGACCGGGATGTGGATGCCCTCTTCGTCGATGTCGGTGGGCTCGGTGGGAGCCGCAACCACGATGGGCGCCTCTTCCTTCTTCTTGCGCAACCCCATCGCCTGCTCGAGGCCGAACATGCCGGCCGCCAGCATCGCCCCAGCTGCCCCGTGACGTCGCCGCGCGTTCGCCATCGGCTGTTCTTCGGGAGGTATCTCGTCGTCCACCGAGTGCACGCTATCCACGCGCTGCGAGGGGTATCGCGCGATCGAACGTTGCGGAAGGAATAGTCTTGCGGCGTGTCTGATGGGGACGTGGTTCATCGGTCCGCCGCAGCATTGCGGACGGCGTTGGTCGGGCGGGCTACCACGCGCTTCGATGCGCCCGGGCACTACGGTCCGCGGCCCACGCAATCGCGTGTGATCGAACGCGTGGAGTGCTCCGGAAGGAACCTCGAGATCGCGTGGGACGACGGGTTGGTGTTGCACACCAACCTGCGCCTCAGCGGGTCGTGGCATCTCTATCGCATCGGCGAGCGGTGGCGGAAACCTGGCGAGCAGATGCGTGTCGCGATCGAGGTCCCCGAGTGGGTGGCAGTGTGCTTCAACGCCCCCATCGTGGAGACTTATCGCGAGTTCGATCGCTACCGCCATCCGGGTTTCGGACGGCTCGGTCCTGACGTGGTCACCGCCACCGATGCCCAACTGACCGAGTGTGCGCGAGGAATTTCGCAGTACCCCGATCCGTTGGCGACGATCGCTGAGGTGCTGCTCGATCAGCATCTCGTGGGCGGTATCGGAAACGTGCTTCGCAGCGAGATCCTTTGGGCATGCGAACTCAGCCCGTTCGCAGTAGTCAGCGAGTTGCACCCTGAAGACTGCGTACATGTGATCAACGCTGCAGCCCGAATGTTGCGGGCCAATGCACAACCTGTCTATCGGGTCACCAACGCTGAACTTCCCGGTGGTCTGGCGGTGTACGGCCGCAACGGTCAGCGGTGCGCCCGCTGCAGCGACACCGTTCACGTGCGCAACGTCGGCGAGCACGCTCGCGCGTTGTACTGGTGCCCCGGGTGCCAAGTGCTGCATCAACCGGTGGTGGCGTGTACCGGCGAGCAGAAGCGTGAGATGGATCCGCATCCGGCGGCGGCCAAGTACTTGGCCGACCTGCCGTGGCGGCGCGACTCAATCGCCGGCTGAGGCCACCTCTGGCGAGGTGTCGCTGACCAGACACAGCACGGTGGTCCACCCTTCGGAGAGTCGCACCCGATCATCGTGAGTGGAGTGGTCCCTGCCGGTAACGGCGCGGTAGATCCCGGTGGCGAGGCCCATCGCGATCACGTCGCCGACTGCGATCGCGCGAGCGATGGCGGCCTCGGCTGCGAGCGTGGCGTGCTGCGCGTCGCCCAGTTGTGCCGATGCCCCGGCGGCGGCCACGTAGGCGAAGACTTGATCGAGGTACGTGGAGCCGTGCGCGACGGTGACCGCTCCGACGTGTTCCAGCGCCACCTTGGGTTGCCGCGAAGCGGCGTACACCAGGGCAGCAACGGCATGGGCGAAAGGGTGCTCGAGCGCGGCGGGGGGCACCGACTCGATCGTGGTGAGTGCGTCGTCGAGACGTCCGAGCTGGGTGTAGGCCATGGCCAGCACGATCCGCGGTTCGGAGGCTTGGGCGCCGAGCCGACCGAGTTCGGTGATTGCCCGCTCGGAGAACGAGGCCGCCCCCTGGCCATTCCCGCGGTGCATCGCGGCGCCAGCAACCGCCATCAGCGGATACGGGCCGTTCTGCCCGGAGTCGGCCATCGCCAGCAACTCCTCGCCGTTGCGTTGGGCTGCGCCATCACGACCCATCGCCACCTGCGCCCTCATCAGCGGTGCCAGCGCCTGGACGGTGCCGAAGCGGTCGCTGAGCTTCTTGAACCGGGTGCGAGCCTTCTCGGCGAGTACCAGGGCAGCTTCGAGCTGCCCCTGCCACAGGCGCAAGTCGGCCATCAACGTGTCCATCATCCCGACTGCCCAGTCGTCGCCGCGTTGCAGGGCTTCTTGCCCCACGAGCACTGCGAGGCGCTCTGCTTCAAGGAAGTTGCGCTCGAAGAACTCGACGAAGGCAAGCAGGCCGAGTGCCCAGCCGACACCGTTGCGATCGCCGAGCCGCTCATGTGTGGTGGCGGCGCTGGTGAGCCGTTCGCGGGCAACGACGAGATCGCCGGAGAGGAACGCGATCCAGGCGCGGTGCTGCTTGATATAGGCGAGACCGCGCTCGTCGTGGAGTTTCTGGTACAACCCATCGGCCTCGCCAAAGAACCACTCCGCGTCGGTGAGTGAACCGCCGAACATCTCGATGAAGCCACGGACCCGGAGGGCCTGCGCCAGCAGGTCGGTGCGTGGCGTTTCGCGCAGCAGATCGACTGCCTGGCCCAGTTCACGGCGGGCGTCGTCCATCCGTCCGGCCACCTGGCTGAGCGCGCCTCGCAAGCGGTAGGCCTGGGCCACCAGGATCGAGTCGTCGAGTTGCTCGGCAATGGCCTGCAGCGCATTGATATCGGCAGCAGCGGCATCGAAGTTGCGCTTCTCGGTGTAGGCGGTGGCCCGCACCAGGTGAAGACGAGCCAGTTGCTCAGGTGTCGCGGAGTACTGGGTCGCCAGATCGAGCGCGCGGCTGGCATGGCGGACGGCCATACGCAGACTGCCGGATTCAAGCGCACGGTCGGCGGCGGTGGCCAGCAGTTCAACCGCGCGATCGCCGATGTCGGAAGGAACCCCGTCCACGCGACCGAGCTCCTGTACCAGTTCGGCCGCCGATGCGGCGTGGTGTGCTCGGTCGTCGAAACCGCCGCCTGACGTCGTGAGCGCTTTCGCCACACCTGCGTGCCGCTGTGCACGGGACGCTTTCGTGAGCGTCTGGTAGGCGGCGTCACGCACGGATTCGCTGCGGAACTCCCAGCGCTTTCCGCGCACCTCCAACAAGCCCAGCTCATCGAGGGCTTCAACGTCGAGCAGGCGGAACGTCTGGCCGAGTTCTTCGCTGAACTTCTCCAGCGAGGTGATCGTGCCGGACGTGCCGAGCACGGCAGCGTTCTCCAGCATTTGGCGCAGCCCCGGCGTCAGCTGGTCGAGGCGGGCGGCGATGAGGCTGCGCAAGGAATCGGGAAGGTCGCCTTGGTTGCCGCCTGCTTCTCGCAGGGCGATGAGCTCGTGCACGAACAGTGGGTTTCCGCCGCTGCGTTCGAACAACGCAGCAAGCAACTGTTCGTCGGGTGCCTCGGGCAGCAGCGTCTGCACGAGCAGGTCGGTCTCGGCTCTGCTGAGCGGCTGCACCGCAAGCGAGATAGTGGTGGTTCGTTCGCTGTGGGGTGGCCAGATGACGTCGGTGCCGGGCCGCATCGCGGTCATCAGCAGCAACGCGTGGCGGCCGACGCTGGAGACGAGGTGTTCGAGCAGATCGAGCAGCAGAGGATCGGCCCAGTGCAGATCGTCGATGCTGAGCACCATCATCGTCTGTTCCGACCTCGCTTCGAACACCTTGGCGACCGTTCGATGGATGGTGGCACGGGCGCTGGTCGGGTCGAGCTTGTCGACGGTGGAGGGGTAGCCCAAGAGATGCATGAACACCTCGGTGAGTCGCGTTGCGTCGTTGTCGGTGATGTCGGGGAACATCTTGCGCGAACGTGCGATCCCTTCGGCGCGGATCGCCTCGACCGGCAAGGACACGTCGAGGTCGAGGTAGTTGGAGAGTGCGCTGGCGATCGGCCACCACACGTTGGCCTCGCCATACGGCACACAGGTGCCTTCCAGGAGGAAGACGTCGCCCTCGTTGCGGATGTGAGTGATGATCTCGTCGATCAGCCGGCTCTTGCCCACCCCGTTGTCACCGTTCACGTGCAGTACCGCGCCGCGATCATTCCAGGCGACCAGTTCGTAGACGGCGATGGCGATGGCCAGTTCGGTGGTGCGGCCGACCATCGGCGCGTCCCGTCGGCGCTTGCGGGCTGCCCCCGGAGGAGCGGTCGGTTCGAGCGCCAGCCAGCAGGTCAGCGACTGCTCGCGGCCGCGAGGCTGCACCTCGCCGGCTGGCTCGTACAGCACCGTGTGCGCGGTGAGTGCGTGCGTCGCCTCGCCCACCACGACACCACCGGGCGGGGCTGTGGCCTGCAGTCGTGCGGCGATGTTGACGGCATCGCCCATCGCCGTGTAGTCGGTGCCGGCCAGCGTGCCCACGAGTACTTCACCGGTGTTGATGCCGACGCGCATACGGATCTCGCCGCTGCCCTCGAGGTGGCTGGTTTCCACGAAATGAGCCACGACCTCCTGCATGCGCAGCGCTGCGCGAACGGCCCGCTCGGGGTCGTCCTCGTGGGCCACCGGCGCGCCGAAGAGCACGAGCATGCCGTCGCCCAGGATCTTGTCGACGCTGCCCCCGAAGCCTGCGACCACGTCGACGAGTCGTTCAAAACAGGTGTCGATCAGCCGCTTGACCTGCTCAGGGTCCATCCGTTCGGCCAGGCTGGTGAAACCCACCAGATCGGCGAACAGCACGGTGACGATGCGTCGTTCCTCAGGCTGTGCAAGTGCTACCGCGTGACCGCACGACGGGCAGAATCGTGCCCCCGCTGGGATCTCGGAGCCGCAGGACGTGCAATGCATCAACCTCTGAGCGTAGGCCACATCCACGTCGCGTCGGACCTGAGAATCTGGCCAACTCTGCCCAACGGGATGCATCTGAGGGTTTTTTCCGCTTATATCGACTCCATGACTGAGATGACGACAGTGGTGGCTGCGGCGGGTGCCGTCGGAGCAATGAAGATTTACGGCGGTGGCGACAGCGAGGTGCGTGCCCTCGACGGGGTGACGGTCAGCTTCGAGCGCGGCAAGTTCACCGCGATCATGGGGCCGTCCGGCTCGGGAAAGAGCACGCTGATGCACTGTCTGGCGGGCCTCGATTCGCTCACCGGTGGCACGGTGCAGATTGGCGATGTGCAGTTGGCTTCGTTGAACGACAAGCAGCTCACCGAACTACGGCGCACGTCAGTGGGTTTCATTTTCCAGGCGTACAACCTCGTGCCCACGCTCACCGCTCTGGAGAACATCACCCTGCCGCTGCTGCTCGGCGGTGTGAAGGGCGACCAGGTCTGGATCGACCGGGTGATCGACACCGTCGGCCTGCGGTCGCGTCTCAAGCACCGCCCCAGTGAGTTGTCGGGCGGCCAGCAGCAACGTGTGGCCGTCGCCCGCGCACTCGCCAGTCAACCGACGATCATCTTCGCCGACGAGCCGACGGGCAACCTCGACAGTCGCACCGGCGCGGAGATCCTCGAGTTCATGCGACTCGCCGTGCGCGAGCTGGGCCAGACCATCGTGATGGTCACGCACGACCCGAACGCTGCCGGCTACGCCGACCGGGCGATCTTCCTCGCTGACGGCAAGATCGTCGACGAGATGGAGGAGCCGACGGCGGCACGTGTACTCGACCGCATGAAGCGCTTTGGTGAGTGACGCATGTTCAAGCTCAGTCTGAAGAACATCTGGAGCCGTAAGGGCCGCCTCGTTCTGACGGCGCTGGCGGTCATCGCCGGCACCGCGTTCCTTTCCGGTGTGTTCGTGTTCACCGACACGATCAAGAACAGCTTCAACTCGATGTTTGCCACCGCCTACGCAAACACCGATGCCTTCGTGCGCTCCACGAACGTGATCGAGGGCGATTTCGGCAACGACACGCGCGATCGCATCTCGCTAGATCTGCTCGCCAAGGTGCAGGGCATGCCTGGTGTGCGGGAGGCGTATGGCAACGTCACGGGCAATGCCGTCGTGTCGTTCAACGGCAAGGTGTTGGGCCAGGACGGCCCGCCCAAGTTCGGCTCGTCGTGGGCACATAGCGAGTCCTCTCCGTTCCAGGTTGCGGAAGGTCACGAGCCCGCCGGGCCCAACCAGGTGGTGCTCGACAAAGCATCGGCCAAGACCGGCAAGGTGAAGGTGGGCGACACGGTCAGCATCACCTCCATCGGCGCGGCACGCGACTTCACCGTCGTTGGTTTGGTCACGTTCGCTGGTAGCGACAGTCCCGGCGGTTCGGGGTGGGCGTTGTTCGAGCTACCTGTCGCCCAGGAGTTCGTCATCGGCGACACGGAACATCTCGACGCGATCATCGTGCACGGTGACGAAACGATGAACGACCGTGAGCTGGCCGACTCGATCCACGCGGCCCTCGCCGAGCCGGAAGTGGAGGTGCTGACGGGCGCGGAGATCACCAAGGAGAGTCAGAGCGCTGTGGCCACGAGCCTCAGCTTCATCACCATCTTCCTGACGATTTTCGCGCTCATCTCGCTGTTCGTCGGCAGCTTCATCATCTACAACGTGTTCAGCATCAGCGCCGCCCAGCGCACACAGGAGAACGCGTTGCTGCGGGCCATCGGCGCCAGTCGCAGCCAGATCATCCGCTCAATGTTCGAGGAGGCGCTCGTTGTCGGCATCGGCGGCACCGTGCTCGGCTGCCTCGGCGGTATCGGACTGGCGTTCGGCATTCTCAGCGCGCTCAACGCAGCCGGGTTCGGCCCCGGCGACACACCGCTCACGATTCACGCCACCGGCTTCATCATCACGATGATCGTCGGCGTCGTGGTCACGTTGGTGTGTGCGGTCGCGCCTGCCATCCGTTCCGGCCGGGTACCGCCACTGGCAGCGATGCGCGATGTCGCGGTCGATCGCGCCGGCGTCTCCACGAAGCGCAAGGTCATCGGCCTCGTGTCCGTGCTGCTGTCGATTGTGGCAATGCTGCTGGGCCTCTCGGGAAGCGCGGTGTGGCTGGGGGTCGGTGCCGCTTCGATCTACATGGCGCTGATTGCGCTCGGGCCGTTCGTGGCCGCGCCGGTCGCTCGCGTCACTGCGCCAGTACTGGGTCGCCTCCGCGGCGCGGCGGGCACGATGGCTGGCCGCAACGCAGCACGGAACCCAAAGCGCACAGCACTCACCGCTGGCGCGCTGGCGGTGGGCCTGTCGCTGATGATCGGCGTTGCCACACTGGGAGCGTCGGCTAAGTCGAGCACCCGTGAGGTGTTCAGCAAGGCGTTCCAGAACGATTATGTGGTCTCTCCGAAGCAGGGCAACAGCGGTCTCGGGTTGCCGTCCACGATCGCTGCCGATGTCAATGCCACTGGTGTCGCCCACGCGATGGGTGTCGCCGCCACCAAGGTGAAACTCGAGGAGCGGGGCACGTTCAACGCAAAGGGTGTGCTGGCCGTAGTGCCCGTCGATGCCCAGGCGGTGCTGAGCTTCACGTTCACCGAGGGTGGGTTCGACAAGCTGGGCCCCGACGGCATCCTCTACTCGGTCAAGAAGGCCGCTCGGGATGGTCTGGCGGTGGGTGATGTCGTCACCGTGCAGCTGCTCGATGGCACGCAGTTCAAGCTCACCATCCGTGGCTTGTTCTCCACCGACACATTCGGCAACCTGATCGTCGACCGCTCGATGTTCGAGGGTCAGAAGTACCCGCTGTTCGACATCTCTGTGTTCGTCAAGGCCAACGGTGGTGTCACTGCTGCGAACACGGCGACGTTGACGACGTTGATGGACCGTTACCCGACGGCCAAGGTGCAGAACCGCGAGCAGTACATCAACGAACAGAGCAAGCAGATCGACGGCTTCCTCAACTTCATCTACGCGCTCCTTGGCATGTCGATCTTCATTGCGGCCATCGGCATCGTGATCACGCTGTGGTTGTCGGTATGGGAACGGCGCCGTGAACTCGGTCTGCTGCGGGCGGTCGGTACCACCCGCCGCCAAGTGCGCAGCAGTGTGCTCTGGGAGAGCATGATCACCGGCGCCGTCGGCGTGATCATGGGTGTCGTCGTCGGGTTGACGCTCGGCTGGGTCATCGTGCGGTCGTTCAAGGATCAGGGGCTCAGCACCTTCTCGTTGCCGGTCAGCACGATCGTCACGGCATCGGCGCTGTCGTTGGTGCTAGCTGGGTTGGCGGCGATCATCCCTGCCCGCAAGGGTGCCAAAGCCGACATCTTGGCTGCGATCGCGACAACGTGATCCGACTCGCCTGGAGAAGTGTGCTGGCCCGATGGCCGCGCCTGGTGCTGACGGCGCTGGCCATCGTGGCCAGTACGTCGTTCCTGGCTGGCACGTTCGTGTTCCGCGACACGATCGAGCGCACGTTCAATGCGCTCTTCGCCGATGTCTACGACCGGGTTGACGCGTATGTGCAGAGCGCGAACACGGTCGAGAACTTCTTCGGTCTGGAAGAACGCGACCGGATGCCGTCCTCGGTGCTGCAGCAAGTGCAGGCGGTGCCGGGCGTCGCCGATGCTCAGGCGAGCATCACCGACGACGCCGTGGTCATCGGGAAGAACGGCGAGCCGATCGAGCGGCCGACGGCGCCGACGTTCGGTGCCACCGTCAACTCCGGCGAGTTGTCAGTGTGGAAGGTGAAGGAGGGCCGCCTGCCGGTCGGCGGCACCGAGATGGCGCTCGACACGCTGACTGCGCGCGACGGCGCGTACCAACTGGGCGACAGCGTGAAGGTGAACAGCAACAGTGGGTCGCGGAAGTTCACCCTCGTAGGCATCGTGGAGTACGACGCGATCATCTCGCCGGGAAACGCGACATGGGCGTTGTTCGATGCGGCTACTGCGGAGCAGTTCGTGGCCAAACCTGGGTTCATCGATGCCGTGCTCGTGAAGGGTGACGGTTCGGTGGCGCCAGACGTGCTGGTACAACGCATCGGCGACGCGCTCAATCCCGACATCGCTGTAGCACTCACCTCAGAGCAGATCACTGCCCAGTCGCAGACCGACGTCGAGCAGAGCCTCGGGTTCCTCACCATCTTCCTCGGGATCTTCTCCTTCATCGCCCTCGGCGTCGGCATGTTCGTGATCTACAACGTGTTCTCGATCACTGCGGCACAACGTCAGCGCGAAAACGCGCTGCTGCGGGCGCTCGGCGCCAGTCGGCGACAGATCACCTGGACGATGTTGCTCGAGGGGTTGACGATCGGGGTGCTGGGTTCGACGCTCGGCCTGTTCGGTGGAATCGGCCTGGCCGCAGCGATCAAGCGGCTCCTCGACGCGCTCGGCTACGTGATTCCGGCCCGCGGCATCGTGGTGGAACCGCGGACGGTCATCATCACCATCGTGGCCGGAGTAGTTGCCTCCTTGCTCGCGGCGCTCGGCCCCGCGATCGGCGCCGGCCGGGTACCGCCGGTGGCGGCCATGAGTGATGCGGTGCTCGATCGTGTGGGTGCAACCCGTGCTCGCGTCGGCGCGGCGATTGCGTGCGCCGCCGTGGGTGCGCTGGCGATCGTCGATGTGTTGGCCGGCGGTGACGCGATCGTGCTGGCGGTCGGCGTCGTCGGTCTGTTCGCTGCAGTGTTGTTGTTGGGCCCGGTGATGGCCCGACCCGTCGCGCGGGTGATCGGCGCGCCGGTTCAGCGCGTGCGTGGGGTCACCGGCACGATGGCCAGGGGGAACGTGCAGCGCAATCCGCGGCGTACCGCCCGTACCGCAGCGCCGGTCCTGATCGGCGTCGCGCTCGTCACCGGTGCGGCGGTGTTCGCAGCCTCGATCAAGGAGCAGATCCGTTCGACCGTTGGGGACACGTTCGCCGGTGACTACGTGATCAACTCCACCAACGGTGGCGCCGTCAGCCTCTCGCAGGTGTTCGTCGACTCGCTCAACACACTGCCCGAGGTGGGTACGGCCAGCGGTCTCGGCTTCGCCCGCGTCGCGATGCCCGACGGTTCGCCGGCCATCGGGACGGTCGTCAACCCGCAGACCGCCGGGGGACTGTTGAAGGTCGACTTCGTGCAGGGGGCGCTCATCGATCTCACACCGACCGGGGTGCTGGTCAGCGAGGACGAGGCGAGGAAACGGAACCTCACGATCGGCGGCGAATTCGTCATCCGGATCGATGCGATACCCACGCCGCTCACCGTGCAGGGGATCTACCGATCTACCGGTCTGTTGCGCGCTGCGCGCATTTACCATCGCGACACGTTCAACGGCACCAGCGTCGCTGCACCGGCAGGCATCGTCTCACTGACGCGGGCGCCAGGCATCAGCGATGCCGACTTCCGGCGTGTGGTCGGGGCTGCGGTGCACGACAACGGCATCGGCGAACTGCAGGACAAGAACCAATTCATCAACAGCCGAGCGGACATCGTCGACCGCAGCCTTGCATTCATCTACGGCCTGCTGTTGCTGTCGATCATGATTGCCACCTTCGGCATTGTCGTCACGTTGCTCCTTGCTGTGTACGAACGGCGCCGCGAGACTGGCCTCTTGCGAGCAGTGGGCATGACCCGTGCACAGGTGCGCACCACAATTCGATGGGAGAGCGTGATCACCTCGATCTATGGTGCGACGGTGGGTGTGCTGATGGGCCTTGTTCTCGGGTACGTGGTGATCCTGGCACTGCGCGACCAGGGCCTCACGCACTACAGCATCCCGGTCAGCGCCATTGCCTGGATCATCACTCTGGCATTCGTGGCCGGTGTGATCGCTGCCGTCGTGCCCGCCTGGCGGGCGACCCGGATGAACATCCTCGCGGCGATCGCTGCGGACGGCTGATGCCGCTGTCACCCGCGCTCTGTACGTTCCTGACCGAACGGCACCTGGCGACCCTGGTGACCTTGCGCGCAGACGGAACACCCCATTCGGTGCCAGTCGGGTTCACCTATCGCGACGAAGGATCTACCGGCGTGGTGCGCGTCATCACCAGCGGTTCGTCGGTAAAGGTTGCCAACGTGCGGCGCTCCGGTCGTGCCAGCGTGACGCAGATCGACGGGCCACGATGGGTCACCTTCGAGGGGCCCGCCAGGGTGCTGGACGACGCGGTCGACGTGGCCGACGCGGTTGAGGCCTACGCGCGGCGCTACCGTCAGCCCCGCGAACGCGACGACCGGGTCGTGATCGAGATCGAGGTGCAGCGGATGATGTGCAACAGCAGGTCGAAGTGAACGACAAGGAAGTGGGCACCCCGTTGCCCAAGAAGTTGGGAATTGCCGGCGACTTGGTGTTTGCCGTCGTGCACGCTCCGTCAGGTTTCGTCGCGTCCCTCGGCGACACGGGCGACGCGATCTGGCAGCGCAACCTGGAGCTACCGCTCGACGTGATCATTGCGTTCTTCGCCCAGCGCACTCGCTTGCGCACCGAGTGGCCCGACCTCACCGCCGCGGCGCATCCCGACGGCGCGATCTGGGTGGCGTGGCCCAAGCATTCCGGCGCAGAGCGCGGCGACATCACTGAAGACGTGCTGCGCGCCGATCTGCTGAAGACCGGGTGGGTGGACAACAAACTGATCGCGATCGACGAGACGTGGAATGCCTTACGCTTCGCACAGCGCAAGGACCAGCGCCACCCGCGCAAGCGCTGAGGAGGAGACGCGTGGCCGACCAGACCGACGACGAGCGTGGTGGCTGGCACCGGGCGCAGGGTGTCGAGTGCAACAACAGCGTGTGGGAGCTCATCGACAAGACCGAGCGCACCGCCGATGATGGTGAGGAGATGCTGCGGCGTGCTTTCGCCGCGGCGTACCACTGGCAGCGAGCCACGGGCCGGGGCCCGGCGAACGAAGCGCGTGCGGTGTGGATGTTGTCGAAGGTGCACCTGCTGATCGGACAACCGGAACGAGCACTGCATTACGGTGACCGGTGTCTTGCCGAGTGCAACCAGCACGGTCTGGTCGGCTTCGATCTCGCATACGCGCACGAATGCCGCGCCCGAGCACTGCGTGTGCTGGGCCGCGAGCAGGAGGCGCTGCAGGAATGGGCCGGGGCCAAGGCCGTGCACATCGCCGACCCGGAGGATCAGGCGGTACTTGACGCCGACCTCGCCGTCGGGCCCTGACCGAACGACCTGCGACGCAAGCGCTACTCTCTGGCCCGGGCGGATCGTCGAGTTCCACTGCCGGTCCAGGAGAAAATCTTTGTTGTTACGAGGCTCACACCCCACCCTCGCCCTGTCCGCACTCACGATCGCGGCGCTCGCCACGACGGTGCTTGCGATCTCGTTCGATGCGGGGGCTGCGCCAGCCGGTGTCACCATCACCACCATCGTCGGTGCCGGCGACGTGTTGCAGCCGGCCCAGCGGTTGCGGCCGCCGGCGCCGGAGAACTTCCCGATGCAGGTGACTCCGAGGTGCATGATCCTCGACAACTTCGGCGACCCACGTTCCGGTGGCCGGACCCACGAAGGTGTCGACATCATGGCCACGCTCGGGCAGGAGGTCTATGCGATGGCCGATGGCACGCTGACCTATCAGAACGTCGTCGGTGACGGCAGGGCAGGTACTGCGCTGTCGGGTAATTCGTGGAAGCTCACCTCGGTCGGCGGCGGTACGTACTGGTTCTATGCGCACCTCTCGAACTTTGCACCCGGACTGGCCAAAGGCTCGACGGTGTTCAAGGGGGAGGTGATCGGGTACGTGGGCGATACCGGAAATCCCGGCACGGGCAACTACCACCTGCACTTCGAGTGGCATCCTGGTGGCGGCGCTGCGGTGAACCCGTTGGGGCTGATGACCGTGCCGCCGCAGTGCTCGGTCGTGTGAGCGATATCTGGAGGAGTACGACATGAGCATCCCGGTTTCCCTCGACGACTTGACCGCCGCGATCGGTGCCTATCCGTGGGGCTATCTCGTGACGGTCAGCGACGACCTGCGCGCGCATTCGTTGGCGGTGCCTACCGATATTCGCGCCGGTCTGCTGTACGCCGATGGTGGGCGATCGACGCGCGCGAACATCGCCGCGCGACCGGGGGTCACGATGGTGTTCCCGCACCCGACGCCGGGTGAGTACACGCTCATCGTCGATGGCTCGGCGCAGGTCACTGATGTGGGCACCGTGGAGTTCGTGCCGAGTTCGGCGATCTTGCATCGCCCAGCACTGGCCAACCCGTCGGCTGGCTGACCCAGCCTGGGAATCAGGCCAGGTCGCGCAGATCGAGGTTGAACGCGTCCTGGAACGCGTCGTAGTACGCCTCATCGGTGTCGGCGGCTCCGATCGCGACCCACTGCTCGTCGGTGATCGCCGCGCGGCCCGCCAACATCTCGGCTGCGCCCCAACTCACCGTGTGACGCAGTGTGGCGTGCGGTGCAGTGATGGCCTGGTGAATCACGCTGCCCACCTCGAACGGGTCGGTGGCGTGGGCGAGGCCGGCGGCGTACATCTGGAACATCCGGCGGTACGCCGGGTCGTAGGCCGCGGACTGGCGTGGGGTATCGATGTTCTTGGCGAAGATCGCCGACTTGGTGACCCCCGGCTCGATGATCGCGACGCGCACGCCGAACGGGGCCAGCTCCTGCGCGAGCGCTTCGCTGACACCCTCGAGTGCCCACTTCGATGCCACGTACGGGCTCTGTGCGAGCGCCGCGAACCGGCCCGTGACCGACGTGACGTTGACGATCGCGCCGCGACCGCGAGCTCGCATACCCGGCAGCACCTGCTGCCAGCACCGGGCCGCCCCGCACAGGTTGACGTTCATCACGTCGAGGTACAACGCCGTCGGTGTCTCCTCCGCGACGGCGTTGCCGCCGACACCCGCATTGTTCACGAGCACGTCGACCACGCCGCCGGTCTCGCCGAGCAAAAGTTCGAACCCGGCGCGCACCGAATCGTCGTCGGCCACGTCGAGTTCCACCAGTCGAACCTGCACGTCGGCCGCCTGGGCCATCGTGTGCAGCTTGCCCGCCTTGTCCAGGCTGCGCACGGTTCCCCACACGGTGTAGCCCTCGCGGGCGAGGTGGATTGCTGTGGCGCGGCCGATACCGCTGTTGGCGCCAGTGACGACACAGATGCCGGGCGCGGAGATGGCAGGGGCGGAGTGCGAGTTCATGGCGGCCGAGCGTAGGCCGCCGGGCAGCGCCCCGCTCAGGCGGCGGGTTCGTCGAACCAGGCAGGGTCGGGGTCGCAGGCGATGGCCAGACTGCGGATCGTGTCGCCGTCGGTGAGGATCACATCGAGCAACAGCAGACCTTGGGCCATGTGTGCCCGGCGCAACGCGAAGTAGCCGCGCCGTTCGTCGTCCGAAGGTGGCCCACCGCCCACATGATGCTCCACCACGATGCACAGTGTCTGGCAGAACGGTGCCTCGATGCCGGGGAGTTCCGCCATACCCACCAACAGGCCAACCTCGGCCGGTGGATCGAGCAGCATTGCGGTGACGGTGCGTCGCTCGTCGAGGAGCACCACGATCTCGTGCTGCGCCGGGAGCTCGACGACATCGAACGCCAGCGCCGCGGCCTCGGCGAAGCCGGACAGCACTATCGGTTCGTCCGGATCGGGGTGAAAGATGCTCCAGCAGTGATCATCTGACTGGAGCTGGAGCGCTTGTTGACGGCGACGCGGTAGGCGGCGTCGTGAGCTGTACGACATGGGACCCTCCCGGAGAAGGCGGTGGTGTGTTCCGGGGGAAGCCGTCGTAGCGGAGATTATCGGTCGTGTAGTCGTTCCGCGACTCGGCTGCCGAGTTGCAGCAGTGGCCAGGCGATCGCTGCTGCGCCGGCGGCGAGCGCGTACGCCCACCACGCTGTCATCGGCAGTTCGAACGTGTCGCGGCCGAACGGCACCAGGAAGGCCAGGGCGAAGAGCGCCACCATCGTGACCACGAGCGTCGCCCGGAGCCGGTTCAACGGGCGTGCCGTGCGGTACAGGTTCATCAACGCGACCGAACCGGCCACCAACACAGCAACCGTGCGAGCGTGGTCGGCGTCGATCGTGTTGTCGAGTTGTACCAACGAGAAGACACCCATTGTTGCCGCCGCGATGATCGCTCCGGCGGGTACTGCGCGACCGAGCACGCGGCGCAGGAAACCCTCCTGCACCCGTTGGTCGTTGGCCTCAAGTGCCAGAAAGAACGCGGGGATGCCAATGGTGAACCAACTGAGGATCGAGAGGTGGATCGGCCGCAGCGGGTAGGCGAGTGCAAAGACACCGGTGAGAATCGAGAGCACCACCGAGTAGAGGGTTTTCACGAGGAACAAACTGGCCACGCGCTCGATGTTGTTGATGACTCGGCGCCCCTCACTCACGATGGCGGGCATCGCCGAGAAGTTGGAGTCCAGCAGCACCAGTTGCGCGACGCCGCGTGTGGCCTCACTGCCCGAGGCCATCGCTATGCCGCAGTCGGCGTCCTTCAACGCCAGCACATCGTTGACCCCGTCGCCGGTCATCGCGACGATGTGCCCTCGCGCCTGCAGTGCCTTCACCATCGCCCGCTTCTGGTGCGGTGTGACGCGGCCGAACACGGTGCCGCGCTCCACCGCATCGGCGAACTCCTCGGTGCCCTCAGGCGGCAACGTCGTGGCATTGACGTTGTCGTCCCATGAGGCGATGCCGGCGCGTCGCGCGACCGCACCGACCGTGATGTTGTTGTCGCCACTGATCACCTTGACGGTGACACCCTGCTCGGCGAAGTACTGCAGGGTTGCCGGCGCGTCGTGGCGCACGACATCCTCCAGTAGCACCAGCGCCGTGGGCTGCACACCGGGCAGTACGACCTCAGTTCCGGCGGGTCCCCCATCGGTGAACTCGCGATCGGCCTTGGCGAGTACAAGCACGCGCTGGCCCAGCGCGGCGTGCTGCTCGACCTCGTCGCGCAGTGCACCTGCGTAGGCGTCTGTGAGAACGTTCTCCGGCGCTCCCAATACCCAACTGCCGTGGCTGGCGAACGACATTCCACTCCACTTGCGGGCCGAGGAGAATGGCACTCGTCCGGTCGCCACCCACGACGTGGGTTCGTCGTAGTGCTCGTCGAGCGCCTGCGACGTCGCGTTGGGGTCGGGGTCGAGTTGTGCGATCGCAGAGAGAGCCGCGTCGACTTCGGATTGATCAGCGTCGCGGATGAGATGCACACCCGATACGGCGAGCGAACCTTCGGTGATGGTGCCGGTCTTGTCGGCGCACAACACATCGACGCGCGCGAGCACCTCGATGGCCGGCAGTTCCTGCACGAGGCAGCGCTTGCCGGCAAGGCGCACGACACCCACGGCAAAGGCAACGCTGGTGAGCAGCACCAAACCTTCGGGCACCATGCCCACTAGCCCGGCGACGGTGCTGATGATGGAGTCGCGCCACCCCTCGTCGCGGCGGAAGAATTGGCTGCTGGCGAGCAGCACTCCGACGGGGATGATGAGATACCCGACCCAGCTGACGATGCGGTTGACATCGTTGCGCAACGGCGAGTTGACCAGCGTGAAGCGCCGGGCCTCTTCGGCGAGCTTCGCTGCGTAGTTCTCGGCACCGACCTTGGTGACGACCATACGACCCGTGCCTGCAACCACCGCACTGCCGCTGAGCACCTCGCTGGCCGGCCCCTTCACCACTGGATCGGCCTCGCCGGTGAGTAGCGACTCGTCGATCTCCAGATTCTCGGCGGTGAGCACCGTGCCGTCGGCCACCACCTGGGCTCCGGCCCGCAGCTCGACAACGTCGTCGAGCACGAGTTCGTGCACCTGCAGCTCGCTCACCTCGCCGTCGCGCACTACCCGGGCACGTGGCGCGCTGACGACGCTGAGCTGGTCGAGCACCGACTTGGCGCGCAGTTCCTGAACGACGCCGATCACGCTGTTGGCGATGATGACACCACCGAACAACGCATCTTTCGGCGATCCGGCAACGATCACCATCGCCGCCAAGACGCCGACCACGAAGTTGATCGGGGTGA
This sequence comes from Actinomycetota bacterium, assembly GCA_009702045.1. Taxonomy (GTDB): domain Bacteria; phylum Actinomycetota; class Acidimicrobiia; order Acidimicrobiales; family Ilumatobacteraceae; genus UBA668. The sequence continues at coordinate 13,941 of WLIV01000031.1, read as the reverse complement.
TGACGTTGCCGCGGATGATCTGGCTGACCGTGCGCGTGGGCGCTGCTGGAACGGAGTTGGTGAGACCCCTCGCGACTCTGTCGGCAACTTCGGCGCTCGAGAGGCCGGTGCTCGGGTCGGTGATGAGGCTGGGCACGGCTGCGACGTTAGACGTTCACGGAACCAGGCCACCACTAGGGTCGGCAGCGTGCTAGTCATTGGTCTCACAGGCGGTATCGGTTCGGGTAAGTCGACGGTGGCTGGTCTGCTGGCAGACTGCGGTGCGGTGGTGCTCGACGTGGATGCGGTGGGTCGCGAGGTCATCGCCCCCGGCGGGCTCGCCGAGGCTGACGTTCTGGCTGAGTTCGGTGTGGGCGTCGCCGATGCCGCAGGTCACGTCGACAGGGCTGCATTGGGCCGCGCCGTGTTCGGACAGCCCGAGGCGTTGGCCCGATTGACCGCGATCAGCCATCCGGCGATCAACACCGAACTTGCTGCCCGGTTGGCGGCGCTGCCTGTTGCGTCGTTGGTCGTGCTCGACATGGCGATCCTCGTGGAGAGCAACCTCGGCAAGCTGCCAGACGGCAACGGCTACACCAAGGTCGTCGTCGTGGAAGCACCGACCGAGTTGCGTGTCGACCGGGCGGTGGCTCGCGGCATGAGCGCTGACGATGTGCGGGCGCGCATCGCTGCTCAGGCGAGCGATGCGCAACGGCGGGCCGTGGCCGATGTGGTCCTCACGAACGATGGCGATCGCGACCGATTGGCGCAGCGAGTTGGCGAGCTGTGGATCACGATCATGGGGTGGGCGTCAGCCGAATGACTCTGGCTGAACTGTCCTTCGGCTCTTGTCGATGCGTCGTGGGTGAGCCACGCTGCGGGTGATGACAGGTTCCCACGCTCCGGTTGCCGTACGGCTCGACCCCAGGGTGGGACTCGACGCACTCGTACGACTGCTGGCAGCCGACGGCTACCGGGTCCTCGGACCGGTCGTGCGCAACGGAGTGGTGGAGTACGACGACGTGATGTCTGGTGATGACCTGCCCACGGGCGTCACCGTCGAACAGGCTCCCGGCCGCTGGCGGTTGCACCACGACGACAGCGGTCTGCGCTTCGCCTGGACCCCTGGCGCGGAGTCGTGGAAGCGGTACGTGTTCCCGGCTCGTCAGGAGGTGCTGCGCATCCGCCGCACTGATGGGTCGTTCGCGGTCACCCGGCCGGCGCCGCCAGAGCGACCGTTCGCCTTCTTGGCCGTGCGCGACTGTGAACTCCGCGCGCTCGCAGTACTCGATCGTGTCGAACTCGACCCGTCGCATCCCGACCCTCGGTATGCGCAACGACGGGCGGGCACGTTCATTGTCGCTGTCACGTGCGGAACCCCTGCCGCGACGTGCTGGTGCACCTCGATGGGCGGCGGCCCACAGCCGGGCACCGGGTACGACGTACGGATCACCGAAGCCGCCGACCACCACGGGCACCGACTGGTCGCCGAAGCTGGCAGCGAGCGCGGCGCACAGGTACTCATCCGTCTAGCGGCGACTGCTGTCGACGAACATGATCTGGCTGCGGTTCGCTCGGTGGCTGAGGCGGCGACGCAGTCCATGGGTGTGCGCCTCGACGGCGCTGCCCTGCCCACGCTGTTGGCGGATGCCGACGATTCGCCGCACTGGCAGGTGGTGGCCGAGCGGTGCCTCTCGTGCGGCAACTGCACGATGGTCTGCCCCACATGCTTCTGCTCGACGTTCTCCGACCACACCGCGTTGACCTCCGACGGTTCGGCCGTCGTCGAAACGGTGCGCGAGCAGTCGTGGGCATCGTGTTTTCAGCTCGACCATTCGGCGCTCGGCGGTCGTGCGGTGCGCGCGACCACTGCTGATCGCTATCGGCAGTGGCTCACCCACAAGTTGGCGACATGGCAGGAACAGTTCGGCACTACCGGATGTGTCGGCTGCGGTCGCTGCACTGTGTGGTGCCCCGCCGGGATCGACATCGTCCAGGAGGCCGCAGCGCTCGTCGCCGAGCGAGCACGGCTGAACTCAGCAGGAGACTTCCGCACATGAACGAGATCCGTCAGTCACTCGCCACACACCCCTTCTTCGCTGGCCTCAGCGAGCGGCGCATCGACACGCTCGCCGCATTCGCCTTCGTACGCGACCTGCCGGCTGGTGAATGGCTGGCACGCACGGGCGCCGACGCCGACGTCTTCTACGCGCTCATCCATGGCCGTGCCGGTATCGAGATCCATGCCGCAGACCGTCATCCGCTCGTGGTGGCCACCGTCCACTCCGGTGACGTGATCGGGTGGTCGTGGTTCGTTGAACCACATCGGTGGCACTTCGATGTCGTCGCCCTCGACGATCTGCATTTGCTGGCGATCGATGCGCCCCGTTTGCGTGCGGAGTGCGCAGTCGATCACGAACTCGGGTACCACGTAGCCGGTCAACTCACTCGCGTACTGGCCTCGCGGCTGGAGGCCGCTCGTCACCAACTGGTGGATGTGTATGGACTCGCTCGCTGACCTGGGCACGATGCCAGCGGTCGAGCCGATGGAGCCGACGCCGTACCGCGTGACGCACAGTCGCCGCGAGACGGTCGATGTGACCACGCTGACGTTGGTGCCGGTCGCAGCTGGCCTTGCATCGGTGCTGCCCGGGCAGTACCTGATGGTGTGGGCATTCGGGGTGGGCGAGATTCCCATCTCGGTGAGCCGCACACTGCCGACCGGCGAGGTGCTGCTCACCGTTCGCGCCGTCGGCGCCACGAGTACGGCAGTGGTCGGAACAACGGTGGGCGATGTGCTCGGGCTGCGTGGACCATTCGGTACCGCCTGGCCCTTAGCTGCCGCTGCCGGACGCGACCTGGTGGTCGTGGCCGGGGGGCTGGGGCTCGCGCCGCTGCGGATGGCGATCGACGCACAGGTTGCCCAGGATCCGACGCGGTTGTCCGTGGTCGTTGGTGCCCGCGAGCAGCCACAGTTGCTGTACGCCGACGACCTGCAGCGGTGGACCGCTGCAGGCGCTCGTGTGCATCTCACCGTCGATGCCGCCGGTCGCAGCTGGCACGGCGCGGTGGGCACCACCACCGCCGTGCTCGAGCGGTTGGCTGAGCGCCACGAGATGGCGTTCGTGTGCGGACCAGAGTTGATGATGACCTCCGGCGCCCGTGCGGTCGTCGGGTGCGGTGTGCAGCCATCGGATATCTGGGTGTCGCTGGAGCGGAACATGCACTGCGGCATCGGCCACTGTGGCCGCTGTCAACTGGGTTCGCAGTTGCTGTGTCGCGACGGCGCGGTCGTGCGCTGGGATCACGTCGAACGACTGTTGGAGGTGAGAGGCCGATGACCCGACCTACCGTTGCCGTCTGGAAGTTCGCCTCGTGCGACGGCTGTCAACTGACGATCATCGACTGCGAGGACGAGTTGTTGGCGATCGCCGCGGCACTCGACCTGCGGATGTTCCTGGAGGCCGGACCGAGCGAGTTGCTCGACCATTACGACCTCTCGCTGGTCGAGGGCTCGATCACGACCGAACACGATGCCGAGAGGATCCGCGACGTACGTGAACGCTCGGGTCTGTTGATCACCATCGGTGCCTGTGCGACGGCCGGAGGTGTGCAAGCACTGCGCAACACTGCCGACGTCGGCGCGTTCACCGCTGCCGTGTACGCCCGACCCGAATGGATCCACACGCTCGCCACCAGCACACCGATCGCCGATCACGTGAAGGTCGACCTCGAGCTGCGCGGCTGTCCCGTGTCCAAGGAGCAGTTGTTGGCAACGATCACCGCGCTGCTGGCCGGACGCCGACCATCGGTCACGTCCCACAGCGTGTGCGTCGAGTGCAAACAGGCCGGCAACGCGTGTGTGTTGGTGGCGCATGGCGCCGCGTGTCTCGGCCCGGTCACTCATGCCGGTTGTCAGGCACTGTGCCCGTCGCTCCAGCGTGGATGCTTCGGCTGCTTCGGGCCCTCCGAGGCGGCGAACGTCGACGCGTTGCACGCCACATGGCGCGCAACCGGGCTCGATGATGGTGAATTGGTGCGCACGTTGTTGACGTTCAATGCCGCAGCGCCGGTGTTCGCCGACGGCGCGCAACGTGTGCAGTTCCGTGCGAAAGAGGATGTATGACCCACGAGCATCGTGCCCGTCGTTTCGAGGTGGATGCACTGGCCCGCGTGGAGGGCGAAGGTGGCCTGATCGTCGAGATCCACGAGGGGGCGCTCACGGATGTGCGACTGCGCATTTTCGAGCCACCGCGTTTCTTCGAAGGTTTCCTGCGCGGACGCATGTACACCGAACCGGCCGACATCACCGCGCGTATCTGCGGTATCTGCCCGGTGGCATACCAGATGAGTGCCTGTCAGGCGATCGAGCATGCCTTGGGCGTGCAGGTGGACGACGAGATTCGCACGCTGCGCTCACTGCTCTACTGCGGCGAGTGGATCGAAAGCCATGCATTGCACATCCACCTGCTGCATGCTCCCGATTTTCTCGGCTACCCCAACGGCATCGCACTTGCCGCCGATCACCGGGCTGAGGTGGAACGCGGTCTGCGACTGAAGAAGATCGGGAATCGCATCGTCGAGGTTGTTGGTGGCCGGGCAGTACACCCGGTGAACGTCAAGGTCGGCGGGTTCTACAGCGCGCCGTCGCCGGTCTCCATGCACGAGTTGGCCACCGAGTTGCGCTGGGCACTGGAGGCGTCGCTGGAGATCGTGCGGTGGGTCGCCACGTTCCCCATGCCGGAGCACGAACTCCCCGATCACACCACGCTCGTCGCCCTGCGTCACCCCACGGAGTACCCGATGTTGGGTGAGCGCCTGGTCAGCACGGGCGGGCTCGACATAGATCCGTCGCAATGGCGCAATCACTTCGCTGAGGAGCATGTGGAGCACTCCACTGCGCTGCACGGGCGGATGCTCGTCGGTGGCGACTACATGGTTGGCCCGTTGGCCCGCTTTGCGCTGAACAGTGATCACCTTGCGCCCCACGCGGCGGCGATCGCTGCCGAGGTGGGACTGACGGCCGCCGAGCGCAACCCGTTCCGCAGCATCGTCGTGCGCGCAGTGGAGACAGTGCACGCGTGCGAGGTCGCTCTCGCGATCGCTGAGGGCTACACGCCGCCGGCCCGATCGTTCGTGCCGGTCGAACCACGCGCCGGTGTCGGCTGTGGTTGGACCGAGGCCCCGCGCGGGATGCTGTTCCACCGCTATGAGATCGACGCCGAGGGGCGCATCGTCACCGCCCAGATCGTGCCGCCGACGTCACAGAACCAACCGTCGATCGAGCACGACCTGATGCACCTGGTGGAGCATTCGTTACACCTCGACGACGCGGCGCTGGAGCACCTGTGTGAGCAGGCTGTGCGCAACTACGACCCGTGCATCTCGTGTGCCACCCACTTCCTCGACATGCGGGTGATCCGTACATGACCGCAGCACCGCTCGTGACGGTGATCGGTATCGGTAACCCGTATCGCCGTGACGACGGCGCTGCAGCCGCAGTGCTGCAACGACTGGCGACGCAGTGGAGTGCCGACCCGCGGGTCCGCTTGGTGGAACTCGACGGCGAGTCGGTGCGTCTGGTGCAGGCGTGGGAGGGCTCGCGGCACGTGTGGATCGTCGATGCCGTGCGCAGCGGTCGGCCAGCAGGTTCGATCCATGAGGTGGATGCGGCGCACCTGGCCGACATCGACGACACCGGGAAGCGCCTCGGCGGCGGTCACCTGATGGGGTTGAGCGAGGCGGTCGATCTTGCTGGCGCGCTCGATCTGCTACCGACTGATCTCCGCATCCTCGGCATCGAGGGTGTCGACTTCGACAACGGTGTGGGGCTCAGCGCAGACGTCGACGCGGGTGTGGACGCGGCAGTCGCGTTTCTGTCGCTGGCGCTGAGGGACACGCTCGCCTGACTGACGAGGGCGTTGTGGTCAGTGCTCGGCAGGGCCGCAGTTGGCGATCGCGTACCGCGGGTCACGGTTCGGATCGTCGATTGCCCCGAGCGAGTTGCGAAACTGCTCGAGTGCTCGCTGACGCTGACCTTCGCTGAGATCGGCGCTCACGATGCGCATCACGGACGGCGTGAGGTCGCTGTAGTCAGCGAGGATCTCACGTGCCAACGTGGCGCTCGGGCTGGTGTCGTCGGCGGCGATCAGCCCGTCGGCGATCGACTTCGTCGTGCGCTTCTTCGTAGTGGCCATGATGTCCTCCGAACCCGATGGATCGGGATATGGCAGCCTAACGGTTCCTGGGGGCGTTCTGGCCAGGTCTGGCGGATCAGCTGGCGATGAAGGTGATGATCACTGGTCCGGCGTTGGTAAAGGTCTCGGCGCCGCCTGAATTACACGGGTCGTCCCAACGCGGTCGGGAATCGCCGTGATGGGGGCAGGTTGCCCTGCCCCCATCACGCAACGAATCAGATCAGGGGGCCGTGGTGGTGACGTTGACGGTGACCGTCGCGCCCGTGCAGCCGTCCTGGTTCACCAGGTCACGCGAGATCATCGTCAACGTGGCGGAGCCGATCTCGACGCCCACATCCGCTGCGTGGACGACAGTGCCAGCAGTGGCGGTCGCGCTCGGCAGGGTGAAGTCGGCGGCGGTGCAGCCGGCGTCATCGGTCGAGACGGTGAAGTACAGGGTCTTGCCGCCGAGTGACACATCGTCGGTGCCGTTGCCATCTGCGGTGACCGTGACGGTCTCATGGTGGCCGAGCAGCAGGCCATCGCTGAAGTTGGCGTGCAGCGTCAGCGCGGTGGCCGTCGAGCCAGCGTCGGCAGTACCGGTACCCGAACCACCAGTGGTCCAGTAAGCGAAGGCGGCCGTGGCGCCCAGGGAGGCGACGACGACGGTGCTGACAATGGCGAGCTTCTTCTTGGTGATCTTCATTTTCGTTTCCTTTGTCCTGTGTATTTGGCTGGGGTAGTGCACAGGCGTCGGGTTCGCCACTCGCTCGGTCCCGACCAGGGCGACCAATATGCAGTCGGGACGTCATCACTTCGCCTGCCGGACGTGCTGTCCAGCGGGATGTACTCAAGCCGTCCGGAATCCATAAAGCAAGCCATAACATCACAAATAGGCCAGATGACCTAGACGCACAGCGAATGCAAAGCACGCAGAGTGACCAAATGGCGTCAGAAATGACGGAGAATGTCACATCATTATGACTGGCTTGACGATCTGTCCTGGTCGTCAGCGACTGTTCAGATGATGATGCCGCGCGACTTCAAGGCAGTGATCTGCTCGTCCGTCAGGCCGAGTTCGCGCATCACATCGTCGGTGTGCTCGCCGTGGGTGGGCGAGGCCTTCAGCTCACCGACCGGGCGGCCGTCGAACTGGGCGGGGGAAGCGCCGGTGAGGTAGTGGTCGCCGTCGGGGTACGTCACCGGGGTGACGAACCCGTTCTCCAATGCCTGCGGGTCGGCGATGACCTCCTCGGGACTCTTGGCCGGCGACCACACGCCCTCGAGCTCGGCGAACTGGGCTTCCCATTCGGCGAGTGTCTGGCTCGCGAAGATGGCGTCGAGCTGGGCGATCATCTCGACGCAGTTGGCGGCGCGCGCCGCAGAGTCGACGAACTTCGGGTCGGTGATCCACTCGGGTCGGCCGACCTTCGTGGCGAAGTCTTCCCACCAGGCTTCGTACAGCAGGCACAGCAGTAGCCAGCGGTTGTCGCTGGTCTTGTACCAGTTCAGCATCGGGTCGGGCATGGCCTCACGGGCCGGCATCGGGCCGGCGGCCTTCCAACCCATCGAGGCCTGGATGAGTGCCTGGCTCATGATGTACGTGCCCATCTGGTAGAGCGCGTGATCGACGATGGCGCCCTTGCCGGTGCGTTCGCGGCGGAACAGCGCGGCGCAGATCGCGCCTGCGAGCGTGGCGCCGCCGGTGAGGTCGCCCACCGACCCAGGCTGGCTCGGCGGCGGTCCACCGTTTGCGGGTGCTTGCACGAACGCCGAGCCACTGCGAGTCCACGAGGACGGCATGTCGAAACCGCGGGCGGCGGACAGTGGGCCGCGACGGCCGTAGCCGGTACCGCTGGCGTAGACGATCTTCGGGTTGATCTTCTGCACGTCGGCAGCAGTGATCCCCAACTTGACGCAGGCGTCGTCGCGCATGTTCGTGATGAACACGTCGGCACCCTCGATCAACTTGTACAGGTACTCGCGGCCTTCGGCCTTGGTGAGGTCCAGGCCCAACCCGCGCTTGCCGCGGTTGGCAGCTTCGAAGTACGGGTTGCTCTTCAGGCCAGGACGCTGAATGGCGCGCATGCTGCGCGCTGCATCGCCACCCCCGACGACGCGTTCGATCTTGATCACGTCGGCACCCCAGTCGGCCAGGATCATGGCTGCTGCGGGCACGAACGTGTGCTCTGCGACTTCGATTACCCGAACACCTTGCATGACGTCGTACATCGACTGTCCTCCCTCCAGGAATCCCCGCCGACAACGTAGTCGGTTGCGCCACGCAGGGGCCTCGTCCTCTCGATGGATAGCATCGGCGAACCGAGACCAAGCTGGGGAAGTGTCCGATGTTCGTGAGCCTGAGTTCGCCGCTGCTGTTCATCGTGCTGGCGCTGGCAGTGCTCGGCAGCGCTGGCCTCGGGATCTTGGCGGGTGCACGTCTGCGTGGTCGATCCGAGGCTGGTCACAACTCAGTCGGTGTGGTGCAGGGCACGCTGCTGGGATTGGTCGGTCTGCTCTTGGCGTTCGGGCTGACGATGTCGGTGGGTCGTTACGAGATGCGTCGGCAACTGGTCGTGAAGGAGGCGAACGCGATCGGCACGACGTACCTGCGTGCGCAGATGTTGTCCGAGCCAGCGCGTTCGACCTCACTTGATCTGTTGAAGGAGTACACCGGCCGGGCGATCGACCTGGCTGATCAGGTGCCCACCAACGCTGAGTTCCGCGCCGATCGGTCGCGCCTCGGCGAGCTGCAACGCGAGCTGTGGGCTGCCGCCGGTGTGGCGTTGGCCGCAGATCCGGCAGGTACTGCACCGCGCCTGTACATCGAGACGTTGAACGAAACGATCGACGTCAACGGTGAACGTGTGGCGTCGCTCTTCGATCGGGTGCCGAGCACGGTGTTGCTCCTGCAGGTCGTCGGCGGTGCGGTTGCGATCGGAGTGCTTGCGCTCTATCTCAGCTTGCTCGGGCGTGGAGCCACGACTTCGCTGGTCGCGTCGATCGTGGTGATCATGATCCTGTTCGTGTCGTTCGACCTCGATCGGCCGCAGCGCGGCTTCATCACGGTCCCGTTCGCATCGCTGACGGACGTGCGCGCCGAGATGGATGAACCACCGGCGGTGACGGTCGCACCCTGACTGGCGTCAGTTGGTGCCGAAGACGAGTTCACCGATGCGGCCCAGCAGCGCGCCAGCCGCCGGGGTGGCAGCGGGGTAGGCCTGTGTGAGACCGGCCCCCAGCATTCCGTTGTCGACCACGAGCGTGACGCCGCTGATGTAGTTGGCGGCCCGGCTGCACAAATACAGCAGGGGGTACGCCTGATCCTCTGCGCTGGCCGGGGGGATGCCGGCGTCGCTGCGGTAGTCGCTGCCGAAACCCAACCACTGCTCGGCGTTCGCCTGCGCGAGCGGGGTGTCGGTGGGTCCAGGAAGGATGGCGTTGATGCGGATGCCGCGCTGCAGTAGCGGGAACGCTTGCCGGGCGACGTATGCGTTCATCGCCTGCTTGCTCCATCGGTAGTTGGCGGTACCCGGGTGCGCCTCGATCCAGGCTGCCGCCGACTCGAAGTCGGGTGTGTCGAGGTACTCGCACAGCAGGGGCAACTCGGGCTCCCACCCCAGCCCGGCCATGGACGAGACCATGCCGATCGTCGAACCTCGCGGCAGGCGGTCGTCGGCGAGCAGTCGCTCGATGAGATGTCGGTGACCGATGAAGTTGACCTTCTCGATACCGGGCGTGCCCTCGGCAACGCCGGCGCACGCCAGCACCACGTCGATCGGCCCGCTGATGGATGACAATGCCTCGTCGATCCCGGCGCGGTCGCACAGGTTGATGTGCACGGCCGTCACGCCGGCGAGCGTGATCGGTGCGATGTCCATCACCACGACCTCGGCACCGAGGCCGAGTGCAAGTTTCGCCGCAGCCGCACCCATGCCGGTGGCGCCGCCCACCACCAAGACGCGCTTGCCCGCGAAACCGAAAATGTCGAGTCCCATATCTTCCCCCTGTGTCGTCCCCAGTGGGGACACTAGGCGGTGCGAGAGAGGCCCCCGAGCAGTGAGTCCATCGCACTGACCGCCAGGTCGCGGGCAACGTGCGGGTCGGCGGCGTTGGCGATGAACAACGCGGCCTCATCCACCGAGGCCAGCAGGATGTGCGCCAGCGCATCGATCGGTTGGTCGCGCATTGAGCCTTCGACGATCGCGGCGGTGAGGAGCGCGCGGATGGCGCCGAGGCCGTACTTGGCTTCGAGCGCGCGCCACTCGGGCCAGCCCAACACTGCCGGGCCGTCGATGAGCAACACGCGCTGCACCTCGGTGGTCAGCGACGCGTCGAGGAACCCGATCAGGCCGTTGCGCAGGCGGGTGAACGAGTCGGGTGCGTCGATGCCGCCGGCGTTGGCCAACAGGTCGTCCTCCACGGCTTCGAACACAGCGAGGAACAACGCCTTCTTGTCGGCGAAGTGGTGGTAGAGCGCGCCGCGGGTGACGGCCGCCTCCTGCACGATCTCCTCGGTGCCGGTGTCGAAGTAACCCTTCTCGACGAACAGTCGGCGGGCCACCGAGATCAACGCGGCGCGGGTCGCTTCGGCGCGCTCAGCCACCTGGCGGGAGCGCGGTTGACTGGTGGACATGGCGTCAGTATTATCCACATACAAGCTGTATGTCGACAGCACGCGAACAAGGGGAGACACATGTCGGATGCAAAGGCGTTGGTGCAGGAGTTCTGCGACCGGATGGTGAACCGCGACGTCGAGGCGTTGCGCGGCTTCATCGCCGACGACGCGATCTACCAGAACGTCGGCATGGCCGCGTCGGTGGGCGTCGATGCGATCGTCGCCAACCTCGCCGGTCAGTTCGCTATGTTCCCCGACTCGTACAAGTACGAGATGAAGAGCATCGCCGCCGACGGCGACGTGGTGCTCACCGAGCGCCTCGACTTCATCAGCGTGCCCGGTGGCGCCCCGGTCGGCTTGCCGGTGATGGGCACGTTCGTCGTGCGCGACGGCAAGATCGTCAGCTGGCGCGACTACTTCGATCTCGGTCTGCCGGGCAAGATGCTCTCGGGTGAGGACGTCTCCGGTCTGATCCCGAAGACGTACTGACGAGGGCGACCTCGGGTTACGGCTGTCTCCTACACTCGGCGGCGTGCAACCCGAGGCGCTCCGTTCACTCGTGCTGATCGTGTCGATCGCGACACTCAGCCCGCTCATCTCCGACCTCGCCAAACGCTGGACCCGCGTGCCCGGTGTGGTGATCGAGATCTTCCTCGGGATCCTCATCGGACCGCACGTACTCGGTTGGGCGCACCTCGACGAGGTGATCGAGGTGCTGGCCGAGATGGGGCTGGTGCTGCTCATCTTCCTGGCCGGTTTCGAGATCGACCCGGATGCGGTGAAGGGGCGGCCGGTGAAGTTGGCTGTCGGTGGTTGGGTGCTGTCGCTCGGCCTCGGCACCGGCGTGGCCGTCGTGCTGCATTCGCTCGACGTCACCTCGGGTATCCGCTTCGTCGCAATCGCACTCACCACCACAGCGGTCGGCACGCTGCTGCCGATCCTTGGGGACGCCGGTGTGCTGCCCACGACACTTGGGCGCAACATCCTGGCCAGCGGTGCGATGGGTGAACTCGGACCGATCCTCGCGATCTCGGTGGCGCTGGCGACGGACTCGCCGGCGAAGACCACCGCTGTGTTGCTGGGCTTCGGCGCGATCACGCTGCTCGTCGGATGGTTGGCGACACGGCCCGCCCAGCCGCGGATCATCCGCCTGATCGCGCGCACGCTGCACACGAGCGGGCAGTTCGGTGTGCGCTTCAGCATGCTGCTGTGCGTTCTGCTCGTGTGGGTCGCCCAGACGTTCGGGCTCGACGTGTTGTTGGGCGCCTTCGCTGCTGGCATGGTGGCCCGTCTGTTCCTCGTTGGTCACGCTGCCGAGGCCACCGACGACGTGCAGCACGACGCTGATCATCGCCACGAGGTGCAGGTCCGCATCGAAGCGCTGAGCTTCGGGTTCTTCATCCCGGTGTTCTTCGTGGTGAGCGGTGTGCACTTCGACCTTGCCGCGCTGGGTCACCTCGGCGCGTTGGCGAAGGTGCCGATGTTCCTGGCGCTGTTCCTCGTGGTCCGCGGTCTGCCAGCGTTGCTGTACCGACGCGACCTCGACCGGCCGAACCTCGCTGCGCTCGCGCTGTTGCAGTCGGCAGCGCTGCCGTTGGTGGTGGTGATCACCGGCCTCGGTGTGTCCACCGGGCGGATGCGGCCCGACAATGCGGCTGCGATGGTGGGTGCCGGACTCTTGTCGGTCATCGCCTTCCCGCTGATCGCGCTCGCAGTCCGCGGCCGGTCACAGACGCGCTGAGTCGGTAACGTCGGGACATGCCCGAGCAGCCAGCCGACCCATCACCTGTCGACGTCCAGCAGGACGGTCACGTCCTGATCCTGCGTATCAACCGCCCCGACGCGATGAACGCACTGGATGGTCGCGTGCTCTTCGAGCTGATCGCTGCGGTGAAGCGGGCGAATAGGGACGACTCGGTGCGCTGCATGGTGTTGACAGGTGCCCCACGTGCCGACGGGCGGCCGTGCTTCAGCGCTGGTGACGACCTCAAGGAGGCTGCGGCCGGTCTGCACCCGGCGGGGAATCCGGGGAACAAGCTGTGCAACGCGATCGACGAATCGCTGAAGCCATCGATTGCCGTCATCGACGGTGTGTGCACCACGGGTGCGCTGGAACTCGCACTGGCATGCGACCTGCGTGTGGTGGCGGAGACGGCGCAGATCAGCGACTGGCATCTCGCGCGCCTGGGATCGGGTCTTGGTGGTTGGGGTGCGAGCACCCGGCTGAGTCGTCTTGTGGGCGTCGCTCAGGCCAAGGACTTGATTCTCACCGGCAAGGTCATCGACGGCAATGAGGCGCTGCGGATCCAATTCGCGCAACGGGTCGTGCCATCCGAGCAACTGTGGGATGAAGCGATGACGATGGCCCGCTCGATCGCAGCGATGAGCCCCGAGGGTGTACAGATGACGATGGCGCACCTCAGCCGTGTGGAGGATCTCTCCAAGGAGGAGTCGCTGCGTTTCGCGACGCAGGTCCGCGAATGGTTCCGCTCGTCCTCAACGTTTGCCACCCTGGCGCAAGATGTGCTGGATCGGAAACCGTCGCGTTGACGAGCGCGGTGGCTCAGGAGTTGGCGAAGAAGGCCTTGGACTGCTCGGGACCGAACAGGACGTAGAGGGCCACCCTGGTCAGGATCGCTACGAATCGGATGATCCTGACCAACGCTGCGCGCTTCACACCGGTGGACGTGGTCGGGGCGGTTTGCCGCGTGGCCGGGTTTCGCGGTGTCGGCCGTCGGGCCAGGTGAAGTGCATGTCGGCGTTGGGGAGCAGCTTCACCTGCACGCGTTCGCGGTGCACGATGTGGTGATGGCGGTTGCACAACATGCCCAGGTTGTCGTGGTTGGTGGGGCCACCCTTGCGCCAGTGGAACAGGTGGTGGGCGTCGCAGTAGGACACCGGGCGGTCGCAGCCGGGGAAACGGCAACCGCCGTCGCGTTGGGCGGTGAGGCGGAACAGGTGCCGGGGCACGCTGTAACGCGCACGGCCATAGCCGATGGGTAGTGAATCGGTGCCGCGCATGATCTGGTGGATCAGGCAGTCGCACAACACGGTTTCGGTGGTGGCGTGGTCGAACAGGCGGTCGGTGTCGGGGTGGCTGCCCAACAGCAGATCGGTGGTGAGCGTGTCGCCCTCGAGCGCCAGCTCCACGTGTGGGTGGCGGCGCTT
>WLIV01000030.1 GCA_009702045.1 Actinomycetota bacterium | reverse complement strand
CGTGGCGTTTGCCAACGATGAGCTTCCACCCGCGGGCCCCAGCATCGACCACGCGATGTGGTTCCATCATCCGGTGCGCGCCGACGAGTGGGTGTACTTCGACTGCAGCGCGGTGAAGGTCGGCGGACGGCGCGGGCTGTACACCGCCACGGCGCACGATGCGAGCGGTCGGCTCGTGTCCGTGCTGGCGCAGGAGATGCTGCTGCGCCCCCCGAAGCCGGCGAGCTGAGCGGTTCACCCTCGCTGCAGAGCGTTAGCGATGCGGGTAGCTGTCGGGGTCGTCGGTTCTCCGATTATCAGATAATCTGACTGCATGCCAGAGATCACTGCCACCGAGGCGTCGCGGAGCTTCGCTGATCTCCTTGACGCGGTCGAGCACCGACACGAGACCTTCAGAATCGTCCGCCGTGGCAAAGTCATCGCTCAACTCGAGCCCGCCAAGGCGGCCTCGGGCGCCCTTGCCAAAGAGTTGCTTCGCCGGCACCGCGTCGATGCCGACTGGAGCGGCGAGGTGGCCGATCTCCGTTCGCAACTGGTCACCGAGGAGCGGTTCTGACTGCACTGCTGCTCGACACCAATGTGCTGATCGCTGCTGGGCGAGGAGCGTTTGATCTGGATCGCATGATCGCCGACGACGACGAACCGGCGATCGCGGCGATCACCGTTGCTGAACTCGGCGTCGGTGTCGAGCTGGCCTCTGGCCGTCGACGAACGAATCGCCGCGCCTTCCTCGACGATGTACTCGCAACGCTTCAGGTCATCGACTACGGAGTCGATGTCGCGAGGGCGCACACGGCGTTGCTCGTTGCGGTCCGCAGCGCTGGTCGCCCGCGCGGAGCGCACGATCTGATCATCGCGGCCACGGCGCGGGCCACGAACCGAACTGTGGTCACCTTCGATCGCGCCGGCTTCGCCGACCTGCCGGGCGTCCTGGTACGCGCGTCCGATTGAGTCGCAGCAGAGCGTTGGCGACGCGGACGCCTCGCGATGTCCGCGCGCAACTGGTCAGGTTGGCGGCTGTGAAACGGCGGCGATGATCTGCTGGAGGACGGAGTGATCCGGCAGCACGGGCGGATCGAGTGTGGGGCTCATGCGGATGCGGGCGAACGCTTCGTCGATCAGCGCGCCTTCGAGTATCGGGCTATGGCCGGAGGCGATGGTGGTGATGTCCAGGTTCTGAATGCGGTCGACGCAGTGGCCGAACTTCACTGGATCCACCATCGACAGCCACGGGCTGACGGCGCCCATCGAGAAGACCTTCAGCATCTCGTGCCAGAACTCCTTGTCCAGGTCGGCGATGGCCATGTGCGGGTCGGGGACTGGCGAGGCGAAGGCGTCCGCCGCCCAGTAGACACCGGTGCTCGGGTCGTACAGCCCGCGCGTGGTGGGCGAGTCGAACACCGGCGGGCGCACGGCCTGCAGGACCCGGTCGCCGATATCGAGGGACTCGCCGTCCATCAGCCAGCGGCATCGATCGAGGGGGAAGTCGAAGCAGTTCGTATGCCGTTCGACCATTGCCCAGTTGCACACCAATGTCGCGTTCGGACACGCGGTCATCGCCTCCTCGAGGTTGCCCGAGTGGTCGACGTCGTCGTGTGAAAGGAAGATCCAGCGCACATCCTTGGGGTCGACCAACGAGAAGACGTCCTCCTGCCACTGCGTGCGGTTCGCCGGCGAACCGGTGTCGACGATCATCGGCTCCTTGCCCAGGATCAGCATCGAGTTCAAGAACACAAAGATCGGTTCCCCGAGTGCCGGCTGCACCTGATGGATCACGTGGGTGTCGTTCGCGATCTTGGTCGGCGGAATGTGGATGGTCGGCGCAACCGGGGCGAATGACATCAGGGCTCTTTCTTTTGTGTAGGGAGCGGCGGAACCCTGCGGGGGCGAACGCGTTGTCTCGAAGGTGCACCCTAGATCGCCACTGTCACTGTCACTGTCACTTTCAGTGTGAGTGGCGTGCGCAGGTGGGCAGCTGTGAAGACCACCGTCACCTCGACGTATCCGCGCCAATGGCTCACACGACGGAAGGGTCTACCGCCGCACGCTCGGCCTCGGCGCGCTCGCGGATTGCCGTGAGTAGGCCGGGGAACACGAATCGGTGGAACGGCAGGACCAGATACCAGTAGACGTATCCGAGGAAGCCGCGCGGGTCGTAGAAGGCGGTCTGTTCGACGGCGCATCCACCCTCACGTTCGGCCACTTCGAACTGCAGCCACGCGGCGCCCGGCAGTTTCATCTCGGCTCGCAGGCGAAGCAGTTTGTCTTTCTGGAGTGCCTCGACTCGCCAGAAATCGACCGGTTCGCCGAGCATCAACTCGCGGGGGTGGCGTCGACCACGCCGCATCCCGACGCCACCGACGAAACGGTCGAGCAGCCCGCGGGTCTGCCACAGCCAGTTGCCGGCGGGCCAGCCGACATCCCCGCCGAGCGAACAGATCACTGCGAACGCTTGCTCGGGAGATGCCGCGATGTTCAGCGCGTGCCGCTCGTAGAGCATCCCCTCGTAGGTCGATAGGTGACGTCCTTCAAACCGGTCGCTGCCGGTGGCGATGCTGGAGGCCCACGTCGTCTCCACCTGGTCGGAGGCCACACGGGCCAGCGTGCGGGTGAGCGACTCGTGGTAGCTGACCGGCTGCACGGCGAACTCGCGCAACGCCCGGTCGTCGCGCACGATGACCTCCGTGCGGAGGCTCTCGACCAGCGACCGCGCCAGCCGGTACGGAATCGGTGTGAGGAGACCGACGAAGCGGCTACTGAGCTGCGGCCACGGAACCCGCGCGGCGACGATGACCCGCCGCAGACCGCGTACCCGTGCATAGATCTGCATCATCTCTCGGTAGCTGAGGACATCGCTGCCACCGATCTCGTACACGCCATCGGCAGTGGGATGATCGAGCGCTTCGAGCAGATAGTCGAGCACAGCGCGCATGCCGATCGGCTGGCACCGTGTGTCCACCCAGCGCGGGGTGATCATGAACGGCAGTCGCTCCGTGAGATGGCGGAGCATTTCGAAACTGGCCGAGCCCGACCCAACGATCACGGCCGCGCGGAACTCGACCACTGGCACGCCCGCAGCGGCCAGCGCTCGCCCCACCTCCTGGCGCGACACCAGGTGCTTGCTGTGCACCTTGTCGGGGTCGCCGAGGCCACCCAGATAGACGATGCGTGTGACGCCCGCGCGAGCGGCTTCCTGGCCGAAGATCGTGGCCATCTCCCGATCGATTTCCCGGAACGCTCGCTCCGACGTCATCGAGTGCGCCAGGTAGTACGCAACGTCCACACCGACCATCGCCCGGGCGACCGCATCCCGGTCGAGCAGGTCGCCCTCGATGATCTCTGCCTGCCAGTTTCGGCCGGCCAGCCGCGGTGCATCGCGGGTGATGCACCGCACCTCGTGCCCGCGCTCGAGCAAGCGTGGCACCAGCCGGCCCCCGATATAGCCCGTGGACCCCGTGGCGAGCACCCGCAGCCGCATGGCCTGCCCCCTCGATCAAACGGCCGCAAGCAGCGGCACACGGCGATTCTTCACCGATCCATCGCACAGCACAAGGTGCAACCGCGCCTCCGGTTCTGGTCACACACGCCAGCACACACGCCAGCACACGCGCCCGTACCGGCTCGCGCACCCTGGTGGTGCTGCGAGCCGGTGGCCCCGGTGACGGGTTCGGGCGTCAGGCCGCCGCCTCGGTTCGTGGTCGTGTCGCCGATCGCCCAGCCGGGTTGCCCTTCGGCGGACAGTGCACGATGGTGCCGTCGGCCAACCGCAGCCGCAGATCGTCGACCCCACCCAACACGGTGACACCGGGCCGGTGCTTCTGCGTGTGGTGGTGGCGGCACCACATCACCAGGTTGTCGAGGTCGGTGGCTCCGCCGTCCTCCCAGGCGAGCAGGTGGTCGATATCGCACCATGCCGCCGGGATGTGACACCCGGGCCGGCGGCAGCCACCGTCGCGCACCACCAACGCCTTGTATTGGGCGTCGGTGGCGTACCGCACCTCGCGCCCCAGATCGAGGATGTGTGCCCCGGCGATCAGCACGCGCTGCAGGTTGGCCTGCTCGGCGAGGAAGCGCACGAGATGTGCGGGGACACGGTCGCCATGGGCAGTGAACCCGTCGTCAGCGGTGCGGCCGGTGTACGCATCCGCCGTGGTGGTGATCAGCAGCGTCGGCTTCTCGCGACCGCCAGCCACCTGACCCTTGGCGTAGGCGATGCACAACTGCACCAGCCCGTCCGCCAAGCGCTGTTCGGTGGTGCGCTCATCGGCCTCGCACGGCTTCCCCGCGACATGCGAGATCGAGTTGGTGACCTGGCGAAGATCGAGCAACGGCAAGATCGCTGTCAGTTGCCCCATACCGTCGCCCAGGTTGCGGGTGCGGACCGACCGCTTCGCGTACCGCCGCTCCTCGGCCTGTTCGGCCGTCTCACCGGAGTGCCGATCGCGCCATTGCTCACCGGCCGACTTCGCGTCGCGTGGGTCGGCGCCTTTGCACGCCTCCACTAACTCCTCGACGTCGGCATCGCTCGCGCCGGACGGACGGTCGGCCAGCGCGTCGAACAACGACTCCGCGGTCGCCGCCGAGACGTCGCCGTTCTCGGCGGCCTGCTTCAACGCATCCGAAGCGCCCAGCGCAGCGCCCAACCGAGCCCGTGACGCTGCATCACCCTTCGAGGTCTTGGTGACACCCGCGAGCCAATCGGCCACATCGCGGTAGCCAGCGATATCCCACACTCGCCGCTTGTCGGCCTCGTGCAGCAACCCCGCGTGCAACACCTTCAATCGGTCGATATGACGTTGTACACCGAGCACTGCGGAACGCAGGTCGTTGTCGAGTAGCCGCGAACCTTCGAACATCGCCACCCCGCCGACGGCGAGGTCAAGGAGTTCGAGGGCGTCTTCCATATCAACAAGAATAGCGAACGTTTGTTCGTATGTCAAGAGGGGAAGCAGGAATTCTTTCGGCAACGAAGGCCTTCGACCGTGTGCTCGCCGCGGGGCTCGTGACGCCGCCGTACAACCCGACCAGTTGGACACCCCGCAGACGGTCCGCAGGGTCGTCTGCGAGACTTCGACATGAGCGATTTCGGACCCTCCTCCACCACTGACGACGTCCTCGCCGGTCTCGACCTTTCTGGTCGTCGGGCTGTCATCACCGGTGCCTCCACCGGACTCGGCGAGGAGACCGCCCGAGCACTGGCAGCCCACGGGGCGTCGATCACACTGGCCGTGCGCGATGTCGCCCGCGGCAACGCCGCAGCCGACCGCATCCGGGCCAGCGTGCCGCACGCGGACCTCGAGGTGGGTGTGCTGGAGCTGGCATCGCTGGCATCGGTGCGTGCGTTCGCCGCCGACTTTCTTTCTCGCCACTCGACGATCGACATGCTGATCAACAACGCCGGCATCATGGCCTGCCCGCAGAGCACCACGGTCGACGGGTTCGAGCTGCAGTTCGGCACGAACCACCTCGGGCACTTCCTGCTGTCGGTCCTGCTCGCACCGGCGCTGGTGGCCGGTGCACCGTCACGGCTGGTGTCGCTCAGCTCGTACGGCCATGTGTCGTCCGACGTGGACCTGGACGACTGGAACTTCGAGCGCACGGCGTACGACCCGTTCCGTGCGTACGGCCGGGCGAAGACCGCGAACGCACTGCTGGCGGTCGGTTTCCAGCGGCGTTATGGCGACCGTGGTGTGCAGGCGTTCTCGGTGCATCCGGGTGGCATCCGGACCGAACTGGGTCGGCACATGACGCCGGAAATGAGCGCGCTCATCGCCGAGCGCGCGGCGAAGCGAGCAGGCTTCGGCTGGAAGACCATCCCGCAGGGCGCGGCGACCTCGGTGTGGGCTGCAACCTCTGCGCAACTCGACGGCCACGGCGGGGCGTACCTCGAGGACTGCCACGTCTCGGCAGTGACCGAGGAGAAGTATCCGACCGAGGGTGTACGTGCGTACGCGCTCGACGGTGCCCGTGCCGACGCGTTGTGGGAGTTGAGCGAGCGCCTGGTCGGCCTCGCCTGAGCGCAGGATCAGTCGGAGCTACCCGAGGTCACGCAATTGACGGTGCCGCCGTCGACCACGAGGTGTTCGCCCGTGACCCACGACGAGGCGCGTGACGTCAGGTAGATCAACGCCCCGACCGCGTCGTCCTGCCGGCCGGCGCGTTGCATCGGAGCCGAGGCCGCGATCTCGTCGCCCTTGGTCTCGAAGGCCGCCTTCATCATGCGCGACGGGAAGGCTCCGGGCACGATGCAGTTGACCGTAATCTTCGGCGCCAAGCGGCGCGCCAGGTGCTTGGTGAGGTGTAGCAGCGCGGCCTTGGAGGCGGTGTAGCTGTAGGTCTCGTCCTCGGGCACGGCGAAGGCTGTCACCGACGAGAAATTCACGATGCGGCTGGGGTCGTCCGGCGTGGACGCGGCATCGAGCAGGGGACGGAAGAACTTGGAGCAGTGGAACGAGCCGCCCACGTTCAGGTCGAAGACCCGGTTCCACGACTTCGTGTCGTGCTCGGCCAGCGGCGCACCCCACGTGTTGGCCGCGTTGTTGACCAGCGCGTGGATGCCGTCGGGGAATCGTTCGGCGACGGCATCGCGTAGCGCGCGGCAGCCGTCCTCGCTGGACACGTCGGACGGGATCGCCAGGCAGCTGCCGATCTGCGACAACTCGGCCACAACATCGGCACATGCCTGGGCCTTGCGGCTGGTGACCACCACGGTGGCGCCGGCCTCGACCAGGCCACGCGCCATCATCAGCCCGATCCCCGAGGTGCTCCCCGTGATCACGTACACCTTGCCTTCGACGTCGAACAGCGACGAAACAGCCATTGCAGCCTCCTGGTTGGTCCGAACGTGGAGGCTAGTTGTCGGCAGCGTCCGAGCGTAGTGTTACCGTCGCTAATCTTCTAGACGATTGAGCGAATTAGGGAGCGTCATGAGCGAGTCCACCTACTCCTACCCGGAGTCCATCACGGTCCTGCGTGAACTCGACGACGCCGGGGTGCTGCTGCTGACGTTCAACCGTCCCGACCGCAACAACGGCTGGACGATCGAGTTGGAGGAGGAGTACTTCGCCACGCTGCTCGCGGCCGGCGACGACCCGGCCGTGCGCGTCATTGTTGTCACCGGTGCCGGAAGGTCGTTCTGCCCCGGGCTCGACATGCAGGCACTGGAGGACTCGGCCAAGCGCGGTAAGCCGATGGCATCCATTCGCCGCTACCCACTCACGTTGCCGTGGTCGATCCCCAAGACGATCATCGCCGCGGTCAACGGCGCGGCGGCTGGTATCGGCTTCATCCAGGTGGCCTGCACCGACCTGCGGTTCGCGTCCACCACGGCCAAGTTCACCACCTCGTTCTCCCGTCGCGGCTTGCCCGCCGAAAACGCACTGTCCTGGGTGTTGCCGCGGCTGATCGGGGTCACCAATGCGATGGACCTGCTGTTGTCGGCCCGAGTGGTGACCGCCGAGGAGGCGCTGCAGTTGGGCCTGCTGAACAAGGTGTTCGAGCCGGAGGAACTGCTGCCGGCGACCTTGGCGTATGCGCGTGAGTTGGCGCTGAACTGTTCACCGTTCTCGCTGGCCTCGATCAAGGCACAGGTGCACGCCGACCTGGAACGTGGCATGGAGGAAGCGCGCATGACCTCGATCGTGCAGGTCTCCGAGCACACGAGCCACGCCGATTTCCAGGAGGGTGTCGCCAGTTTCACCGAGCGCCGCGCCCCGAAGTTCGCCGGCTACTCCAAGCATCTCGACATCAACCGCGGTTGGTACCGCTGAGCGAGGGCGTCCGAACATGATGCTGACTCCTGAGCTGCTCGAGTTCCGTGGAATGGTGCGTGCGCGCGCTGCGGAGCGCATCGCGCCATGGGTCGATGTGCTCGACCGCGAACAGCGCTATTCGCCCGAGGTGTGGGCCGAACTCCGCGCCCTGGAGTTGTTCGGCCTGCCCTTCCCGGCGAGCATCGGCGGTTCGGACGGTTCGTTCCTCGCGTTCACCGTCGCCACCGAAGCGTTGGCGTCCGTCAGCGCGTCCGCCGCGCTGTACCCGGGCACCACCGTCCAGGTGGCGGGCACGATCCTCCGTCTGGGAACGCCTGCGCAGATTGAGCGGTGGGTACCTGCGATGGTGCGCGGCGACTCGCCGGTGGCGTGGGCATTCACCGAGCCGCAGACCGGTAGCGACCCCAAGCAACTCGCAACCACAGCGGTGCCCGACGGCGATGGTTGGCGGCTGCACGGGCAGAAGCTGTTCATCTCCTACGCACGCCAGGCCAATGTCGCGGTGGTGTTCGCGCGCACGCCGGGCGGCTCGGTCGGCGCGTTCATCGTGGAGACCGACACACCGGGGTGGTCGACGGGCACGCCGTTCGAACTGCTCGCGCTCGGCGGTGGCGAGCCCGTGCCGATTTTCCTCGACGACGTCTTCGTGCCGGGTGATCAACTGATCGGTGCTCCCGACCAGGGCTTCCAGGCAATGATCGCCGGCGAGGCGCAGGGCAAAATCCGCGCGGCCGCGATCTGCGTGGGTATCGCCCAGCGTGCCATCGACGAGGCCGCCGCGTACGCACTGGGGCGCACGCATCGTGGCGAGCCGATCGCCAAGAAGTTCCCCACGATCCAGGGGTTGCTCGGCGAGATGGAGGCCACCACGCTCGGTGCTCGCACGCTGGTGCACCACGCGGCCGAACTGATCGACGGCGGCCAGGACGTCGCTCGTGAAGCGGCGGCTGCGCGACTCGTGGCTGGCCGCGCAGCGCGAGAGGTGACGAACGCAGCGATGCAGGTCTGCGGGGCGTACGGCCTCACCCGCGAACTCCCGCTCGAGCGCCTCTATCGAGAGGGCAAGTTCTTCGAAGTGGCGCAAGGCGTGGCCGAAATCCAGCGGGCGATCGTCGCCCGTCACGTCATCGCCGACCACTCGACCTGAGAAGTCGCGTCACATCGCTTTCCCGTCGCCTTGCCACCGCCCACCATCGTCGACATAGGAGCTCTCCAAGGCCATGATCATCAGACCCGCCAAACTCTCCCGCTACGCGCAGCGCGTGTACGACATCGCCGAACACGACGAGCAGTTGCAGCAGCTGCTGCCGGACGCCGATGTGCTCGAGGCGATCATGGATCCTGCTCTCTCGGTCGAGCAGATCATCGCCGGAGCCCTCGCTGGCTATGCCGAGCGACCGGCCTTCGGTGAGCGCGACTACGAGGTGGTGCGCGACCCCGTCACCGAACGCGACGAGCGGCGGTACGTGCCCACCTTCGCCACCGTCACCTACGGCGAACTCGACCGGCGGGTGCGCTCCCTGGTGAGCGCCTGGAATCGGCACCCGCTGCATCGCGTGGCCGCGAACGACTTCGTGTGCATCCTCGGCTTCGGCGGGATCGACTTCGTCACCGTCGACCTCGCGTGCTGCTTCGCCCACGCAGTGAACGTCCCGTTGCAGACCACCCTCGGTGGGTCCGACCTCGACGGCATCTTTGCCAACACCGCACCGACTGCCGTCGCGGCCACTGTCGCCGACCTCGTCGTCGCCGCGCGCATGGCGAAGGCGCACTCCTCGATCCGCAGCATCATCGTGTTCGACTACGACGAGCGCATCACCGACGATCGGGACGAACTCGCCGCAGCCAAGGCCGTACTTGCCGGCGTGGACGATGCCGCGCAGTTTGTCCTGCTCAACGATCTGGTGGCCTTCGGTGCTGATGAGCCATGGCAACCGACGACACCGCCCGTGCGCGACGACGAGCGGATGCTGATGCTGCTGCACTCGTCGGGCAGTACCGGCACGCCGAAGGGCGCAATCATCCTCGAGCGCACGGCTCGCGCCCAGATCACGTCCCTGCCGCAGACCGCGGTCCCGTTGGTTCGCGTCTGCTTCGCGCCACTGAACCACTTCATGGGTCGTTCGCAGGTGTTCACCGGCCTCGCCCGCGGCGGCACGGTGTTCTTCACTGCGAAGAACGACATGTCCACGCTGTTCGAGGACTTCCGCCTCGTGCGTCCTACCGAAGCGTCGATGTTCCCCCGGATCATGGAGATGATCCATCGGCACTACCTGGGGGAGGTGGCGCGCCGATCGAGCGACGACACCGACCTCGAGGCCGTCCGCGACGAGGTGAAGCGAGAGATGGGTGCGTCGTTCCTCGGTGACCGCATCTCGCTGATCACCTCAGGCGCCGCACCCACCGCGCCGGAAGTGCAACGCTTCCTGCTCGACTGTTTCCCGATCAGCCTGGCCGATGGCTACGGCACCACCGAGGCCGGCGGGTACATCACGATGCGCGATCACATCGTGCGACCTCCGGTGATCGACTACAAGCTGCGCGACGTACCCGAGCTCGGGTACTTCACCACCGACAAGCCGTACCCGCGGGGCGAGCTGTGTGTCACCACCCACATCGGGGTGCCCGGCTACTTCAAGCGCCCTGAGGCCACGGCCGCCCTCATCGACGAGGACGGCTACCTGTGCACCGGCGACATCATGGAGGAGCGCGGCCCAGATCACGTCGTCTACATCGATCGCCGCAACGACGTGTTGAAGCTGGCGCAGGG
This sequence comes from Actinomycetota bacterium, assembly GCA_009702045.1. Taxonomy (GTDB): domain Bacteria; phylum Actinomycetota; class Acidimicrobiia; order Acidimicrobiales; family Ilumatobacteraceae; genus UBA668. The sequence goes on along the minus strand of WLIV01000030.1, from coordinate 32,129 downwards.
CGAGTTCGTGGCGGCCGGCGCGCTGGGCAACATGTACGAGACGGCCAGCGAGTTGATCTACCAGATGTACATGTACGGGAACTCGGCGAGGTCGTACCTGCTCGCGGTCATCGTTCCCGACCTGACCGTCGCCACGAAGCTGCTGGGGGAGGAGCCTTCACCCGCAGCGCTGAGTGCGCTGATCCGCTCCGAGCTGAAGCAGGTGGCCGAAGCCAAGGCGTTGCGCACCTTCGAGGTGCCGCGTGAGTTCATCGTCGAGCTCGAGCCGTTCAGCCACGAGAACGGGCTGCTGTCGAGTGTGCACAAGCGAATGCGGCCCAACTTCGAGCGCAAGTACGGCGACCGGCTGGAACAGCTGTACACCGACCTGGAGCAGCAGCAGTACGACGAGCTGATCGCGCTACGCCGTCCTGATTCCACGCTGACGGTGGGGCAGAAGATCGCCAGTGCGCTGCGCGCGGTGCTCGGTCTCGCCGACACCGACTTCGACGATTCGTCCACGTTCGCCGAGCTGGGTGGCGACTCGCTCGGTGCGGTCGAGCTGACCGCGTTGTTCGAAGAGATCTTCGGCGTCGACCTGCCGCTCAACGACATCGTCAGCCCCGCCGGCAACCCGCGCCGTTGGGCTGCCACCATCGAGCGGGCGCTCGATCGCGATCGCCACGCCCAGCCGTCGTTCGCTCAGATCCATGGCAAGAGTGCACAACGGTTGTATGCCTCCGACCTCGACATCGAACGCTTCCTCGGCGACGCAGACCTCTCCACCGTGCCGACCGACGAACCGCCTGCGGAGTCGCGGGTCGTCCTCATCACGGGTGCGACCGGTTTCCTTGGCCGCTTCTTGTGCCTCGAATGGATGGAACAGGTCGGCCCCACCGGCAAGGTGATCTGCCTCGTGCGCGCCGCCGACCACAACACCGCGCAGCGCAGGCTGGCGGCCGGCTTCGACCAGGGCGATGCCGAGCTCAGCTCGCGCTTCGCCGCGCTCGCCGCAGAACGGTTGGAGGTGGTCGTGGGCGACGTCACCGAACGGCTGCTGGGCCTCGACGAAGCGACGTACTCGCGGCTGGCGGCGGAAGTCGACCGCATTGTGCATCCAGCCGCGTTGGTGAACCACGTCCTCGACTACGAGCACCTGTTCGGACCGAATGTGGTGGGCACCGCGGAGGTGGCGCGGCTCGCACTCACGACCCGTCAGAAGCGCATCGACTTCGTCTCGTCGCTCGCCGCCGCCCGCTTGGTTGAACGTGAGGGAGGTGTCACCGAAGACTCTCCGTTGCAGCAGGCGATCACGCTGTCGAACGAGTACACCGCCGGCTACGGCGCCAGCAAGTGGGCGGCAGAGCATGTGCTGCACAGCGCGCACCGGCGGTTCGGCGTGCCGGTGAACGTGTTCCGCGGCGACATGATGCTGCCCGACCGTCGCTTCCGTGGGCAGATCAACCCGCCCGACATCTTCATCCGCCTCCTGCAGAGCCTCGTCATCACCGGCCTCGCTCCGGCGTCGTTCTACACGCCCATCGCCGGCTCCGGCGGCGCGCACTATGACGGGTTGCCCGTGGACTTCATCGCCGCCGCGATCGTGGGCGTCGGACGATCGAGTCATCGTGAGATCCGCACCTTTCACGTCGTCAACGACCATCACGACGACGGCATCTCGTTGGACACCTTCGTCGACTGGATCGAGGCTGCGGGTTACCCGATGCAGCGCGTTGCCATGCACGACGAGTGGGTGCGACGTATCGAAGCTCGGCTGCAGGCGCTGCCGACCGAGACTCGACAGCAGTCGGTGCTCGGAGTGCTCGAGGCGTATCGCCGCCCGTTCAAGGCGGCCGCGGCGCTCGCGGTGAGCGATCACTTCGCGGCGGCGGTGGCGTCGTTGCCGATCGGTCCGCGAGTGCCGCACTTGACCCGCGAGTACATCGAGAAGTGCCTGGAAGATCTCCGTGCTCGCGGTCTCATCGATTCCCCGTCGACTCGGTAGGAGGCACCACCACCATCTCGCCCTGCAGCAATACCGAGGTGTCGGCAGTTGGCGGCAGCATGGCCCAGATACCCGCACCCGCCTCCTCGGGCGTCAATACGCCCTGGCGGCTGGCCAACTGTGCGGCGATCTGTGGCCCGAGCGGGTAGATGTCCGCCGGCATCGTCGCCTCGTAGCGAGTCGCCGGTGAATCGACGAAACCGGGGCGGACGGCAACGACCCACGTGTCGCGGCCGCGCCGCTTCAGCTCGCGGCGAACGACGCGGACCCACATCTCCACGCCGGCCTTCGCTGCGCAGTACGACGAATGACCTTCGAACGGTGAGCGCGCGCCCGCGGAGGACATCAGCACGAGCCCGGATTCGTAGCCGGGCCCGACTGCGCGCAGGAACATGTCGCCGAGCAGTTGCGGTGCCATGGCGTTGGCGATGATCTCGTCCTTGTACGTCTGCTGGTCCATTTCGCTGACGAAGCCGGCATGCCCGCGGTAGAACGCGTTGTGGATGAAGATCGCTCGTGTGCCGGTGAAGTCCGCCAGGACGCTCGTGAAGTGTTCACCGATGGCGTCCCAGGTGTCGGGCTTGGTGAGATCGAACTGCACGGTTTCGTACTCGGGGTGTTGACGACGCGAGAGGTTGATGATGCGCGCGTTCGGGTACGGAACGGTGTGCGCCAGTCCGATCCCGAGACCCTCGGTGGCTCCGCTGATCCAGACGATCGTGTCGGGCGCGGTCACGAGCGCATCGCCGCCATGACCTCGGGCCACACTGCCCGGTCGTGGGGGTAGGGGGCGTAGAGGGTGAGGCGGGTGGCGATGGAACCCCACCGCTCGACGAGGCCCTTGCCGACTGCGGCCGGTTCGCCGACGACGGCGAACGCGTGCAGCACCTCGTCGTCGATCAGGTTGCCGATGTCGGCCCACTTACCCTCGCGGGTCATCCGTGACAGTTCGGGCTGGAGATCGCCCCAGCCGTGCATGTCGAGCACCGGCTTGTACGCGGGCGTGGACGCGTAGAACGCGATCTGGTTCTTCGTGCCGGCGATTGCCTCGGCCAGTTCCTTGTCGTCGCGTCCTGTGCAGGCGAAGGCGGGGCCGCCGATGTCGAACCCCTCGAAGCCTTCCTTGCCGGCCTTCGCCCGACCACGGGCGAGTGCCGGGAGGGTGACCTGGCGCAGGTACTGATCGGTGGTGAACGGGTGGTACAGGAACCCGTCGCACACCTCGCCTGCCACTTCGGTCATCAACGCGCCAACACCGGCGAGGTAGATCGGTGGCGGGCCGAACTCGTGGGCCGGCGGCGCGAAGAACGGTGTCATCAACGTGTGCGTGTAGAACTCACCGCGGAAGTCCAGCGGTGTTCCGTCCTGCCAGTTGGCCCAGATAGCGCGAGTGGCGACGATCAGCTCGCGCATACGTGCCGCGGGGTGCGACCACGGCATGGAGAAACGCTTGGTGATGTGCGGCTTGACCTGCGACCCGAGGCCGAGAATGAAGCGACCCTTCGAATAGCGGGCCATGTCGTAGCCCGCGTTGGCGAGCGTCATCGGTGTGCGGGCGAAGGCGATGGCGATACCCGTGCCGAGTTGCACTCGTTCGGTGGCCTCGGCGGCCTGCAGCATCTGCAGGAATGGTTCGTGCTTGGTCTCGCCCAACCACATGCCATCGAAGCCAGCTTGCTCGATCGCGGCGGCGGCGGCCTTGGTATCGGTGATGGGGGTGACCAGATTGGAGTCGATCAGCATGTTCATATCGTAGAACGATTCAACTCATTCGGCGGAAGTCGTCGGTGTGCTGCTGGTGACCACGCGCACACTGCGGGCGGTCACGACGAGTTCGCCGGCGAGTGTGCGGTATTCGGTGATCGTCTCGCTGAACGCCAGCATGCCGCCCTTGCGACCTTGTTTCACCCACTCGCCTCCGGGCCGCGCCTCGGCGCGCAGTACGTCGCCCACGCGGACGGGTCGGTGGTACTCGTAGTGCTGTTCAGCGTGCAACCCGCCGCCGCTGCGTTCACCTGGCACGGGTGGCACTCCCGTGGCCTCGCGGCCGGAACCGAACCACGGTTGCCCGATCGTCGGGCGTAACCAGTTGTCGGGGTCGAACTGCGCCGCGGCCTGGACGAACGTCGGCGGCGCCAGGATCACGCCGTCCTCGTCGGGTTCCACGTAGGCGGGGTTCGGATCGCCGATCGCGCGGGCGAACATCATCACGTGACCGGCCTCGACCGGGAAGCGATCAGCGGCCATGACCGTTCCTGCGCAGCAAGCGCCCTGGGCGCTGTTCGGTGAGTGTGCCGCCGAGTTGGCTGGGCACGCCGGCGACGATGGTGGCGCGGTAGCCGCCCGGTGGTCGACGCAGACGCCGTGCATCGAGGGGCATGTCGTTGACGAACACCTCGGGCTGCCAGGTCAGCTCATCGAGCGCGAACACGGTGAGGTCGGCGACCGCGCCCTGGGTGATGACGCCGCGCCCCTCGAAGCCGAACAAACCCGCGAGGTGACCGGTCATGCGGTGCACGGCCTGCTCGACGGTGAGGTCGTGGCGATCGCGGGCGTGCCGGGCGAGCAGCAGTGTCGTGTCGCCAGCGGCGCAGAACATCTGCAAGTGGGCTCCCGCGTCGCTGTTGGCGATCACCCCTGCTGGGTGGCGCAGCAGTTCGGCCACACCGTCCGGGTCGCTGTTGGCGATGCTGGTGCCGACCACGGCCGGGCGCAGGTCGTTGGCCAGCACCCACTCGGCCAGCACGTCGCTTGGGTGACCGCCCTTGGCCGCGATGAGGTCGGACAATGACTTGTTGATCCACTGCTCGTGCTCGGGCCGGGTGACGCCGCGCAGGATGATGTTCTGCGGCATGTGATGGCGGATCATGCTGAACGGCACGCGATCCCACTCGGCGCGTGCGGCCTGCCGCCATGCCGCGTCGGTGAGCAGGCGGGTCTTCTCCTCGGCGGTCGGGGCCTGCACCATCCGGTGCCACGTCTCGGGCAACGTGAAGAACGACATCCCGCCGAACCAGTTCACCTGGATATCGAGCGGACGGGGGCTGATCTGCGCGTAGCACGGTGAACCCTCGGCCTGTAGCTGGGCGGTCATCTCCATCAGTCCGCTTGCGTGGTCGGGCAGGTGCTCGTCGTGCATCACGTTGATCCAGGTGCTGACCACACCGTGACGACCGCACATCTCAGCCAACCGCTTCACGCTCGCGGGTGTGCGCTTGGGCGCTGGCTCGGCAATGAACTGCAGGAACCCGCCGCGCGCGCCCAACAACTCGACCAGGTCGTTCATCTCGTCGTCGGCGGCCACGCGACTGGGTACCGGCCGCCCTGCGCGATCGGTGTCGAACCCGACGGAGGTGGAGATGCCGAACGCTCCGGCGGCCAGACATTCATCGGCCAACGCGCGTAGTTGCACGCGCTCGGCGTCGGTGGCCGGACGCTCCCACGCCTCGTCGCCCATGACGAACATGCGCAACGGAGTGTGGCCGACCAGACCGGCCACGTTGACGCCGTAGTGCTGGGCAGCCATCACGTCCTGGTACTCGGGGTAGCGCTGCCAGGTCCAGGGCACGGCCGCGCTGACGGTCGCCGTCGGCATGTCCTCGATGTAGCAGAGCAGTTCCGCCAACTCCTGGCGCGCCGGCGGCAGGCAGGGGGCGAGCGACATGCCGCAGTTGCCGTAGAGCACCGACGTGACGCCGTGCTGGGGCATCGGATCGCAGGCCTGATCCCAGAACAGCGAGGCGTCGAAGTGGGTGTGCACGTCGATGAAGCCGGGGGCGACGTACGCACCCGAGGCATCGATCTCGGTCTCACCGTCGGGGCGCAACCCTGGCCCGATCTCGCTGATGCGTCCGGCCGTAACGCGCACATCGGCGGCGACGGCCGGCGCGCCCGTGCCGTCGACGACCTGGCCACCTCTGATGATCAAGTTCATATGTCCCTCCAGGGAATCAGGTTAATGCATGAACGGATTCTGCAAGTTAGAGTCTCGTCGGGGAGGATGCCATGGAGCTTCCGCAGATCATTTCCGTCGACGACCATGTGGTCGAGCCGCCCGACCTCTGGCAACGCACGCTGCCGGCCAGGTTCCGTGACGCCGCACCGCGAGTCGAGCGGATCAAGGGCCGTTTCGGCGCAGGGGCGCGCGGCGACTGGACGCCCGCTGATGACGGCGAGTGGGCCGACATCTGGAAGTTCGGCAACTACCAGATGGCCATCATCCCCGGCTTCGCCGCCGCCGGGATGGACCAGGAGCTGATCGGCGAGCACTACGCACCGCTCACCTACGACATGATGCGGCCGGGCTGTTACGAGCAGGCCGCACGCCTGGCCGACATGGACGCCAACCACACCGAGGCATCGCTGAACTTCCCGACGTTCCCGCGGTTCTGCGGGCAGACGTTCCACGAGACCGCGGACAAGGAGTTGGGTCTGGCATGTGTGCAGGCCTACAACGACTGGATGATCGACGAGTGGGGCGGCGGTGCTGGCCGCGGCCGCCTCATCCCGCTCACGCTCATCCCGCTGTGGGACCCGCAGCTGGCCGCCGCCGAAGTGCGGCGTTGCGCGGCCAAGGGTTCGTTCGCCGTGGCATTCTGCGAGAACCCGGCGAAGTTGCGCCTACCCAGCATCTTCACCGACCACTGGGACCCGTTCTTCGCTGCATGCGAGGACACCGACACCGTCGTCAACATGCACATCGGGTCATCCTCCACGTTCCCGCTCACATCGCTCGATGCACCTCGCGCGGTGACGCTTGCGCTGACGTACCAGGGCAGCGCGCACGCACTCTGCGACTGGCTCACGTGCGGTGTGCTCGAGCGCTTCGGGCGCATGAAGATCGCGCTCAGCGAGGGCCAGGTCGGATGGATGCCATTCCTCCTGGAGAAGCTCGACGCGGTGTGGCGCGACCGGCCGAAGTACGGGAACATCGAGCAGTTGCCGCGTACGCCCAGTAGTTACATGGCGGGTCGTGTGTACGGAGCGGTGTTCGACGACCACATCGGACTGCAGTTGCGTCATCACATCGGGATGAGCCAGATCATGTTCGAGGTGGACTACCCGCACGGCGATTCCACATGGCCGCGAACGAAGGGCGTCGCCGAGTCGATCATCGCCACGGCGGGTCTGAGCGAGCACGAGACGTGGCAGTTCCTGCGCGGTAACGCGATCGAGTGCTACGGGTTGCAGCGATTCGGGATCGAGGTCTGATGGCGCGACCCACCATCGTCGCGTGGGATGGTCCGCTCGGCGCCACGGTCACGGGTGTCGATCTGGAGGTCGGGCTGGCCCCCGACATCGCCGCGCTCGTGGTCCAGGCGCTCGCGGTACACCGCGTGGTAACCATCGCGGATCAGCGGCCGTCCGACGCGGCCTATGCGCGCTTCGGACGGCTGTGGGGCGACCCAATCGAGTTCTTCAACCCGCGCGATCGCGACACCGCGTACCCGGAGGTCATCCGCATCTCCAACGCCGTATCCACGCCCGAGCGTCTGCGCGACGGCGCGATGCACTGGCACCAGGACAGCAGCTACGAGGCCGTGCCCGCGGCCGTGACGATGCTGTCCGCTGTCGAAGCGCCGGATGGCCGCAACGAGACGATGTTCGCCGACCTCACCGCCGCGTACGACGCACTGCCGGTCGCGCAGCAGGAACACCTCTGCACGTTGCGCGTGGTGCACGACAGGAGGGGTTGCTCGCCCGAGCTGATGTTCGCTGAGGAGCGCCGCGGCGCGGCCACCCGCGACGAGCCCGTGCCCACCGTGACGCACCCGCTGGTGGTGCGCCACCCGCTGACCGGCCGCCTCGCGCTGTACGGGATCTCGGGCACGCCGGTCGGGATCGAGGGGATGGAGCAGCATGCTGCGATCGAGTTGTTGGTTGGGCTGAAGCGCCACGCACTGCAACACGAGTTCCGGCAGACGGCGACGGCCGAGGTTGGCACGGTGCTGATCTGGGACAACCTGGCCGTGATGCACTGTGCGACGGCCACCGAGTACAGCGACGAGGACGGGCATCGCCGGATCATCCGCCGGATCAGCACGAAGAGGGGAACAGATGAGTGACGCCATGCCTTCAGAGGTGCGCATCGAGACGATCGACGCCGTGCGCGTGATCACCATCGATCGGCCTGCAGCACGTAACACGGTGACGTACGGGGTGCTCGATGAGTTGCTCGCCGCGTTCGCCGACGCCGACGTCGACGACGCGGTCCGGGTCATCATCGTCACCGGCGCAGGCGAGTTCTTCTCCGCCGGCACCGACCTGTCGTCGTCATCGGGGTATGCAGCCGACCGCACCGACTTCAAGCCGTTGCGTGGAGGCACACGTGATGTGGGCGGCGAGCTCGCCCTGCGGATCTTCGATTCGAACAAGCCGGTGATCGCTGCCATCAACGGCACGGCTGTCGGCATCGGTGTCTCGATGATCCTGCCGATGGACATCCGCATCGCCGCCGACACGGCGCGCTTCGGGCTGCCGTTCGTACGCCGAGGCATCCTCCCCGAGTCGTGCGCCACGTGGTTCCTGCCGCGCATCGTCGGGATCGCCCGGGCGATGGAATGGACCATGACGGGGCGCATCTTCCCGGCGACGGAAGCGCTCGCCGAGGGTCTCGTGCACGAACTCGTGCCCGCCGATCAGGTGTTGACTCGTGCGCTGGAGGTGGCCCGCGAAATCGCGACCAACACCTCCGCGGTGTCCGTCGCGCTGACGCGGCAGATGATGTGGCGCCAACTCGGTTCCCCGCACCCGATCTCTGCCAACCGGCTCGAGTCCAAGGCACTGCTCGCGCTCGGCGGCATGGCCGATGCGAAGGAAGGTGTCGCCGCGTTCAAAGAGAAGCGGCAGGCGAACTTCCCGCTGACAACGCACGACCTCCCGGCGTTCGTGCCGTGGTGGGACGACGAGCCGTTCGAATGACCCTCCCAGCACGATGGAGCACCACTGATGTCTGACGCCGAGGACCGCACGGTCGACGCCCACACGCTCACCCGCCAACTGCGCGTTCGTCACCCCGACGTGGAGGTGGCCGCGGTGCAGGTGCTGACGGAGCACGAAGGGTCGGCCAGTCGGTTGCGCCTCGCGCTCCAGTACGCGCAGGGCAAGGATGCGGGACTGCCACCAACGATGTTCTTGAAGCGCAACCTCGCGGCCTTCAACTTCCCGGGCGAGATGTACTCCACCGAGGTCGGCATCTACCGCGATGTGCTCGACGGTGTCGACATCGAACGGCCCGCCGTGTACGCGATCGAGACCGGCGCAGACGATCTGCACTTCACGATCCTGATGGAAGACCTCGGCGAGCGGCCGGGCGCGCGACTGGGCATTGTCACGCAACCGACCACGATCGACGAGGTCGCCGGCCTGCTGGACACGATCGCCACGTTGCACGCCACGTTCTGGGCCAGCCCGCGGCTCGACACCGAGCTCACGTGGTTGCAGCCTCCGTTGCAGAACACGTCGATGGCGTTCTGGCGACAGCACGGCCCGCGCCTCGCTCGTCGCCACATGGAGAAGGGCCATCGCGCTGCGCTCGTCGATCGTGCGGTGTGGACCGATGACCGTTTGTGGAACGGGTTCGACCGGTTCCTCGTCGACCTCGACAGCGGGCCGCACACGTTGCTGCACGGCGACGTGCATGCCGGCAACGTGTACTACGTGAATGGCACCGGCGGCGGTCTCATCGACTGGCAACTCGCGCTGCGCGGCAACTGGGGTGTCGATGTCACCTACCTGCTCACCACTGCGCTCGACCCCGTCCAGCAGGCGGCCCACGAGGCCGATCTGCTGCGTCACTACCTCGACCGCCTGGCGGCTCACGGCGTCACCCCGCCCGACTTCGACACCGCCTGGCTGACCTATCGTCGCCACGTGATCTACGGCGTGGCGATGTGGCTGATCACACCCGATGGTGTGCACACCGACGAGGCGCAGCTGGGCTATCTCGCGCGGTGCCTCGAAGCGGCTGATCGTCTGGGCACGCTGGAGGCACTCGGCCAGGGGTGAGTTCGACCGAACCTACGGGAACGAATGTGGCGTAGCCTCCGGCCGTGTCATCCTCGGTCGACCTCGTCGAGTTTCGTAACCGCTGCGATCGATGGTTTGCCGAGCGTTACGAACCGCTCGATCCCGAGCGCCACGACGTGCCCGGGCTCATCGCCCACACCACCGACGACCACGATGCGCCGATGCGCGAAGCACGTCGTCATCAGCGCGCCCTGTGGGACTCCGGACTGGCCGGGTTGACGGTGGAGCGACGGTACGGAGGGAAGGGCCTGCCGCCAGAGGCAGAAATGATCCTCGCCGAGGTCGCCGGTGCCTACATGGTTCCCTCGATGGTGCCGCTCAGCGTGGGCTTGTCGCTCGCGCTGAGCACCCTGGTCCAGTTCGGGTCTGAGGAGACTTGTGCTGCTCGCGTCCCGCGAATCCTCGACGCGAGTGAGGTGTGGTGCCAGCTGTTCTCCGAGCCCGAGGCCGGTTCCGACCTCGCTGCCCTACGCACGACCGCAACCCGGGTCGACGATGGGTATCTGATTGAAGGTCAGAAGGTGTGGACGTCGTTCGCCCAGCACTCTGCGTACGGGCTGCTGCTCGCACGCACCGGGCCAGCGGAGGATCGTCACCGCGGCCTGTCACTGTTCTTGTTGCCGATGGATGCCCCCGGTGTCACGGTTCGTCCGCTCCGCGAGATCACCGGTGGGACGCACTTCAACGAGGTGTTCCTCGATGCGGTGGCGCTCCCGACGTCCAGCCTGCTCGGAGTGGAGGGCGGCGGGTGGGCAGCGGCCATGTTCACCCTGGGCAACGAGCGCAACCTCAGCACGCAACGTTCCCGACCGCGCTGGAAGCGGTTACACGAACTGGCTGGAGGCAGCGGTGCGCTCGACGCCGTTGCTCGAGACCGCCTCGTGCGCCTCGCGATCGCGGAGGAGTTGCAGCGTGTGGGTTCGTTGCCAGGCTCCGCCGCGAAGCTTGTCCGCAGCCAGATCGAGGTGATGGCGTCGCAGCTCGCCGTCGACCTCCTTGGCGCCGCCGCCACCGCACACGACGACTCGGCCACGGAGGTGGCGGCCGCCGTGCACTGGTTCCTCGGTGCGCGGGCGAACCGCATTGCCGGTGGAACTGACGAGATCCAGCGCAACATCATCGCCGAACGGATCCTCGGGCTGCCGCGCTGATCGGCTGCCGGGTCAGGCCCCCATCGAGATGCCACCGTCGACGGTGACCACCGAACCGGTGACATAGGCGGCGCGCTCGTCCAGCAGGAACAGCACGGCGTGGGCCAGCTCGGCAGGGTCGCCGCGGCGGCCCAGCGGGATCATGCCCTTGATCGCCTCTTGTGCCTCTGGCGTCATGTCGTTGGTCATGTCGGTCTCGAACACACCGGGCACCACCACGTTGACCGTGATGCCCTTGCGCGCAACCGCCCGCGAGAGTGAGCGGGTCAGCCCGTGCAGACCGGCCTTGGCTGCGCCGTAGCCGGCCTCGACCGAGTTCCCCATGAACGCCGTGATCGACGAGACGTTGACGATGCGGCCGAAGCCCTGAGCCGTCATCGGCTCGATCGCCGCCTGCGCGAGATGGAACGACGCCGACAGGTTCACCGAGATGGCGCGGTCCCATTCTTCGATGGTCATCTTGCGCACAGAGTTCTCCACCAGCACACCTGCGTTGTTGACGAGGTGGTCGACGCGCCCGAACTCGCGCAGCGCCGCGGCGACGATCTCGTGGCACGCGACCGGGTCGCCGATGTCGGCGCGGTGCAGCACCAGTCGGCCGGGTGTGCCGACAACCGATTCGGCGAAGGCCTGCGCCGCGGCATCGGCACTGGCGTAGACGGCGAACACGTCGGCGCCCTCGTGCAGCAGGCGGGTGCTGATCGCGGCGCCGATGCCGCGGGTGCCGCCGGTGACGATCGCGACTCGGCCGTGGAACGTGGGCGCAACAAGGGGTGTGGTGATGGTCATGATGCTCAGCTCGGCAGACTTGAAGTGATGGTGGCTTTCGCGACCAGACGTCCGTTGGCGTCGGTGACCGACACCTCCGAGACCTGGATGCGCTTGCCCGGCTTCACGCACACGCCCACAGCAGTGAGGTCGGTGGTGGCCGCGGCGAGGTAGTTGATGTTCATCGAGACGGTGGCGATGAACCCGTCGGCGCCGGTGGCGGCGAGGGCCGCTGCGGTGCCGCATGTGTCGGCCAGCGCACCGACTACGCCACCGTGGATGCCGTCGGTGGAGTTGCACAGCTGTTCGGCGTGGGGCAGGTGCATCACGACTTGCCGGTCGTCCCACTGACCAACGCGCAGGTTGCACAGTCTGTTGAAGTGCACGCGCGACTCGAAGTGGCGCGCCTTGCGCTGCCACAGCTCGTGGCGCGGGTCGTCCGCGTCGGCACGAGAATTGGTGTCCCCCACATCGGTCATCGTCAGTCCCCTCCGTTGTGAAATGAGCATAATCCGTGAGATGATTCCGGGGTGTCTGGGTCCTCGACGAACAATCGCCCGGTGACCGTCGGGCTGCGGATTAGTCATGAGCTGTTCGAGGCTGGCGATGCTCGGGCGTTGCGGGTGTACCTGCACGCGGCCGACGGTGCAGGTATCGATCGGCTGTGCGTCGGCGATCACGTGTCGTTCCACGGCGGTCGCGGGTTCGACGGGCTGGTGCAAGCGACGGCCATCGCCGCGTTGTCCGATCTGGAGGTGCAGACGGCGGTGTACCTGTTGCCGCTGCGCCACCCGGTGCCGGTGGCCCGCCAGGTCAGCTCGCTCGCGCAGTTGGCCGGCGGTGGCTTCGTGTTCGGCGTCGGTGTCGGTGGTGAAGACCCGAACGAGGTGCGCATGTGTGGTGTCGACCCGACGACTCGCGGGCGGCGGATGGACGAGGCGTTGCCGATCGTGCGTCGTCTGGTCGCGGGCGAATCTGTCACGCATCGCGGTGAGTTCTTCGAGATGGAGGACGCACGGGTGCTGCCGGTGCCGCCCCGACCTGTGCCGGTCGTGGTCGGCGGTCGTTCGCCCGCAGCGCTGCGGCGCGCCGGCCGGTTCGCCGACGGCTACCTGGGCGTGTGGGTTTCCCCAGAGAAAATGATGATGGCCATCGCCGAGGTGGAGGCCACTGCCGTGGCTGCCGGCCGCATCGATGTTCTTTGGCGCCACGGGATCCAGATGTGGTGCGGATTCGGCGACACCGCAACGCAGGCACGCGCGCTCGTGTCGGCCGAGATGGAGGAGCTCTACCACGTACCCTTCGAGCGCTTCGAGCGGTACACGCCGACGGGCTCACCAGCCGATATCGCCGCTGCCGCTCGGCCCTATGTCGACGCGGGCTGCACCGACGTCAACCTCATCGCTGTGGCGGCCACACCGGACGAAGCACTTCGGTGCACGGCTGAGGTGCGCCGACTACTCCGCGGCTGACGCGGCCCAGAACGGCGCCCACGTCGGGAACGAGTCCGGCAGCACACCGGCGCGCAACGGGTCGCTGCCGTCATTGACGCCGCCACCCACTTGGGGACCAACCCGTGGGTCGGTGAGGTACCAGCGGTGAAACTTGCGTCGCTGGAAGTACCACTCACCGTCCTCGCGTACGTAGGTGTCCCAGTACTGCAGCTTGCCGGTCTCCCAGTTGCCCTGCTCGGGGCGCTCCAGTTCGTCGTGGCAGTACACGATGCCGTGAGCGTGGTCGGCATCATCGAAGTCCACGATGTGGTTGGCCACCAGGTGCACCGACGTCTTCGGTTCGCGCATCGCCACGGAGTACCAGCGGTGCAGCGCGGCGCGACCCGTCTCGGTCTTCCCCACGCGCACGTCGGCCACGAACAGGTCGACCAACGCGTCCATGTTGCGGCTGTCCAACGACAGTGCGTAGCGCACGGCGAGTTGGTTGATCATCGCCAACGACTCGATGCGGTCGAGGCGCTCGTCAGCAGTGTGCGGTTGCCATGTGCCGAGGCGTGGTGTCGTTGCCATGGGATTATTCCTCCGAGGTATCAGGCGATCGTGCCGTCGGCACGCAAGCGGGCGATGTCGTCGACGGTGCAGCCGAGTTCGGCGAGCACCTCGTCGGTGTGTTGACCGGTCGCGGGCGGCACGCGGTCGAGTGCGCCCGGTGTGCGCGAGAACCGCGGTGCCACACCTGGCTGCACCACACCTTCGTATTCCACGTACGTGCCGCGCTCGGTGTTGTGTGGGTGGGCCAGTGCCTCGTCCAGTTCCAGCACCGGGGTCACGCACGCTTCGGCGCCGTCGAACACCTGCACCCATTCGGCCATGGTGCGCTGCGCGATCGTCGCCGCGAACAACTCCTTCATCATCGGCCAACCGCTGCGATCGTTCTGGCCCGGCAGGTCGGTGCGGTCGGCCAGGCCCAGCCGTTCGAGCGTGACGGCGTAGAACTTCGGCTCGAGTGCACCCACCGCGAGGTAGCGATGGTCGGCGGTCTCGTAGACCTCGTAGTAGTGCGCGCCCGAGTCGTAGAAGTTGTGGCCAGCGGGGTGCAGCCGACCCATGGCCAAGTGGGCCAGCGGCAGCGCCAACTGGCCGGCCACACCGTCGACCATCGCCCCGTCGATCACCTGACCCTTGCCGGAGACCGACCGCTCGAACAGTGCGGCGGCGATACCGAACGCCATCATCGTGCCGCCACCGCCGTAGTCGGCGGCGAGGTTCATCGGGAACAGCGGTCGCTCACCCTCGCGCTTGAAGCGACCGAGCGCACCGACGATGGCCAGGTAGTTGACGTCGTGGCCAACGTCCTGCGCCAACGGGCCGTCCTGACCCCAGCCGGTCAGCCGGGCGTAGACCAACCGCGCGTTGCGGGCCAGGCACACGTCGGGGCCGAGGCCGAGGCGTTCCATCACGCCTGGCCGGTTGCCTTCCAGCAGCACATCGGCGCCGTCGGCCAACTGCAGCACGAGCTCAATGCCCTCGGCTGTGGTGAGGTCGATGATCACCGAGCGACGGCTGCGGTGCGGGATGAACTGCTCCGGGTTGGTGAACCGTCCCGAGCCGGGCCGCTCTACGCGAATCACATCGGCCCCGAGGTCGCCGAGCAACATCGCGCAGTACGGTCCCGGCCCCAGGCCGGTGAGGTCGAGTACGCGCAGGCCGCTGAACGGGCCGCTACTCATCAGCGGCTTCCGGGGTGTTCGGTCGAGGTGATCATGTCAATCAATAAGTTATATGATTCGCAGATGACCGCCGAGAAGCCAGCGCACCCCGACCTCGATGCCCCGCAGCTGATTCATGGCCGCACGTGGCAGGAGATGCCCGTCGGCTTCCGCTTCCAGACGTCGGCACGCACGATCACCGAACCCGACCTGGTCAACTTCGTCACGCTTGTGGGCGTCAACGAGCCGTTGTTCATGGACGAACGGTTCGGCCCCGCGCACGGCTACACCGGCAAGCTGGTGCCGGGGATGATGACCTTCGCCTACGCCGAGGGGTTGGTAATCCAGGGTGGCAGTATCCACGGCACCGGACTCGCGTTCATGCACACCGAACTCGATATCAAGCGGCCCGTCTACGTCGGCGACACCATCGCCGTGTTGGTCGAGGTCACCGAGTCGCGCGCTGCCTCCACCGGTGAACGCGGTGTGGTGACCACGCGCAACACGGTCTTCAACCAGCGCGACGAGGTCGTGATGGTCTACACACCGGTACGCCTCACCAAGGGAACGCCAGCGTCGTGATCTGGCTCGACCTGATCGAGGCCCGGGTCGACTCGGCCGAACCCGCAGTCGTCACCGACGATGGCGTGTGGACCTGGCGCGAGCTACTCGCCCGCTCTGGTGGCGGCGTCGAGTTCCTCGACTCGATCGGCGCGCCCGCGGGCCACCCTGTCGTCGCGCTGCTCACCAGTCGGCCAATGTCGTTCGCGCTCACCATCGGTGCCGCGGCCAGCGACCGTGCGCTCGCCCCACTCGGCCCGCGGCTCACCGTGTCGGAGTTGGTGCCGTGCGTGGAGGCGCTACCCGGTGAAGTGATCGTCACCGAAGCCGAGTTCGAAGCGCTTGCGCGCGAAGTGGCCGCTCGCACCGGCCGCCGGGTGGCGGTGTTGCCCGACCTGCCCGCCAGCGGTTGGCGACGTGATGCCACGATCGGTGCCGACCGTCCGGCGGCCATCCTGCACACCTCGGGCACCACCGGCATCCCCAAGGCCGTCGCCTACACCGAAGGTCGCTTGGTGGCGCGGGTGAAGGTGAACTCGCAACTGGTGGATCTCGGCCCGGGCGCGGTGTACGCCACGGCCTCGCCGTTCCACCACATCGCTGGTCTGGGAATGATGTTCGTCGCCCTCGGTTCCGGCGCCGCGCTGCGTCCGATGCCGCGTTTCGATATCGCTGCTTGGAAGGCGCTGCCGGCCAGTGGCGTCACGCACGCGCTGATCGTGCCGACGATGGTGGAGATGTTGCTGGACGCGGGCGAGCTGTACCTGCCGGGTCTGCGGATGCTGCAATACGGCGCGTCGTCCATCCATCCCGACACGTTGTCGCGGGCGATGGCGGCGCTACCCGGTGTGGGGTTCGTGAACCTGTTCGGCCAGACCGAGGGCAGCCCGATCACCGCGCTGACACCGGATGATCACCGACTCGCCGCGGCGGGCCACGCGCACTTGCTGACGTCGGTGGGCCGCGCCGCACCCGGTGTCGAAGTGGTGATCGCTGAACCCGACGAGACCGGCGTGGGCGAGATCCACGCCCGCGCCGAGCACCTGTTTCGTCCCGATGCCGATGGCTGGCTGCGCACCGGCGACCTCGGTTCCCTCGACGCCGAGGGCTACCTGTACTTGTCGGGCCGCAAGGGCGACAAGATCATCCGCGGCGGCGAGAACATCTACCCGCTGGAGGTGGAACACGTGCTGGCCTCGCACCCGGCCGTCGCCGAGGTGTGCGTGTACGGCGTACCCGACCGCGTGTTCGGCGAGATCGTGGCTGCCACCATCGTGCCCGCGGCCGACGTGCCGTTGCCGTCGTGGGATGAACTGCGCGCCTTCACCCGCGAGCGGTTGGCCGGGTTCAAGGTGCCCACCCGCTGGGAGACCGCCACCGAACTGCCGCGCAACGCCACCGGCAAGGTGCTGCGGCGAACGCTGATCGACAAGGCCGGAGGCGAGTGACCGTGACGAATGTGCAAGTGAGTGATGACGAGTTCCGGGAAGAACTTCGCGACTGGATCGCCGACCACCTCGTCGGTGAGTTCGCCGCCCACAAGGGTGTCGGCGGCCCGGCCGACGACACCGCGTGGGAGGTGCGCCTGGAGTGGGAGAAGTTGCTGGCTCGCGACAGGTGGTTGAACGCCTCGTGGCCGGTTGAGTACGGCGGCCGTGGCGCCACACCGCGTCAGGAACTCATCTTCCACATCGAGCACGCACAGGCTGGTGGCCCGTACTGGTGTGGTGTGCAGGGCCGCGATCTGTTCGGCCCGACGCTGCTGGAGTTCGGCACCGCCGAACAGAAGGCACGATTCCTACCCGAGATCACCGGTGTACGCGAGTTCTGGGGTCAGGGGTTCAGCGAGCCTGAGGCGGGCAGCGACCTCGCCGGCCTGCGCACCACGGCTGTGCGCGATGGCGATGAGTGGGTGATCAACGGCCAGAAGATTTGGACGACGTTCGGTGCTCACGCCGATTGGGTCTACGTGTTGTGCCGCACGAACCGTGAGGTCTCCAAGCACAAGGGCATCTCGATGGTGTTGGTGCCGGTGGATCAGCCGGGTGTCGAAGTGCGCACGATCCGCAACATGGCCGGCGGCCGCGAGTTCGCCGAGGTGTTCTTCACCGACGCGCGTACGTCGGCCGACTACGTCGTCGGCGCTGTGGATGGCGGCTGGAGCGTCGTGATGGGCACGCTGGGCAACGAGCGCGCCGGCGCAACGGTGCTTCCCTTCCAGGCGGCATTCGAGCGCGAGATGCACCAACTGATCAAGATCGCGACCGAGCGCGGGCTCACCAGCGATCCGATCGTGCGTCAGAAACTCGCCAAGGCGTGGGGCGGGCTGCGGATCATGCAGCTCAGCAACGACCGCATGTTGCAGACGGTGCTGCAGGGTGGCCACCCGGGCCCCGAGTCGTCGATCGGAAAGCTGTACTGGGCGAACTGGCACCGCGACGCCGGGGAGTTGATGGTCGAGATCCTCGGCGCCGATGCACTCCTGGTGGGCGAGGGCTACCACCTGCACCCGATGCAGCACACGTTCCTCAACTCACGGGCCGAGACCATCTACGGCGGAGCCAACGAGATCCAACGCAACATCGTCGGCGAGCGTGTGCTCGGCCTGCCGAAGGAGCCGTAGTGGCGCGACAGCGAACCAACTCAAGCGATATGACGAAAGGTGAGCCCCATGGCAACTACTGACTCAGAGTGCCTGTTGGTCGACCGCAGTGGCCCCGTGTGGGTGGTGCGTCTGAACCGGCCTGATGCGTTGAACTCTTTCGACTCGGAGCTCCACTTACGGTTCGGTGCCATGTGGGCCGAGGTGGAGCAGAGCTCGGAGGTGCGCGCCGTGGTGCTCACCGGTAACGGCCGGGCCTTCTCCGCGGGCGGCAATCTCGACGACTTCGAACTGTTCCGCGTCGACCACGCCGAGCGGCGCAAGGCGATGCGCACGGCGCGGCGTCTCGTGGACGAGATGCTGAACGTGCACGTGCCGGTCGTGGCGGCGGTGAACGGTCCCGCGGTGGGCCTTGGCGCCACGCTGATGACCCTGTGCGACATCGTGTTCATCGCCGACAACACGTTCCTGGCAGATCCGCACGTGGCGAGCGCGCTGGTGGCCGGCGACGGGGGCGCAGTCACGTGGCCCGCGTACACCAGCCTGCTGAAGGTGAAGCAGTACCTGCTCACCGGCGATCGCATCCCCGCTGCCGTTGCAGTGGAGATGGGGCTGGCCAACTTCGCGGTGCCGGCTGACGAGGTGCTGGCTCAGGCGATCGCGTTCGCCGAGCGTCTCGCTGCGCTGCCGCCACAGGCGGTGCAGGACACCAAGCTGCTGTTGAACCAGGTGCTGCGCACCAACGCGGCAGCGGCGCTGGGTATGGGCATCGCGGCGGAGACCCACTCGCACGACACGGTCGAGTACGCCGAGTACCCGCAGAAGATAAAGGTCAAGAAGGGCTGATCGCCCGAGACGGACGCGTGCCGCGGTGGATCGCACGTCGGATGAGCACAACCAGCGAATCAGCTAACCTTTCAACCTGTATTCGTGTCACCGGAGAGTAGGGGCCCCCATGACCGTCATCGAGCCGATCCAGGATCTGGACGACCAGACCTTCAACCCGTATCTCGCCGACGAGTTGATCTACGGCGATATCGCCGATCCGTACCGCTCGGCGATCGACGGGCTGTTGGCCCGCGGGCCAGTAGTGGAGGGGTTCTACCGCGATTCGTTCGGTATGCCGCACCTGCCCGGCGACGAGGGACGCCCACACTTCATGGTGCTGTCGCACAAGGCCGTCGATCATGTGTTGAACGACCCGATCACGTTCTCCAACAAGGCCTTCGAACAGACGCTGGGTCGCGGCTTCGGCCACACGATCTCGGTGATGGATCCACCCGAGCACACCCAGTACCGCAAGATTCTGCAGCGGGCGTTCCGTCCGGCCGTGGTCGCCGCGTGGGGCGAGGAGATCGTCGGCCCGGTGGTGGACGATCTGATTGGCAAGATCCGCGACGGTGGTCGCGCCGAACTCGTCGATCACTTCGCCCGGCCCTACCCGTACAACGTCATCTACCGGATGCTCGGCCTGCCGCAGCGCGACATCGAGACGTTCTACAAGCTCACCATCGCCCAGATCATGTGGTTCCCCACCGATGCCAACGCGGTCGACGCGTCGGCCAAGCTCGGCCGGTACTTCACACAACTCATCGCGCAGCGCCGGGAGGCGCCCGGCGACGATGTCGTCAGCGTGCTCGCCACCTCAGAGGTCGACGGCGAGCACCTCCCCGACGACGTGGCAATCTCGTTCCTGCGCCAGCTGATCAACGCCGGCGGCGACACCACGTTCCGCACCACCACGGCCCTGTTCACCGGCCTGCTCACCAACCCGGAGCAGCTTGATGCGGTGCGGTCGGATCGTTCGCTGGTGCCGCAGGCGATCGAGGAGGCACTGCGCTGGGATGGGCCGGTGGTGGCCGCCTCGCGCCTCACCACGACCGCATGCGAGATCGAAGGTGTCGCCGTTCCCGAAGGGGCGATGCTCGACATGATGTACGGCTCGGCCAACCATGACGCAACGGTGTTCGACCGTCCCCACGACTTCGATATCTTTCGCGAGCGCCACCGTCACTTCGGGTTCGCGTTCGGCGCGCACAACTGCCTCGGTCAGCAGCTGGCCCGGCTGGAGATGTCGCGGGCACTCAACGCGCTGCTCGACGAACTACCGAACCTGCGGCTCGACCCGGACCACCCCACCCCGCACATGGTGGGCGCGATGATGCGCACGCCGCGGCAACTGCACGTGCTGTTCGATCGCTGAGGCGATGACGATGCGAGTGACGGTCGATCTGGCCCGGTGCACGGGCATCGCCAACTGCGTCGTGCAGGCTCCGCGAGTGTTCGAACTCGGCGACGACGATGACCACGTACGGGTGCTGGTGGCGGAGGTGCCAGAAGCCGATCAGGCCGCGGTGCAGTCGGCCGTGCGCATGTGCCCGCAGGGCGCGCTCACGCTCGAGTGATCAGGCGGGTTGCGATGTGAAGCCGTCAGGCCCCACCGGCACATCGCCAGCGATGGTGATGCGCTCCATGTAGCGGTCGAAGCCGCTGGCCTGCACGTCGGTGGGCGCGCGATGTGCGGTCGCCCGGTTGTCCCAGAAGGCGATGCTTCCTGGGGCCCAGCGGAAACGAACGATGTTGTCGGGCTTGAGCATCTGCTCGTAGAGCAGGTGCAGCACCCGATGACTCTCGCTCCCGGTGAGGCCGACGATGGACTCGGTGAAGAACGGGTTGACGAACAGTGCTCGCTCGCCCGTCTCCGGGTGCACTCGCACGACCGGGTGAACGGAGCGACGCGCGGCCTTGAGGAACTGTGCCAGCAGTTCGCTGTCGATCTCGGCGGCGGCCGCGGACGGGATGGCATTGCGGTGTACGGCCTGGAGCCCATCCACGAAACGACGCATCGGTAGGGACAACCCCTCGTACGCGGCCACCAGGTTGGTCCACAGGGTGTCGCCCCCGTAGGGCGGCACGGTGACCCCGCGGAGGATCGAGCCCATCGGCGGGTCGAGCGAGAACGTGACGTCGGTGTGCCAGTTGTTGTCGATCTCGGAGCCGGGGTCTTGTGTCGCGTAGGCCTCGCTGGAGAGCGGCAAGACCTCGGGGTAGCCCTCGATCGAGGGCAGGATCGGATGCGCCGGCGTGACCACGCCGAACTGCCGGCCAAAGGCAATGTGCTCGGCCGGGCCGATGTGCTGATCGCGAAAGAAGATGACCTTCCAACGCAGGAGCGCCGCGCGCACGGTGGCGACCGTGGCGTCGTCGAGTGGATGCGCGAGGTCGATACCCAGTACCTCGGCACCGATGTTCGGAGCCATCGGACGGATATCGAGCGTTGTGGTTGCCAATTGAGCAGTCATGGTGACTCCGTGTCGGAAGGTTGCGCGAGGGGTCTTGGAGCGTTGCTCCACAGGAGGGGGCGGGCCGGTGCGGCCCGCCCCCTCCAGGGGGATCTCAGGTGAGGTGACTCACACTTCCGGGGAGCACTGGTACTTCAGGCCGCCCAGCGGGTTGGTCATCACGCCGTCCTTGAGGATGTACGGCCAGAAGCAGTTGCGGGCCTTCTCCGGCCCGGGCTGCCCCTCGTAGAACGTCACCGGGGCGATCAGGCCGCCCAGCGTCTCGTCCTTGACGGTGTACATGTTCTTCAGCGTGTCGGCCGCGGTCGGCTCGTCGACGAGCGACGCATTGGCCTTGGCGAACAACTGCAGCACGCTCCACAACGCAGTGGCGGCCGGGTCGTTGATGCCGTCATCGCTGACACCGCCGGCCTTCATTGCGTCGCGGTACTCCACCACGAGCGGGTCGTCGACGAACCACGGGAAGCCGTTGAGGCCACCGGCGAGGATGATCCCGGGGGTGAGCAGGAGCTTGCCTTGCACCGAGCCGGCCGAGGCGCCCCACACGCCCTTATAGCCCTGATCGTTGCAGGAGGCAGTGAGGCCGGCGGCCAGCGAGGCGCCACCGCTGATCTGGATGAAGTCGGCGCCATCGTTGATCCACTTGATGCATTCGGCCGAGTAGTCCGTGGCGGTCGAGCTGACCTTGACGGTGCCCAGCGCAGTGAGACCGAGTTCCTTCGCCTTGGCTTCGAACAACGGGACGGAGCGCCCACAGGCCTCAATCTCGGCACACGCAGCCACGGCCACCTTGGTGGAACCGGCCAACTTCGCGCCATACAGCTGCTCGTCGACCACAGCACCGCTGGTGGTGCTGATCGGGAACACATTCGCCGGAGCGCACGTGATGGGGGCAGTCGGGCCGCACTCCATCTTGAACGAAGAGAGATAGCCGCCCCACAGCTGAGGGGCATAACCGACGCCCATCACGGGCACACCGATGTCGGCGAGCGACTCGGCCTGGCTGGATTCGGTGCTCGCAGAGTCCATGATGAACAGCACCGGGTTCTTCGCCAGGAGCTCAGTGGTCTGTGACGCCGCCACCGCCGGGTCGCCCTTGGTGTCGCGGAGGTCGAGCTCCACCGGGTGACCATTGACGCCACCCTTGGCGTTGATGAAGGCGGCCCAGGCCTCGATGACCTTGCCTGCCTCGGCGCGGTTGTTCAGCCCGGTGAGGTCAATCGTGCCGACGATCAGGATCGGCGACTTGGGCGGCAGCGTTGTCTCGGGTGCTGCGGTGGTTTCCGCAGCACCGGTCGTCTCCGGCGCAGCAGTCGTGTTGGACGACTTCTTGTCGTCGCTGCACGCCGCAAGAACCATCGCTGCGGTGATGAGCACCGCCGCGATCGCCCGACGACCTTTGTGTCGAGTAGTGGTATTCAAGAAACTTCCCCCTTGTTGTGTGTTGCTTCCTGCACCCGCCGATGACGAATCATCGGAGGTGAGATCAAGCACCGGCGGAGATCGTCGGCTCGCCGACGATCTCGATGCGGTGAATCTTGCGGGCGTGCGGGCGATAGTCCGCAACCGCATAGTGCTGTACGTAGTGGTTGTCCCATATGCCGACATCGCCGGGAGCCCATCGCACACGGCAGATGAACTCTGGCTTCACCGTGTGCACGGCGAGGAAGGCGAGGAGCGCATCGCTCTCTTCCTGCGAGAGTTCGAGGATGCGGGTGGAGAACACCTTGTTGACGAACAATGCCTTGCGGCCGGAGATGGGATTACGGATCACGGCCGGGTGGACGGTTCCCCGATCGGGGAAACCGGGCAGCTCATGGCGGACGGTGAGCGGCTCCAGGAACTGCTTCATCGGGTCGGAGAGCCAGTCGTATGCGGCGTACTGGCTGGCCCACATCGTGTCGCCGCCGGCCGGCGGCAGCTGCTGCATGTGCAGGATGGAGTAGCGCGGCGGGTTGGGCATCCAGGTGACGTCGGCATGCCACATGTCGGTCATGTACGCCAGCTGGTTGTCGGTGGAGATCACGCCCACCTCGGGGAACCCCTGCTCGCGCAGCGTCTCCGGGAAGTAGTCCGGCGGGTACTTGATCTCGCCAAGGGCGCGGGCCAGTGCCACATGCTCGGACGGGCCGATGTGCTGGCCACGGAACACCACCACACCGTGGTCGGTGAGCGCCGTCTTGATGTGGGCGACCACATCGTCGGTGAGTGGCGCAGCGAGGTCGATGCCGGGTAGCTCCGCGCCGATCAGGCCCGAGAGCGGGAGCACGGACGGCTGGGTGGTAGGACTTACTGACATGCGAATGCGGTCCTTCGAACGAACTGAGATGAGCCTTCGCTCGCCAGTGCTTTACAACAGGTGTATTAAGTACAACACATGTCAGAACTAACGTCAACCTCCCCTCACGAGCAACGGTCAGTGCACCAGGAGCCGACGGCCGACCACTTGCTGCGCGTCGCCGAGCGCATGTTTGCCGAGCGCGGGCTGGCGGGGGTATCGCTGCGCCAGATCGCCGTCGCTGCCGGTCAACGCAACCCGGCCGTTGTGCAGTACCACTTCGGCTCGAAGGACGAGTTGTTGCGAGCGATCATCGAGTCACGCTCGGCTGTGCTCGACCACCGTCGCTTCGAACTGATGTCGAGCCCGGTCCTCGTGGGTCACGACGAACTACGCCGGATCGTTCGGGCGATCGTGATCCCGCTCCACGAACTGGCCTCGGGCACCCACTACCTGCGGTTCCTCGCCAACCTGGCAGCATCGCCGCCGGAACTGGACAAGGCCTTCTCGCAAATCGACGAGCAGAACACGCTGGGCCGACAGGCGGTCGAGCGATCCATGAGCGCCGCGCTCGGTCACCTACCGGAGAACATCCGCAGCCTGCGGCTCGCGATGGCGACCCGACTGGTGCTCGACACGCTCGCCGTGCGCAACGACGCCCACGGGGACGCCGCCGACGGTTTGACCACCGAGTGGTTCATCGCCAACCTCGTGGAAGCTGCAGTGGGTCTGCTGAGCGCGCCTGTTCCGCATTGATCGACGCCCAACTCGGGCGGCGCTGCCGTGTTACTGGGTCATCCATGCGCGTTCGATGTCGCCGGCGACATCGACGTAGGGCGTTCCGCTGACGTCGATGATGGCGTGGACGTACTGGTCGCGCACCGTCCCCTGATCGACCATCTCTGGCCAGCGAACGATCAGCGGGTCGCCGATCCCACCCTCATGGGTCTCGCGCTTCCAGCGCTGGAAGGGCGTGTTGCCGGCGAAGGCCCAACCCCACGGGTAGTGCGGGTAGGTGGTGTGGTCACCGAGGTCGTCGAGGCGTTGCATCGTCGCTTCCTCGTCGTGCGGAAGGCCATTGAACGCGAAGATCTCGTTGAAGGTGCCGCGGGGCCGCCCTCCGCAGACGCGCCGTCGTCCGAGCACAGCATCACCAGCGTCCGGGCGAGTTCACCGTTGGTGCGCAACTCCTCGATCAGCCAGCCAATCAGCCGGCCGATCTGCTGGGCGCAGACTCGATGGTGGTGGGCGAGCGGATTCACCTCCGCCCGATGCAGCACACGTTCCTGAACTCGCGGGCCGAGACGATCTACGGCGGCGCCAACGAGATCCAACGCAACATCGTCGGCGAGCGCGTACTGGGCCTGCCGAAAGAACCGTGACGCGCCCGCGCGTTCAGGCGGCGCGGACCCGTGGCGGGCTGTGCTGGTGCTGCTGGCCATTGGGCTCCGTGATGGTGAGGCTGCGATCGGCGTGCAGCTGCAGCCCCCATCCGCCCTCGTGAGCCAGGTGGTGGTGCCGGTTGCACAGCGGCAGCAGGTTGCCGATGTCGGTGGTGCCGTTCTTGTCCCACCAGTGCACGTGGTGGATGTGACAGCGATGGAACGGTGTGTCGCAGCAGGCGCACGTGCGGTACCAGGCTGCCAACGCCCGACGCTGGTCGGCGTTGGCCAGGCGTGTGGTGCGTCCGAGCATCAGTCGGGTGCCGTCGAGGCCGACGATGACCGGTGTGATCGATGCCGTGCACGCCCACCGGCGGATGGTGTCGAGTGGCAGGTCGAACCCGAACAGGTCGAGCACCGTTCGGTCGTGTTCACCGTGCATGATCGTCTCGGCGTCGATGAGCACCAACATCTCCGGACCGGACGATCCCTGGCCGCTGCCGCCGACCTGGCGTGCGTTGCGGTCGATGGCGGCCGCCAGTGCGTGAGCTTGCAGCCAGTGGTGTCGTTCCAGCGGATCGGTGGGCCCGCCCTTCAGCGAATCGTCTCGGGCCAGGGCGTCGGTGCCGCCGCGCAGCTGGCCCTGCAGCCGGGCGCCCGTCTCGGGGTCGAAGCGGCCACGCAGGTTCCACATACCTTCCTGGTCGATCCACCAGTTCGCCCTGCACGCGTCCTTCTGGCGTTGCAGCCGGGCCACCGCGTCGTCCTGGCGCAAGCGACGCACGAACGTGGCCAGCCAGCGGCGGAACTCGGTCTGGGTGAACATGGTGGCCTTCGCCCGGATCTCGTCGCCGTGCCCGGCCAGGCGCACCCGATCGTCGGCCGACATTCCGGCCAACGCGTCGGCCACCACATCCACGTGTTCGGCGGTGGTGTCGCCCTCGGCCAGTGCCTCGTCCAACTGTGGGATCGCTTCACCCGCGTCCGACCGCCGCTGCGCCTTTGACGACTTCTTCGACGACGACCTGGTGGCCCGGGCGTGCTCGCCTTCGGTGTCGGCGCTGAACTGGCGCATCGCCCGCAGCACTCGCATCTCCAACGCGGACAAGATGGACTGCACCATCGCGATGTCGCTCAGCTCGCGCCGGCAGGCATCGAGATCGGCTGGCTGCACCGCCTGCGCCATCGCCCGGATCATCCGCACTTCCATACGAACAACAGTACGCAGGGGGTGTGACAAGGTTCCGGGAGACATCGACAATCGGAAGAGGTCCCGCTGATCGTCCGTACTCCTCGACCAACCCATCGCGCAACACCTCCATCACCAGGAGCTCTCGCGCTGACCACTTGAAAGCGCCCACAACGTCTGGGCGGTGACTCAGAACCGAGATTCGGCTGTTCGCGATCAGTAGACGCTGTAGCCGCCGTCGATGCGGATGGTGTCGCCGGTGTGGAACGTGGAGGCGTCGCTCGCGAGGTACACGGCGATGCCGGCCCATTCCTCGGGCGTGCCCCAGCGGCGCAGCGGGATGCGCGGCAGGATCTTCTCCGCGACACCGGGTGTGGTGGCCCACGGCTCCATCATCGGCGACATTGTCCAACCGGGCAGCAACGCATTCGCCCGGATGCGGTGCCGGCCCAGTTCGACTGCCAGGCCGCGCATCATCGCGACCACGCCCGCCTTGGCAGCGGCGTACGCCTCTTCGCGCGCGGCGCCGAAATCGATGCTGATGCTGGAAGTGCCCACCAGGCTGCCACCGTCGCCCTGGGCGATCATTCGCCTCGCCGCTTCGCGCAACACCAGATACGCGCCGTCGAGGTTGACGCGCGTGATCGCTCGCCACTGTTCGAGCGTGGAGTCGACGAACGGCGGATGCGTGTGGCCGCCAGCCGACCCGGCGTTGGCGAAGCACGAGTCGACGCGTCCGAACTCGCTGACAACCCACGCAACCCCGTCGACCACCGCGGCCTCGTCTCCCACGTCGACCACGCGCGCAGCGACCTTCGTGCCGTGTCTGGCGAGGCGCTCCACCGCCGTGGCGTTCTTGTCCGGGTTGGTGCCCCAGATGCACACCGCGGCCCCGGCCTGGGCCAGGCCCTCGGCCATCCCCAGACCGATGCCGGAGTTGCCGCCGGCGATCAGTGCGACGCGGCCGCGCAGGTCGAACATCGGCAGGTTCACGTCTGTACTCCCAAGGATGCGAGGCGACGCCACGCGTCCATCGGCACGGTGGTGTCGTCGCCGGTGAGTACTTCGATGCACACGTGGTCGGCGCCGGCGTCGAGGTGCTCGCGCACGCGAGCGGCGATGGCGTCCTCGTCGCCGATCGCGACGAGCGCATGGACGACGGCGTCGGACAGGCCACCCTCGAGGTCGTCGGCTGCGAAACCCACTCGCAACAAGTTCGTGCGGTATGCGGGGCTCTTGATCGTGGCGGACGTGGACCAGCGGGCAATCGCCAGGCCCTCGGTGGGGTCGTTGGTGAGCACCACCTTGAGATTGGGTGCCAGGAACTGCGAGTCACCGAGTTGCTCGCGTGCCCACGCGGTGTGCGCCACCGGGGCCATGTAGGTGTGCACACCGGCGGCGCGTCGGGTGGCCAACTCCAGCATCTTCGGCCCCAGGGCGGCCAGCACTCGGCCATTGTCGGTGGGCATCGGTGCCGGGCCGTAGCGGGTGGCGTCCATCGCGTCGAGGTACGTGCTCATGGTCTCCACGGGCGGGCCGTACTCCTGGCCGAGAATCCGTTGCACGATGAACGGGTGGCTGACGCCGAGGCCCAGCAAGAGGCGCCCAGGGAACCGCTCGTTCAAGTGCCGCTCGGTGAGCGCCATCGCCTGTGGGCCACGCGCGTGCACACGGGCGACTCCGGTGGCGACCACCAGGTGCTCGGTGGCGGCCAGCAGCAGCGACGCGTGCACCAGCACGTCGCGGTGCATCGCTTCGGGGATCCACAACGACTGCCAGCCGAGTGCTTCGATCTCGGCAGCGGCCTGCTCGGCCACCACGCCGGGGCTCATGTCGAGTTGGCGCGTCCAGATGCCCACGCGACCGAGGCGAGCGGTGAGTTCGGTACGGTTCATTTTCCCTCGAATTTCGGTTGGCGCTTCTCGCGGAATGCGGTGAGCCCCTCGGTGCGGTCGGCAGTGTCGAACAGCGCGGACACGATCTGTCGTTCGAGAGCGATGCCCGCCGCGAACGGCAGCTCGACACCCTCGTGGACCAGCCGCTTCGCCGCGGCGAGTGCGGCGGGAGGCCCCTCGGCAAGCGATGCCGCGAGTTCGAGTGCTGCCGCGAGCACATCGTCGTGCACGGAGTTGATCAGGCCGAACTGCAGCGCGGCGGCCGCGTCGATCGGGGCGCCGGTCATCAGCATGTGCTTGGCGATCGCGGTCGGCAGCATGCGCGTCAGCCGCTGCGACCCACCAGCCGCAGGTAACAGGCCGAGCTTGATCTCCGGAACTCCCAGTCGTGCGCCGGGAGCGGCAAGGCGCAGGTCGCAGGCGAGTGCCAGTTCGCAGCCGCCGCCGAACGCCATCCCGTTGATGGCTGCGATCGAGGGCACCGGGCTGGCTTCCAGCCGGTCGTAGGCGTCGGTGAGACCCTTCACGAACCGCCCGAAGTCGGCACCGTTCTGCAGGGTGTCGAGTTCGGAAATGTCGGCGCCGGCGGAGAACGCGCGGCCTTCGCCGGTGATGACGATCGCGCGCAGTTCGGGGTCGGCCTCGATCACGTCGAGGTGCTGATGCAACTCGGCGACCGTGTCGGAGCCGATGGCATTGAGGCGCGCCGGACGATCGATGACCAGAAGAGCGACACGCTCGCGGCGTTCGAAACGTAGGACGGAGGTCATGTCGGTCGTCATGGATCGACTCAGGCCATCGTCAGGCCGCCGCTGACGGACAGCGTCTGGCCGGTGATGTAGCTGGCACCGTCGCTCAGCAGGAACGCGACCGCCGGAGCGATGTCACCTGGCTGGGCGGTGCGGCGCAGTGGGATCGCTTTGGCCAGGCCGGCGTACAGCTTTTCGGAGTACTCGGCGACCTGCGCCAGGAGGGCGGTCTCGGTGGGGCCGGGGCACACCGTGTTGACGGTGATGCCGTAGCGGGCAACTTCGCGAGCGAGCGTCTTGCTGAACGAGATGACGCCGCCCTTGGTGGCCGAGTACACCGCTTCACCCGACGAACCGACGCGCCCGGCATCGGAAGCGATTGAGACGATGCGGCCGGCGTTGCGTGCAATCATCCCGTCGAGCACGGCCCGGCAGCAGCCGATCGTGCCTTTCAGGTTGACGGCGATGATGCGATCCCACTCATCCTCGGTGGAGTCGACGAACGGCTTGATCACATCGATGCCGGCGTTGTTGACGAGTGCCGTGATCGGGCCCAGCGTGGCTTCCACCTCGGCGACAGCGGCGCGTGAGGACGCCGTGTCGGCGATGTCGACCGCGAAGCCTCGGGCGGCGACGCCGTGCGTAGTGCTCAGTTCGGCAGCCGTCGCGGATGCTGCGGCGAGGTCGAGGTCGCACACTGCGACCGACCAACCGTCGGCGGCCAAGGCGTGAGCAATGGCCGCGCCGATACCTCGTGCGGAACCGGTGACAATTGCTACTCGGGGTGTCGACATCGGGTAATCCTGTCTCGTGCGTTCGTGTGGTGTTGCGGTCACTCGCTGGTGGGGCCGTTGAAGATCGGGGCGCGCTTCTCGCGATGCGAAGCCAGGCCCTCGGCGGCATCGGGGCCGCCGAAACCGAAGAACTCGAGGCCCAGCGAGGCGTCGAATGCCGGACCGGCACTGCGGTACCAGTGGTTCAGCGAGTGCTTCGTCCAGCGCAGCGCGGACTGGGACATGCCCGCCAGTTGCACCGCGGTCGCGAGCGCGCGTTCGTGTACCTGGTCGTCATCGACACACAGCGAGACGAGGCCGATGCGCTCGGCTTCCTCGCCGGTGAGCGTGTCGCAGGTGAGTAGGTAGTACTTGCTCTTGGCCATGCCCGCGAGCAGTGGCCAGCAGACGGCCGCATGGTCGCCAGCAGCGACGCCGAGGCGCGTGTGGCCGTCGATGATCTTGGCGTTGCGGCCGACGATCGAGATGTCGGCGAGGATGCCTGCCACCAAACCGGCGCCGACAGCCGGGCCGTGGATCGCGGAGATGATCGGCTTCGAGCAGTTGATGACGTTCCACACGAGGTCGCGCGCTTCGCGCATCACGCGGGTGCGGATCGCGTAGTCGTTGATGATCCCGTCCAGCAGTTCGAAGCTGCCACCCGAGGAGAAGCCCTTGCCGGCACCCTGGAGGATCGCAACCTTCACGTCGGGGTCGCGGTCGATCGTCAGCCAGATGTCGGCGATCTCGCGGTGGGCGTCGGGGCTCACCGAGTTCAGGCCGGGGGCGTCGAACGTGATGCGCAGCACCCCGTCGGCGGGACGGTCGTAGGTGAAGCTGGGGAACAGTGCCGCGTAGTCGGTGGTCATGGTGGCTTCACTTGCTCTCTGCTGAGGTTGGCCGGCTGAATCCGTTATCGTATTGAACGATATACGAACCGCACGGGAGTACTCACACATGGACTTCGCCCTCACCGATGAGCAGGCACTTCTCCAGGAGACTGCACGCGCGTTCGTCGCCAAGCACTGCTCGGCCGAGCAGGCCAAGGTGTGGGACGAGACCGACCACTTCCCTGTCGAGTTGTGGCAGCAGATGGCCGACATGGACTGGTTCTCGCTGCCCTATCCGCTGGAGGCCGGTGGTGGCGGCGGCAGCGTCACCGACTTGTGCATCCTCGCCGAGGAGTTGGGCCACGCCAGCCTCGACGTGGCAATGGCCTACGTCGGCACGTTCATCCCCGGTCTGGTGATCTTCAAGTACGGCACCGATGAGCAGCGCGCCCGCTTTCGCTCGGGGCTGTTCGACGGCGACTATCGCATCTCGGTGGCGATCTCCGAACCCGATGCCGGTTCGGACGCGGCATCGCTGCGCTGCTCGGCCGTCGACCACGGCGACCACTTTGTGGTCAACGGCCAGAAGGCGTGGTGCACCGGTGCCAGCCTGCCCGGTGCGTGGATTGCGCTGTACGTGCGCACCAACCCGGACGCGCCGAAGCACCGCGGCATCAGCCTGCTGCTCGTGCCCAACGACACCCCTGGTCTCGAGATCCGCCGCACGCCCACGCTTGCGCGCCACCTGTTGGGCACCAACGAGGTGTTCCTGACGGATGTGGTGGTGCCGAAGGAGAACCTTGTCGGCGAGGTCGATGCCGGGTTCTCGATGCTCATGTCGGGCCTCGACGTGGAGAAGGTCGTGATGGCCGCCGCGTACACCGGTGTGGCCCAGGCGACGATGGACGACATGCTCGACTACTCGAAGCAGCGTCAGCAGTTCGGCCGCCCGATCGGCAACTTCCAGGCGTTGGCCCACCCGATGGTCGACATGCAGACCGAGATCGACGCGGCGCGGCTGCTCGCCTATCGCGCCGCCTGGATGTTGAGCACCGGAAAGCCATGCACGCGCGAGGCTGCGATGGCCAAGCTGAAGTGCTCCGAGGCTTACGTCTCTGTGGCGCGACTCGGTATGCAGGTGATGGCCGGCCACGGTTTCTCCACCGAGAGCGTGATGAGCTTCCGCTGGCGCGAATCCATCGTCGCCACCATCTCCGGTGGCACTAGCCAGATCCAGCGCAACGCGGTCGCTAAGTCGATGGGCCTGATCACCTACTGACAGCCACCCCCAACCCGGCTTTGTGCCCCACGTCCACCACGGTCGCGGCGGTTTCAAGTGGTCAGCGCGACAGCTCCTGGTGATGGAGGTGTCGCGCGATGGGTTGGTCGAGGATTACGGACTCGATGGTGAATGCCGGATTTGAAGCTCGGTCTCGAGGTTTGTCGTGGCGGCAGGCTGCCGAGGGGACTGGGT
>WLIV01000003.1 GCA_009702045.1 Actinomycetota bacterium | reverse complement strand
GCCTCACCCAAGCAACCCGAGGCAAAGGAGTGAGGCCACTGACCAACTGAACCCCGGGCAGATCCACTGGCCATGAGTGGGCAATTCTGATGGCCACCTGTGGGCAGATCCACTGACCGCCTACGGGCAGAAACTATTGGCCATTGACAATCTCGAACCAATCCAGCCGCGCACTTGTCGCGCACTTCTTGGTGAGACCGTGGGATCACGGATGGAACTGTCGGAGACAAAGATGCTGATCAAGAGACCGACAGCGCACCCGAAGGACTCTCAGCCAACCCCTGCAGCCGACTACGGATCAGAAGGTTGAATGTTCGAGTCATTCCGAGTGCGCTGAAGTCGGGCGGCCCCTAGGGGCCGCTCGATTGCGTTTTCCGGTGCGGCAGGCGCGTTCATCCACCTCGTCGCCCACTGAATTCACGCCGACACGCAGCCAGTTAGGCGGCGGGTGACAGGACGCGGGTGACCTGACTGCGACGCCAGCCGATCTCGGTGCCGTCGGGTCGGTAGTGGTGCCAGTGGCCGTGTTCGTCGCGCACGGTGGTGTAGCCGCGAGTGCGCCATCGGTTGTGGTGCCCGCAAGCTGGGCCCGCGTTCGCAGCGTCGGTGAGCCCACCCCGAGCCCATGGCAACACATGATCGACCTGGCGTGGTGGGTGATGACAGCCCGACCAGAAGCATTGTCGTTCGAGCGCCAACAGGATCTCCCGGAGCGCCCCGGTGAACAAACGCTGCTTGCGACCGACATCGATCACGACACCGGCCGAGTTGAGCACGACCCGGCGCACATGCCCGAGAGTGGCAGCGATCAACACATCCAGTGGATCGAGCTGCACCCCGGTGGAGGTTTCGCAACGATGCGGAACGCTCGGGTCGAGCGGTTCGGGCGTGCCGCCCAACGCGGTGACCAGCGCGTGCTCGAACGTGGCGTGATCGCACCACAGGTTCACCGTCGGTTCGAACCCTGCTAACACACCCGACCCGGCCGCGGCGGCGAACACTGCGCACATCGCATCGAAGCGGCGTTGGCGTTCGGTGCGTGCCATC
Source organism: Actinomycetota bacterium (assembly GCA_009702045.1). Classification (GTDB taxonomy): domain Bacteria; phylum Actinomycetota; class Acidimicrobiia; order Acidimicrobiales; family Ilumatobacteraceae; genus UBA668. The sequence continues at coordinate 234,008 of WLIV01000003.1, read as the reverse complement.
AACGCCACACACATCGCCTCACCATGCACCGCAACACCGGCCTCCCAATCGGCCAGGAACTCGGCATGCGCAAACGCGTCCAACACTTCCTTCAGCTGCGCGCCCGCCACCGCGCCGCCATGCGCGTTCACGAACGCTTTGGCCCCCACGGACGAGATCGTGGCCTCGCGTTCGCGATGGGCCCGTTCGTGATTCAGATGCGCGCCATCCGGATCAGCAGCGGCTTCCCACGCCCGCAACAACACCGAGTAGTCCTCGAAATCCAGCACCGCCGCCTGGCCCACCAACAGTTCCTCGGCCTCGTCCAAGTGAGGTTCGACACGCGGGTTCGCCGTCACGGCCGCAAGCGCGTGCAACTGTGCAACACCCATCCCCGACGCTGACGGGAAACGGGCCAACAGGTGACCGGCCTTCACGAACCGTGCTGCTTCGGGCAACGACCAGTTGCACGCCGCCATCCCCCACGCCCGCACACCACGATGGCCGTCACGACGATGTGCTCCGACCTCCTCGACCCTTGCGACCAACGTCGCCAACGCCGACTCCACCGCACGACGCTGCCCATCCAGCTCGCGCGCCAACGACTCGAGTTCGGCCGGCGACATCGCCCGCAACTCCTCGACCCCCGGAACATGGAACGAACTCATGTACTCACTTAAACAAAAGGGTGTGACAAGGTAGGGCGGCACTCCGCTCCACCCCCGTCCCCGCCCCCGCCCCGCCACTTGACGCAAACGTCAAGTTAGGGACTGAAGTCCCTAGTGACCTCCTCGGCGAATGCTTACCGTCACATTCCATGACCGCAACACTCACCTCCGACATCGTCGCCCCCAAGCTGGGTTACGGCATCAGCGACTGCGACCAGCACTTCTACGAGTCCCCCGAGTCGGTCACCAAGTACCTCGACCCCGAGTTCCGCAACTCGTTCAAGTGGATGGAGATGGACGGTCGCACTCGTCTGCTGCTGAACAACAAGCTGTACACGCTCATCCCGAACCCGACGTACGACCCCGTGGGCGCCCCGGGCGCGATGGCCGAGTACTTCCGTGGCCACAACCCGGAGGGCAAATCCGTCAAGGAGTTGTGCGGCCCGCTGCAGCCGCTCGAGCAGTCGTTCCGCTACCCCGAGCCGCGCATGAAGGTGCTCGACGCGCAGGGTGTCGAGTTCTGCATCATGCTGCCCACACAGTGCCTCGGCCTCGAGGAGATGATGTGGGAAGACCCGCAATCCGTCGTCGCCTGCATGCGCTCACTGAACCGCTGGACACACGAAGAGTGGGGCTGGAGCATCGGCAACCGCGTCGTCACCACCGGCATCATCACGCTCATCGATCCCGTGTCGGCCGAGAAGGAGCTCGAGACGCTGATCTCGCAGGGTTGTAAGGCCATCGGCATGCGCCCCGGCCCGGTGAAGATCCCCGGCCACAGCTACTCCATCGGCGACAAGATGTACGACCGCTTCTGGGCCCGTTGCGCCGAGGCCGGCATCATCGTCGGCATCCACGCTGCGGACACCTCGTACAGCACGCAGCAGGCGATCTGGGGCGAGACCGGCAAGGTCGGCTGGAAGCAGACCGCACTCGCCGAGATCATGGCCGTGCACACCGAGCGCCCGATCTTCGACACCATGGCTGCACTCATTGCCCACGGCGTGTTCGACCGTCACCCGAAGCTGAAGGTCGCCGTGCTCGAGCTCGGCACCGGCTGGGTGCCTGAGCTGTTCCGCCGCATGCGCATCGCCTACGGCAAGATGCCGCAGCTGTTCGCGCACGACCCGATCCAGAACTTCATCGACCACGTGTGGGTCATGCCGTTCGCCGAGGACGATGTCGCCGAACTGGTGAAGCACCTGCCGATCGAGAACGTGATCTACGGCTCGGACTGGCCGCACCCGGAGGGCCTCGCCGAGCCGCAGGACTACGTGTTCGACCTGCCCACGTTCACCCCCGCCGAACAGAAGCTGATCCTGCGCGACAACCTGCGCAAGATGGTCGGTCTGCCGATCTGATCACGGTCGAGCGGCGAGCAACCGCTTGACGTCGTCGCTGCTGGGCACCTTGCCGCTCATCACGACCTCGTCATCGATCACAAGTGCTGGCGTCGACATGACACCCCACGAGACGATCTCGCTGGGGTCGGTGACCTTCTCGATCTCCACGTCGAGGCCGAGTTCCTGCACTGCGGCGCGGGTGGCGGCTTCGAGGTGGTTGCACTTCACGCAGCCAGTTCCGAGGATCTTGATGTTCATGGCGTACTTCCTGTCGGCGGTTAGAGGACGGCGTTGAACAGGAACCCGGTGAGCAGGATTCCGGAGGCGACGACGCCCACATAGGTGGCGATCAACTTGGGCTTCAGCACTCGACGCAGCAGCACCATCTCGGGCATGGAGAGCGCGACGACGCTCATCATGAAGGCCAGCACCGTGCCCATCGGCAGGCCCTTGTCGTGGAGTGCCTCCACCAATGGCAGGACACCGGCGGCGTTGGAGTAGAGCGGCACACCGATCACCACGGCCAGCGGCACACCCCACCAACCGGTGGCGTGGCGGGCGAACCAGTCCTGCGGTGCCCAGCCATGGATCGCGGCGCCGATACCAATTCCGACGAGCAGGTACGGCCACACCTTGCGAAGAATGGCAACGACTTCCTCGCGGGCCATCTGCAGGCGGTCGTCCCACGACAGGCCGAGCGACGGGTCGACGACCTTGCCGCGCAGCTTGGTCTCGAACACGAACGGCTCGACCCATCGTTCGAGGTTCAACTTCCCGAGGACGATGCCGGCCACCGTGGCGATGAGCAGCCCGAACCCGATGTAGAGGGCGGTGATCTTCCACCCGAAGAGACCGAACAGCAGCACGATCGCGACCTCGTTGATCATCGGCGAGGCAATCAGGAAACTGAGCGTCACGCCCAGCGGGACGCCGGCGGCAACGAAGCCGATGAACACCGGGACGGCGGAGCAGGAGCAGAACGGCGTGACCACACCGAGGCCGGCGGCGGCAACATTGCCGAGCCCTTGGCGGCGACCGCCGAGCAGCGCCCTGGTGCGCTCCACCGACATGAAGCTGCGCAGGATGGTGACCAGGTAGATCACACCCGTGAGCAAGAGGGCGATCTTGGTGATGTCGTAGAAGAAGAAGTGGATCGAGTCGCCGAGTCGGCTGCCGGCGGTGAGACCGACCGTGTCGAACATCACCCAGTTCCAGAACGGCAGGTTCAAGTGGTACAGCGACCACCACACCAACACGCCGACCGCGACCGGGCTCCAGCGGCGCAGCGTCGTACGCGGCGCAGGCTCCACCGGTGTGAGCGTCGGCGCGCTCACCGGAGCGCCCCAGTGCTCAGCGACGCCTGCAGATTGTCGAACGCGCCATCGACCAGGGTGTAATCGATCCAGCGGCCTCGTCGAGAGCCGGTGATCAGCCCCGCTTCGCGGAGCACCTTGAGGTGGTGCGACAACAGCGTGGACGACACCTCGGTGACCTGCGAGAGCACACACGCGCAGCGCGTGCCGTCCTGCAGTTCGCGCACGATCGCCCAGCGGACCGGGTCGCCCAGCGCTCGGCACTGTTCAATAATTGTTGAATCGTCCACAGCCTCAGCATGCGACCACCGGCGGCCGTTCCCCAGGGCACTAGGTCACTAGGTCACTGCCTACGGCAGGATCAGACGACGACAAGCACCAGCAGCGTCGCTTCGGTGTTGTGGCTCTCCACGTCGAACCGGCCACTCTGATCAGCGGTGAACGTGATCTTGGCCGTGGCACCCTTGGCCGCGTCCTGCTCGAGGTCGTACCCGTGCAAGTGGTACGACTCGTCGGCGTCCGGGTTGGTCAGCGAGAGCGTGACGTTGGTGCCCTTGGGGACGCTGACCACGCGCGTGCCACCGGACGTCTCGAAGTCGTCGACGCCGACGGTCACCGTGATCTCGGCCGAGCCACCGGTGACGGTGGCGGGTGTGGCGGGGGCGTTGGTGGTGGCCGGCTCGTCGGCTGCAGCAGTGTCGTCGGCCGCCGCCTCTGTCGTGGTGGTGGCCGCCGTCTTCGAGTCGGAGCTGCAACCGGCGAGGGCGAAGGTGCTGACGGTGAGACCGGCCAGGAGGCCGCGAGTGATTGGACGCATCGGTCAAATCTACCTTTCGGGGATTGTTGGCAACTGCCGGACAGTCCGGCAGTTGCCAACGCAAGCTTCAGGTCGCCGGTCGACCGGCAGAAGTTCCCGAGCGGCGCACAGCAATCGGTTGGGTGCTGGACAGGACGGAAGGGTTAGTGATGACGCTCATGTCGATTTCCTTTTCGTGGATCAGTGACTGAAGTTCACGTGGGGCAGGATCTTCTGGAGCCACTTCGGGGCGTACCAGTTCTTGTCGCCGAGCAAGGCCATCGTCGCCGGGACGAGCATCACTCGCACCACGGTGGCGTCGAGCAGGACCGCCATCGCCAGCGTCAGACCCAGTTCCGTGGGCGGGATCGGGCCGGTGACACCGAAGGCGATGAACACGATGATCATGATCGCCGCAGCGTTCGTGATCGGGCGGCCAGTGCGGGCAATGCCTTCACCGATTGCCCGACGGGTATCGCCGGTCGCTTGGAAGCGTTCCTTGATCGCGGCCAGCAGGAACAGTTGGTAGTCCATCGACAAACCGAAGAGCAGGGCGAAGAAGAACAGCGGCGCCCAGGCATCGACGAACCCTTGCGACTCGATGCCGATCAGTCCGGCGCCGTAGCCGTGCTGGAACACGAGCGTGGCGAAGCCGAAGGCAGCACCGACCGTGACGAGGTTCATCAGCACCGAGAAGGTGGCGATGACCACGCTGCGGAACACGACCAACAGCAACAGGAAGGCGACGATCAAGATGATGCCGATCGCGTACGGGGCGCGATCGACCAGCACGTTGGTGAGGTCGTGGCTCTGTCCGGCCGGACCGCCCACCAACGCATCGGGAACCGTCGTGTGCAACGCCGAGCGCAGATCATCGACCATCGTGGACGTGGCCGGGTCGTCGATCGCCGTGCCCGGGATGACCCTGACGACGACGCGCCCGCTAGGGGCCGGCTGGGCGACCACTCGGGCATCGACCACGTTCTTCGTGGCCAGCGCGGCATCGACCACCTGCTGCGCGTTCGCCGCGTCGACGGTGACGTAGGCCGGGCCAGCGGCGCCGGCACCGTAGGCGGCGACGAGCATGTCGTAGCCATCACGGCTGGTGTGGCCCTTGTCGACGACAGTGGCGCCGGGCATGCCGAGCTTCATCCCGAACGAGGGGATGATCAGCGCCCCGAGCAGCACGAGGCCGATGGTCAGCACCAGACCCGGGCGACGCAGCGACACGCCGGTCCACTTGGCCCAGCGGCCCTCGGCGACGATGTCGGGGTCCTTCTTGTTGCGAGCGACGAGCACCTTGTCACCCATTGCGACGAGCACGGCCGGCAGCAATGTGAGCGAGGCGAAGGCGACGGCGATGACCGAGATGATCATGCCCAACGCCATCGTCTGGAACACCATGACGGGCACCAGGAACACGGCCGACAACGACAGCACGACGGTCAGCGCCGAGAGGAACACGGCCTTCCCGGAGGTGGACATCGCGTTCTCGATCGCCTTGATTGCATCCTTGCCCTCGACGCGTTCCTCGCGGTAGCGGGAGACGATGAACAGGCTGTAGTCGATGCCGACCGCCAGACCGATCATCATCGAGAAGTTCATCGACCACACCGACATCGGTGAGATCCAGCTGAGCATGTGCAGCGAAGCGAACCCCGTAGCGATACCGGCGATCGCCAACAGCAACGGGATACCCGCAGCGAGCGCAGCACCGAAGGCGACGAACAACATGATCAGCGTCGGCAGTCCCGAGAGCAGTTCCGCCTTGTGGAGCGCTGTCTCGTTCATCTTGTTGAAGTCGCTCCACATCGGCCACTCACCGGCGACGTCAGCCTGCGCGCCAACCGGGATCGTCAGACCACCGACGAAGTCGCCGAGTTCGCCGGCCGCCTCGGGACGATCAGCCTCGACACCGATCTTCTGCTCGACGGGCACCAGCGCCGTCATCCCGTCCTGCGAGATCATGCCCGCCTCCGGCGGCATCGCCAGCGGATCGACCACGGACAACACCCGCGGCCCCTTCGCCAGCTCGGCGACCAGCGACTGGAGCCCGGCCGGATCGTCGGCGATCGGCGTCGCCTGGTGATAGACGACCACCGGGTTCTCCGCGCCCATCGCCGGGAAGTCGTTGCGCAGCTCGGCACGCACCTTCTCCGCTGTCGAACCCTTTGCGTCCCAGCCAGCACCGGACAGTGCCTTCGTCAGTGAGATCGCCAACGGCGCAGCAGCGATGGTGACCACCAGCCACACGAGGATGACCGCCGTGCGGTGACGTGCCATCGAGGCGGCCAGACGCGAGAACAGGGCACGTTCGTCGGGATCGTGTGACGGTTCGTGCCCGAGGGGCAATGACGCTTCGGGGGCAGTACTCACGTTGAACGCTCCTGAGTCAAGGCGGAAATCCTGATCGGAAGGATACCCCCGGGGGTATCTGCGCGCAACCCGCTCAGCTGCAACCAAGCTGGCGGCAACGCCGACGGTGGGCCTGCCTGGCCACAGCCAGGCAGACCCACCGTGCAGTCGGCGACTCAGCCGTTCGTCGAGGACCGCAGCGCTTCGAGGCGCTGGCGATAGTCATCGGGTTCGATCTCGCCACGAGCCAGACGCTCGGCCAGGATCTCCTGCGCCGTGAACCGCGCCACCGAGGGGGTGGCGGCCGTTGGTGAGGCCGGAGCGGACAACACCGGCATGTGGCGGTTGCTCCTGATCAGGGCAGAGCCGATCCAGATCAGTGCGCCCACGAGGACGACCATCATGATCACCATCGGGATCCACCCCCAGTCGCCGTGATCCATTCCGTTGTTCCAGTTGCCGTTGTGCACGATGCACCTCCATGTGGGATACCTGTGGCCGACGGTAGGCACCGGCATCCAGATCCTGGCGTCGGTCTCCCAAGATGCGCTCGAAGACCGGATCGTCTCCACCTCGTCTCCACATCTCCTCCACATCGAGACGGCATCGTGTGCTCGTACGGGGGCCGCTCGGTCGCAGTACCGTCAACGAACGAGAACGAGGAATCGGAGTCATCGTGTCTGTGGTGCTGGTGGTCGACGACGAAGTTCGCATCCGTGAACTGGTGCGCCGCTATCTCGAACACGAGGGCCATCAAGTGCTGACCGCAGGCACCGGTGCCGAAGCCATTGACGTCGTGCGTCGCTCCGCCGTCGACCTGATCGTGCTCGACCTGCGACTGCCCGACATCTCCGGTGAGGAGGTCGCCGACGATGTACGCCGGACGAGCGACGTACCGATCCTGATGCTCACCGCCAAGATCGACGAGCGCGACCGGATCCGCGGTCTGGAAGCCGGCGCCGACGACTACGTGACCAAACCGTTCAGCCCACGGGAACTGACCCTGCGTGTGAACGCGATCCTCCGTCGCGGTAAGGGTGCGCTCGTCGCCGACGCATCCCGATCATTCGGCGGTGGAGCGTTGATCATCGACGAGACCACCCGACGAGTGACTGTCCGCGGTACCAGCGTCGACCTGACACCGACCGAATGGGGTGTGCTGTTGGCACTCGCCACTCAGCCTGGGCGCGTCTGCTCGCGCTACGAGTTGATCAACAGGGTGCGCGGCTACGAGTTCGATGGGTACGAACGCACCGTCGATTCGCATGTGAAGAACCTGCGGCACAAGATCGAAGCCGATCCGTCGCAACCAGTCATCGTGCAGACGGTCACGGGAGTCGGCTACCGGCTGGGGCTCCCCCGTGACTGCTGACCGCGCACTCGTACGCAGCCCGCTTGCGGCACGTCTCGTCGCCGGGTTCGTGGCAGTCGCTGTCGCGGCTGTGTTCGCCATCGCCGGAATGGCGCTCTGGCGCAACGGGCACTCAGTTGGCCAGTTGGCACGCGAACGACAGCACGACACCACTGACCTCATCGCCGACACGCTGGCGCTCGATTACCAGCAGCACGGTGGATGGCTCGGTGCCGATACGCACTCGGCAGTGATGTTGGCAAGTCAGGCCGGTGCCTTGCTGACTGTGACCGACGCGAACGATGTAAACGTAGAGCTCACCGGGTCGATGGGTGGCATGCCACACATGGCCACCGACGCTCATGGGCCGACCCGTGTCGCGACCGTCACCGTTGACGGCCGGACGGTGGGCACCGTGCACGTCACCTTCGTCTCCGGCGCGCTGGCCGACGCGGAACGGCATGTGCGCGATGCGATGAGCGGCACGGTGTTGATCGGCTCGATCGTCGCCGCGTTGGTGGCTCTTGCTGTCGCCGTGCCCATCGCCCGGCGGATCGTGCGCCCGTTACGCCGGGTCACCGATGCGGCACGCAAACTCGGCGACGGTGACGCCGATGCTCGCGCCGGCGAACATGACGCGCCAGGTGAACTGGGGGCGTTGAATCAGGCGTTCGACGCGATGGCCGACCGGCTGCAGGCCAACGATGTCGCTCGCCGCAACCTCGCTGCCGACGTAGCCCACGAACTGCGCACACCGCTGACGCTGTTGCAAGGTGGCTGCGAAGAGGTGATCGACGGCATCACCGAACCCTCGATGGATCACTTCGTGCAAATGCACGACGACGTGCTGCGCTTGCGACGACTGGTCGACGACCTTGCGATGCTCGCCGATGCTGACGCCGCGTTGGCCGGGCCCACTGTGAGGACTCAACGGTGCAACCTGGCTGAGGTCGCTGAGGCGGCGGCCGACTCCGTGCGGCCGCTCGTCGACGGCAACCATCAGCATCTGCTCCGCCGACTCGACCCCACCTTCGTGAGTGGCGACCCCGCGCGCCTTGGGCAGATCGCCATCAACCTGCTCACCAACGCGGCGCGCTTCACCCAGACCGGCGGCACGATCACGATCACCGTCGAGCACGACCCAACCACAGGGTCAGCGACCATGTCGGTCAGCGATAACGGACCCGGCATTGCGCTCACCGACCGCGCCCATGTCTTTGAACGCTTCTATCGCGGCGACTCCGGCATCGGTGGTAGCGGGATCGGTTTGGCCGTGGTCGATCAACTGGTGCGAGCGCACCACGGCACCGTGGCGATCGCCGATACCCGGATCGGCACCACCGTGGTGGTCGCGCTTCCGTGGGTGGGCTGACCACGCCACGACGGTCGCAGGCAAAGTTCACCCGACGAACGGATTTGGGGCAGGATCACGGATGAGAGGACGCAGACCTTGCCTGAGCACACATCGCCACAACTACCGGTCGTCCGCCTCGACCCCGAAATGCTCCAACAGGCGGTACACCTGTACGACCCTGTGTTCGAGGACGGTCGGATCGTCGATCTCATCATCGTCTACCTGAACCGCGCAGCGATGTCCGTCCCGTTGGCAGCGGACATCACGGTTGGCGCCCTTGCCACGCATGTGTTCGTTGAGCCCGGCCGCGCGCTCGACGCGGCGGAGATTGCCTGGAAGGGCGGCACGCCAGCGCCGTACACCATCACCCGAGCCGGGCATCTCGATCACGCTGCGGTGCTCGTGCACTACGACGTCACCACCGCCCGCGAGGGTGACCACATTCTGCAGATCTCCAACGACCGCACGTTGGAGTACCGGCTCGATGCGTTCGAGGCAGCAGCTGCGGCACGCACCGCAACGCTCGAGCGCGTCAGCCACGACCTGCGTAACCCGCTCAATGCGGTCGTGAACTACCTGCACCTACTGCGGCTCATCCCCGCCGGCTCGGAGAAGGCCGCCGGGGTCTTGCACCACGCCAGCGTCAGCGCTGACCTGATGGTCGACCTCGTCGGCGACCTCGCCGACCTCGCGACATTGCATGACGACCGTGTGCGTCCGAGAGAGCCCATCGCGCTGGCAACCGTGCTCGAGCGGGTGGCCATCGTCGCCGGACCGATTGCTGAGGTGCGCGGTGTCACGCTGGTCATCGAGCCGGGGATCGCCGTGCAGGTGCACACCGACGCGCTCCGCCTGTTCGAGCTGATTGAGAACCTCGTGTCGAACGGCATTCGTCACACCCCAAGCGGTGGCACCGTGCAGGTCACCGTTCGCGAGACCCCCGAAGAACTCCGCATCGCGATCACCGACGCCGGCCCTGGTGTTCCGCCGGAACGACTGGCACCGCTCTTTCGCGATGATGCACCGATGGGGACGGCCCCCGGTGCCAGCCGCGGCTTGTCGATCGTGCGCTCGATTGCCCGCCGCTTGGGGGCACACATCACCGTTGTGAATCCTGCCAACGACGAGTCGGCCATCGACACGAGCGGAATTGGCGCGGTCTTCACCATCCATCTACCGCGCTGAGCGTCACACGCAGGTGGTGGATGCCCCGGGTTGGGGTACGACGGACCTGCCGCTCACGTCCCACAACACCGATGCTTTCCCCAACATTCCAACGGTGATGAGGCCTGCCTCATCCAGCGTGGGTGCGGGTTCGCCGTAGAACGCGACGTAGCTGTCGAGGGCCGTCTCGATGTTGTGCTTGTCGACGGCGCAACTCGATGTGCGCGCCTTGTCGGTGAGGCCCCGAACGCTGAACGTCACGACTGCAGCAAGCAGTCCGAGGACGACGATGACGATCAGCATTTCTGTGAGGGTGAAGCCAGCATCGCCAGAGCTTCGGATTCTTGAACTGCTGGTTGTTTGACGCGACACGTCGATCGCCCCCTTCCCGTGATACTCGGTCGTTCTGCGACCGCGAACTGGCTACACCGATGTCCACGTTTTCGGGTTTGCTCAGGCTCAACTTTAGCATTTTCTGTGTTAGTTCTGTGGCCACCGGGAGTGGACTTCCGTCGACATCCGGTGGGACTGGTCGCCACCGGGTCGCCACGCGAGGCAGAATGGGGGCGTGACGACCGATGGCGACGTCCCTCCCCGCAACTCGCCGGCACACGGACTCACCGTGCTGATCGTGGAGGATGACGACGACCAGGCCTTCCTCGTTCGCGAGGCGATGTCTGCGATCGGTTTCACGTCCTCCATCGTCGTCGCCACTGCACGGGCGGCACTCGAGGAACTCTGGGCCGGCACCTGCGATCTCGTGATCCTCGACCTCGGACTACCCGACGCCGACGGGATGTCGATCCTGGAGTTGATGCGTCATGGCGATCAGCTGGGCATCCCGGTGCTGGTCGTCACCGGCGACGCCAACCCGGAACGCCGGGTGCGAGCATTGGAGTTGGGTGCCCAAGACCTTCTGGTGAAGCCATTCGATATGGTCGAGTTGAGTGCCCGGGCGCGACGTGCGCTGCGTACGCACGACGACCTTGAAGCCGCCTCTGTGGTTGCGCGCACGCTCGCTCGTGAACTGACCGTGCTGACCGAGACCGTCGACGAACAGACATCAGTCGTTATCGCGACCCTGCTGAACGCACTTGAGGCGCGCCTGCCGCACGTTCATGCACGCGGGCTACGAGTCGGCGACTTCGTCCAGCGACTGGCCGTCGCATTTGATCTTCCCGAACTTGCGGTGCAATTGGGCGCCGCCGCCCGTGCCCACGAAGTAGGAATGCTCACTCTGTCCGACGCCGACGTCGCGGCGCTCGAAGCCGGTGACCCACTGGTGGGGGACGCGTGTGAGCGCGCATCGCTGCTGCTCCTCGGCGATCGCGATCAGGTCACTGCCGCGGCTGCCCGCTTCCGCCGGCCGGCCCAAGATTTCGTGCGCCACATCGACCGCTTGGCGGCGCGGATGACGTCCGTGTGCCACATCTTCGATGTGGCAGCCGTGGACCACGGAACCTTTGATCCCGAGCGCGGTGCCGATGCGCTACTCGCCGAGGACGCCGTTGGGTTGGACGCCGACCTGATCGACACGTTCATCGAGGAATGTGTGCCGGCCTTGAATCCACACACGTTCTGACACGCAGCGCGGCCATTTACCCGAAGAACACACAGACAGTGCTGTTCTGAGTAACTCATCAGTGCTATTGTGTTGGCATGCAGGACACCCAGACCTCCATCGGCAACGTCATCGCTCAGTACCGCCAGCAGCGCGGCTGGACGCAACGCCAACTTGGCGAGCAGATGGGCATCGGTACCTCGCTCGTCGCCAAGTGGGAACAGGGCATTCGTACGCCGCCGCACGAATGGCTGGTCGAACTCGACCGCGTGCTGGGAACCACCCTTGGTGTCGACAATCAGCCCACAAAGCGCCGCCGTGGTCCGCGCCCTGCGGCCGCCCGCAGCGCCAGCGTCGCCCGCGACATTCCGGTCGGCTCCGCACCCGTGCTCGTCGAGTTGACGGCCGAGGGAGTGCGAGTGTTCCACAACGATTGCGAACTCGAGACCGTGGTGGTCGATGTGCGCGCGATGGACTCGGCACAGGCATCCGAGCGTGTGAAGCGCATCAGCGAGTTGCTCCTACGTTCGCTCGACCTGCCCCGCCCGCTCGCCGACCGCGTCGTGCGCCGACTCGCCGAGTTCGGCTGAGTTCCCGGCCGTTCAGGCCAGCGGCAACTCGAACCACAACACCGAACCACCCGTAGGTGGGCATTCCACACCCGTCGCCCCGCCCAGAGTGGCGACCGCTGAGCGAATCAACGGCAGCAGCACCGACGAACGCCGCCCGTCGACTGCCGGGTCGGCGAACGGTTCGAATGCCCGTTCCTGTTCGGCCACAGTGAGACTGCGCCCCTGATCAGCAACGGAGTACCGGACGCGTCCGTCGTTCACCGAAGTGGAGATGGTCACGACACCCCCAACCGGGCTGGCGCCGATCGCGTTCGTGACGAGGTTGGTCAGCACCTGCTCGAGTCGGACGGGATCCGCGGTGACACGGCCGTGCACCTCGCCGGTGAGGAACGTGACGTCGGCGTGGCGGGCTGCGGGCAACATCTTGGCCAACACCTGCTCGGTGCTCGCAGCCAGGGTGACCAACCCCATCGAGCTGGCGGGCGAGACCTCGTTGAGCCGCAGCGCGTCCAGATCGCCGACCAGCGCCACAAGTCGGGTGCCCGCCTTCGCGATGCGCTGCACATAGTCGGCAGCCGCACCGTCAACGAGCCGCTCGAGCAGTTGGGCAAACCCCATCACCGCATTCAGCGGCGTACGGAACTCGTGACTCATACGGAACAGCAACGCACCCTTCGCACGGCTGCTCTCCTCAGCTCGCTGACGTGCGTTGTCGAGTTCGAACTCCACCCGCTTCAACGCGGTGATGTCGGTGAGCACCGACGCCGACGCCCGGAACGGTCCATCGGCGGCGAGGGGGGTCGTGGACACCAACACCCACACGGGCACCCCGTTCGCGGAGCGCAGGCACAGCTCATATGTCTCGGACAGGCCAGCCTGGCGCCGCGCCAGATACTGGGCGATCACGTTCTTCTGTTCGTCGTCGACGTAGTCGTACACCGAACGTTCCAGCAGGTCGTGCAGCGGTGTGTCCAGCATCGTGGCCATCCGCGGATTGGCGAAGACGGTGCGACCATCCGGACCGATGATCCAGACACCGTTCATCATGTTCTCGACCAGTTCGCGATACCGCTCTTCGCTGCGCCACAGTTCGATCTCCGCACTGCGCAGCGCCGACACGTCGATGGCTTGTACGGCCACGCCGTCGATGGGCGCGAGGCCGATCAGATTCGTGCCGTGGATCTCGAACTCGACATACCGGCCGCTCTTCGCGCGGATGCGCACCTGGCCAACGCGGGTCGCTCCCGGACCCATCGCGACGAGTTCCTGCAGCCCGGCGAAGCCCTGCTCGATATCGTCGGGGTGCAACAGGGAGAACACTCCTCCCTCGGGGTCGAACCCCTGCGGATAGCCCATCTCCAGCGTGCCGCGACCGGTGGAAGTTCGCCACGACAGGTCGGGGTTCAGGATCGTGAGGATTCCGTCGGCCCGGTCGAGAAGCGCCCGATAGTACTCAGCCGACTGTTCCACGCAACAAAGTCTACGACGGCCTTCGTGAGCACCCGAAGCTGGCCCGGATCGGTTCCACGCCCTAGGGTTCACTGCGCACGGGGGCGCCGCAGTACATCGATGTGCTGCTCGACAAGTGGGGATACACATGGACTTTGGAATCGCCGGACGCACCGCGCTGGTTGTGGGCGGCAGCAAGGGAATTGGCAAACAGGCAGCGCTGATGTTGGCGGCCGAGGGTTGCAACGTGGCCGTGGTGGCTCGCGGCGCCAAGCACATTGACTTCGTCGTGGCCGCGATCAAGGCAGCCGGCGGCGTGGCCGCAGGTATTCCCTCCGATATGTCGACGCAGGATGGCATCCGACACGCGGTCGATGAATGCACGCGCCACTTCGGGCCGCCGGAGATCGTCATCACTCAGGCCGACTTCCACGTGCGCGGCTTCTTCGACGAGATCACCCGCCTCGAGGATTATGTCGACTCCTATCGCACCTACACGATGAGCCAGGTGTACATGCTGCATGCGGTACTGCCAGCGATGAAAGCCGCCGGCTGGGGCCGGTACGTGCACATTGGGTCGGCCACCGCCAAGGAACCGGTGAACAAACCGCCGCACACGGTGGCCAATGCCACGCGACCGTCCACCGTGGGCCTGCTGAAGAGCGTCGCCGACGAGTACGCCCGCCACGGCATCACGTTCAACACGATTGCCCCTGGGTGGATTGCGACGACGACCACCACTCACTATCTGGAGACTCACGAGGGTCTGGCAACCGACGATGCGCGGCGCGAATGGTTGATCGACACGGCGGGGGTCCCCGCCGGTCGTGCCGGCGACCCTGCAGAGATCGCGTCGACGATCGTGTACCTGTGCTCCGATCTCGCCGGATACGTCAACGGTCATTACATCGCCGTTGACGGCGGACATCACCGCAGCGCGTTCTAGCGCCCTCGCACGCGGAGCGGACTGCGCGCCACCAACATCTGCAGCACTGTTTCGGCATCCCGGCTGGTGGGGAGCTGGTCGCCGTCCAGTAGCACCCGACCACCGTTTCACCACCCATCGTGTTGACAACACTACTTTGCTTGCATTATTCATTTTCTGTGTTTATATTCTGTGATAGTCTGAGCGCAGCGATGCGGTGCAGCAGACGTATCGACAGGCACACACGATGAACCTCAAAGCAGCAGCTCGCAGACTTGGCCTGCACTACCAGACCGCTTATCGCTACGTGCGTTCCGGCGAACTGGTGGCGGTCAAACTTGGCGCCACGTATGAGGTCAGCGAAGCGGCGATCGAACAGTTCCGCCGCCACCGCCACGAGTTGTCCGAACTCTCCTCCGAAGGCGAGTTCATCGGCGAGCACGACCAACACGCGACAAGTCCGTTGGAGGCGTTGCGCGCTGATCTGGCATTGATGCTGGACCGCACGACCCTGTCCGCACAACCGGTCTTCGACCGCATCGTGCGCCACGCGATCACCGAGATCGGTGACGGATGCGTGCTGCGCCTGCTGGCCGATGACGGAGCAGCGCTGCGAACAGCAGCAGTTGCGCACCTCGACCCCACCGCCCACTCGTTGCTGGCCGCGATCCAGGACTCACCCCTGCCCTTGTCACTGGATGACCACGAACTCGAGGCACTCCGTGATGGCGGAATACAGCGAGTCGACTTCTTGCGGCAAGATGCCGCCCGTCGGATGATTCCCCGCGAGTTCCTGCAATACGGCGACCAACTCCGCTTCTTCGGATTGCTCGCCGTGCCCGTCCGCAACGCCGGCGGCGCCGTGGTGGGCCTGCTGACGATCACCCGCAGCCGGGCCGGCTGGGCGTTCGATGACCAGGCCGAGGCCTGCGCTCGCGAGTTGGCCGATTGGGCTGCAGCTGCGCACACTCGTTTGGCCACTGCCCGCGCCGGCTGGAAAGCGCGCAGCTCGATCCATCGCGCCGTCGAGGTGGTGCTCGCCATCGATCCGACGCAGTTGGCCGCTCAACTCGACAGCCTGCTGTCCGGACTCGCCGGAGTGTCAGTGGGCGCCGCCGCCCTCAGCACCGACGGCACGCTGCTTGCCGCCAACTCGTGGTTCGGGCCCGAGTTCGCCTCGATCATCGGTGACACCGCTGCGTGGGACCGCTTACTGGGTGGCGATACCGACTTCCTCGATACACAGTTCGAGATCGCCAACACTCACGTGGACGCTCACTGGGCAGTTGCCAAGCGTCCAGATGCGACACCGGAAGTGATCATCGTGACGTGTACGCGGGCGCTCCCGACGCGGCCGACCACGGCCGTGGCATCGATCGACGCGACCCCTTACGCCGTCGCCAGCTGAGGTCGGCACTCCTCAGGTGTTCGGCACCTTGTACGCAGCACCGTTCCAGTAGTCGCGGTTCTCACAGATCTTGCCGTCGCGCAGGCGACCTACCGACACACCCGGCACGTTCATCGGCTGCATGATCCACTCGATGGAGTAACCCGTATCGTCAGCGTGCCCGCGCACGAACTCGAAACGAGCGTCGGGCACGTTCTTGAACGAGGCCGCCGCAAACTTGCGCACCTGGCTGATTCCGTGGGCACCGTGACCGATCGTCATGTCGAAATACACCGCATCGTCGGTGAACCACGAGGCGACTTGGTCGACGTCGAGCGTGCCCCATGAGGCCAAGTAGGCCTCGAACCAGTCGTTCATTCCAGATCTCCTTCGCGTGCGGATGGCGAGACGTTGCCAGTTGCGGATGCCGCCGTCAAATGGTCGGTGCGCATTTCAAGGACACGCGCAGAACGACCGAGTATCGCCCACAACACCAGCATCGTGCCTGCGCCGATCAACACCGTCTCACGCGTGCCGAGGTGTTCGACCAGCGCACCGGTGAACAACGCCCCGAACACCACACCACCGTTCATCACCACGAACCACACGGCCACCACACGACCACGGAACTCGGGGCTGGCCAACAGTTGTGTGAGCGCGAGCGTGGAACCAACCGACCCCAACATGCCCAGCCCGACAGGCACCAGTGCCACCAACACCACGGGGGTGAACGGGACCGCCATCAGCCCCAACCCTGCCGCCATCACCAGGCCCATGCGACGCATGAACTGGAAGGGTGGCGGACCGATGCGTGACGCGAGGTACAGCGAGACCCCAAGCGCACCCAAGCCGCGCGACGCAGTCATCACCGCGAACAGCGCCGAGCCACCGTGCAGGTCGCGGCTGGCCAGCACCGGCAAGACGACCTCGAGTCGGTAGGCAAGCATCGATCCAGCTGCGAGCACCACGAGCAACAAGCGAATGTCGCGGCGCTGACGCAGATAGACGAGCCCGGCGCGTACCGATGCATCAGCTCCCTTCGACCGGGGTCGGCGGACCATTTCGTCGGGCCGGATGGAGCGAATGGCCACCAACATGACCGCGTACGACGCCGCGTTCACGGCGAAACACCACCCGATACCGACGGTGGGGATCAGCACCGCCGCCAGCGACGGTCCAAGGATCAAGCCAATCTGCACCAGCATGCTGTTGGTCGCGATGGCGTTGGGCAGCTCCCTATCACCGACCGTCTCGTTCATCAGCGCCTGGCGCAACGGTTGGTCGAACGCGTTGCCAACACCCTGCACCATTGCCAACAGACACAGGGACCACAGCGATGCGTGATCGGTGAACACCAGCACCGCCAGCGAGGCGGCCTGCGCACCGAGCAGGACTTGCAGCCCCATCACCGCCCGGCGAGCATCGAAGCGATCGGCGACGGCACCCGCCCACACACCCAGGATCAGTGCCGGGGCGAACTGGGCTGCCGTCACCAGGCCGACGGCAGAACCGTCGTGAGTGAGCTTCAGTACCAACCAACCCAGGGCGACTGACTGCAGCCACGTACCGGCGATCGACGCCACCTGACCCGCCATATACCGACGGAAGTTCCGCGAGCGCAGCGCCGGGAGCCGGGCCACCGCCCATTCGATCCGCGAATCGCTCGAGGTCACCGGTTGATCATGCGGTACATATCGTGCGGGTAGGGCAACACCTTGCGACTGGCGCGGTCGAGCCGCTCCAGGTGAGCCGCCTCGAGCTGCCAACCCTCTGCCGCCAGGTTGTCGTCCAGCTGGGCGACGCTGCGGGCACCGAGAATCGGGGCGGTGACGCCAGGCCGATGCAGCACCCAGTTCAACGCCACCTGGGCAGATGTGCGACCGAGGTCGGCTGCCACCTCACCCACGGCACGAGCAACAGTGAGGTTGTGCTCGCTGAGTTGATTCGCTTGCAACTTGGGTGGCGCGGCAGCGACGCGCGTTCCCTCGGGCACCACCTCGACACCCGCGTACTTGCCGGTGAGCACCCCACCCCCGAGTGGACTCCACGGCAACACGGCGATGTGCTCGCTGTGACACAGCGGCAACGTGTCGAGCTCGATCTCGCGGAACAGCAACGAATACTGCGGTTGGTGCGACGAGACGGGCGCCCAGCCGTACCGATCGCACAGATCGATCGCCTTCTGCAGATCCTGCCCGAGGTAGTTGCTCAGCCCCACCGCACGCACCTTGCCGGAACGCACGAATGAATCCAGTGTGCTCAGGGTCTCGTCCAGCGGAACCGTCGGGTCGGGCCAGTGCACCTGGTACAGGTCGATCCAGTCGGTGCCCAAACGGCGCAACGAAGCGTCGAGTGCGCGAGTGAGGTGCCGACGACCGGCACCCTTGTCGTTCACATCGTCGCTGGTCGCCAGTCGCCCTTTGGTGGCCAGCACGATCCGGTCGCGTCGTGCGCCCAGCGCGCGGCCGATGATCTCCTCGGACACGCCACGGTTGTAGACGTCGGCCGTGTCGATGAAGTTGCCGCCAGCAGCGAGGTAACGGTCGATGATCGCTCGACTCGCCTCCTCGTCGGCTTCCTTGCCAAACGTCATCGTGCCAAGGCACAACGCACTGACTTTCATCCCTGAACGGCCCAACACCCGAGTCTGCATCGCCCCTCCATCGTTGCAGCGCAGGTTAGGCGAGGGGGTTGCGACTGCGGAAACGCTCAGGACTCACTGTGCGGGACTGTCTTGACACTGTCTTGACGTGAATCAGGCAACCCGCACTCAAGGTTGGCCAACACTTCGACGATTCAAGGATGTCGTGTGGAGCTCCCTTGGAGGGCCATCCGGTTCAATCTGGTCATCGAGACCAACCCCCTCAGGAGAACAGCAAGATGAACAAGACCTGGCTCACAGGAATCACGATGGCAGGAATCGCCGGATCCGGCGGTTTGGCATACGCCGGCGTCAACGTCATCAGCAGCGCCTCCGCCGAGAGCGCACCCGCAGCTGAATCCAACGCCCCCGCAGCGATTCGCTCGATCACCTACCAGATCGGCGTCGCCGGCCTGGTCACGATCCAGTCCGACGGAACCAACCTGACGGCACTCGATGCACACCCCGGCACCGGCTGGACGTTCGTCGGGGCCACCACCGACGCCCCACACGTGGAAGTCCAGTTCACCGACGGACAGCAGCTCGTCACCTTCAGCGCCGACCTGGTGGGCGTCGACATCGTCGTCTCGGTCACCAACGTCGAGGCTCCCGGCGCCACCACCACCACGGTCGCCGCCGACCCGATCGTGGTCACGATCGTCACCGAAGCCCCGGTCGTCACTGAGGCCCCGGTCGTCACTGAGGCCCCGGTCGTCACCGAGGCCCCGGTGCCGACGGTCGCACCGGCACGCACGCCGCCGCCGACCACCACCGTCCACATCGCCGCGGCGACACCCACCACGACCACCACCACCAAGCCGAGCCCCGCACATCACGAAAGTGATGGCCACCACGGCGACCACGAGGACGAGAACGAAGATGACTGACCAGGACCAAGCCGCACGCCTCGCCGCCATCCGGGCCAAGCGCGGTCAGGCCCCCGTGGCCACGACCTCCAACGCCGCCCCCCGCTCAGCCACCGCCGCCACCGGCCAACCGACCACCATCTGGGCGGCACCGGTTGCCCAGCAGGCACAGATCCCGGCCCCGCCGATCGCACCCGCCCAGAGCGCTGCACCGGCAGCCGCGGCCCGCCCCGTCGCCGCCCGCCCGGCAGCGACGGCTCGCACCAACGCCACTCGCGGCAAGAAGGGTCACCCGCACATCGCCGCTGGCGCCCGCATCGCCGTCACCGGCCTGGCCGCCTCGGGAATCTTCGGCCTCACCACCGTGATCGCCGCTGCGAATCAGCCCAAGGTTCCCACCGCCTACGTCGACCCGTCGCTCGTGGCACCCACCACGCTCTACGCCGACCCGGCGCTCACCACCGTCGCCACCACCGTTCCCGGCTCGGTTGACACCGTGGTGCCCGGTGGCACCGTCGTGCTCACCATCCCGGCCGTCGGTCAGGCTCCGGCGGCTCCGGCGGCCACCGCCCCTCCGGCTGTGGCCGGTGCACCCGTCACTGCCGCCCCGGCAACGGCCCCCAAGGCTGGTCAGCCTGCGGCAGCACCCGTGACCACGACCAAGCCGGTCGCTGGCACTCCGGTCACCGCTGCCCCGGTCACCGCACCCCCGGTCACTGCCGCCCCGACCCCGCCGCCCACTGCGGCTCCGGTCACCACCGCACCTCCGGCTCCGGCCACGACCACGAAGTGCAGTCCCTGGTCGCATCAGCAGGGTAAGTGCTGACCACGGGTCACCACCCGACAGAATCACACCATGAGTTCCCAACCCATTGAACGCGAACTGCGGGTGATGGGGAGCACTGCGATCCTGCAGGTGCACGGTGGCACCGTCGAGATGCTCGATCGGGCGGAGTTCCGCTTGCGCGAGTTGGAGTCGTTGTGGAGTCGTTTCCGCAGCGACAGCGACATCACCCGTGCGAACCAGGCCGCCGGGCATCCCGTCGTGGTCCACGAGGACACCCTCGCGATCGTCGCCCGCGCCCTCGATGCATGCCGACAGACGGAGGGTCGCTTCGACATCACCATGCTGCCGGCGCTGCTGGCCGCTGGCTACACGCGCAGCACCGTCGACGACTCTCTCGCCCCCATCGTGCCCGGCACGCTGATCGGCCAGAGCGCCCTCGTGCGGTTCGACTACGCGGCCTCCACGATCACCGTGCCGGAGTTCAGCGCGATCGATCTGGGCGGCATCGGCAAGGGTTTCGCGGCCGACATCGTGGCCGAGGAACTGATGGAGGGCGGCGCCGCCGGAGTCGTCGTCAACGTCGGCGGCGACATCGCCGTGCTCGGTCGTCCCGCTGACGATCCAACGGGCGAGCCGCTCTGGATCATGGGCGTCGAAGACCCCCACCACCCGCCAGCGCACGTCGCTGTCTTCCGGTTGGTCACCGGCGGTGCGGCCACCTCGGGCACCGCTGTACGCAAGTGGACCACGGCCGACGGCAGCACTGCGCACCACCTCATCGACCCGGTTCATTCCCAACCCGCTCGACATGGCATCGTCAGCGCGACGGTGATCGCCAACGACGCGGCCACCGCCGAAGTATGTGCCACAGCTGCGATGATGATGTCCGCCGAAGCAGCCATCGCTTGGCTCGACGGGATCCTCCTCGCCGGCCTGATCGTCACCGAGTCCGGTGACGTACTCCGTACGAACACTTTGAAAGACTTCCTCGTATGAACGAACACTCCTACTGGTACCTGTCGCGTGCCAGCGGCATCGTGGCCTGGGTCGTGCTGGCCGCCACCTGTCTGTGGGGCATCCTGCTGATCACGCGCATGCTGAAGCCGGCCGACCGACCGGCATGGTTGCTCGACCTGCACCGTTACCTCGGCGTCCTGTCGATCGTCACCACGGTCGTGCACATCCTGCTGCTGCTGGGTGACAAGTGGATGGCCCCGACCTTCAAGGAACTGTTCGTGCCCGGCGCGCTTCGGCCAGCGACCCAAGAGCGCATGGGAGGGGCCGGCGTCGGTGCTGCCATGAACTGGGGCATCTACGCGCTGTACCTGATGATCGTCATCCAGGTGTCCTCGTGGATGATGAAGCGCATCCCGAAGAAGATCTGGCACGCCATCCACCTCACGTCCTACGCGCTGTTCGTGATGGTCACGATCCACGGCTTCATGGTGGGCAGCGACACCAGCAACATGGTCCTGCTGCTGACGATGGCGGGCATCATCGGCATCGTCGCCTTCTCGCTGATGGCGCGCATCCTGCAGGGCCGGGCAAAGCGCATCCAGCGCGCCGAGGCCAACGCACTCGCAGGTCGCTGACCTACCATCGCTGTTGGCGCCGAGGTGCGGCGCGAGAGCGAGGGATGGCGATGATCGACTGGACCGACGAACAGCAGATGGTGCGCGGCGCCGTGAAGCGTTTCATCGACGAGGAGGTCCGTCCCCACGTCGAGGAACTCGAACATGGCGACCTGCCGCCCTACGACATCCTGCGCAAGATGTTCGCCACCTTCGGGATGGACGCGATGGCGGGCGACCGCTTCGACCGCCAGATCGCGCGCGAGCAGGCCGGTACCGCGGCCGAACAAAAGGAACCCAAGGGTGGCGACGGCTCGGGGCTGACGCTGATTCCGACCATCGAACTGTGCCGGGTGTGCCCCGGCATGGTGACAGCGATGGGTGTCAGCATGGGGCTCACCTCTGCAGCCATCCTGGCCAAGGGCACTACCGCACAGAAGGTGCGCTGGGCGCGCGACCTGCTGACGATGAAGAAGATCGGTGCCTGGGCGATCACCGAGCCCGGTTCGGGCAGCGACGCTTTCGGCTCGATGAAGTCCACGGCCCGCCGCGACGGCGACGGCTACATCCTCAACGGCTCGAAGACGTTCATCACCAACGGGCCCTACGCCGACACCACCGTGTTCATCTGCAAGCTCGACGAGGGCAACCCGCCCGAGCAGCGCAAGGTGTTGTCCTTCGTGCTCGACCGTGGCATGCCCGGGTTCGTGCAGTCCAAGCCGCTACGCAAGATGGGTATGCACTCGTCGCCCACGGGTGAGCTGTTCCTCGACGATGTGCGCGTCGGCCGCGACCGTCTCATCGGCGAGACCGAGGATGTGTCGTCCGGTGGTCGTGACGGCGCGAAGACGACGTTCATGCAAGAGCGTGCCGGTGTTGCCGCGATGGCCCTCGGGATCATCGAAGAGTGCCTGGAGTTGAGCGTGCAGTACGCCAAGGACCGCGTGCAGTTCGGCAAGCGCATCGGCGACTTCCAGTTGATCCAGGACAAGTTGGCCCGCATGGAAGTCGCCCGGATGAACGTGCAGAACCTGGTGTTCCGCACGATCGAGATGAGTTCCATCGGCCATTCGATGACGCTCGCCGAGGCATCGGCAATGAAGCTGTACAGCGCCCGTGCGGCCACCGAGGTGGCGCTGGAAGCCGTGCAGTTGCATGGCGGCAACGGCTACATGAGCGAGTTCCGGGTCGAGCAGTTGGCTCGCGACGCGAAGGTGCTGCAGATCTACGCCGGCACCGACGAGATTCAGATCACGCACATCGCCAAGGACCTCCTGCGCCGCTGAGAGACTGAGCGGATGCATCTCAGCCCGACCTACCCGATCGCTCGCGCCGCGTTCCTCGATGCGGCGCGAGTCGCCGGCGCCACGGTCACGTCGTTCGCGCACCCACTGCTCGGCCCGGGCGGCGAACCACTGGCGGTCGACGTTGCCGAGCTCGGCCCCGCCGATGCCGAGCACGTGGTGCTCGTGGTCTCGGCGACCCACGGTGTCGAGGGCTACTGCGGTTCTGCGCTGCAGACCCGGTGGTTGTCGGCGCGAGCCGATGAACGTCCAGCCGGTGTTCGGGTCGTGCACGTGCACGCGCTGAACCCGTACGGCATGGCGTGGGTGCGACGGGTCAACGAGGACAACGTCGATCTGAACCGCAACTTCGTCGACTGGTCACAGCCAGTTCCCGCCAACCCCGGCTACGACCTGTTGGCCGAACTGCTGGTGCCTGGTGAGTGGTCCGCCGCCGAGCAGCAGCGCACCACCGAGGTATTGCTCACCTACGCCATGGAGTGGGGGTTCGAGCGGCTGCAGGAGGTGGTGAGCTGCGGTCAGTACTCGTACCCCAATGGTGTGTTCTATGGCGGCACCGGCCCCGTGTGGTCGCACCGCTGGTTGCGCGAGTTCTGCGCCTCAGCGCTGGCAGCGGCGCGTTCGGTGGCGATCATCGACCTGCACACCGGTCTCGGTCCGTGGGGTGTCGGTGAGTTGATCGCCAGTGCGGCACCCGGCGATCCGCTGTTCGACCGAGCGGCGGAGCGGTGGACCGACGTGCGCTCGATGCTGGCCGGCGACAGCGTGTCGGCAGTGCTGGCCGGCGACTGGATGAACGTTGCCGATCAGTTGGCGCCACACGCCGAAGTCACCCCGGTCACCATCGAGTACGGAACGGTCGACCCGGTGACAGTGCTGCAATCGCTGCGCGCGGATGCGTGGCTGCACTCCCATGGCGACCCGACCGGTCCCGATGCACCTGCCGTGCGCGCCCAGGTGCGGGCGGCGTTCGCCGACGACGACCCGGCCTGGATCGCCGCCTGCTGGCCACGATTCCACGACGTGATGACTGCCGCAGTCCGCTCATAAAAGTTGATACGTGACGTAGCAGGATTTCAGGAACGGCGGCTATGGTGTGGCCATGGCGTTCGATCCGAAACAGTGGACTCTCAAGACCAACGAAGCCTTCGCCGCGGCCATCGACCAGGCCAAGGCACTGAGCAACCCAGAACTCACGCCCGATCACCTGTTGGCTGCACTCACACGCCAGGACGACACGATCGTGCCTGCCGTGCTCGCCAAGTTGGGCCAGGCACCGCTGATGGTGCGCAACAAGGCCGACGAGGCCGTGGCCAAACTGGCCAAGGCCTACGGCGGCAGCGAGCCGCGGATGAGCCGCGAGCTCGACAACGTGGTGCAGAACGCCCAGCAGTACCAGAAGGATCTGAAGGACGACTACCTGTCGGTCGAGCACCTGTTGCTGGCGATGAACCAGCGGTTGGGAATCGGCAGCGAAGAGTTGCTGCAGGCATTGAAGGAAGTGCGCGGCAGCCACCGCGTCACCAGCCAGAACCCGGAGGAGAACTTCGCCGCGCTGGAGAAGTACGGGCAGGATCTCACGCAACGCGCCCGCGACGGCAAGATCGATCCGGTGATCGGCCGCGACGACGAGATCCGCCGGGTCATCCAGGTGCTGTCGCGCCGCACCAAGAACAACCCCGTGCTGATCGGCGAGCCCGGTGTCGGCAAGACCGCCATCGTCGAAGGCCTCGCCCGCCGCATTGCCGACGGCGACGTGCCCGAGGGACTGAAGAACAAGCGCCTGATCAGCCTCGACATCGCCAGCATGCTCGCCGGCGCGAAGTACCGCGGAGAGTTCGAAGAGCGGTTGAAGGCCGTGCTGAAGGAAATCACCGACGCTGCTGGTGAGGTCATCACGTTCGTCGACGAACTGCACACGATCGTCGGCGCGGGCGGGGCCGAGGGCGCGATGGACGCCGGCAACATGATCAAGCCAATGCTCGCCCGCGGCGAGTTGCGCATGATCGGTGCCACCACGCTCGACGAATACCGCAAGTACGTCGAGAAAGACCCTGCGCTCGAGCGGCGCTTTCAGCAGGTGTACGTCGGCGAACCAACGGTGGAGGACACGATTGGCATCCTGCGCGGCCTGAAGGAGCGCTACGAGGTGCACCACGGCGTGCGCATCCAGGACTCCGCGCTCGTCAGCGCGGCCGTGCTGTCGAACCGCTATCTCACCAACCGCTTCCTGCCCGACAAAGCAATCGACCTGATGGACGAAGCCGCATCGAAGCTGCGGATCGAGATCGATTCGGTGCCCACCGAGATCGACGTCGTGCAACGGCGCATTCTGCAGCTCGAGATCGAAGAGGTCGCACTCGCCAAGGAGACCGACACGGCGTCGAAAGAGCGGCTGGAGGCCTTGGTCGACGAGTTGGTGCTGCTGAACCTGCAAGCGCACGAAATGAAATCGCACTGGGAGAACGAGAAGCAGGCGATCGACGCGATCCGCTCGCTGAAGGAAGAGTTGGAGGGTCTGCGCACGCAGGTCGAACGCGAGACCGATCTCAACATCGCTGCCGAGATTCGCTTCGGCCGCATTCCCGAGCTCGAGCGGCGCATCGACGAGGCCACCGCCCACCTCGACCAGACACAATCCGGCACCCGGA
The DNA here is from genome assembly GCA_009702045.1 of Actinomycetota bacterium. Lineage (GTDB taxonomy): Bacteria > Actinomycetota > Acidimicrobiia > Acidimicrobiales > Ilumatobacteraceae > UBA668. Next base: position 207,971 of record WLIV01000003.1, on the reverse strand, counting down.
TGCTGAAAGAGGAGGTCGACGCGGAGGACATCGCCGAGGTCGTCAGCAAGTGGACAGGTGTGCCCGTCAGCCGGCTGATGGAGGGCGAGATGGCCAAGTTGGTACACCTCGAAGAGCAGTTGCACCAGCGAGTCATCGGGCAGGACGACGCGGTCACTGCCGTGGCCAACGCGATCCGCCGCTCACGGGCCGGGTTGTCCGACCCCAACCGACCGATCGGTTCGTTCATGTTCCTCGGCCCCACGGGCGTCGGCAAGACGGAGCTGGCCCGGGCTGTGGCCGAGTATCTGTTCGACGATGAGAAGAGCATGGTGCGCATCGACATGGGTGAGTACATGGAGAAGTTCTCCGTCACCCGCCTGATCGGCGCGCCCCCCGGTTACGTGGGCTACGACGAGGGTGGCCAACTCACCGAGGCCGTGCGGCGCCGCCCGTACTGCGTGATCCTGCTCGACGAGATCGAGAAGGCACACCCCGACGTGTTCAACGTGCTGCTGCAGGTGCTCGACGACGGCCGCCTCACCGACGGCCAGGGCCGCACGGTCGACTTCACCAACGTGGTGCTGATCATGACCAGCAACCTGGCCGGCGATCCCTCCACGTTCTTCAAGCCCGAGTTCATCAACCGCGTCGACGACATCATCCGCTTCCGGGCGCTCACCGAGGACGACCTGCGACGGATCGTCACCATCCAGATCGAGCGTCTGCGGGTGCGCATGGCTGAACGGCGGATCACGTTGTCGATCACCGATGTCGCCCTCGACTGGCTGGCCCACGAGGGCTACGACCCGTCGTTCGGTGCCCGGCCGCTGAAGCGGGTCATCCAGCGCGAACTCGCCGATCCGGCTGCGCTGATGATCCTCGGCGGGCAGGTCGGCGATGGCGACACCATCACCGTCGACGCCGTCGACGGTCAGTTGGCGATCACCTGAGGGCTGGGTCAGCCCTCGTGCAAGCGCTCGTCGATGTAGGGACCGATGGAGAATCCGTCGGCCATCTCCTCGAAGCCGAGTCGTTGCACCAGATCCCAGTTCGCAGTGATGTCCTCCGCGGTGCCACCTGGCAGCGCGAACCCGGGCCCGACCTCAACGCCCATCCGGCCGGCCCAGCCACCGCCTGCGGCGAAGTTCATGCCCGTGGCCGCACAACTGCGGTGGCAGAGCGCCACCACGAACTGCGCCACATCCTCCGGCGGGCGCGAGGCACCGGGGTCGGCGCCACGACTGAGCCTCGTCGTCGCCACCGGCACGATCGCATTGGAGCGAATCGAGTAGCGGGCACCCTCCAGCGCCATCACCCGCGACAACCCCGTGAGTGCGCCTTTCGCGGCCGCATACGCAGCTTGGCCGAAGACACCGAAGAAGCCGGACGTGGAGGAAGTCATCACGATCCGACCGCCCGATGGCTGCGTCATCATCGCTCGGAACGCCGGTTGCGCGACGTGGAAGCCGCCCTTCAGATGCACATCGAGCACCGCGTCGAGGTCGGCGAACTCCAACTTGGCGAGGGTTCGATCACGCATTACCCCCGCGCTGTGAATCAAGACGTCGAGACGCCCCCACCGGTCGAGCGCGTCAGCGATGATCGCCTCGCCACCGTGAGCGGACGTCACCGACACATCGTTCGCAGCCGCGATCCCGCCGGCAGCCACGATCTCCTCCACCACCCGCTGTGCCGCCGCCGGTTCGGCGGCGAGACCCTGGTGTGCTGACCCGACATCATTGACGAGCACTGCGGCCCCCCGCCGCGCGAACTCGAGCGCATATGAGCGCCCTAATCCGTTAGCGCCTCCCGTGATGACGACGACCTCACCATCGAATCGCAGCACGATTCACCCCCGACTCTTCAGGCTCCGCGATCCAGCGCGGAGAAACCCTTGTGACGGTCTAACGTACTCGTCGCCGGTCGCGGGGGCGGGCAGTGTCTGCAGGGGGAATCGAATGTCGTACTCAGGAAATGGCATGTATCACGATGCCGACTCGCATATTTTCGAGTCTCCCGACTTCTACAAGGAGTTCGCCGACCCTGTCTCGCGCCAGATGATCGGTGACAACTGCTTCTCCGGCGTCACCATCGAGATGTTCGAGAATGCGCTTCGCGGCCGTGATGGTGCCGACTTCACCGCGAATGCCGACGCGCAGCTGATGGAGCGCAAACTCTGGAATGCGTTAGGTGCTTACGACGGTGGCGAGCGCTCGCGAGCGCTCGACCTGCTCGGTTTTCGCAGCCAGCTCGTGTTCGACTCGTTCATGCGTTTCCACCTGCGCACCGCCGAGCAGGGCAACGACCTCGACCTCATCTACGGCCTCGCCCGCACCCACAACCGCGCGCTGGTTGAGTTCTGTTCGAGCGATCCCCGGCTGCTGCCCGTCGGCTACGTACCGCTGGCCGACATCGAACGCTCGGTGAAGTTCGCCGAGGAGGCGATCGAGCTCGGCTGCGCCGCCCTCCAGGCACCAGCGGACTGTCCGCGCCACCACTCGCCATCGCACCGTGGATTCGACCCGATGTGGGCGCTGATGGCCGAGTCGAGCACCCCACTGATCTTCCATCTGGGTGCAGGACGGCTCGCCGAACCCACCTACAACCTCAGCGGGCGCGACCCCGAACCGTCGTTCCTGGGCGGCGACGGCTCGATCAAGTCGATCGAGTACATCTCGACGCCACACCCGGTCATGGAGTCGCTGTCCGCACTCCTCGTCGACGGCGTGCTACACGACCACCCCGACCTTCGGGTCGGGATCATCGAGTTCGGTGCCTCCTGGGTTCCTGGCTGGTTGCACTTCCTCGACTCGGCGATGGACGCGTTCGTCAAGCACGAGAGCCGGTTGCAGCGACTCGACATGAAGCTCAGCGACTACGTGCGCCGGCAGGTACGAGTCACGCCGTTCTGCCACGAGAACACCGGCTGGACGATCGCGCAGGGCGGCGACGACGTCTTCATGTTCTCCTCGGACTACCCACACATCGAAGGTGGCCGCAACCCGATTGCGCGCTTCGGTCGCAGCCTCGATGCCAGCGACATCTCCGCTGAGGCCCGCGACAAGTTCTATTGGAAGAACTTCGAGGACTTCATGGGTGCGCGGGTCCGCCAGTTTGCTGTCGACGCCTGACCGCACCGCCGGTCAGGCTCACCGAGCGAGGTGCACGGCGTGCGCCGTGGAGGCGGGGAAGAACACACTCGTGTGGCCATCATCCCAACGGACGCGATAGTGCTGGGCATCGCCTTCGCCCACCACCTCGAGTACCTCACCCTTTCTCGGTGGATGGCCAGCACTCATGTTGTCGACGACGATCTCGTCGCCGACCTTGGCGTGAATGTTCACAACAGCCTCCCTCGTTCGAACTGACTTCGTTGTCGCGCCGTCAGCCACGGCACTGCAAGGGAACGAAGTCATCGCGAACAGAGCAATTGAACTTCACGATTTCATCACGGCTGAACGCCATCGGTGGCCACAGCAACACTCGAGTTCGGTGAGTTGAAGAAATGCAAGGGCTTCCCGGCAAATGACATCCCATTGTGGCCCCTGGCCGCGCCACCGAGAGTGGGCGCACACTGAAACCACACAGAAAGGAGGACGTCATGAGCAGCAAGTGGCAGCGCCTCCTCACCGACGGACTCGTAGTTGCAGGTCTTGGTTTGATGCTGAGTGGTTTCACCGGAGTGATGACCACGAAGGCCGACCAGATCCAGACGAGCAACCCAGGTGAGATCAGCATCCATGTCGAGTCCGACTGCAGCGGTTCGGACACCGATCCGAAGGTCGGCGAGGAGTTCTGGGTCCACGGCAAGAACTTCAACAGCGGCACACAGCGCTGGTTGTTCGTCACCGACGGCACCAACGCCCATGACCCCGTGGTGATCGGCCCCGTCAGCGTGGGTACCGGCAGTTCGTTCTGCGTCGGGCCGTTCACACTCGCCGACGGCCATTACAAGGCCTATGTGGATCACCACTCGAACGCACCCACCAACGACTCCAAGACCAAGGTGTTCAAGGTGAGTGGCGTCGTCGTGACGGACCCTCCGGTGACTGACCCTCCGGCCACTGACCCCCCGGCCACCGATCCCCCGGCCACCGATCCCCCGGCGACCGATCCTCCGGCCACTGACCCCCCGGCGACCGATCCCCCAGTGACCCAACCGCCGGCCACTGACCCTCCGGCCACCGATCCCCCGGCCACCGATCCCCCGGCCACCGATCCCCCGGCGACCGATCCCCCAGTGACCCAACCGCCGGCCACCGATGCCCCGCCGTCCACTGACGTGGGCACCACCACGACCTCGGTTGCCTCCGAGGGCCCCACCAGCAATCCGACCACCTCGGTCGAGAGCGAGAGCCTGCCCGCCACCGGTGGTGGCAGTGCCGCCTCGATCACGCTGACAGCCGGTCTGATGCTCGGTCTGTTGGGCATCACGCTGCGGGTGATGGCTCGCCGTACCGCCTGACAACGCCCGCTGCCAGGCCCGTCGGGCGCCCTCCGCCCCCACCCATTGCGGGTGGGGGCGGAGTCGCGACATCAGCTGTTGCGGAACCGCCGCACTGCGATCGGGGCGAGCACCGCAGTGATCGCCAGCGACCAGATGATCGAGCCCCAGACGTAACTGGTGGGCTCGGTGCCCAACATCAGCGCCCGCACCCCGCGCACCGTGATGCTGAGCGGCTGACGGTCGGCCCAGTAGGCCAGCCAGTGCGGCATCGACTTGGTGGGCACGAAGGCATTGCTGGCGAACGTGAGCGGTGCGAGCAGTGGAAACGCCGCCGCTTGTGCGGCTTCGCCATTGCTGACCGACAAGCCGATGACGGCGAAGATCCAGCAGATCGCGAAACCGAACAACACCATCAGCGCAACGCCACCGATCACCTTCGGCACGCTGGTGTGCGTGTGAAAGCCGACCAGGAAGCCGATCGTCAGCATCAGCACCACAATTACGATGTCGCGGGTGGCGTCGGCTAGCACGCGCCCGCCGAGCACGGCGCTGCGGCTCATCGGCAACGACTTCAGTCGCTCGAGCAAACCCTTGTTCTTGTCCTCGGCCAGACCAACGGCAGTGTTGATCGCCCCGAAGGTGACGGTCTGCACGAAGATGCCGGGCATCAGGTAATCGACGTAGGGCACACCGGGCACGCTGCTGATGGCACCGCCGAACACGTAGCGGAACATGAACACGAAGATCAGCGGCTGCACGATGGCGAACACCAGCAACTGCGGTACACGGCGCAGCATGGTGAGGTTGCGCCACATCATCGCCTGCGTGTCGCGCACTGCCCAGGCCAGACCCACACCGGGTTTCGTGGAGATTGCGGGGAAGCTGGGAGCGGTACTGCTCATGACGGGTCTCCCGAGTTCGAACCAGTAAGGGTGAGGAACACATCGTCGAGTGTCGGCTCGCGCAGGGCCACGTGGCCCGGGACGAGCGACGCCGCAGACAGGCGGTCGAGCGCCTGACGCAGCGTCTCTGGGCCTTCGCTCATCACCACCCGCACGATCGTGCCGGCGCTGGTGACGCTGCCCAGCACGTCGGCGGCGCGGGCGGCGTCAGCGGGCGAGTGAAACTCGAACTCGATCACCGTGTCGCCAAGCCGCGACTTCAGTTGCTTGGCAGTGCCCTCGGCGACCACGAGGCCGCCGTCAATGACGACGATGTTGTCGGCCAAGCGGTCGGCCTCCTCCAGGTATTGGGTGGTCAGCAGCACCGTGGTGCCGTCGCTGACCAGACCTTCGATGACACCCCACAGGTCGAGTCGGCTGGACGGGTCGAGCCCGGTGGTGGGTTCGTCGAGAAACAGGATCGGAGGGTGGGTGACGAGCGCGGCACCCAGGTCGAGACGTCGGCGCATGCCACCCGAGTACGTGCGCACCGGTCGGTCGGCAGCATCGGTGAGGCGGAACTGGTCGAGCAACTCAGCCGCACGAGTGCGGGCGACCGCTTTGGCCAGGTGGTTGAGACGCCCGACGAGCACGAGGTTCTCCCGGCCGGTGAGATTCTCGTCGACCGCTGCGAACTGACCGGCGAGGCCGATACTGCGGCGTACGGCCTGCTGCTGATGCATCACGTCGAATCCGTTGACCAGGCCTTTTCCGCTGGTCGGCTTCAGCACCGTGGTCAACATGCGCACCATCGTGGTTTTTCCGGCGCCGTTCACCCCGAGCAGGCCGAGCACCGAGCCACGTGGCACCGCGAGTGAAATGTGGTCGACCGCGACGACGTCCTTGAACGTCTTGCGCAGGTCGTCCGCGAGGATCGCTATGTCGGACATTCCTCGGACTCTACGACCTACCGCCCCGAGGGAGTGGAGTAGTGACCAAGGTCCGTTCTGAGCACCAATGGTGCGCGCCTACCCTCCGGTTGAGATGTATCGCATTGTCCGTCGCCAAGAACTGTCCCCCTCCACATTCCTGTGGGACGTGGAGGCCCGCGACATTGCTGGGTCGGCCAAACCGGGACAGTTCGTCATGGTGCGACTCCACGAGGGTGCCGAGCGAGTTCCGCTGACGATCGCCGACTACGACGCCGCAGCCGGCACGATCACGCTCGTGGTGCAAGCACTGGGCCGCTCGACCGCCGAGATGCGCGACCAGTATCACGAGGGTGACGAGTTCGCCGACGTCGTCGGTCCACTCGGCGTGCCCACCGACATCGACCATGTCGGCCACGTCGTGCTCGTCGGCGGCGGCCTCGGCGTCGCACCGATCTACCCGCAGTTGCGGGCATTCAAGCAGGCCGGGAACCGCACGACGGCGATCGTCGGCTTCCGCTCGATCGACCTCGCGTTCTGGCAGGACCACCTTGCCCAATGGGCCGACGAGGTGATCGTGTGCACCGACGACGGCAGTTCCGGCCGCCAAGGTCTGGTCACCGATGCGCTGGCCGAGATGGTCGACAGCCCCGACCCCACCCGGCGCCCCGATCTGGTAGTGGCCATCGGGCCGATGGTGATGATGCGCGCGTGCGCCGAGACCACTCGTGCCGCCGGTGTGCCCACGGTGGTGTCGCTGAACACGATCATGGTTGATGGCACCGGTATGTGCGGTTCGTGTCGCGTCAGCATCAACGGTGTCACCCGGTTCGCCTGTGTCGAGGGCCCCGACTTCGATGCGCACGCCGTCGACTTCGACGAACTGCTTGCCCGCCAGCGTCGCTTCAAGGGTGAAGAGCAGACGGCCGCACAGGAGTACGAGCACCGTTGCCAGGTCGAACAGCAACTGTTCGTCGAGGGTCGCCGCACCTACAAGAAACTGAAGGACATCGAACCCACCCGCGTGCCGATGCCCGAACGCGACCCCCGCATCCGGGCACGGACGTTCGACGAGGTGACGCTGGGGTACTCACTCACCGAGGCGATGCGCGAGGCCGAACGTTGTCTGCAGTGCCGCCGACCCACGTGCATCGAAGGCTGCCCGGTCTCCATCGACATTCCGCGCTTCATCCGTCACCTGTTGGTGCGCGATGTCGACGCTGCGCTCGATGTGATCCACGAAGCGAACATCCTTCCGTCGGTGTGCGGCCGTGTCTGCCCGCAGGAATCGCAGTGTGAAGCACAGTGCGTGATCGGGCGCAAGATGGAGCCGGTGGCCATCGGCCGTCTCGAACGTTTCATCGGTGACCACGGCGTCGGTAGCCACCAGACAATCGCCGCGCCCACCGGCAAGCGGGTGGCTGTCGTCGGTTCCGGCCCGGCCGGTCTCGCCTGTGCAGCCGATCTGGCCCGCTCCGGTGTCGACGTCACGGTGTACGAGGCGCTGCACGTCGCTGGTGGCGTGCTGCGATATGGCATCCCCTCGTTCCGCCTGCCGCGGGAGATCATCGATCGCGAAGTGGCCGGTCTGGCGGAGATGGGCGTCAAGTTCGAGACCGACAAGGTCGTCGGGCGCACGTTCACGGTGCAGGAGTTGCTCGACAACAAGGGCTACGACGCCGTGTTCCTGGGCGTCGGTGCCGGTGCACCGACATTCCTCGGCATTCCTGGCGAGAACGCCGGTCGGGTCATCAGCGCCAACGAGTTCCTCACTCGCGTGAACCTGATGGGCGGCGACCGTTTCCCCGATATCGACACGCCCGTGGGCATCGGCAAAGACGTCGTGGTGATCGGCGCAGGGAACACCGCGATGGACTGTCTGCGCGTCGCCAAGCGACTCGGCTCCAAGGTGCGCTGTGTGTATCGCCGTAGCCGGGCCGAGGCACCCGCTCGCGCCGAGGAGCTGCACCACGCCGAGGACGAAGGCGTCGAGTTCATGTTCCTGCACAACCCGCTCGAGGTGCTTACCAACTCCGAAGGGTTGGTGCGCGGCGTCCGCGTCGAGCGGATGGAACTGGGCGAACCAGACGAATGGGGTCGGCGCACACCGCTCGGCACCGGCGAGACGCTCGAGGTCGAGTGCGACACGGTGATCGTGGCGCTGGGCACCAACCCGAACCCGATCATCACTCGCAACACACCCGGGCTGGGCCTCGACGGCCGCGGCTATGTCGCCGCCGACCCCATCACTCAGGCCACGTCGCTGCCGGGCGTGTTCGCTGGCGGCGACATCGTCACCGGCGGAGCCACCGTCATTCTGGCGATGGGTGCCGGTCGTCGCGCCGCAGCGGCGATCAACGAGTACCTCGCCACCGGCGCCCAGGCGCTGGTCGCCGACGACGTGCGTACGGCGCTGTGTCCGCGCTGTCACCGGCCAATGGACGAGGGCGACGATGGCATCTGTTGCGCCGAGTCGATGCTGACCTGGAAGTGCACCGGCTGCTCGAAACGCAGTGACGGCTTTGCCTTCCCCTATGGACGCTGTTCGGCATGCGGCGGCGAACTCGACTTGATTGATCCGCCCGCCCTTAACGACGACGCTCGCGAGGCCGTCCGCAAGGCGTTCGAGATCGAGCTCGGCGGTCGCGACTTCTATGTCGCGGCTGCGGCGCACACCAACGACGCCGATCTGCGCGACACGTTCGAGCGACTGGCGAACATGGAGGGCGAGCACATCGAGACGCTCGTACGTCGGTATCACCTGCCGTCACCACCCGGGGCCGATGGCAACCTGCACCCGGGCATCCTGCAGGCTGGCGGAACGCGCAACGCCGACGACCCGTTCGATCTCTTGGGCATGGCGATCGATCTCGAGCGTCGCGCCGAGGCGTACTTCCGCACTCGCATCGCCGGGTCCACACCAGCCGCAGCGATCCTCTACGAGGAACTCGCCGCAGAAGAGGTCGAGCACATCGACCTGCTCACCACCGAACTGGTGGCGATGCGCGCCGAACGCCGCGGCTTGCTCTAGCGAGCGGGCACCAGCCGGTTGGCCCGGTAGCGGTGCCAGGTGATGGCGGTCATCACGCTGTAGGTGCCGGCGACTGCAGCAACGACCACCAGCGCCGGGAGCACGTTGCCGAGCGCGCACAGACCAGCCGCAACGGGTATGGCGATCAGGCGCTCGGGTGCCAACCGGCGCACGACGCGGTACTGGATGATCAACAGGCCACCGACGAAGAACGCGACGGACAGACCCAGCAGCCATCGGTCGTCCCACGACAGGTGGCCATTCGGGTGCGGCACGAGGTGCTTCACCACCACGGCGTAGAGCACCAGACCGAACACCAACGGGAAGTGACCGAAGGTGTACAGATCGCGGGCCAGAACGCCGCGTGCGGCTCCGGTCGCTTCCCGCAGGCGGTACTCGCCAACCTCAGGGATGAACGCGAAATATGCCCACCACAACATGCACGCCACTGCGACCGCGACGATGATCGCCAGCACCGTGCGACGGTCGAGACCGATGTCGGCGGCCGATGCACCGGCGGCGACGAGGACCTCGCCGAGGGCGATGATCACGAACAGCGCGTGACGCTCGGCGAAGTGCACCGGGTTGATCACCCACTCGCCCTTGGCGGCACGCAATCCTGCGAACAGGTTGGTACATGCGGCCGCAGCCCACAGCCCCTCGCGCACGTGACCGTGGAAGAACGCCCCGAGCAGCACCAGCGCTGGGGCGATGATCGCGAAGGACATGTAGCGCACGAAGGCCGGGCGAGTGACCGCATCGACCAGCGCAAACGCGCCCTGCATGCCCAGCACCAGCATCTGCACGCCGAAGTACGCGCCGGCGAACCAGATTGCCGTGTCGTGGTACGCCTCAGGGATCGCGATCGTCATCAGCAACGTCACCGGGATCAACGCGAGCACCAGCACACGGGTGCGGGCCATGCTCTGCAGGTCGATCGCCGAACCGGCCCAGGTGAACTGCGACCACTGCCACCACACCAACAGGGCGACGATGAACGCTCGGGCGGTGCCGCCGGCCGACGGATGCAGGCTGATCATCGACGCGATCTGAGTGACCGCGAACACGAACACGAGGTCGAGGAACAGCTCCAGGTTGGTGGCGTGCCGTTCCGCCTCGGCACCGTCGATCGTGGGCGCCGCGTCGCTCATTTGCGCTGCTCGCGGATCGAGGCCGCATTGGCGTGTGCGGGGAACCCTTCGTGCGCCGACATTGCCAGGATCGTGGGGGTCATCCGTTCCAGCGCTGCGGCGCTCGAACGAGCGACGGCGGTGCGCTTCAGGAACGTGTCGGCCGTGATGCCACTACTGACATGGGCGAAGCCGCCGGTGGGCAGGCTGGCCGGGCAGCCGATGACGAAGTTGCCGGCGCTGAACAACGTGCTCTGCCCGATCAGGATCTCGCCCGCGTTGACCAACAGGTCGAGCAACTCGGCTTCGGCCTGCGGCGCGACCGCGACCTGCAGGTGCTCGGGTGCCCAACGGTTGGCGACCTCGGCGGCCTCCTCCAGCGATGACACGAACACGCACCCGCCATTGAGGCCGAGTGCAGCGCGGGCCGCATCTGCGCGAGCCGTGGGTAGCTGCGCCAACTGCACCTCCAGCGCAACATCCACTGCGTCGGCGAACGTGGACGACGGAGTGATCAGCAGCACGGCCGAATCGGTGCCGTGCTCGGCCTCGTTCAATAGGTCGGCGGCGGCGAGTACCGGGTCGGCGCTGTCGTCGGCGATGACCACACTCTCGGTAGGGCCGAGGATCATCATCGTGGCCACGCCGTAGCGCTGCATCTCCACTTGCGCACACGCCACGGGTGGACTCCCGGGACCGACGATCTTGCGCACCTGCGGAATGGTCTGCGTGCCGAACCCGAGGGCGGCGACACCAGCGGGGCCGTTGACGCGGAACACGTTGGTGATGCCCAACTTGCGACACACCACCAATACCGCCGGGTCGATACGACCGCTGCCGTCGGGCATCGGGGGCACCACAAGGGCCAGCGTGGGAACACCGGCAACGGTGGCGGGCACGGCGAGCTGATAGGCAACGCTGGGGTAGCTGGCCTTGCCACTGGGGACGAACAACCCGGCCGACGTGATGGGCGTGATCTTCTCGCCGACGATCAGGCCCGGTTCGCTCTCGAAGCTCCAGTCCTGCGCCCGCTCCATCAACCGTTCGTTGAAAGCACGCAGATGAGCGATGGCGTCGTCGATCGCCGCGTCGACGTCCGCGGCGACAGTGGCAGCCGCGATCTCGTCGGCCGAGGCACGCAGTTGATCCGGCGTAAGGGTGACCTTGTCGAAGTCGCGCAATGCACGGCACACCGCTTCGTCACCGTGCTCGCGTACGTCGTCGATGATCTTGCCGATCGCGGTCTTCAGCCCAGCATCGAAAATCGCCTCCAGCCCCCGATCGCAGAGGGCGCGGCGCTCGGCCTCGTGCATCTGGGCCCACGTCATCCGTCGCATCACCGGCATGGGGGATGAGGCTAGAGGGGAGTAGGGTTCTCTCACGTTCCCCTTATCTGCAGGAGCGTTGCACATGCCCGTCACAGTTGTCGTAGGCGCCCAATGGGGCGACGAGGGCAAGGCCAAGGTCATCGACCTGTTGGCTGCCGAGCACACACACGTCGTGCGCTACCAGGGCGGGCACAACGCCGGCCACACCGTGGTCGTCGGCAGCGAGCGGTACGCGCTGCAACTGATTCCCAGCGGCGTGCTCTACCCGCACATCATCCCGGTCATCGGCAACGGTGTCGTTGTCGATCTGCCCACGCTGTTCCGCGAGATCGACACGCTCGAGAGCCGCAACATCAGCTGCGCGAAGTTGAAGGTCAGCAGTCAGTGCCACCTGATCTTTCCGTGGCACCAGACGCTCGACGCGTTGTACGAAGCGGTGCGCGGCGACGACCGCATCGGCACCACGCTGAAGGGCATCGGCCCGGCCTACGCCGACAAGGCACGTCGCATCGGCATCCGCGCCAGCGAGGTGCTGCACCCCAACACGTTCGCCGAGTCGGTGCGCGCACAGGCATTCGCCCACAACAGCGAGATCATCGCATTGGGTGGCGACCCGCTGGACGTGGATGACATCGTCGCCACGTTCGCGGTCCTCGGCGCCCGTCTCGCTCCGTACGTGACCGACACAGTGGAAATGCTGCACGAGGCACTCGACCGCGACGATGCACTCCTGCTGGAAGGGGCGCAGGCCACGTTCCTCGACCTCGACCACGGCACGTATCCGTTCGTCACGTCCTCGAACCCCACCGCCGGTGGAGCCTGCGTTGGCACGGGCATCGGCCCGCGGTATCTCAGCCGCATCGTCGGTATTACCAAGGCATATTCAACCCGCGTCGGAAGTGGCCCGTTCCCCACGGAACTCACCGACGAGTTGGGCGACAAGCTCGTCGAGATCGGCCGCGAGTTCGGCACGGTCACCGGCCGTCGTCGTCGTTGCGGTTGGCTCGATCTGGTGATGCTGCGCAAGGCCGTACGCATCAACAGTCTCACCGAACTCGCGCTCACCAAGCTCGACGTACTCGACACGTTCGAGGAGATCAAGGTGTGCACCGACTACACCGCGGACGGCCAGCCGATCTATGAGGTGTTGCCCGGTTGGCTCACCGACATCAGCGCCACCACGGATGTCGACGCGCTGCCAGCAGGTGCGCATGCGCTCATCGAGTTGGTGGAGCGAGAAGTCGGTATCCCCGTCCGCATCGTCGGCACTGGCGCCGAGCGGGAGAGCTATGTCACGTGGCAATAAGGTGACGTTGCAATGATCCCTCGCTACACCCTTCCCGAGATGGCCAACATCTTCAGCGACACGGCCCGCTTCGACCGTTATCTGGAGATCGAACTACTGGCCACCGAGGCGCATGCCGCGTTGGGAGTCGTACCCGCCGACGATGCGCGCACGTGCCGAGCGAAGTCGCCGATCGTCGACGAGGCCTTCGTGGAGGCGGTCAGCGCGCGGGAAGCCGTCACCGACCACGACGTGGCTGCGTTCGTCGACGTGGTGCAGGCCGCGATCGGTGCACCCGCCGGCGCCTGGATCCACTACGGACTCACCAGCAGCGACGTCGTCGACACCGCATGGTGCTGGATGATGCGCGACGCGTGCGATCTGCTCATCGCAGCCTCCACCGAACTACTGCGCACGCTCGTGCTGCTCGCCCGCGAGCACCGCGACACGGTGATGATCGGCCGCACTCACGGCGTACACGCCGAGCCCACGACGTTCGGCGCCAAAGTTGCACTGTGGGCGCTGCAGGTCGACCGCGATCGCACTCGGCTCGTCGAGGCCCGACGTGTCGTGGCCGTGTGCAAGCTCAGCGGGGCGGTCGGCACGTTCAGCAACATCGACCCGGCGATCGAGCAGCACGTCGCGGAGGCGTTGGAACTGCACGCAGTGCCCGCCACCCAGGTGATCGCCCGTGATCGTCACGCGCAGTTCCTCTACGCGTGCGCCTCCGTCGGCTCCACGATGGAGCTCATCGCTGTGGAGTTGCGCCACCTGCAGCGCACCGAGTTGCGCGAGGCGCAGGAGGGATTCAAGCCGGGCCAGAAGGGCTCGAGCGCAATGCCGCACAAGCGCAACCCGATCGCCGCCGAGACCATCAGCGGTCTGTCGCGCGTGCTGCGCGGCAACCTGCAGGCTGGTCTGCAGGACGTGGCGTTGTGGCACGAACGCGATATCTCGCACAGTTCGGTTGAGCGCATCGTGCTGCCGGACAGTGCGCTGCTGGCGTATTACGTGCTGCGCCGTATGAACCGCCTGCTGCAGGGGCTGCAGGTCTACCCGCAGCGAATGATCGACAACCTGAACAGCAGCTACGGCCTGGTGTTCAGCCAGCCCGTACTCCTGGGTCTGGTGCAGGCCGGGCTGTCGCGCGATGAGGCCTACCGCATCGTGCAGGAGAACGCCTCGCGCTCGTGGGACGAGAACCGCATGTTCCGCGACTTACTCGAAGCCGACCCACGCGTCACCGTGCCGGCCAGCGTGCTCGACGACGCGTTCGACCTCTCGCGCGCCATCCGCCACGCAGGCCGCGGAGTCGACGCGCTCGACGCATTGCACTTGGGCTGAGCTCCACATGACCGCCAGCGAACTGTTCGACCTACAGCCCCATGGCCCCGACACCTACGTCGGTCAGGGACCGCATTACCCGTGGGGCGGCCTGTTCGGCGGCCAGATCGTGGCCCAGTCATTGCGCGCCGCGGCAGCCACGGTTGAGCCCGAGCTGATGGTGCACTCGCTGCGGTCGTACTTCATCCGCCGCGGCGACCACACCGAGCCGATTCGTTTCGAGGTCGACCGCATCCGCAACGGCCGCAGCTTCGCCACTCGACGCGTCGTCGCCCGCCAGGCAGTCGGCGCGATCCTCAACCTCGAAGCCTCGTTCCATGTGGCCGAGCAGACCGAGGATATACAGACCGTGCACTTCGACACCACGCTGCCCGGGCCCGAGCACCTCGTCAGCGATGCGTGGACGACGACGTTCGACCGACGCACGATCGACCGCTCGCAGCTCGGCGGAACGCTCCGCGACGGCGCGGGGCGAATGGCCGTGTGGATGAAGGTCACGGACGCGCTGCCCGCCGACGAGTTGCTGCACCGCTGCTGGTTGGCGTACATGAGCGACGATGTGCCGATCGATTCGGTGCGCGCCTGCCACCCCACCTTCAGTGCCGCCAACGGCAGCGAACTGACGATGTCGGCGAGCCTCGACCACACGATCTGGTTCCACCGGCCGTTCAAGGCCGACGAGTGGCACCTGTACGACATCTCATCGCACTCGTACCAGGGCGCGCGGGGGCTGGGGATCGGCCATGTCTTCGCACAGGACGGCACCCACGTGGCCACCGTCGCGCAAGAAGCGTTGGTGCGTCACGCCCGCGAACCGCAAGACTGAGTGAATGTCACTCCCGCTTGATGCCCTTGCCGATCAGATCAACACCGTCGCCCGGTTGACCGGCACGTTCACCCTGCGCTCCGGTCAGATCGCCACCGAGTACTTCGACAAGTACCGCTTCGAGGCGCAGCCCGCACTGCTGGCGCGTATCGCCGAGGCGCTGGCGCCGATGATTCCGGCCGACACCGAAGTGCTGGCCGGCCTGGAGATGGGCGGTATCCCGCTCGCCACCGCACTCTCGCTGCACACCGGTCTGCCCGCCGCGTTCGTGCGCAAGGAAGCCAAGCAGTACGGCACTGCGTTGCTGGCCGAGGGCAGCGAGATCGCCGGCCGCCGAGTGTGCGTCATCGAGGACGTCATCACCACCGGCGGACAGGTGGTCATCAGCACCAACGACCTGCGCGGTCTCGGCGCACTCGTCGAGCACGTGGTGTGCGTCATCGACCGCAGCCCCGACGGCGGCTCGGCACTGACTGCGGCCGGTCTGCAAATGCACGCCCTGCTCACCCGCGCACAACTCGACGCCGCCGAAGCCCGCCGCAGCTAGTCCCCGGGCAGCAGGACGCCGGGGTTCAGCAGACCAGCGGGGTCGAGTGCGTGTTTGATTGCTCGCAGCGCTGCCACGTGGGCGGGGCCCTTCAGGCGTTCCAGCCATTCGGTCTTGGCAACACCGATGCCGTGTTCGGCGCTGATTGTGCCGCCGAGGTCGATGGCCGTGGTGAGCACCAGGTGCCTCAAGGCGTCTGCGGCATCGCCAGCGTCGAGGATGTTCACATGCAGGTTGCCTTCGGCGAGGTGGCCGAACACGATCAGGCGAGCGTTCGGCGCGAGTTCACGAAGGCTGCCACGGATGGCGCGCACGACGCGATCAAGGTTCAACACTGGCACCGCGATGTCCAGCTTCAACGGCACTCCGAGCGCGCCGATCGCGATGGTGACGTGGTCGCGGATCGTGAACAACTGCTCGCGCTGCGCACCCACCGCGAGGATGCCCCGTTCGGACGACAACAGTCCGGCGAGTTCGTCGGTCGGGTCGCGATGCGCCGCACAGTCGACCAACACGAACGCGCCAGCAGATGCAGGGTCGATCGGCGGCTTCATGCCGAGGTGTTTGCAGGCCGCCTGCAACGCCTCGGGCAGCAGCACCTCCACCGCGTCCAGGCTGGGTAGCTGACGCAGCTTTGGCAGCAGGCCGACGGCATGCACCAACGAGTCGCACGCCACCAGCGCGGCGGCCGTGTGGCGATACCACGGCACCAACTTGAGGCGGGCGGCCGTCACGATCGCCAGCGTCCCCTCACTGCCGACGAGCAGGTTGGTGATGGAAGGGCCGGCGGTCTCCTTCGGCAGACCGCCCAGCTGGGTGATGACCGAACCGTCGGCGAGCACCGCCTGCAGCCCCATCACCTGCGCACGCATCGTGCCGAAACGCACCACCCGCGATCCGCCCGCGTTCGTGTTCACCGCACCGCCGACCGTGGCGGTCGCCCGTGCGCCCCAATCCACGGCGAAGTCGAGTTCGGCCGCACGCGCGTGCCGCTGCAACTGTTCGATCGTTACTCCGGCGCCAGCGGTCACCTGCATCGCGCGTGCGTCCACCTCGCCCAACTCGGTGAAGCGCTGCGTTGACAGCAGCACCGCACCACGGCGCGGCACACTGCCGCCCACCAGACCGGTGTTCCCACCCTGGGGCACCACGGCCACACCCTCGGCGGCGCAGGCGCGCAACACACCTGCCACTTCCTCCGCCGTGCCCGGGCGCACGACGCACGGGGTGGTGCCGGTCCACTGGCGCAGCCAGTCGGTCTCGTACGTCGCGCGCAGATCTGAGTCGGTGAGGACGTGGTCGTCACCGACCACTGACCGCAGCGCCGCGACGAGCGTGCTCACCTGACGATCTCGGCGCCCGGGGGAAGTTCGCCAAGTAGTGCATCGCTGACCCAGCAGCGCGTGAGGTGCAATGTGCTCTCGATGCGCACCACGCGCTTGGGTTGATCGAACGCGCGGCCGCACATCGACAGGGCGGCCTTGATGCAATCCTCCTCACTGGGCAGCACCATCGGCATACGCGCTCGGCGCACGCCAGCGATGCCGGCGGTGAAGCAGTTGACGTACGTCTTGTGCCAGTCGATCTGCGTCGCAATCGATGAGGGAATGAAGTCGGCGAAGCCGATGCCCAGCACGTTGCCGGCGGAGATGGGCGTGATGTCCAGCAGCACAATCGTGCTGACATCAGGTTCGGCGAGGTCGGCCAGACCGTGAACCCAGAAACGCCCCGTGACGTTGGGGTCCATGGTGGTGCCGCTGATGTCCTTGCCACCCTTGTCGATGATCAACACGTCGATCTGCGGGAACGGCAGCGCGGGCACAAGGTGACGGGAGTAGTCGGTGAGGTCGATCTCCGGCTGCGCGCCGACCTCGTCGCCCGTGAGCGCGGCGACCTTGACGACCTCGCCGCTGGCAGCCTCGATGGACGCGAGCCCGCCGAGAATGCGGCCACTGGCCTTCAGCGCGGCGATGCCGTTGAGGATGCGGTTGCGCATCTCGATCGGGCCGCATGCATGGATCTGCGCGGCACCCGGTTGTTTGCCGAAGCCGACGACGGCCATCTTGGTGACGCCGCTCTCGATGGGACCCTTGAAGCATGTGTGCGGCTTGATGCGGTTCACGGGGAAGATGCGATCGGCCCCCGCCGCATGACGGTCGAGGTACAGCGGCATACCGTCCGGTGTGCGCGCGACCTCGACGGTCTCCATCGTTGCCCGGATCTCCGCGCCGACGGACTCCTCGGTGATGCCGAGGCTCTCCAGCATCGCCAGTTGCCCTTCGGCCTTGGCCCCGCCGTGGCTACCCATCGCCGGCACCACAAACGGTTCGGCGCCCAGCGCGCGCAGACCGGCGATCGCTCCGCGCAGCAGGGCGACGCGGTTGGTCAGACCCCGGCTGCCACCGCCGACGGCGACCGTCATCCCCGGTGTCACATGCCCGGCCAGGCGGGCGATCACATCGGCGCGGGCAGCGGCTTCGACGTCGGCGAGCGGCTCGGGGTCGGGCAGCGCCAGGCGCACCTCGCTGAGCGCGGGCACCTTGAGGTCGGGGTGGAACGGCAGCTCCACCCCCTGCACGAGTTGATCCCAATTCACGTGGGCCAAACTACCCGTGCGGGGGGCGAGCGTCAGCCGACCACGACCTTGTCGGTGCCGGAGCGGCCGAAGGTCTCCGGGGCGTACATCTCCTCGGCGCGGGTGGGCGGCACCACGAACGTGCCCAGCGTGGTGGCGCGAGCGATGTACTCGTACGAGTACACACCTGCGGCCAGCAACGTGGTGAACGCCTCGGTGCGGTCACTGCGCAGTTGCTCGTGCTGGTACCACTGCCCCCACCACCAGTACATGTCCTCGGTGCTCACCGGTGAGTTGGACGGCACCGACTGGGTGACCGCCAGCGCGGGGTTGAGGCTCTCCAGGCCGGCGGGCAGCGGGTCGATGAGTGCGACGTGTGTGCGCTGACTCTCGGCCACCATCGACAACCTCACGCGCACGCGAGCTCCGGCCTTGATGCGCCACGTTCCGTTCGCATCCTGAGTGACGTCCTTCGGGTCGTCGACTGCTTCGTAGGTGCGGGTGACGGTGAAGCCACGGTCGAGCGGTGACAGCGTGAGGTCGCTAGGCGCGTATGTCAGGCCGATGCGGTAGTACAGCCGACCGGCACCGGACTTCGACACGATCAGACTCGAGTTGCCCGAGGCCACCACGTCGGACATCGGGATGCTGAGGTTCACCCGGTCGGTCTGGCGTCCCTCGAACGTGTGCTCACCGGCGAACCGTGCGCCCAGCCACACGCGGGCAACGAACGATGGTGTCTGCGTCTCGAACACGTCGTAGTAGCGCTTGAGCGCGAGCAGGATGAACGAGTTCTCCTGCACGTTGTCCCACCTACCGCGCACTTTGTCGGCCAACAGCCCGGTGACCACCTTGGGGATCAGGTCGCTGCGCGGATCGTTGGCGATCAGCGCGTCCAGCACGATGCCGTCGGTACGCCGATCGCTCTGCATCACCAAGTACGAACCATCGTCGTAGCCGGTGGTGAAGTTGGCGGCGGCTGCGGTCTCGACAGCGCGGTTACTGATCGTGCGCGCGATCTCGGTCTTCATCGCACCGCTGCCCACCGCGGTCCAGAGCCATGCGAGCGCGTCGACCGACAGGTCGGCCTTGCGGTTGCGGTACAGCTGCTCGGCCTTCGCGGTATCGCCCGCACCTGCCAGCGAACGCACCCACAGCGCGTAGGCGCTGATCGTGTCGCGTTCGTGTTGCCCGTACGTCGACGGGATGTACGACTCGATGTTGGCGATGTGGTTCATCACCCGGTCGTAGAGGTCGCGAGGTACGAGGTACCCCTCGGCCTTGGCAACCGTCAGCGCGTGCGCGACCTGTACCGAATCGAACGGTTCGGAGGTGTCGCCTTTGCGCCACCACGGGAACCCGCCATCGTCGTTCTGCATCGCGACGAGACCGGCGATATCGGCCTTCACCGCAGCGTCGATCGCTGCTGCGGTGGGCATCCCTTGCGTGTCGAACGCCGTGAGCACCTTGCGCAGTGCGGCGATCGACATGATGCGGGTGGCCCGGCCGTCGCTGGACTCGTACGGGTACTGCACGATGTACAGCACCGCGTCGGTGAGCGCCTGCAACGAGGTCGACGACGTGCTGACCTGAAGCCCGCCGAACTGCGGGATCACACCGGTGGGAGCGACCAGCGGTTGGTCGACGGCGCCGGAGTCCACGGTGCCATAGGTGGCGAAGGCCTCGGAGGTCGCCGGCGTGTAGACCGGCAGTTCCACCGTCGCCGAGTCGGATATCTCGCCGCTGACCGCCGTGACGCGGAACGCTGCGGTGCCGGCCTGCACCGTCGTCACCGGGAAGCGCACCTCCACGCGGCCATTGGCAGGCACGGTGACCGTGGTGCCCTTCGGGGCGCCGGGTGCCAGGTTGGCGGTCTCCAGCACGACGTCGACGGACATCGCTGCGTTCGTCTGGTTCTGCAGCACGACCGGCAGCTCGAACGAGTCGCCGTAGTTCGCGAACCGCGGGGCCGACGGCCGCACCGCCAGCGACAGGCGGGCGGTGATGTTCGATTCGGCGCTGCCGAAGCGATCGGCGCCACTGACCGCGACCACCATCACGCGGTAGCGGGTGAGGCTGTCGGGCAACGTGACATCGACGGACGCGGTGCCGTCGGCACCGGTAGAAACTGTCGGCTGGAACAGCGCCAGCGCATCGAAGTTCGAGCGCACAGCGACCGGCTTCGTGGTCGAACCCTTCCCGCCACCCGAGCTGTCGCCACCCGACGCGTCGGGGGACGCGGCGCCAGTGGTGGTGGACGTGTACTGGTCATCCGGGCTCGGCGACACCTCTGAGTTAAGGCTGCCACCGTCGTTGCCGTTCGAACGCTCGAGGCTGGCCGGATCGACGAGCGCGATCTGCGAACGGGCGAATGCCGTGGTGAGCGAGTCCCACGTGGCCCCGTAGAACAGGCCGAGCGGGTCGGTGAGCTGGTAGCCCGACAACGCAAGCACCGCCTCGTCGACGACGACGACGGCGAACTCAGCACCCTGCACTGGCGCACCCTTGGCGTCGGTGACCTTCACATCGATCGCTGTCGATCCGCCAGGGGCGAGTTCGGTCTGACGCGGCACTGCCGTGACGGTGAGCGTGCGCGACACTGGCGGCACCGACAGCACCAACGACCCCACCGCGTACGCGGGGCGCTGTGGCGCATCGGGCAGGGCAGTGCCGTCGTCGGCTGTGCGCGTGGTGGCACCAACCACTTCCACACCGAGCGTCAGTTGCGGGACGTCGGCTTCGGAGACGGGCACCCGCACCACAGCGCTGCCGCTGACGACGGTGAACCGCTGCGTGCTGCGCACACCGTTGCGGACCACCGTCAGCAAACCTTCGCCCATCGCGAACGGTGCCTGCACCAGCAGCTCGGCGGTGTCACCAGCGGCGTACGTCGCCTTGTCGGGCACGACCGTCAGCACACCCTGTTCGACACCACGGGTGGGCTGGCTCTCGGCCCCGCTCACCCAGGTGGTGAGCTCGCTGCGGTTGTGCCCTCCCGCGCTGCCGGCGACCACTGCGGTCACCTTGTACTGGCCGCCGACGGCGGTGTCGAAGTTGCACGACGAGGGCGCCGACGACGAGGTGACGTGGCACGTCTGCGGGTCGACGACGACCTCGGTCCAAGTGCCGTTCACGTACTTCGACTCAACCTTGCCGGCGACGATGTCGAACGCCACACCGGACTGCACGCCACCGTCGATCCCGGTCACGACCGCTTCGACGGTGAGCGGATCGCCCTGGCGGACGAACGTACGCGTGGATCGCAACCCGACGTAACGGTCGGCCGCATGCACCAACATCGCGGTGGTGTCGCTCCAGGCCTGACGGTTCACATCAGTGACCGTCGCCTGCGCGCTCACCGACACCGGCAGATCGGGCAGTGCACCGTCGGCACCCTCGAACCCGAGTTGCAGATAGTGCGTTCCCGACGCGTCGGTGGTGCCGTGGTACTGCGCCACCTGACTCTCGCCCGTAGGGCCGCAGCACGGCATGGAGTCGCTGACCATTCCGCTCGTGGCCATTTCGCGCATGTCGGGTACGTTCCACCACGGTGCCCAGATGCCGAACGTGAAGTCGGTCCAGCCCGGAGGGGCGTAGGTCGCGGCGGTGGTGGTGACCAACCAGTCGACCGACGAGGACGCCAGTGGGCCGCCAGCGTAGTACGTGCCCGTCGCCGCCAACGTGGCGGGCGTGGTGCTGACGTACGGGCCTTCACTCTCGGCCCGCGTGGTGACCTCGAACTCGGGTCGGCGGTATTGCTGGATCTGGAACTGATGCGAGTAGTCGGCCGAATCCAGCGCAGCTTCGCCGTGCAGCGACAACTGCAAGAACGCCTGGCCGAGGTCGGCAGTCGCGGGGATGGCGAGCGACAGGTCGAAGCCACCCAGTCCGCGCACTTTGGTGGTGCCCTTCAGGATCTGGTTGCCGTATGCGTCGGTGACGATGTAGTCGATGGTGTCGCCGGCGCGCAGCGACACCAGGTCGGCGGCACCGCTCACCGTCAGCCGCCGCACCCACCCCTTGACCCGCATCGTCTCGCCCGGTTGGTAGACCTGCCGGTCGTCGAACACGTACCAACGCGCCTGGTCGCGCAGCGTCTGGCGGACAGCGTTCACCTGCATGATCGCGGTCTTGTCGCCGACAGTGGCGACGACCACGCCGTACCCGTCGTCGGGCACTGTCGTCGGCAACGACAGTGTCGCCTGACCCTGCGCATCGGTGGTGACGGCAGCACCGGCGGCGTAGCGAACGGACACACCTTGGACCGGTGTACCCGTGCGCAGGTCGGTGGCCCACACGTAGGCGCTCGTCGCGTCGGCCAACACATCAACGCCGAATGTGGTGCTCTGCACCCACGTCAGCGCCGGCCGGTTCTGCCAGTAGTCGTTCGAGTTCGGAGCGACGTTCGGCACCGGCTCAACGAGCACGATCACCTGTCCGGCCGCACCGTGCAGCACGCCGGAGAGGTCGATGTCGGTGACAACCGCCGCGTCCTTGGTGTTCTTCACGCTGAGCGTGGCGTCGGACAGCACCGCCCAACCGGGCAACTGCACACCTTGTGCATCACGAGCGCTGGCATAGCGCGCGTACTCAGCGAACTTCGCCGGGTCAGCAGCGAACACCCGCACACGGAGCGTGTCGTGATTGACCGTCAACACCGAGAGTTGCTGTGCGGTGGCGAACGGATCGAGCGTGGTGATCGGCTGGAACTGTTGGATCGACGGCGCCGCCGAACCGATGGACACCTTCACCTTGGTGTCGCTGCCGAGCGTCTGCCCGTACAAGTCGGTGAACGACGCCGGGACGGAGATCTCGTACGTGGTGCGGCCGAGTGTGCTGCCGCCGATGACCATCGTGCCGCCCTGCAACGAGACCTGCATACCGGCCAATGCGGGCGACACCACGACCTTGGCGACGTCGCTGTGCAGCACGTCGAGCACGTTGTTGAACTGCACGTAGATCTGACTACCGGGAGGGCACTGGTCGCCCGAGGAACAGTTCGTCTCCTGGATCCGCAGCGGTGCATAGGTGCGGGCGTGGAACGTGGCCGCCGTCGCAGTGGTGGCGGGGCCCTCCGCCGAGGGGGTTCCGGGACCGATGACGATGGTGAGCGCAGCGTCGGTGGACAATTTCTCCGTTGCCCGGAACGCGACCCAGCGACCAGCCTCGGTGGACTCGCTGATCATGCGCGCCGTGTCGTCGGCGGCGATCTCGGCGGCGGTCGCCACACGCACCGGCACGTCCTTGCCGTTCGCCTGCAGGTGCACAGTGGCCAACACTGCGGCCGGGTCGACACGTTGGTCGAAGGCGGCGATGAACACCTGGTCGAGCGGCAGGCTCTCGGCCTGCGGGCTGAGCGATACGACGGTGGGCGGCGGCGTGGTGAACGTGAACGTCACCGCCTGTGCAAGCACTCCTCCGGTGGCCGACTTCGTACCCTTGGGAACCTCGACGATGAACGTGGTGGCCATCGGCAGACGATCGACGGTGTCGCTCGTGGCGTCGAAGCGCAGTGTGCGAGTGCCGATCCATTGCCAGTGTCCGGGTACGGCGGGGGTCAGCCTCACCGGCACGGCGGCGGCATCCAGTTGGCCGACCGTGGTGACCGGCACCATCGGTTGGTCGAACGTGATCGACAGGTACGGGGCGATCGGCACGGCACCGTCGGGTTGATGGCGCAGCACGTGCAGCGCGCCGGTGGGCACGGTGTCGGGAGGTGTGGTCTCACCCGGCGGGAAGACGATTTCGAGCGTGCGACCGGCCCGCGGCGGCGGCGTCGTCTGGGTTGGCCAGTTGAACTGCTGCTGCAGCGTCGCACCAGTGAGGAACTCGGGCAGCAGCGCCAGGATCTCGCGCAAGCGCTGTGCCGATAGGTCGTCGCCAGTGACGACTGGTGTCGTCGCTGTGGCGCCCGTCTGGGCGGTGCCTTCCGACAAGTGCAGACCGAACAAGCGCGGCGCTCCAGCCGACCAGGTGTCATTGGCCGTCACCGTTGACGACGTCTGCGGTGAATGGCCATCGTCGCAGGCGGCGGCGAACAGACCGACCGCCACCAACAGCGCTGTGTACCGACGAACCCGCACTCGTCTCATGTCATGACTCCCTCGTTCGCAGTATGAACTGCGTGGCCTTGGACGTCACGCGCGTCGGGTGTGGTTCCCGCGAATACCTGGGTGGTGTGCGATCAGCCGCCGAGGCCGCGGGGAGCGGCGCCGAGCATCTTGCGCAGACCGAGGCCGACTTCTTCGATGGTGACGGCTTCGCCGGACTTGCTGTTGAAACTCTCGGCGATGGTCCAGGTCTGCACGCGGCTGACGACGTTGCCATCGACCCGCAGCACTTGGCCGCTGAACCAACCGGCCTCTTCGCTGACCAGCCAGGCGACGACGGGCGACATGTTGGCCGGGTCGAGCTTGTCCCATGCGCCGCTCTCGTCGGCTTCGCGGCCGACGGTGGCGAGCATGCGGGTGGCAGCGATCGGCGAGACGGCGTTGGCGGTGACGCCATAGCGCTCCATCTCCAGGGCGGTGAGCAACATCATCGTGGCGATACCCGATTTGGCCGAGCCGTAGTTGACCTGACCGACGTTGCCGAACAGCCCGGCGCCCGAGGTGGTGCTGACGATGCGCCCGCTGACCTTCTTGCCAGCCTTCTTCGCGTCGCGCCAGTAGGTGCACGCGTGGCGAGTGAGGTTGAACGTGCCCTTCAGGTGCACGGCGATGATCGCGTCGAACTCGTCCTCGCTCATCGCGGCCAGCATGCGGTCGCGCAGGAAGCCGGCGTTGTTGACGACACCGTGGAGGTCGCCGAACTGCTCGACCGTGCGGGCCACGAGTGCGCCCATCCCCTCGAAGTCGGTCACCGAGGTGCCGTCGGCGATGGCGGTGCCGCCCATGCCCGTGATCTCGGCGACCACCTGCTCGGCCGGCGACTCTTCCGTCGACTCACCGCGGATGCCGACACCGAGGTCGTTGACCACGACCGTCGCGCCGGCGCGTGCCAGCTCGATGCAGTGCGCGCGGCCCAGGCCGCGGCCACCGCCGGTGACGATGACCACTCTTCCGTCGAGCATTCCCACGATGACGTCTCCCTGTACTCAGATGTGCGGGGAACAGTTTGACAGAAGCGTCAAACGATCGCTCAACCCAGACGCTGCTCCGTCACCCGCCAACGCCGACAGCGCCCTCCCACTCGTGTGCACAGCGACAATTCAGAAGGCCCCACCGCTGCGTCCAGCGCATTTCGGCAGCCATTCGTGGCTCGAACTCGCGAATCACGCGGTCTGGTCACACGCTGGCCTCGTGCTTCCGTCGTCGGTGTGTGACATGAACGGGAGGGGGCCGATCTGCGACACGCCGTGGTGCACCGCTGATCGGGCAGGTGGGGCGGTTCCTGGGAACCGTCCCCAGGAAGCGACCACCAAGAGCACAGGCCGAGTCCCGTGGCTGCAGCGTGTGGGTCCTGCGTCGCAGGAGGCGCACCCGCAGCTCGAAGCCGCACCTATGGCAGGTATGCGTGGCGCGTCGGCTATACGGCGACCTTCGAGTACTTCCTCTGGGCTGCCTGCTTCGAGACACCCAACATTGCGCCGATCTCCGACCACGACCGATGGGCGCGCCGAGCAGAACGAATGGCCTCGGCCAAGGCCGCATCGAGGTCTCCGCGCTGTTCGGCGAGCTCGGCGATCGCGCGTAGCGACTGGGTGTCAGCGACCACCAGGTCTCCTGGTTCGACCGTGTCGGCCCACGCTTCGAGAGCCTTTGTTCGTGCTGCTCGTGTTGTACTCATTTCCTCCACCACCCCTTCAGGAACTTGCCTCTGGCCGGCATCGCGTGGATGACGGCGACGCCCTATGAACATCGTGACCGCCGGATCGTCGGTCTCGAAGGCTCGCCAGTGATGTCGAATTGCGTGGGACATGTCATCGTCGTCGACGCCGTGCTTTCGTGCTGCTGGCTCGACGTCCACGACAACAGGCTACGACAGGTCGAGCCCTCCGTCAACATCTGTTGACGCTGTCTTGGGTGCCGCATCCACGCCTATCGGCAGGTATGCACTACGGCGTCAGGTGAGCTCGCACAGCGTTGAGCAGCTCGTTGTATGTGGCAACGTCCACCATGGGATCGGCTTCGTACGGCATCTCCCCGCCGCTCGGCGGGCGCTCGACCTGATAGGCGTACTCGCTGCGTTCGGGTAGGTCGGTGGAGATGTACACCAGGAACCGGTGATCGGCTGGTCGGGCGACCCCGACGGCGTATCGGTCGGTAGCCCAGTGATCCACGACGTCGAAGGCATCGGTCCCAAGGTCCTCGCGCAGACGTGACAGCAACATTTCGATAGTGGTGTCCTTGCCGCTGCCCACCGGTGCAGATTGCCCGAGGTGACCGCCCTTGTCCAGCACCCAGAACGGCGGATCGGTGCTAAGCGCCCTCCAGTTCGAGGTACTTCTCGAGCACCTGCGATGTGGCGTACGGGCCATCTCCATCGGCGTCAGTTTGCGGCTCGTCGAACTCAACCCAGTAAGTCGTCAGCGCGCCGTTTCGACCCTCGACCACTTGCGGCGGACCGATGACTGTCGCCGTCGGTTCCGCGGGCCACGGACCTGGACCAAAGTCAGGATCGCGGCGAACCTTCACGCGTGAGCCGATTGAGATTGTCACGACATCACCCTGACTTGGCATCCAGCGGGATGCAAGCAGATCGGCAGTTCTGGACGGTCAGCCTGGCCGTACATCTCCAACACGCTGGATCGACTTCAGTTACCGATCAATGGCGCTTAGGGTTGCGGCATGACTCAGAAGCTCTGGAGTCGCCTGCGGTGGGTCCCGGCGGCGGTGTTATCCGCGCTGGGCCTGATCGGAGCGGCCGAAGTGTGGAGCGGTGGACCGGCCGGGTGCAGTTACTTCGTCATGGATGACTTCGACAGCGTTCAGCAGGTCGGTCGCTCGTGGTTTCCGCCGACCGTTGCCTGCCGTTTCACATACGGACAGCAGGCATGGGTGGAGCATCAGCAGGACTGGGCCTACTTCCTGCCCGCTGCGTTCCTACTCGCTGCCGTGTTGAGTGTCTGCTATGCCGCTCGGCATCAAGCGGTCAACCCGTCACTGGCTCGTCCGCTTTGGCGCCATGTCCTGGGTATCAGCTGCTACTGGTTCCTCGCGGCGCTCACGCTGGCGGGGTTGTTCGCCATGCTCTGGTCCGATGCGGGTATCGCTGCGCTGTGGCCGATCCTGACGATCCCGATTCTCTCAGTTTGGACTCTGGAATGGCTGTGGAGGACATCAGGTCGGCCGCTTCGCAACCATGTGCCGAAATACCACCCCCAACCTCGACCGGGCTGGCCCTGAACTCGCGACTTCGAGTGGTGCGCCCGACGGGATTCGAGCCGAACCTGGTTCCCCTCAGGTGTCCAGATCGGCAGTTCCGCGCTGCGGCCCGTTCGGACAGGCCGAGCAGAATGCCAGTTCTGTGCGCTCTGCGCAAGAGGCAGCACTCAGCCGTAGTGGTAGCGGGCCTGCAGGACGACCACGTCGTCGCCGTCGACCAGGTACACGAGGCGGTGCTCATCGTCGATGCGGCGCGACCATGCGCCGGCCAACGCGTGGCGCAACTGCTCGGGCTTGCCGATGCCGTCGAACGGGTCGCGCACGATGTCGTCGAGCAGGCGGTTGATCCGCTTCAGCATCGCCCGGTCGGAGGTCTGCCAGAAGACGTAGTCCTCCCAGCCGTTCGGTGTGAACACCAACCGCATGCGGGTGCCTCAGCGATCGAGCGTGTGCGCCTGCACCTTGCCGGCGCGGGCCTGATCGAGGCTCTCCAGCAGGCGCCGTACGTTGGCCGGCGAACGCAGGAGATGAGCCGTCTCCTCCAGCGCTTGGTAGTCGGCGAGCGAGAGCAGCACGGCGTCGCCGCCCTTGGACGTGATCTCCACCGGGTTGCGGTCGTCGTTCACCTGCTGGATCAGCGGGAACAGGTTTTTGCGGGCCTCGCTGGCGGTGATCGCCATAGCGCCTCCTCTTCAACTGGTACCGGAAATGGTACCAGCCGGAAACGGAGGAGCTACCCCAGGCGGTCGAGGTGGGCGGTCGCCAACTCGGCCATGGTGACGACCCGGTTGGACAGGTGTTCGAAGTCGACGTCCTGGTTGGCCATGTTGCCCTGCTCGTAGCGGCGCTTGACGCCCTCGGCGATGATTGCGATCTTCCAGTGCTGGAAGGCGCGGTAGTACTCGATACCCGAGACGTCGAAGCCCGTGGCCGCGGCGTAGCGAGCCAGCACTTCCGCGCGGGTGGGGAAACCGGGGGCACGCGTGGGCGGCAGCTGCATCAGCACCTGCGGGGCGTCATCGTCAGGTTCGTCCCAGTTGTTCAGCAAGAACGCGAGGTCGGCCAGCGGGTCGCCGAGCGTCCACAGCTCCCAGTCGAGTACGCCGCTGAGCGTGCCATCGGCGGTGAACATCACGTTGCCCATGCGGTAGTCGCTGTGCACGATGCCAGTCGCCAACTGCTCGGGCTTGAGTGCCACCAAGCGCTCGCGCAGCGTCTCCATCACCGGTAGCTCGCGGGTCTTGTTCTGTTCCCACACGCCGGTGAGGCGCTTGAGCTGACGATCGAGGAAACCCTCTCGGCGCGCAGCGTCGCCGAGGCCGACCGAGTCGATGTCGACCATGTGCATCGCCGCCATCACGTCGACGATCTGCTCGCCGGCGCGGCGACGTGACGACAGGGAGGGGAAGAACTCGGCGACGGTCTCCGGGTTCTCCACCACCCGGCCGGCGCAGCGACCCATCACATAGAACGGCGACCCGTTGACGGCCTCGTCCTCGCACAGCGCCAATGCTGCTGGCACCGGCACCGGCGAACCCGCGAGTGCGGCGATCACCATGTACTCGCGCGCCATGTTGTGCGCGTTGCCGCCCTTGCTGCCCAACGGCGGGCGGCGCAGCACGGCGCCCCAGCCGGCGGAGTCGTCGACGAAATAGGTGATGTTGCTGTGCCCGCCGGAGATCAGCGAGAACTTCAGCGGCGGCGTGAGCCCGGCCACGTGGGCGGTGATCCAGGCCTCCACAGGCGCGTGGTCGATACCGGGTAGCGCGTCGGTGTCGCTCATCAGATCAGCTTCCGGCGCAGGACCTTGCCGCTGGCGTTGCGCGGCAACTCGTCGGCGAACAACACGATGGCGGGCGTCTTGAAATGGGCCAGCAAGTTGCGCACATGGAGCTGCAGCTCCTCCACCGTCGGAGCAGGCTGGGTGTCATCCAGCACCACGACGGCTTTGACGATCTCGCCGTAGCGGCGGTCGGGTGCGCCCACGACTGCGGCCTCGCGCACGGCCGGGTGCGAGATCAGCGCAGTCTCGACCTCGACGGGATAGATGTTCTCGCCGCCGCGCACGATCTTGTCGTTGACCCGCCCGCTGAGCGTCACGTAACCCTCGTCGTCGATGCGGCCGAAGTCGCCCGTGCGCCGCCACCCGTCGTCGTCGACCACGTAGGCGTGCGGTGAGCGCAGGATCAGCTGCCCGATGCCCTCGCTGTCCGGGTGCTCCACCTTCAACTCGACATCGAGCACGGGCTTACCGACGGTGGTCAGCAGTTCGGGTCGGCCGTTGATCGCCAACATGTGGTCCTCGTGCGAGAGGCAGCAGATCGGGCTGACCTCGGTCTGGCCGAAGATCTGCACGAAGCGCGTGTTCGGGAGCGCGCGTAGCGCCGCCTCCAGTGTCTCGGGATGGATCGGCGATGCGCCGTACTGCAACGCCTTGGGTTGCACATCGGCCAGCGCTCCGGCCGACAACAGGATGTCGATCATCGTGGGTACCAGCAGCGCGAACGTGACACCGAGACGACCGGCCTCGCGCCACTTGTCGATGCTGAACCAGTCCTGCGGCACCACGCCGGCGCCCACGGCCAACACCGTGTAGGTCATCGCCACACCAGCGGTGTGCGAGAACGGCGAGGCCGAGCAGTAGCGGTCGCCGGGGCCGATGCCCATCGTGGTGGTGTAGATGCGGATGCGCTGGCAGAGCCGCTCGTGCGTGGCGGGGATGGGCTTGGGCAACCCGGTGGTGCCAGAGGTATGGATGATCAGCGCCACCTCGTCGGGCCCCACCACCACGTTCGGAATCTCAGCCTCGGGGAACGCTGGCATGACGGCGACCGACGCGCCAATCAGCGCCGCCGCGGCACGGCACAGTTCGGCCGTTTTCTCCTCGGCCACGATCACCGTGGCGCCCAGGTTGGCGATCGCCGCCGCGAGGTCTGTGGCCGGCAACTTGGTGCCGAGCGGTGCCGGCACGCGGCCCGACAGCGTGGCCCCCACGGCGAGCGCGATGGCATCGGCCGACTCGTCGATCACCATCGGCACCGGCTGACCGTGCGTGAAGCCCAGCCCGTCGAGCCAGTTCGACGCGCCACCGGCACGGCGAGCCAGTTGATCGCCCGACCAGATGAAGTCGGAGGTCACGACCGCAGGGGCGGACGAACCCACCCAATACTTGCGGAACAGATCGTTCCAGGTTTCCAACTGGCCCCCTTGCGTCAGGGTGTGAAGTTACCAGTGAGGTCGTCGCCGGGGTAAGTTCCCGGACACCTAGCTGACGAGTTCGTCAACAGACCGCACCGGGGGGCGCGCATGACCGTGGTACGTAGCTTCTGCCGTATCTGCATCGCCAACTGCGGCATCCTCGCGGAGGTTGAGCACGGGCCTGACGGCGACCGGGTGGTGAAGATCAGCGGCGACCCCGACCATCCCATCTCACAGGGCTACGTGTGCCCCAAGGGGCGCGCGCTGGCCGATGCCCACCACAGCCCACACCGCCTGACGTCCTCGCTCGTGCGCCGCGAGGGCACTCTGATGACCACCCCGGCGCACGATGCCATCTCCGCCGCGGCAGAGGCACTCGCCGCGACGGCAGCGCAACACGGCGTCCAGTCCGTGGGCTTCTTCATGGGCTCGGGAGCGTTCATCGATCCGGCGGGCGTGTACGCGTTCGCGCGCCTGAAGGCGGGGCTGGGCACACCGCAGATCTACAGCACCGCCTCGGTGGATTCGGTGGCCAAGACGTACGTGTCGGCTGTGATGGCGGGCAGCACGGCGCTCGTGCCGCATCCCGACGAACTGGGCACCCTGATGTTGTTGGTCGGCTCGAACCCACTCGTGTCACACGGCCAGTCCACGGGTTTCGCCAACCCGGTGCAACGCATCCGCGACGCGGTGGCCCGCGGCGAGGTGTACGTGATCGACCCGCGGTTCACCGAGACCGCCCGGTTGGCAGGCAACCACGTTCCCGCCCGGCCCGGAACCGACCACGCAGTGCTCGGCTTCCTGGTCCGTGACGTGCTGGAAGGCGGCTACGGCCTCGACGCTGCCACCCTCGCCGCCACCACAGTGAACCTCACCGCGTTACGCGCCGCAGTGGCACCCTTCGACCTACACACCACCAGCGAGCTCACCGGGGTGACCGACGAACAGTTGACGGCGCTGGCAGCGTCGGTGCGCCGCGCCGGGCGGCTCGCCGTCATCACCGGCACTGGCGCCTCGATGTCACCCGTGGGGAACTTCCTCGAGTGGTTCGCCTGGGCGCTGATGATCGTGACCGGCTCGTTCGACACGCCAGGTGGGATGTGGTTCAACCCCGGCTACCGGACGCGGATCGACCGCCGCGAGCGGCTGCCGCGCGTGCGCCTCGATCAACCGGGCCCCACCGCGCATCCCGACATTCTGCGCCTCAACGGTGAATGGCCGGCATCGGTGATCCCCGAAGAAATCGAGTCCGGTCGCTTGCAGGCGTTGGTGATCTTCGGCGCCAACGCCATCACCTGCCTGCCCGACACACCACGCGTCACGGCTGCGCTGCAGGCACTCCCCACGCTGGTGGTGCTGGAGGTCGACCGCACCGAGACCGCCGAGCTGGCCACGCACGTCATCGCTTGCCACGACCAGCTGGAGCGACCCGACGTGCTGCCGCTCGACATGTTCGCCAATCGGGTGTACGACCAGTACACCCCTGCCGTGGTGCACGCACACCCAGGTCGGGTCGCGTCGTGGAGGGCCCTGGAACAGATGGGGGCGGCACTGGGTCTGCACGTGTTCGGCACCGGCATCGACCCGGCGACGATGGATGCCGACGCAGTCCTCGACCTGACGACGCGCGACCCCGAGGTACTGCGCGCGCTCCGCGCCGCCGACGGCCCGGTACTGACCGACGACGCGCACTACAACTGGGTGCAGTCGCGCTTACCTGACGGTGTGTGGGATCTCGCGCCTGCTGCGCTGGTCGAGCAACTGCGCACCTACCAGCCGTGCACGAGCATGCTGTTGACCCCGCGCCGCCAACTGCGACACCAGAACTCGCAGAGGTACCGCGACGGTGACGACAGCACCGCGTGGCTGCACCCGACCGACGCCGCAGCGTTGTCCATCCACGACGGACAGTTGGTCGAGCTGTCGTCCGCAGTTGGCACACTGAGCGCGAGGGTGAGGGTGACGGATGCCAACATGGTGGGAACGGTGTCGGTGCCGCACGGCTGGGCGCACACGAACGTCAACCAGCTGATCAGCGCCGACGATCTCGATCAGTTCACGGGTATGCCGCAGATGTCGGGCACCCCCGTGACGCTCAAAGTCCTGGAGCCCTCATGACCTCATCCCCCCAGATCGCCGACCCACACGCCGACCTCCCCGCGTTGCGTGTGGCGATCCGCACGTGGCTGCGCGACCACGAGGCCGAACTGCAGCCGTACCGTCACGAAATCGTGGGCGACATCCCGCAGATGTACACCCATGTGCGACCACTGCAGCGGATGTTGTGCGAGGCAGGGTGGACGCGCCTGGGCTGGCCGGTCGAGGTTGGTGGCCTCGGCGGCAGCGCCGTCATGCGTGCGGAGTTGATGGAGGAGTTCGCGGCGGCCGGCTACACGTTCCCCGACCTGCTGGCCACGATTGAGATCATGGGTCCGATGCTGGTGAAGTACGCACCCGAACTCGCCGCCCAGCACCTGCCCGCGGCGATCGCGGGCGACGAGGTGTGGTGTCAAGGCTTCTCCGAGCCGGAGGCCGGCAGCGACCTGGGAGGCCTGCGTTGCAAAGCGGTGCCCACCGATGGCCCGAACGGCCCCGGTTTCGTGCTGAGTGGCCAGAAGATGTGGAGCAGTTACGGCAGCATCTCCAAGCGTTGCTGCGTGCTCGCCCGCACCAACGACAACGGCCACCGCGGCCTCAGCATGCTGTGGGTCGACCTTGACAGCCCCGGCGTGACGATGGTGCCCACGATGTGCGAGACCCACCGCGACGATGTGTCCGAACTGTTCTTCGACGACGTGTTCGTGCCGCTCGATCGACTGGTCGGGCCTGAAGGCGCCGGGTGGGAAGTGGTGATGTACCTGCTGCAGTACGAACGTGGCGCATACGCCTGGAAGCGGCAGGCGGAGATGCACACGCATCTGCAGGAGGTGCTGCATCAGGCCGATCCGGTCGCCGCGGCTGCGCACACCACAGCGATCGGCGAGGCCTACCTGGCGATCTTCGCGTTGCGGTCGCAAGCGGGGCCCACCTTGGGCCTGCTGGATTCGGGCGCCGCACTCGGCCCGGGTATCTCCATCGACAAGCTGCTGCTGGGTGTCGCCGAGCAGACCATCACCGACACGGCGCGCAACGTGCTGTGGCCGGCGCTCGAGCTCGATGACACCGAGGCGGCCGAACGCTGGCGGCGGCGGTGGTCGTACACACGCATCACCACCATCTACGGCGGTGCCGCCGAGGTGCAACGCGATCTGGTAGCCGAGCGCCTGCTGGGCCTGCCGAGGGGGAAGTAGACAATGGACTCCAACGAACTGGACCTGGTGCGCACGTCGGTGCAGCACCTGGTGGCTCACTGCACACCTGCCACCTTCGCGACCGACCTCGTGAACATGGGGTGGGCCGACCTGTACGACGCAGAGGCCGCGGCTGCGGTCACCGTGTTGGCCGACGAGGTCGGCCACGCCGCAGCAGCAGCGCCGTTGCTCGGCGTCGTGCTCGCGCAGGCCTTGGGCCTCACCGGCACCGTGGTGCTGCCGCCACTGGCCCGCGGCACCACGCCCGCGTGGCCGGGTGTGGCGGCTGGCTCCGACCTCGCGGTCAACGGCCTGCTGGAGCCGGGCAGCGACGGTGACACGCTGTTCGTGCCCACCGCCGCAGGTGTGGTGCAGCTGCCCGCAGGCTCGCTGTTCGTGCACGCCACGGGCGTCGGCGACCCCACCCTCGGTCTGCGCAAGGTCAGCGGGTTGGTACCCAGCGGCCCCGTGGTGGCCAGTGCCCAGCAGTGGGCCGCCGCGCTGGCCATCGGTCGTCGGGCGCTTGCGTCCGCACTCGCCGGTCTGGCCGCACGCATGTTGCACGATGCCACCGAGTACGTGAAGGTGCGCCAGCAGTTCGGCCGTCCGATCGGTTCGTTCCAGACCGTGAAGCACCGCCTCGCCGACGTGCATGTCGCGATCACTGCCGCGCGCGCTGGCACCGCTACCGCGTGGGGCGACGACGACGAGTGGTCGTCGATTGCTGCGCTGTGCCTGGCCACGAAGGCGTCGCGGCTGGCTGCGACACATTGCCACCAGGTGCACGGCGGTATTGCGTTCACCGCCGAGCACGGGTTCCACACGCTCATCCGGCGCGGCCAGTCGTGGCTGGGTCTGCTGGGCCACCCCGACGATCTCACCCGTCTACTCGGCGAACATCTCGTCGCGCACTCCGTGGTGCCACGGACACCTCAACTCACGCTGGCAACACACCATGGGTGAACTGCTACGCCCCGAGGACGAAGGTGTCCACGACGTCGGCCCCGAGAGCAACTGGAACGAGAGTCGCTACATCGACTTCTTCGACACCGAGACAGGTGTTGGTGGATGGCTGCGAATCGGCAACCGACCGAACGAAGGGCGCGCCGAGATGTCCGTCGCGATCAACCTTCCGGGCGAGGATGGCAGGCCACGTACGACAGCGTTCTACTTCGAGCGGGCAGTCATCGAGGCCAACACGCTGACATCGGGCAACCAGTCGTGGGACGTGGTCGAGCCCTTCCAGGAAACGGCCGTGCACTACCACGGACCGCTGATGTTGCTCGACGATCCGTGGGTGCTCACCGAACCAGGTGTTGCGTTCAAGACCGCCCCGCGCGCTACCGCACACATCAACCTGAAGGTCACCTCGTTCGGCCTCGGCTCGGTGATGGGCCAGGACCAAGACCAGCACCACCTGATCTTC
Organism: Actinomycetota bacterium; assembly: GCA_009702045.1. Classification (GTDB taxonomy): domain Bacteria; phylum Actinomycetota; class Acidimicrobiia; order Acidimicrobiales; family Ilumatobacteraceae; genus UBA668. Next base: position 172,426 of record WLIV01000003.1, on the reverse strand, counting down.
CTGCCCGGGCAGGCCAACTACCACTACCAACACCTGTGCCGGTGCGAAGGCACGGTGAAGGTGGGCGACCGCGTGTTCCAGGTGAACGGCGTGGGCGGCAAGGACCACTCATGGGGGCCGCGCAACTGGCACGCCAAGATCTACCTGCGATGGCTGATCGGCATGGTCGACGACGACTTCGGGTTCCTGCTCACCCGCGCCGTCGGACCGACGAAGAAGACCCGCAGCGGCTGTGTGTGGCAAGACGGTGAGTTCTTCATCGTCGACGACTTCGAGATGCACAACACCTACGCCGACGCGCCGAACTACGAACTGCTCGGCACCGAAGTCACCATCCGTTCTGGTGCACGGGTCTGGCACGCCACTGGCACACCGCAGGACTGGGTGCCGCTGCGACACCGCCAACCCGGGCCGGACGGCAAGGAAGCAACGTTGCGTATCGTCAAGTCACCGACCGCCTGGGTGATCGACGGCCGGCCCGGCGCCGGTATGTGCGAGTTCCACGACCTGATGGTCGACGGGGTACCGATCGCGCTCGACGACTGACAGCCGACCGGGCGGGAACGGTACGCTCGCCGGCATGACGCGTGTGAACAAGAGGTTGCGGACCCTGATGGCATTCGGCGTTGTGTGCGGCGTGCTCGCCGCATGCAGCAACGACACGACTACCTCCTCGACGCCCGCGTTGAGTGACACCACGGTGATCAGCGCTGACGCAGCACCCGCGTCCGACGCACCGAGCACCGACGCACCCACGACGGGCGCCAGCAAGTGGGAGTCCATCACCGCACCTGCCGACTGCATGTGCAGCGACGGCAGCGGGTTCACGTACTTCGTCCGCAAGGCCGATCCGAACAAGGTGCTGTTCTTCCTCGAAGGCGGCGGCGCGTGCTTCAGCAAGGACACCTGCGCTCCGGGCAGCGACACCTTCAAGCGCACCGTCGGTCACGACGGTGGGATGACCGACGGTGAGGGCATCTTCGACTTCACCAACCCGAAGAACCCGTTCGCCAACTACTCGATGGTGTTCGTGCCGTACTGCACGGGCGATGTGCACATCGGCAACGCCACCACCGACTACGGCGATGGCGTCGTCGTGCACCACAACGGCTACATCAACGGCACCACCGCATTGGCGAAGATGGCCGAGTTGTTCCCCGACGCCACCCAGATCGTGGTCGCCGGCGAGAGCGCCGGCTCGGTCCCGACGCCGCTGTACGCAGGTCTGGCTCACGACCTGATGCCCACCGCCAAGCTCACCGTGCTGGCCGATGGTTCCGGCGCCTACCCCGATGTGCCGGTGATGAACTCCACCATCGGCGCCCAGTGGGGCACGATGAACGCCGTGCCCAAGTGGCCGACGACTGTCGGCCTCACCCCCGAGCAATGGAGCCTGCCGGGTCTGTTCGTACAAGCCGGCAAGCACGATCCGACGATCACGTTCGCTCGCCACGATTACGCCTTCGACCACACGCAGACTGCGTTCGCGGCGCTGGCCGGCGTGGCTGCCGAAAATCTGGTGCAGTTGATCGACACCAACGAGCAGCAGATCGAGGCCAGCGGTATCCAGCTCTACAGCTACATCGCTCCCGGCGAAACACACACGGTGCTGCACTCGAACACGTTCTACACCGAGACCGTCAACGGCACGCTGTTCGTCGACTGGGTCACCGACCTGATCACCGCGCAGCCGATCGCCGACGTGCACTGCAGCGGCGACTGCAAGGCCGCCTGACATGAAGTCAGTTGTCGTGGTCGGTGCTTCCCTTGCCGGTTTACGGGCCTGTGAGACGTTGCGTATGGAGGGGTACGACGGGCGCATCACGCTCGTCGGCGATGAAGCAGAGATCCCTTACGACCGGCCGCCGTTGTCGAAGAAGGTGCTCGCTGGTGAGTGGGATGCCGAGCGCATTCGCCTACGCGGCGCCGACGACTTCGCATCGCTGTCGCTGGATCTGCGCCTCGGTGTACGGGCCACAGCACTCCACACCGACCGGAATGTGGTGGCGTTGGCCGACGGTACGGAGGTCGCGTACGACGGTCTCGTCATCGCCACGGGCGCGTCACCCCGACGGCTGCCGGGGCAGCCGGACCTCTCCGGGGTCGTCACCCTGCGCACGCTGGCTGAATCGCTGACGCTGCGCGACCTCATCGCTGATGGCACAGCGCGTGTCGTTGTCATCGGTGCCGGGTTCATCGGTCTCGAGGTCGCTGCGACGGCGCGTCAGCGCGGCTGCGCGGTCACCGTGCTGGAAGGGCTACCCACGCCGCTGGTACGTGGCCTTGGATCCGAAATGGGCACCGCTGTCGCCGCAGTGCATGCACGCAACGGTGTGACCCTGCGCTGCGGTGTGCGGGTCGCCGGCCTGCAGGGTGCTGGCCGCGTCAGCGGTGTGCTGCTCGACGACGGTGAGGTCGTACCGGCCGATGTCGTCATCGTCGGCATCGGTGTCGCCACCAACACCGACTGGCTGATCGGCAGTGGCCTGCAGTTGCAGGACGGTGTGGTGTGCGATGCAACGCTGAACGCGGGTGTGCCTGGCGTCTACGCGGCGGGCGATCTGGCGCGTTGGCCCAACGGCGCGTTCGCTGGCGACGACGACATGCTGATGCGCGTCGAGCACTGGACCAACGCGGCTGAACAAGGCGCTGCCGCGGCGGCGAACCTGCTGGCCTGGACGCGTGGCGAGGCCGGCACGCCGTTCGAGTCGGTGCCGTTCTTCTGGAGCGATCAGTTCGACAGCCGCATCCAGTTCATCGGTCGCGCCCACGGCGACGACGAAGTGCACGTGTTCACCGGCAGCACCGACGGCAAGTTCGCTGCGCTGTACGGCCACGGTGGCCGACTCCGCGGGGTCCTCGGTGTCGGCCTGCCGCGCATGGTGATGCCCTTTCGCGCGCTGCTCGCCGAACGCGCCAGCTGGGACACAGCGCTCGCCAAGGCCGCCGAACTCACCGCCACCTGAGGCTGCTCAGCAGGCCGGTTGACTGTAGATCTGCGCGCACACGGTGGCGCCCGTAGGACCGTGCCCGTTGCTGTTGAACGCGACGACGCGGTAGTAGATGTGCGGCCCACCGCCGATGTCGAGCTCGACGTAGTGGAACGTGGCCGACATACCAGTGCCGTGATAGGGGCGCGGCCAGAAGTTCTGGCTGTCGCCGTAGACGTTCACGACGCCACTGTGCACCGTGGCATCGCCGGTGACGATGTTGACCGTCGCCACGATGATGAACGGCCCGCCGACAGCGGTGGCGCGATACACGCGATAGATCTCGGCGCCGACCGCCGCGTTCCAGATGACCTCGATCTCACCGGAGCCACCGCTACTGCCGGCCGACACGATGGTGACGGCGCCCGGTCGCGGCCCGGCTGTCGTGGTAGCGGGCGCTGGAGTCGCCGAGACCGGTACAGTCGCCGCGTCGGTCACCGGTGGCGCCGACGTCGTTGTTGTTGTCGAGCCGTCGACGACCGATGTGGTCGACGACGACGATTCCGACGCCACGGTCGTGGTCGCCAACCCGTCGTGTGAGGACGAGCACGCGGCGAGCGCTGCAGCCACGACAACTGCGGCCGCCAACTTCCTCGACCAAGTGTCAGTCATAGTCTCAGTATGGGACCGGCGGTTCACAGCAGGTCAGGGACCTTCGACTCTCACTGCGCGGTTGGCGCGGATGGCACCGTGCTGCGAGTTCTAGGCTGACGCCATGACCACGACGTCGCACCTCTCGGGGGTGTGGTTCTCCGTCACCCCGCTCGAGGTCTCACACGGTAAGGGTTGCTGGGTCACCACGACCACGGGCGAGGAGTACCTCGACTTCGCCGCCGGCATCGCAGTGAACTCCACCGGCCACGCGCACCCGAAGATCGCCGCAGCAATCGCGGCTCAGGCTCAGCGGTTCATCCACGCGCAGGTCAATGTGTTTCGCCACGACCTGCTGGAACCGCTCGCGGCGAAGTTGGCCGAACTGACGCCCGGCTCGATCGACACGTTCTTCTTCGCCAACTCCGGCGCCGAGATCACCGAAGCCGCCGTCAAGTTGGCCAAGCAGGCCGCCAAGCGTCCGCACACCGTGGTGTTCAGTGGCAGCTTCCACGGCCGCACACACCTGGCAATGGCGATGACCACCAGCAAGACCGGTTATCGCGCCGGCCATGCCCCGCTGCCTGCCGGTGTGTTCGTGGCGCCGTACCCCGACCCGCTCGCCGCGGACCAGGACGCCGAGGTGGCGAAGGCCCTCTGGGGTTTCGATCATCTACTGAAGTCGATGACCGCACCCGAGGAGACCGCTGCGGTCATCCTCGAACCTGTCCTCGGCGAGGGCGGGTACATTCCGGCTCCGGCAGCGTTCATCCATGGGCTCGTCGAGCGTTGTCGACAGCACGGCATCCTGTTCATCGCCGACGAGGTGCAGAGCGGGTTCGGTCGTACCGGCCGGATGTTCGCGGTCGAGCATTACGGCATCGAACCCGACATCATCTGCATGGCGAAGGGCATCGCCAGTGGCTTCCCGTTCGCCGCGCTGGGTACCCGCCGCGAGCTCGACGACAAGTGGCCCAAGGGCAGCCATGGCGGAACCTACGGCGGCAATCCGATGGGCTGCGCAGCGGCGCTGGCGACGATCGAGCTGATGACCGACCCCGCCTTTCTGGCCAACGTCAACGCACGTGGTGAGCAGCTGCAGGCGGGTATCCGCGAACTGCAACGCGACTACCCCACCATCACCCAGGTGCGCGGACTTGGGTTGATGGTGGGCACCGAGTTCGACGATGCCGCCCGCGTCGCTGCGGTCATCAAGCACTGCCTCGAGGAGGGACATCTGATCCTGATGAACGCCGGCACCTACGGCAAGGTCCTGCGCTGGATGCCGCCCCTCGTGGTCAGTGAACGTGAGATCGCACTCGCCCTCGCCGCATTCGGCGCCGCGCTGAAGGCCACCAACTAGATGCCCCGGTTGGATGCCGAGCGCATCGCGCTGTGGCGTCAGTTCTGCACTGTCTCCACCGGTCTGCAACGCAAGATCGAACAGACGCTGATGGACGAGCACGACCTACCGCTGACGTGGTTCGATGTGCTCACCGCCGTACGCGCGGCGGGTGGCTCGATGCGGGTGCACGAACTGCGCGAAGTGCTCGATGAGGTGCCGTCCAGCTTGTCGCGGCGTCTCGACCGGATGACCGACGACGGTTACCTCAAGCGCAAGCACACACCGCTGCCCGACGATCGTCGGGCCGTCACGGTGTCGTTGACCAACAACGGCCGCTACGCGTGGCGCGATGCGAACATCACCTACCGGCGGATGGTGCAGCAGCACTTCGCACAGCGACTCACGGACACCGACATCGCCGCTCTCCAACGTGTCTGGAGCAAGCTCGCCTGACGCGCAGGTTCCGATGCCAGGAGCGGACGTCAGATTCGACAGAATCAGGGGGTTCGCCTGCGCAAGGAGCACCCATGATCACGGCAGTCATCGTCGACGCTATTCGTACCCCCCTCGGCCGTCGCAACGGCAAGCTCAAGGACTGGCATCCGGTCGACCTGGCGGCCGAGACCCTGAAGGCGCTGCAGCAGCGCACAGGTATCGACCCCGGCCTGATCGACGATGTGATCATGGGCTGCGTGATGCAGGTGGGTGAGCAGTCCACCAACATCGGCCGCAATGCAGTGCTCGCGGCCGGGTGGCCCGAGGATGTGCCGGGCACCACCATCGATCGCCAGTGCGGGAGCAGCCAGCAAGCCGCTCACTTCGCAGCGCAGGGCGTCATCGCCGGCGCGTACGACATCGTGGTTGCCGCCGGTGTGGAAGTGATGACCCGCGTGCCGATGGGTTCGTCGATGGCTGATGGCAAGTTCGGCTTCCCGTTCGGCCCGGCCGTCGGCGCGCGCTACGCCCCCCATGGTGGCCTGGTGCCACAGGGCATCTCCGCCGAACTGATCGCCGACAAGTGGGGCCTCACCCGCGACGATCTCGACGGCTTCGGCGTGCGCTCGCAGGCATACGCCCGCCGTGCCACCGACGAAGGTCGCTTCGAGCGGGAGATCCTGCCGCTCATCGGGGCCGACGGTTCGATGGTCACCCAGGACGAGGGCCTGCGCGACACCACCCGGGAGAGCCTCGGCGCGTTGAAGCCAGCGTTCCGCACGGTCGAAGAGGGCGGCCGCGTCACGGCCGGCAACTCATCGCAGATCACTGACGGCGCGTCGGCGATGCTGATCATGAGCGAGGAGAAGGCCAAGCAGTTGGGCCTCACGCCGCGTGCTCGCTTCGTCAACTTCTCGCTGGCCGGCGCCGACCCGCGGATGATGCTCACCGCCCCGATCCCAGCGACGAAGAAGATCCTCGCCCGTGCCGGTCTGACGATCGACGACATCGACCTGGTCGAGATCAACGAGGCGTTCGCGTCGGTCGTGCTGGCCTGGGAGAAGGAACTGCACCCCGACATGGAGAAGGTGAATGTCAACGGTGGAGCGATCGCGCTGGGTCACCCGCTCGGCGCCAGCGGCGCCCGGCTGATGACCACGCTGCTGTGCGAACTCGAGCGCACCGGCGGACGTTACGGCCTGCAGACGATGTGCGAGGGCGGCGGCATGGCCAACGCGACGCTCATCGAACGCCTGGGCTGAGCAGCGCGGGGAGGCACTATCCTGCACTCGTGCCTGCGTTCTCCACCATCATCTGGCTCGGCCTCGGCATCCTCGGTGGATGGGTCCTGTGGAAAACCGGTATCGGAATGCTGCGCAGCTTCACCACTCCGCTGCCGGCACCGCCACCGGCGGGTGAGATGCGCAAGATCAACGTCCGCTACCGCTGCACCGTGTGCGGGCTGGAGCTGAAGATGTTGTTGGCCCCGGATGAAGACCCGCCGCCGCCGCGCCATTGTCTCGAAGACATGACCGTGGTGGCACCCATCTTCGAGTGAGTTATCCCCAGCCTGTGGACAGACAGTGGCGTAACTACAGCCGTGTAAGCCGTTCGTACACAGGCCTCCCGAAGGCGGCTATCGCCACTTGGTGGCGGTGAACAACCCAGCAAGCATGAACACCAGGCCGATGAGCACCGGAGTATTGGTGTTCTCGAACGCTGGCACCACGTAGCGCAGAATGATCGACACGACACCGAGGCCGATGAACACGGCCATCATGATCGGGATCCACTTCGGGCTCTCGTAGTACTCCTTGGGCGTCGGCGGGGTGTAGCGCGACGACTGCGAGATGGAGCTGTCGTGGTGCGCGGCCTCCCTGGCCATTGCAGTGACCTGCCCCGGCTTGGTGCCCTTGGGCGTGATGCGACCGGTTGTCTTACGTTTCGGGGGAGCCACGGGCGACAGTGTAGGCCTCACAATGCATTCGACAATGCCTCCGTCGAGCGGCAAGGCTTGCGGAATGCCTCGGGTGCTCGTGATCGACAGCTACGACAGCTTCGTCTACAACTTGGTCCAGTACCTGGGTGAGCTGGGCGCCGAGCCCCTCGTGGTCCGCAACGATCAACTCACCGTCGCGGAGGCCGTCGCGCTGGCGCCCGACGCCGTGCTGCTCTCACCCGGGCCCGGCCGCCCGGAGGACGCAGGCATCATCTGCGCCGCGATCCCCGCCTTCGCGGAACTCGGTACCCCACTGCTGGGTGTGTGCCTGGGCCACCAGGCCATCGGCCACGTGTTCGGCGGAGCGATCGTGCGGGCACCCAGCCTGATGCACGGCAAGACGTCACCGGTCGAGCACTCTGGATTGGGCGTGTTCGCCGGGCTCCCCAACCCACTCACTGCCACGCGCTACCACAGCCTGGTGATCGACCCGGCAACGATGCCTGCCTGTCTGGAAGTCACCGCCCGCTGCGGCGACATCGTGATGGGCGTGCGCCATCGCACATTGCCGATCGAGGGTGTGCAGTTCCACCCGGAGAGCATCCTCACCGGCGCAGGTCACGACCTGCTGCGCAACTTCCTCGCCCGCGCCAGCTGACGCGTCAGGGCGTCGTCGGCTGCGTCGTCGTGGTCGCTGGCGCCACCGTCGTCGTCGGTGACGCCGTGGTCGTGGTGGCTGCCACGGCACGGCCGACGATCAACTTCACGGTGCTGCCCAACGGTACCGGAGTCGGTGAGGACGGGGTCTGTGAGATCACATGGCCATCTGACGCGTTGCCGGCGGGAACATCCTGATACACCACCTGCGCTTGCAGACCGACCGAGAGCAGTTGGCCGCGAGCGGCAGCCTCGGTGAGGCCGGCCACCGGGGGCACCGTCACCGGGGCTGGACCGCTGGAGACGTACAACGTGATCGGGTCGCCCTTCTTGGCCAACGTGGTGGCCGGCGGGTCGGTGCGGGTGACCGTACCGGCGGGCACGGTGCCACTGGCCTCGGGTGTCACGGTGACGACGAAGCCGTAGTCGGTGCCTTCCAGCAAGGTCTTGGCCGAGGCCTGGGTCATGGCCGCCGTTGAGGGCACCACCGCATCGCCCGGCGCGGCGGAGATCACGATCTTCACGGTGTCGCCCTGGCTGACCTGAGTGCCCGCTGCCGGGTCGGTGCGCACGACCGTGCCCGGGTCGTAACCGGGGGTGGTTTCGGTGATGATCGTCGGGTCGACAGTGAGGCCGAGACCCGTGAGCGTGTCGATCGCATCCTGCTGCTTGATGTGCCCGAGGTCGGGCAACTTGAACGGTGTGTCGGCCGGGTTGAAGTACACCGTGACGGTTTGACCGCGCTGCACGACCACACCCGACAACGGGTCGGTGCGCACGATCGCGCCCTTCGAGAACTTGGCGTTGACCTCCTTCACCGACGTGACTTTGAGGCCCTTGTCGGTGAGCGCCTGTGTGCCGACGTCGAGTTGCTGGTTGACGACATCGGGCATACCGAAGCTGCTGGGCTGGCTGTCCTTCGATAACACGTTGAACAGCACGATGCCGCCGACCACCAGCGCAACGAGCGCGAAGAAGCCGATGACGGCATAGAGGCCGCCGCCCATCGCACCCCGTGGGCGCTGGTCGGGGTACTGGCCGCCGCGGCCGCCCTGCTGGGGCACGCCGTCCGTACGCGGCATCGCGACGGTGCCGATGGCCTGCGCAGCGCGTGGTTGCGGCGCCGTCTGCGGGTTGGCGGTGGTTCGCGGCACGGCAGTGGTGGACCCGGTGTTCGGTCCGACAGTTGCTCCGTTGCCGTTGCCGTTGCCGGCGGCCGCGGCCGCGCCCATGACTGCGGCCAGCGCCATCACTGGTTCACCGCTGCGGAAGCGGCGCAGGTCGTCGCGTACCGCCTCGGCCGTGGGATAGCGCACCTCAGGACGTTTGGACAACAGTTTGGCGACGATCGCTTCGAACGACTTGGGCACATCGGCCACGAGTTGATTCAGCGGTTGCGGTAGCTCGTGCACCTGCTTGTAGGCGATGCTGACTGGGTTCTCGCCGCTGAACGGAGGGCGGCCGGCGATCATCTCGTAGAGCACGATGCCCAGCGAGTACAGATCGCTGCGCGGGTCGGGTTGCGCGCCCTGCGCCTGCTCGGGAGAGAAGTACGTGGCGGTGCCCATCACCGACCCGGCTTGCGTGAGGTTGCTCTCGGTGGGTGCGTTCATCGCACGCGCGATGCCGAAGTCGGCAACCTTCACCTGACCGCCGGTGCCGATGAGGATGTTGGCCGGCTTGATGTCGCGATGCACGACACCATTGCGATGCGCGAACCCGAGCGCTGCGGCAACCTCGCTGGCGATCTCGGCCGCCTGATGCGAGTTCACGTGCCCGTTGGCGCGCAGGATGTCGGCGAGCGTGCGACCCTGCACGTACTCCATCGCCATGAAGTACGTGTTCGCGTATTGACCCCAGTCGTACACGCCGACGATGTTCGGGTGGTTGAGGTTGGCGGCCGACTGCGCTTCGCGGCGGAAACGCTCGACGAAGTTCGGGTCGATCGCAAACTCGGGGAACAGCACCTTGATGGCGACGGGCCGGTCGAGCAAGAGATCGCGCGCGAGGAACACGTCGGCCATACCGCCGCGTCCGATGCGCTGCTGAATCTCGTAGCGGTCGTTGAGTACCGTCCGCTCTGGCTTACCGGTCACTGCTGCCTCTCTTGGCCGAATCGCTCACTGAGGTTACCGACAGGGCTTGTGGAAGTGGGGTCACCGAAGTCGTGCCGCATGAGTCGTCGGCACATCATGTGTGTTCGCTTGCGAACAGGAAGTCCAGGACCCGCTTGGCGATAGGCCCGGCGAGGCGCCCGCCGGTACCCGCGCTGATCTCGTCGGTGGTGCCCTTCAGCATGACGGCAATCGCGTACCGCGGCGCCGCGGCAGGAGCGAAGCCGACGATCCACGCATGCGAACGTTGTGGCTGACCCGTGGCGTTCAGTTGCGCGGTGCCGGTCTTGGCCGCCGCCTGTACCCCGTTCGCCAGCTGCATCGGCTTGCCGGTGCCCTCGTTCACCACACCCACCATCAACGTGTTCAATGTCGCCGCGGTACCCGCTCCGATCGGTGTCTTCCACACGGTCGGCGAACTGCGCTGCAGCACCCTGCCGTCGTGGTCGAGCGTCGCGTCGACAACGTAGGGCTTCATCATCCGTCCACCGTTGGCAACAGTGGACGCCACCATGCACATCTGCAACGGCACCATCAACGTGTTCCCCTGGCCGAATCCGCCGATCGCGAGCAACGGCAGTTGGCGCTTGAAGAACGACGCGTCGCACGGCGACACGTTGCCGCAGAACGAGCTGGATGCTGCACCCGGCAGGTCGATCGGCACCTTCTCGCCGATGCCCCACGCGCGCACACCGTTGGTCATCTTCTCCGGCCCGAGTTCGGAGGCGAGTTGGGCGAACGGGATGTTGCAGCTGCGATAGAACACCTCGGCCATCGCGCCACCGCAGACATGACCCGAGTAGTTCTGGATCGGGTCGTTGGTCTGCGGCGGCACCCACTGTGTCTCGTTGGGCCAGGTGCGGTCGAGCGTGGCGACACCGTCCTCCAACGCGATCCCCGTGGTGATGATCTTGAAGCTGGATCCAGGCATGTAGTTCTCCTGGTACGCGTTGTTCAACAACGGCTTACCGGGGTACGCACCGAGGAAGTTCAGCACGTCCTCAGCCTTCTTCGTGTCGTGCGTGGCGACAGCGTTGGCGTCGTAGCGCGGGTAGCTGACCATCGCGATGATTGCCCCGGTGGTGGGGTCCATCACCACCACCGAACCCTCGCGTGTGCCCAGCGCATCGGCAGCCGCCTGCTGCACGTCGGCCCGCAACGTCAGCTGCACCTTGCCGGTGTTGTCCGACCCGCCAAAGACCGACTGCACCTTCTGCGATCGGGTGTCGCCCATCAACACATCCGTCTGTGTGCGCTCCAGTTGCGTGCTGCCGAATGCGTACGTGTAGTAACCAGTGACGCCGCTGAACAGATCCCCGCTGGGATATGTGCGCTGGTACTTGTACTGGTCGTCACCGACCGACGCCACGCTCTGGGCCACCACCGCCCCATCGGCTGTGATGATCTCACCGCGAGGTCGGTTGAAGTCGCGGATCGTCTGGCGATTGTTCTTCGGATCGGCATCGAGGGCGTCCTTGCGGACAACCTGGGTGAAGTTCAACGCTGCGAACAGCAACACGTACAGCACCAGCAGACCGGCGACGAGCTTTCGGATCTGACGGTTCACGCGCCCACCTGCTCGCCCGGCTGCTCGCCCGGCCGTTCACTCACCGTCGTGAGTCGCAAACGACGGGCCTCGAGTCGCTCGCTGATCGTCAATTCGTCGGGCACCTCGCCGCGTTGGCGGGCGCCTGAATCGCTGATGCGCAGCAGGATCGCCAGCAGCACATAGTTCGACAACAGACTGCTACCGCCATAGCTGACGAACGGAAGCGTGATACCCGTGAGCGGAATCAGCCGCAACACACCACCGATGATGATGAATGCCTGCATCGCGATGATCGTGGTGAGGCCAGTCGCGAGCAACTTCTCGAACGCTCGCTCGGCGCGTACAGCGATCCGCAGTCCAGCACCCAGCAACAGCAGGAAGGCGATGATGATCGCAGTGGCGCCGACAAGGCCCAGCTCCTCACCGATCGCGGCGTACACGTAGTCGGTGCTCGCTGCGGGAATCTTGTTGGGGCTGCCCAATCCGAGCCCCGTGCCGCCCACGCCACCGTTGGCGAACGCGTACATCGCCTGCGCTGGTTGATAGCCCTTGCCCTCGTACTGACTCCAGGGGTTGCGCCAGAGATCGACCCGCAGCCGCACCACAGGGAACAACCGCCATGCGATGTAGGCCGCGAGGGCAAACAACAACACACCGAGCACCATGAACACGGCCCGTTCGGTGGCAACCCACATCATCACGGTGAACAACGTGAAGAACAGCAATGCAGAACCGAGGTCCTTCTCGGCCACCATCACGGCCACGGCGAATGCCCACGCCCCCGTGATGGGCAGCAGATAGCGCATCTCAGGGATGCGCAACGGACCGAGCTTGCGGGTACCAGCAGCGATCAGTTCGCGCGTGTCCGCGAGATAGGCCGCGAAGAACAGCGCCAAGGCGATCTTGGCAAACTCACCCGGCTGGATGTGGATCGGCCCGATCGACACCCAGATGCGGGCGCCACCGACGCTGGTGCCGAGCCCCGGTACCAACGGTGCCATGAGCGCGCCCGCACCGAGGAAGAGAAACGTCCACTTGTAGCGAGCGAGGTCGGGCGGCCGTTGCACGAGCAACAGCGTGGCCACGAAGGCCACAACGGCGATGAACGACCACGTCGTCTGCAGCGCAGCACGACGGTCGCTGAGCCGCGCGATCATCACGTACCCGATGCCGTGTAGCAACACCGCGATCGGCAACAGCGTGGCGTCCGCACCGCGCGCCAGGAACCGTGTGGCGACATTGGCAGCGATCAGCATCGCCAACAACGCGACGAGGAACGGCACGATCGTCGCCGGCATCGTCGCGTTCTTGCCGAACGATGCGAGCACGTAGCCGACCGCGCTGATTCCTGCTGCCATCAGCACGAGGCCGAGCTCGCTGCGACGGCGAGCTGCCGCGAGCGGCGACGGCTGCGTCATCGTGTCATCCGCCAGTCGTGTTGGGACTGGAGCTCGTATTGGTCGTCGGCGGCGCCTCCTGGGAGTCGTGGCCAACTACCAGCAACAGCGTCACCGTCAGCACGATGATGGCCGCCAGGCTGATGGCGAACAGCAGCATTCCCTTGGTGAACCGGCGGCGCTCAGCAGCGGCCGGCGGAGCCGCGGCGAGTGCGTCGAGGGCATCGGGCGGTACCGCAGGTTCAGCGATCTCGGCTGCGCCTCCCTCGGCGTCAATGAGGCGAGCAGGCTGCTGGGTCTCGCCCCACGCGAGGTCGAGCTCGAGATCGGACGAGTCGGGCGGCGGCGCTGCACCTTCCAACGAGTCGACCACCACGACGGTGACGTTGTCGCGACCGCCATTGTGGTTTGCCGCTGCAACCAGACCCTCGGCAGCGGCCTGCGGGGACGCGTGGATCGCCAGCACTGCTGCGATCTCCTCATCATCGACTTCGTCCACCAGACCATCGCTGCAGAGCACGAAACGATCGCCGCGCACGAACGGCAGCACGAACTTGTCGACGCGTACGTTCGACTCGATACCGAGCGCGCGGGTGACGATGTTGCGTCGTGGATGGTTGCGGGCCTCGGCCTCGGTGATGTGTCCGGTGGACACCAGTTCCTGCACGTAGCTGTGGTCGATCGTCACCCGCCGCAGGCGACCATTGCGCAGCACGTACGTGCGGCTGTCGCCGACGTTCAATACCGCCAACCGCGCCCCGCTGCCTTCATCGGCCAACACCACGATCGCGGTGATGGTGGTACCCATTCCGCGCTGATCGAGATTGTGGTGCGCCGCTTGGAAGATGGCCGCGTTGGCCTCGACCACGGCGGCCTCGGCAACGTCGACGGACGGGGCGCCTTCAGAGAGACGATCGCGCAACGTCGTGGCAGCGATTGCACTGGCGACTTCGCCGGCCTGATGGCCGCCCATCCCGTCGGCGACGACGAAGATCATCGGCTCGGTGACGAACGCATCCTCGTTCTCGGTGCGCACGCGACCCACGTCCGTGGCGGCACCCCACGCGAGGGCGGGTGTGGATGTCAGCTGTCCCACGGTTGCCTCACTGTGCCTCGAAGATCGTGCTGCCGATCTGTACCCGATCGCCGATCGAGAGCATGTGGGCGGTGGTCAGACGGCCGCCGTTGACGTGGGTGCCGTTCGTGCTGCCCAGGTCTTCGGCCCACACCTCGCCGTCGCGGCGGAACACGCGAGCGTGTAGCTGCGAGGCGAACGTGTCGTCAGGGAGGCCGATGGCACACGAGGTGGCACGTCCGAGCGTGATCTCCAAGCCGATCGGGTAGGCGGCGCCTTTGCGCACCTTTGGCTGCAGCACCACCAGGCGCGACGGGATACCCCGTTTCGAACGCGTGCGGGCCGGCAACGTGGTGACGACAGGGGGGAGGGGCGCCCCGGCGAGACCCGGATTGGTGGCATCGACACGGGCATGGCCGACCGGCTGAGGATGCCGGCCGAGCTGCGGTCCGCGCACCTCGCTCCAGACCGCCCAGAGCACTCGCGCGAAGAAGAGGTAGATCAGCGCAAGGAGGGCGTAGTTGAGGACGTTGAGCTGCGCGTCGCTCACGAGGCCTCGAAGCGCAGGGTGAAGCTGCCCACGCTCACGACGTCGCCGTCGGCGAGTGCCTGCTCACCCTGGATGCGCACACCGTTCACCTTGGTGCCGTTGGTGCTGCCGAGATCGACGACCACGAACGCCGAACCTGCAGGACGGATCTCGCAGTGTCGGCGGCTGACATTGGTGTCGGCCACGGGGATGGTGCATTCGGGCAGTCGGCCGATGCTGATCAGCTGCTGGCCCAGCGCAAGGCGAGTGCCGTCGGCGTGCACCAGCGCACCCGCACCCACGCCGCCACCAGATTCCTTCATACGACTGCTGATGGTGAAACGTCCCGCCTTCAGCGTGTCGTCGATCTCCATCAGCACCACCACTGGGCCCATGAAGTGGTACCCCTCGGCCCGCGCGTATTCGCGAGCGGTCTCGCACAGTTCGGTGTGCAAGGCCTGTTCGATGTCGGCGAACCCTTCGAGGTCGACATTGTTGAGGCGGTACAGGAACTCGTTGGGGACGATCCGCCGACCCTTGACGTCGACACTGCGATGGTCATCCATTTCGCGCAGAAGGCGTCGGCCGAGTTCGACCGGCCGGATGCTGGGAGTTGAACCGCGAGAAAACACGCCCTCGACCATACGCTCCAAACCATTCTCGAACGACTGCAAACCCATGACGACGTGCAGGTTAGTGGTCGATCACGATACAGAGGGGTGCGCGCGAAGGTGGGGGCGTGAAGCAGCTGATCGAACCCGAACCGACACGGTGGCGACTTCCGTCTCCCGCGGTCGCTGACGAGCACGGTCTGGTGGCCGTCGGCGCCGATCTCGAGCCGGGCACGCTGCTGGCTGCATACCGAGGCGGGCTGTTCCCCATGCCCCTCGGCACACGCCGGATCGGGTGGTGGTCGCCTGACCCACGGGGCATCCTGCCGCTCGACGGGCTGCACGTCTCGCGGTCGCTGAGTAGGTCGCTCAGCCGCTTCGAGGTGCGTCTCGACACTTGCTTCACCGACGTGATGCGCCGCTGTGGCGATCCGCGCCGCCCGCATGGGTGGATCAACGACGAGTTCATCGCCGCCTACGGCCGACTGCACGAGATGGGCTGGGCCCACAGCATCGAGGTGTTCCGCGACGAGGTGCTGGTGGGTGGCCTGTACGGCGTGCGCATCAAGGGTCTGTTCGCCGGTGAGTCGATGTTCCACGCCGACCCACCCGCCGGCACCGACGCGTCAAAGGTCGCCGTCGCGGCCGCAGTGCAGTGGCTGCGCGAGACGGGTGGCCAACTGTTCGATGTGCAGTGGACCACCGATCACCTCGCCACCCTCGGCGTCGTCGACATCTCGCGCACCGACTACCTCCGCCGCGTCGCCGCCGCCACCTGCTGAGCGCCCTGGCAGGGCTGGGGTAGCGGGGCTCGCTACCCGTGGGTAACAATGGACGAATGACGAGGGACGAACGGCAACGAGACGAACCCTGGTTGATGCGAACGTACTCGGGGCATTCCTCCCCCGAGGCGTCGAACGAGTTGTATCGCACGAACTTGGCCAAGGGGCAGACGGGTCTGTCGATCGCGTTCGACTTGCCGACGCAGACCGGGTACGACCCAGATCATGTGTTGGCCCATGGCGAGGTCGGCAAGGTGGGTGTACCGGTGGTGCACCTGGGTCATATGCGTGCGTTATTGCGTGATATTCCGCCGGGGCAGATGAACACGTCGATGACCATCAACGCTCCGGCTGCCTGGTTGTTCGCGTTGTACGTCGCGAATGCCGACGAGCAAGGTGTGCCGTCGAGCGCGCTGCGGGGTACGACCCAGAACGACATCGTCAAGGAGTATCTGTCGCGCGGCACGTACATCTTCCCGCCGGCACCGTCGCGACGGTTGATCGTCGACATGGTGGCCTGGTGCGCACAGCACGCGCCGAAGTGGAACCCGATGAACGTGTGCAGTTACCACCTGCAGGAAGCTGGCGCGACACCGGTGCAGGAGATCGCGTTCTCGCTGGCGACAGCGATCGATGTGTTGGACACAGTGCGCGATAGCGGTCAGGTGCCGCCTGAGCAGTTCGCCCAGGTGTTCGCCAGCATCTCGTTCTTCGTCAACGCTGGCATCCGTTTCGTGGAGGAGATCTGCAAGCTGCGGGCGTTCAGCGAGCTGTGGGACCGCATCGGTCTTGAGCGCTACGGCATCACCGACGACAAGGCTCGCCGCTTTCGCTACGGGGTGCAGGTCAACTCGTTGGGCCTGACCGAGGCGCAACCGGAGAACAACATCCAGCGCATCGTGTTGGAGATGTTGGCGGTCACGCTCTCCAAGCGGGCACGAGCACGCAGTGTGCAGTTGCCGGCGTGGAACGAGGCGCTGGGGTTGCCGCGCCCGTGGGATCAGCAGTGGTCGTTGCGGATGCAGCAGGTGCTGGCGTTCGAGACCGATCTACTTGAGTACGGCGACCTGTTCGACGGCAGCACCGTGATCGAGGCCAAGACCACCGAACTGCGCGACGCCGCGTGGGTCGAACTGCAGGACGTGCTGTCGTTGGGTGGCGCGTTCGCTGCGGTCGACGAGCTGAAGGGTCGCCTCGTACGTTCGATGGCCGAGCGGACGCGTCGTATCGAATCCGGCGACCAGTTGGTGGTGGGTGTGAACGCGTTCACCGAGACCGAACCCTCGCCGCTCGACACACCGGGCAACATCCTCACCATCGACCCGGCGATCGAAGCACAGTTGAAGACCGAGGTCGCCCGCTGGCGCGCCGAACGCGACAACAGCGCGGTGCAGTCGGCGCTCGACGCACTGCGCGCGGCGGCAATCGACGGCACCAACATCGTCGATCCATCGATCGTGCTGGCCAAGGTCGGTGGCACGACGGGGGAATGGTCGGCAGTGTTGCGCGATGTGTTCGGCGAATTCCGGGCACCGACTGGTGTGAACGCTGCGGTCGGTCGCCGCGTCGGAGAGCTGGCGGCCGTGGCCGAGTACGTGAAGACGATGGTCGGCGGCCCGCCACGATTCCTCGTCGCCAAACCGGGGCTCGACGGACACAGCAACGGTGCCGAGCAAATCGCCGTCGCAGCCCGCGATGCCGGTATGGAAGTCGTCTACAGCGGTATCCGCCTCACGCCCGAGCAGATCGTGGCCAGCGCCCGCGACGAAGACCCCGATGTGGTCGGCCTCTCCATCCTCTCCGGATCGCACCTGTCACTCGTGCCCGCCGTCGTCGACGGTCTGCGGGCGATCGGTCTCGACACACCGGTCGTGGTTGGCGGCATCATCCCCGAGGCCGACCGCCAGCGTTTGCTCGATGCCGGCGTCGCTGCGGTCTACACGCCGAAGGACTTCCAACTGGCCAAGATCATGGACGACGTCGCCCATCTCGCCGCCGCCCACCGTTCGTCGTAAGACTGGTGCCATGACAACCGAGTCGTGGGATGCGATCGTCGTCGGATCGGGGCCGGGCGGGCTCACCACCGCCGCCTGCCTCGGGAGCACAGGCAAGCGGGTGCTGGTGCTCGAGCGCCACGACGTCGCCGGTGGCAACACTCAGGTGTTCCGGCGCCATCACGGTGACGACTGGTACGAGTTCGACGTCGGGGTGCACTACATCGGCGAGTGCCAACCGGGCGGGCTGTTCCCCACGATCTTCGCCAGCCTCGGCATCGGCGACCGACTGCAGTTCCGCCCGCTCGACGCAGACGGGTTCGACACGCTGCACTTCCCCGACTTCACGTTCCGCGTGCCCGCCGGTTGGGACGAATACGAGCAGCGCCTCGTCGAGCAGTTCCCCGCCGAGAAGGCCGGCGTCGAGCGGTGCGTGCAGACCCTGCGCAAGGTGGCCGAGGAGAGCCGCGATGTCTTCGGTGGCGAGCGTCCTACGTTCGAGTTGTGGGCGCGTCGCCCGCTGAGTGAGTTGTTCGACGAGAGCGAACTCTCCGACAAGGTGCGTGCGACGATCGACCACTGGAGCGGCCTGTACGCCGGTGGGCCGCAGCAGACGGCGGTCGCGATGCACGCCGGGATCATCCATCACTACATGAGCGGCGCGTTCTACCCGGAAGGTGGCGGTCAGATGATCGCCGCCCGGCTGATCCAGGTGATCGAGGCCTGTGGCGGCGAGGTGCGCACGCTGGCTCCCGTGGACCGCGTGATCATCGAGCGTGGCGCCGCGCGTGGCGTGCGACTGGAGGATGGCAGCGAACTGCGCGCCCCGATCGTGGTCAGCAACGCCGACTACCGTCGCACGATCAACCACCTCGTGGGCCGCGAGCATGTGTTGCCAGCAACGTTGGCATGGGCCCAGCAGGCGCAGATGACGCTCGGCCTGGTGTGCACGTACGTGGTCGTCGACACGATGCTCGACGGGCCGAACACCAACTACTTCGTGTTCCCCGACTACCGCACCGACGAGTTGTACGCCGAACTCGATGAGGGCCACCTGCCCGACAGCCAGGTGCCCTTCGCCTACATCGCACTCGCCTCGCGCAAGGACCCCGACAACCACGAGCTATGCCCGCCTGGCCACACGAACTTCCAGATCATGACGCTGGCACCGCGCGGCTACGAGTTCTGGGGCGTCGACAGCGGCCCGACGGATGGCGAGCTCTATCGCCGTAACCCGGCCTACCGGGCACGCAAACAGGAACTGCAGGACCGGCTGATCGACGCCGCCGAGACCGTGCTGGGGCCGTTCCGCGACCACATCGTGCATGTCGAGACCGCCACGACGCTGTCGCACGAGCGCTACACGCACAGCAGCGGCGGTACCAGTTACGGCTATATGCACTCCCCCGATCAGGTGGGTGACGACCGGCCCGACCACCGCACCGAGATCGAGGGGCTGTGGGTCGTCGGCGCGAACACGACGTCGGGCCACGGCATCGCCGGTGCCGTCACCGGTGGGGTGTTCTGCGCGAGCAAGATCCTCGACCGGCCGCTGATCGTGGAGATGTACATGGGTACCCAGCTGGTCGACCCTGCCTCGGTCCCCGCCGACCCGGACCCATTCGACCCGTTGGAGTACAGCCGCGGAGCGCAGTTGCGGGCCAAGCGAGCCGAGCGCGTGCAGTCGCTCCGCCAGCGACGGGACCAACACCCCGGCTGACTCGCTACCATCGCAAGCGTGCTGCTGCTGGAGTTCACGATCGAGCCCTTCCACGAGGGCAAACCGGGTCCGCACGTCACCGCCGCGATCCAGGCCGTGGAGGCACTGGGATTGGTCGTCGAGTTCGGGCCGTTCGGATCGTCGGTCGTCGTCAGCCCGCTGAACGTCGCCGAGGTGTCGGGGGCCATCTTGGCGCAGGCATTTGCCCACGGAGCCACGCACGTCAGCCTGCACGCTGAGCGGATCTCTGGCACGGAGACGCCGGCGTGAACAAACTGCCGCGCCATCCACTGGTGCTCTCGGTGAAGCCGATCGTCGAGGCACTGGGTGCATCACTCGTCGCCGCCGAAGACCGTGAACCGGGAGATCTGCCGCTGCGGTGGGAGGGCGCCGTGATCGCCGCCGTCCGGCCAGCACCGTTGCACGGCGCACTCGACCGTCTGATCGAGGCCGTGGAGCGCGAGATGGGCGCTCCGCTCCCCACGCTCAGTCGCGAAGAGAAACAGAAGGCCATCCGCCTGCTCGACGATCGGGGAGCGTTCATCCTGCGTCGCGCGGTGGAGGATGTCGCCGATGCGATGGGCGTCAGCCGCATCACTGTCTACAACTACCTCAACGCGCTGCACCGCTGAGGCCTGCAGTGAGATCGTTCGACATCATCGCGTTCGACGCAGACGACACGCTGTGGCACAGCGAGGATCGCTTCACCGCCGGCGAACTGCGCTTCGTGGATCTCGTTGCCCCGTACGCACCTGAGGGCATCGACGTGAGAGCCGCGCTCACCGCCGTGGAGCGCAAGAACCTCTCGGTGCTCGGCTATGGCGTGAAGGCGTTCGGCTTGTCCGCTGTCGAAGCGGCGATCTCCATCACCGACGGCGCAGTGCCCATCGAGGTCATCGCTCAGCTGATGGAGATGATCCGAGCTCACCTCACCGAGCCGGTGCGTCTGCTGTCGAACGTTTCCGAGGTGCTCACTCTGGTCGGGCGCCACTACCCACTGGCGCTGATCACCAAGGGCGACCTCGTCCACCAGACACACAAGGTGCAGACCAGTGGCCTCGCCCACCATTTCGAGCATGTCGAGATCCTGCTCGAGAAAGACCCCGGCACGTATGCCCGAGTGTTCGCTCGTATGGGCGTCGACCCCACCCGCGTGTGCATGGTGGGCAACAGCGTGCGCAGCGACATCCTGCCGGTGATGGCCCTCGGTGGTACGGCCGTGCACGTCCCATACCCGTTGCTGTGGGAACTCGAACACGTCGAGCACGACGAGCACTTCGCCGACCTGGCCTCGATCGCCGACCTCCCGGCCTGGCTCACCCTCCCCTAACCCGGTGCGAGTGCCAGGCCCCCGGTGCGAGTGCCAGGCCCCCGGTGCGAGTGGCACATGCGCACCCGAGTGGGGAGTGACACCCCGGGTGTCACGTAGCACTCGGGCGCGCTCTGGCACTCGGGCCGGGGCCCAGGCACTCGCACCGTGTGGGGGGGTTAGGGCATCCAGATCTGGTGGGCCTCGGTGACGACGCCACCTTCCACGGTCACCAGGAATGGGAACTGCTGGTAGGTGTACTCGGCGGGAGCCTGCGCCCCGGGTGGGTTGCCGCCGACGAGCGACGCCAACTCCGAGCCGGGGACGGCGTAGTTCTGCCGGTTGGCGGCGACCACGCTGATGCTCATCAGGTTCGCCGCCGTGGCCGTCACCGTCAGGGTCGGCTCAGACTTCACACCCATGTCGCCATCGCATTGATCGACCCCCAACGCCGCCGTGCACGCTGGTCCGAAGAAGACCTGCACCAACGTGAACGACACCGTGCCAGCGAGAGTGTCGCTTCCCGTGGCTGTTGCCCAGTAGTCACCGTCGGCCTGCGCGCCCACCGCGACAACCTCGTGTGTGTGGTCGGGCACCGCCGGGACGGGCGCGTGGTCGTACGGCTGCACCTTGGCTTCGCTGTCGCCGCCGCACGCGCCCAGTGCCATTGCGCCGACCACCATCAGCGTGGCGACACGCCTCACAGGCGCCTCAGCTTGACGCACGTCACGCGATGGTCGCGGCCCTTGTTCAGCATCAGGCTGGCACGCGCCTTGGTGGGCTCGATGTTCTCGCGCAGGTTCTTGCCGTTGATCTCGCGCCAGATACGTCGGGCTTCCTGCTCAGCCTCCGTGCGAGTGAGGTGTGCGTAGTGCCGGAAGAAACTCTCAGAGTCTTGGAACACCGTCTCGTACAGCGTCAGGAAGCGACGCACGTAGAACTCCTCGATGTCATTCACATCCGCATCGATGTAGATCGAGAAGTCGAAGTAGTCGCTGACGAACTCATTGACCGCGCTGCCGTCGGGTGAGCCGACCTGCAACATGTTGAGACCCTCGACGATGACGATGTCGGGCCGGCGCACCATCACCTGCTCGCCCTCGACGATGTCGTACACCACATGGCTGTACACCGGAGCCGTCGCCTCTTCTGCGCCGCTCTTCAGGTCGCGCAGGAACTGCAGCAGGCGGCGAGTGTCGTAGCTCTCCGGGAAGCCCTTGCGGTTCATGATGCCACGCTCTTCCAACACCCGGTTGGGGTGCAGGAAGCCGTCGGTGGTGACGAGATCGACCTTCGGGTGATCCGGCCAACGGGCAAGAAGTGTCTGCAGCACACGAGCAAAGGTGCTCTTGCCGACGGCGACGCTGCCGGCCACGCCGATCACGTACGGCACCTTCGGGGCAAGCGTGCCGAGGAACGCGGCCGATGCCTTGTGCAGGTTCTGGGTGGCCGCGACGTACAGGTTGAGCAGCCGGGTGAGCGGCAAGTAGATCGCCGCTACCTCCTCGAGGTCGATGCGTTCGTTGATGCCGCGCAGCGACTCGAGGTCGTCCGCGCTGAGCGTCAGCGGCGTTGCGGCACGGAGCGCGGCCCACTGGTCGCGCTCGAAGGAGAGATAGCGGGCGGCGGCTCCACTGGAGTCCGAGGACGTCACGAGGTGAAACCCTACGCTGACCGCGTGAGCGATCCCCAACGTGGCACCGCGGGGCCGGCCACGCGCAAGCAACTCGGAGCGTGGTACACCCCTGCATCGTTGGTGGAAGCGGTGGTGCGCGAGACCCTGTTCGCGGGGGCGCGCACGGTGCTCGACCCGGCCTGCGGGGACGGCCGATTCCTGCGCGCTACGGCGCTACCGGAGCAGACGGGCGTCGACATCGATGCGGCCACGGCGGCCGGCGGTGGCTTCGTGCACGACGACTCGCTGAGCCGCGACTGGGGCGGGCAGCAGTTCGACGTCGTCATCGGCAACCCCCCGTTCCTCAACCAACTTTCGCGGGTCACGACACGCGGTGGTCGCTCGCAGTTCGGTGGCGGACCGTACGCCGACGCCGCCGCCGAGTTTCTCGCGCTTGCGGTGCGCCTCGCCCGACCGGGCGGCCGCGTCGGGCTGGTCCTCCCCCAGTCGTTGTTGTCGGCCCGCGACGCAGCGGCCATCCGTGCGACAGTCGACGGTGCTGCCGCGCTGCGCTGGATGTGGTGGTCGCCGACGTTGATGTTCGACGCCAACGTGCGCGTGTGGGCTGGCGTGTGGGAGGTCGGTGGCGCGCCGGGGCCGGTGCGGCGAGCGTTCGGACCGTCGTTCGACGTGGTGGCGCCGATGGACATGCCCGCCTCGTGGAGCGGACTACTCGCCGGTACTTCCATGGCTGCGCACGACGGCCCGGTGCTGGGCGACATCGCCCGCTTCACCGTCGACTTCCGCGACCAGTACTACGGGTTGGTCGGTGCCGTCGGCGACGACATGGACGGCCCGCCCCTCGTCACCAGCGGGCTGATCGACCCGGGCGTGTGCCGCTGGGGCGAACGGCCGGTGCGCTTCGCCAAGCAGCAGTACGCCGCGCCGCGTGTGGCGCTCGACCGGTTGTCCCCTGCGCTGCAACGCTGGGCGGGCGAACGACTCGTGCCCAAGATCCTCATCGCCAACCAGACGAAGGTGATCGAGGCCGTACACGATGTGCGCGGCGAGTGGCTGCCCTCCGTCCCGGTGATCACCTGCACCACCGGGCAACCCGAGCGGGTGCTGTCGGTGCTGGAGTCCGACGCCGCACTCGAATGGGTGCGCCATCACGCTGCCGGCAGCGGCCTGTCCGCCAATGCGGTCCGCCTCAACCCCCGCCTCCTCGCCAGCATCCCGCTCCCCTGAGCCGGCTTCCGCCAGAACACCCGGTTCATGTCGCGGGGCTGACCGCAGATTTCGGGGTCAGCCCCGCGACATGAACGGCTGGAAACGGGGCGCAGTCAGGTGGGCGGGGGTTCGATGAGGAGGTTCTGGATGCTGCGGCCGAGGCGATGTCCATCCTCGTCCCACAACTCGGACTCGGCGCTGCCGTAGCCGTTCGTGCCGAACAGCGTCACCGCGTCGAGGCACACCCACTCGCCGACGGGTAGGCGCTGCAGGGTGATGGTGAGGTCGGGGTTGATGAAGATCCAGCCGGGCGGCAGAGCAGCGCTGATGCCGTTGCCGAAGTCGCACGCCCCAGCGACACGCTGCAAGGGGGTGGTCACCTCTCCGCCGACCACCGGTACGACGAAGCGAATCCAGTCGGTGCCCGGACCGAGGCCGCCGAACTCACCGCGCACGAAGCAGTGCTCGACTGCGTGCGAATGGAACAACGGGCCGCCGGTGACTCCCGCGAACGGTGATCCGGCCAGACCGCCATCACCGATCGGACGTGCTGGTGGCGGTGTGCCCACGGTCGTGATGACGCCATCCGCGAGGTCGAGCGGTTGTGGAGTGGTGCGCACCCCGAGCAACGTCGCGCGGGCCAGGCGGGTGCCACTGTCGTCGAACACCTCAGCCTCGGCAATGCGCACCTTCTTGCCACTTCGCACCACCCGCGCGTTCACAGTGAGCGGCACGATGCCGACCGGCCGTTCGAGGTCGATCGTCAGCCGCGACGGGTGCATCGGCAGCGGGTCGTTCGGGTCGGCCAACGCCGCCTCGAGCACACCCGCCAACAACGCCGATGGGGCCCCGCCATGCATGGCACGCGGATCCCACGGTCCGCGGGCGAAGTCGGTGGGCTGAAAGCGGTCAGTGTCCAGACGTTCGAACACGGGTGTGGTCATCGGATTCCTTGTGTGAGGTCGTCGCTCACCAGCGGAGCTGACCTGTCAGCGACGCCAGGGCGCGGAGGGGGTGACCGAGCCTGGCGCGGTGAGCACCTCGACACCGTCGTCGGTGACCAGCACCGTGTGCTCGAACTGGGCAGTGCGCTTGCCGTCGGCGGTCACCGCAGTCCAATCGTCATCGAACACCATCCGGTGCTGCCAGCCGCCGAGCGTGATCATCGGTTCGATCGTGAACGTCATCCCGGGGCGCATGATCATCGACGCCGACTCGTCGTAGTAGTGCAGCACCTGGATATCGGTGTGGAACTGTTCGCCGAGACCATGGCCGATGAACGCCCGGACAACGCCCATCTTGTGCTTCTTGGCGTGCTGCTCGATGGCCTTGCCGATATCGCTGATGGGACGACCGGGCACGACGGCCTCGATGCCGTACCACGTGCACTCCTCGGTGACTTTCACCAGGTTGCGACTGACGGGGTCGACGTCGCCGACGAAGAACGTCGCGTTCGTGTCGCCGTGAACGCCACCGATGTAGGCGGTGACGTCGAGGTTGATGATGTCGCCGTCCAGTAGCACCCGGCTGTCGGGGATGCCATGGCAGATCACTTCATTGACGCTGGTACACACGCTCTTCGGGTAGCCGTGATAATTCAGCGGGCTGGGGTAGGCGCCACGCTCGATGGTGAGCTCGTGCACGAAAACATCAATGTCGTCGGTGGTGATTCCGGGGCGCACCATCTCGCCCGCCAGCGTGAGAATCTCGGAGGCCACGACACCGGCGTGACGCATACGCTCGATGGTCTCGGGTGTCTTGACGCGTGGCTCGGCCCAGCGCTCGACGACACCCGTGAGGGCGTACGACGGTTTGGCGATGTTGTCGGGCACGGAGCGCATCGGGCTGATCTCACCCTGCAGCACGCGGCCCTCCGTCGGCTTGTGGCACCGCTTGTACTTGCGACCGCTGCCGCACCAGCAGGTGTCGTTGGCCTGAGGCAACACGGCAGGGGGTTGGGACACGGGCACGGATGAGATTGTACGGCGCTGGCGAGAATGTGACGAAGGACCCTGACAAGCATCCCTCACATGTGTTCCAATAGCTCCCCATGGAGCAGAACCCCGTTATCCAGGTATTCCTGCTCGACGATCACGAGATCGTTCGGCGCGGGGTGCGTGAGCTGCTCGAGAGCGAACCCGATATCGAAGTCGTCGGCGAGGCCTCCACCGCTGCCGAGGCAATCCAGCGGATTCCCGCAGTCCGTCCGCACGTTGCCGTGCTCGATGTGCGTCTGCCCGACGGCAGTGGCGTGGAGGTGTGCCGTGAGGTGCGCAGCCAGCTGCCAGGTCTGGCGTGTCTGATGCTCACCTCGTTCAGTGACGACGACGCCTTGTTCGAGGCCATCATGGCCGGCGCATCCGGCTACGTGCTGAAGCAGATTCGCGGCAACGACCTCATCGCTGGCATCCGCCGCGTCGCCCGTGGTGAGTCACTGCTCGACCCCACCGTCACGGCCAAGGTGCTGCACCGGCTGCGCAACCCCAGCGAGGAAGATGAGCGGCTCGCGAAGCTCACCCCGCAAGAGCGGCGCATTCTCGACCTGATCGCCGAAGGTGCCACGAACCGCCAGATCGGCACCGAACTGCACCTCGCCGAAAAGACGGTCAAGAACTACGTGTCCAACATGCTGATGAAGCTGGGCATGAGCCGTCGCACCGAAGCCGCCGTCTTTGCCGTGAGGGCTGGCGTCGGCCGCGCCAGCTGAGCGGGTCAGCTACCGACAGGAACCTGCCAGCGCACGGTGGTGCCGGCACCTTCGCCCGAGGTCACCGTGCACGTGCCGTTGAGGCGCGCAGCACGATCGTGCATGTTCAGCAGTCCACTGCCAAGGCGATGACTGCTGGGGATACCTGCGCCGTCGTCGGCGATCACCACGGCCAACCGCTCGCCCACATGGCTGAGTGACACCTCAACCTTGCGAGCATGCGAGTGACGGGCGACGTTGCTGAGCGCTTCGCGCACCACGGCAGCCACTTCGTCGGTGACCTCCGAGTCGATGCTGTCGAGGACGCCATTGAAGTGCAGTGTCGGCCGGAAACCGAGCACCCGTCCGACATCGTCGACCAGTTGGTTGACGACCACTCGAATGGTGCGGCCTGCAGCGCGTTTGCTGGACAATCCGAAGATCGCCGTACGTAGTTCGCGAATCGCGTCGTCCTGATCGTCGAGAATCCGTTCGATCTTCACCTTCGCGTTGTCGGGGACGACAGGGAGAACGCTTTGCAAGCTGAGACCGGCGGCGAACAGTCGCTGGATCACGGTGTCGTGCAGATCGCGGGCGATGCGCTCGTGGTCTTCTGCCAGGAGGACGCGCTGATGTGCCTCGGCCAACTCGGCGTCGGCCAGCCGGTCGGCGGTGACGTCTCGAATCGTGGCGATCACCACCGGGTCGCCCGCCACCTGAGCGGGCGCGAGCGAGATCTCCACCGGGAACATGCTGCCGTCGGAACGGCGCGCGCTGAGATCGAGCCCGCGGCCCATCGCCCGTCGCCGGGAGGCCTGCAGGAACCCTTCACGGTGACCGGCGTGAACATCGGCCAGTTCCGGGGCGAGCAACATCTCCACCTTGTTGCCCAACAATTCCGCCCGCGGATAGCCGAGCAGACGTTCCACCTCGCGATTGACCAACACGATTTCGCCGTCGGTGTTGACAATGACGACGCCATCCGGCATCGCTTCCACTACTTCAAGTAGATGCTCGTTCATCTTGAGGAAATACTCGCATATTCGAGGCAGGTCGGGTCAAACCCTGCGCCCAATGACACCGCCCGGACGGCCGGTTAGCCACGAGTGAAGGAGAAGTACATCGCCGGCACGCTCGACGACAGCGTGCCGGAGCCGTCCGACGCGGCGAAGACACCATCGTCGCCGCCCACCTGCACTGCGACAGGCTGTCCGCCCACGAACACCTGCAGCAGGAACGGGTGAGCAACTGGCGAGCTGCACTCGCTGTAGAGAGCGACCTGAACGATGTATTGACCGTTTGGTCCGGTCTCCGGCCAGATGATGTTCTCAGCCGGCTCGCTGAGCGCTTCATTGCACCCTGAATTCGCGTCGACATCGAGTTGGCCACCACTCGCGCTGGTGGGGAAGTCATAGTTGACAGCGGCGCCCTCGGGGTCGGTGACCTGCAGGTCAAGGTCAGCCGAATCGCCCCAGCTGAGGGTGACGCGGATGTCACCGGTGGCCAGGTCGGGAGTGTCGGGGTTGGCGCCCACCGGGCGTACGATCAGATCGCCCGTGGTGACGTCGACGATCGTGAAACCCTCCACGACCACCACGGTTTGGATGACCACGATCACTGTCGTCGGCGTGAACGTCGGCCACTGAGGTCCGACGTAGATCGGCGGCACCGTCAGCGGGATGGGCGGCGACAGCGGGTTACCGCACGAGCACTTCGCTCGCGGGATGCCGTACTCGTCGACCAACACTGCCGTACCCGCCTGCAGCACCGATGGGTGCGCGTAGGCCACGCCGTTCTTGAACCCGTGGTTCGTCACCCGCGTGTCGTACGTCAGGATCACCGGCGTCAGCGCGGTGATGTAGGTGCGAATGTCGCCGACGGCGATCCCCTGCACACCAGCCCACGCCGCCGCCTTGTCGGCGTGCGTCTCGAGGAAGACGATCATCTGCTGCTTGTCGCACACCTGGTTGTTGCGCGTTCCGCCGTACAGACCGGGCTGCGCGCCCGACACCTGCGGCAGCGGCACTTGGCCGGCCGCCAGCGTCGACGACGTGGACGGGATCGGGAGGTCGGGCAGCGACACCGTCGGCTGTGTCTCGACGGTGGTGCGCTGATCGTCGGTGAACGGGTTCGCGGTGGGCACGTTCACCGGCTCAAGCAGTACCTCACCCTGGCCCAGGGTCGACGGGTCGGTGCCATCACCGGTCGCGTTCGTCGTGACCGAGGTGGTGCCCTTGTTGGTGCTGTCGCTGCCTCGGTTGAGCAGGATCACGCCGATCCCGACCAGGGCGATGACTGCGAGCAGCGCGCCAGCGATCAGCGACGAGTTGTTCCGCTGCACCCCGACCTGCCCGACGGACATCATCGGCATAGCCCCCGGCGGTGGTGGCGGCGGCGCGCCTGGCGGCAGCGGAGCTGGCGGGGTTGGCGGCGCCATCGAAGCCAGTGCAGCGCCGCACTGTGTGCACGAGGGTGCGCCGGGAAGGAATGGTGCACCGCACTCATGGCACGTACCGGTCGGGTTCATGGTGACCCTCCGTCCTGTGGTTGTGCCTCCAGCGTGCACTACTTCGCCACGCACGCACAGTGGCCTTGGTCCACTCAGGGAGCGATGGGCTCCGCAAGCGGCAGCGCACAGGTGAACGCTGCCCCACCGCTGGACAGGTTGGCGGCCGAGACCGATCCGCCGTGCGCGGCGACAAGCGCAGCCACGATCGCGAGGCCGAGTCCGGCACCACCCGTCGCACGCGTCCGTGAGTAATCACGGCGCCAGAAGCGGTCGAAGACGTGGGGCAACGACTCTGAGTCGATACCCGGCCCGGAATCGCATACGGTCACCACGGCAGTCGATCCCTCGATCGACACCCGCACGGTGGCCGCTGCGCCTGTCGGGGTGTGCACCCGCACGTTGCGCAACAGGTTGTCGATGACCTGTCGGAGACGTGCGGCATCCCCCATGACCATTACGGCCCCGGACACCTCGAGGGTGATCGGGCGAGTTGGTTCGACCGCACTGGCGTCCGTGACTGCATCGGCAGCAATGGCGCTGAGATCGGTGGGAGCGAGCTGCAACGGCCGCTGCTCATCGAGGCGCGCCAGCAGCAACAACTCGTCCACCAAGGCCGACATGCGTCGGCTCTCGGCCTCGATGCGCTCCATCGCGGCGACGCTGCCCGCCGCGTCGAGGGCACCCTTGCGGTGCAGTTCCACCCACCCGAGGACCGACGTGATCGGGGTCTGCAGTTCGTGCGATGCGTCCGAGATGAAGTGGCGCAATCGCTGCTCGCTCTCCTCCTTCGACTGCAACGCAGTTCTCTGGTTCTGCAGCATGTGGTCCAGAGCTGCCGCCAAGTGACGGATCTCGGTAGGGCCCTCGTCGGTGGGGATGCGCAGTTCGCGTTCGCCAGCAGCAACTGCATCGGCAGTGGCGATGACCTTGCGCAGTGGTTTGAGGCCGTGGCGCAACACTGCGATCACGGCGGCTGCGGCAAGCACGAGTGTGATCAGCGCGCCGGCCAACAAGCGCCGCACCAACGAGTCGATCGTCGCGTCGATGTCGACAAGCGGGCCGGCCTGCACCTCGTAGTCGCCAGTGCTCGTACGTTCGGCGAGCACGAGATAGCGCAGGCTGCCGTCGACCGCGTCGACCGTCACCGCGTCACCTGATTGCAGCCTTGCAATGTCAGCGGCGGAGAGGTGGGGCACTGGGGTCGGGTCGCTGGGCGGCCCGGCCGGCTCCGTCACGCGGATCGTGCCGTCCGCAGCGATCACGAAGTGCGCCGTCGCCCGCCCACGAGTGTCGGAATCCGGTCTGTCGGTGCCGACCGGCGGAGGCGGCGAGTTGGCGCGCACGGAGAGCGAACGCTCGACCTGCCGGCGGACGATGGCCAGCGCGTCAGCGCGCGTTGACTGGACCACGCCGTAGCCCAGCAGGCCGAGGGACACGGCCAGTACGAGCGCGATACCGAGGGTGAGCCGCAGCCGCAGACTCATGCCAGGCCCGGACGACGAGCGACGTAACCGATGCCGCGAACGGTGTGGACGATGCGGGCGGCATCCCCGATCTCGATCTTCTTCCGCAAGCTGCTGACGTACGTCTCGATGATCTGCCAGTCGCCTTCGAAGTCATAGTCCCACACGAGGTCGAGAATCTGCATGCGCGTCAGCACATGATCGACATTGACGAGCAGTGTGCGCAACAGGCGGAACTCGGTGGGGGTGAGTTGCACCTCGTCGCCCGCACTCCACACCTGATGCGTCGCCTCGTCGAGTTCGACGCGCCCGCAGACCAGGCGGGACGCCACCGCGCCACGGGCACCACGGGCACCGGCGCGTCGGAGGACGGCCTCGATGCGAAACGTCAACTCGTCCAGGCTGAACGGTTTGGTCAGGTAATCGTCACCGCCGCCCCCGAAGCCAGCGCGTAGGTCGCCAGTTTCGCGACGGGCCGTGAGGAAGATGACCGGCACATCGTCGCCGGCGGCGCGCAGGCGGCGGCACACCTCGAAGCCGTCGATCACGGGCAGGTTGACATCGAGCACCACGAGGTCGGCATCCTGCGCAGCGAGCAGGTCGAGTGCGGCGCCACCGTCGGCCACCGTGCGCACGTCGTAGCCGGCGAAACGCAGCCCGGCGGCGAGCAGTTCGCGGATGGACTCGTCGTCCTCCACCACCACCAACCGCACATGGGGGCGCTCGTTGACCTCCGACATGCCACGAGACTAGGCGTGCTTCCTGAGGGAATCCTGAGGACGCGTCCTCAGCCAACCGTGAGGTGCGTTGCGTACGGTGCCGCCATGCGATCCCCCGTACCCCTCGTCCTGGCCGTCGCCGCTTTCGCCCTCACGGCCTGCGGCAGCACTCCTGATGCGTCGTCCACCACCGTCGCATCGACGACCGCAGACACGTCACCGGATACCTCCACACTCGCCACCGACAGTTCGTCGACGACCACCGCCGCGGACGGCACGATCGTCAACACGTGGGTCGGGCCTGCCGCCGACCTGACCACGCTGCCGATCGGCACACCGCATGTCAGCACCACCGGCGCAGCAGTCGGGAACCTCTACGTGTGTGACAGCGGCAACCCGAACGGGGGCGGAGCGTTCAAGGCGGGCCCGTGGCTGGACGAAGTTGCGGGCACGTGGGACCTCACCCAGAAGGTGTCGGTACAAGGCGCGCTCGACTGGCCGATGGCCCAGTACAGCGAGACTGTCGAGGGCGACCTGCGGGTGATCGCCTCGAATGGCCTGCCAGTCGGCAATGTGACCGGCACCTTCCCCGTGGCCGCCGACGACCCGGCATTCAACTACGACCGCAACCCGAACACGATCGGCGAGAGTGCATTGTCGGTGTCGCTGCCGGTGACCCCGACCGCCGGTGCGACCCCAACATGTCTCAGCAAGGGTGCGATCGGTGTGCTGCGCAATGGCGTGGCGCTGTTCGCCCCGGTGGATGAACGGAACCGCGATGCGGTGGCCTACGAGACACAGGATCAGTGCGACGGTCACCCGCAGCAGACGGGCGTCTACCACTACCACGACATCCCGTCCTGCGTTCGTGACGCGAGTACCGGTGCCTCCACAGTTGTGGGCTTCGCATACGACGGCTACCCGATCGTGGCCGAGCGCTCCGCCAATGGCGACCTACCGACCAATGCCGACCTCGACGAGTGCCACGGGCGGACGTCGCCGATCCTGCTGGACGGTGAGGTGGTCACCACGTACCACTACTCGGCGACCTACGAGTTCCCCTATTTCATCGGTTGCTTCCACGGCACGAAGGTGGCCTGAGCCATGCACGACACGACACCCCTCACCCGGCCCACCCTGGGTCGCCGCCAATTCCTGTTCGGAGGCGCCGCGCTCGCACTCGCGGCCTGCACTTCGTCGTCCAAGTCGACGACGAACTCGGGCGCCACCGACGTCAGCACGCACACCACCGACTCGAACGCCTGCTACTCGATCACCACCGACACCAGCGCCGCCGTGCTGCAGGAGGTGGCCGTCGACGCTTCAGTGAGCACCCAGGGGTTCAACTTGTTGTGGATCCCGCCGACGTTGACGGGCACGAAGTTCGACCTGGCTCTCGCGCCGTCCACCGTGCAGTTCTTCGACGGCGCGCCCACCGACACCATCGGCTACAACGGCGCCTCGTTCTGGGGGCCAACGCTGATCATGACCAAGGGCGACACGGTGGGCATCACCGTCACCAACTCGCTCGACGAGGAGACCACCACCCACTGGCACGGTGTGCACCTGCCGGCAGAGATGGACGGTGGGCCGATGCAGGTCATCGACCCCGGCTGTGCGTGGTCGGCGACATTCGAAGTGATGAACAACGCCTCCACGTACTGGTATCACCCGCACGCCCACGAACTGACCTGGAAGCAGCTGAATCTCGGCGCCGGCGGGTTCATCATCGTGCAGGACGACATCGAATCGGCACTCGCACTACCGCGCACGTATGGCGTGGACGACATCCCGCTGATTCTTACCAGCCGCAAGTTCGGCACGGACAACGCGATCGAGACGACCGGCATCTACGGCGACTACATGTTGACCAACGGCACGATGTCGGCCGAAGTGAACCTGCCGGCGCAGCTGGTGCGGTTCCGCATCCTCAACGGCGAGATCGAGCGTGCGTACACCCTCGGGTTCGCCGACGACCGGAAGTTCTGGGTGATCGCCACCGACGGTGGGTTGGTCGATGCCCCGGTCGAGGTGTCTCGACTGACGATGGTGCCCGGCGAGCGTTACGAGATCATCGTCGACCTCGGCGCCGATGCCGTCGGCTCGGACCTCACCATGCAGTCCTTTAACGGCGGCTACAGCCTCGGCTACCCGGGCTCAGAATCCGCCACCACCGGTGCGTTCGGCAGCCTGCTGAACAACACCACGTTCGACATCCTGCGGATCAACGTCATCGCCTCGAGAGCCGACGGCGTCACATCGCTGCCCACGAAGCTGACGAGCAACGCGTTGTGGTCGGCAGCTGACGCAACGAACGAGCGGACCATTGAGATCACCGACAACGGGCCTGGCAGTCCGTTCACGTTCAACAACAGCGGCTTCGACATGAACACGATCAACGAGCGGGTCGTGCTCGACACCGTCGAGGCCTGGAACATCCAGAACGGTCAGATCTTCGGCCATTCGTTCCACATCCACGATGTGCAGTTCGCGATCGTCGAGCGCAGCACCGGGCCAGTGCCCGGGTACGAGAAGGGCTGGAAGGACACCTGCTACGTCCAGATCAACGAGCAGGTCACGTTCATCGCCAAGTTCGAGGACTACGCCAGCAACGATCACCCGTTCATGTATCACTGCCACATGGCCAACCACGAAGACGAGGGGCTGATGGGCCAGTTCCTGGTGGTGCCGAAGTGATTCGCCGGTGGTGGTGCGGGCTCGCAGTGGCGTTGGTGGCCGGGTGCTCGTCGGCGGGACCCTCCTCCGCGTCGCCGATCACCGCGTCGCCGACCACCGCACCGTCGGCGTTTCTGCTGACCAGCCCGGTGATGCAACAGGACGGCACGTTGCCGATCGAGTTCACCTGCGACGGGTCGTCGAGCACACCGCCGCTCGCGTGGAGTGGCGCACCCGCGGGCACGGTCGGGTATGCGGTCGTGATGCACCACGTGCCCGGCCCGGGTGACACACACTGGTACTGGGTCGTGTACGGGATGGATGCAACCATCGAACACCTCGATGCTGGTGCCGTGCCCTCGGCGACGGTCGGGACGAACAGCGTCAATGGGCGCACCGAGTACGCACCACCGTGCTCGAAGGGCCCCGGCACCAAGGTCTACACGTTCACCGTCTACGCCCTCTCCGCGCAGCCGACGTTGGGCGACCCGTCGACCGTCACCCGTGCCGTGCTGCTGGACGCGCTGAACGGCCTGGTACTGAGCAGCGCAACCCTCGATGTCACCTACGACCGGACGGGATTGACCTGATGACGGACCACGTGCACCCGCACACGCATCCGCACGACCATGTGCACCCTCACGCTCCTGGGCCGATGCTCGACCGACGCGCCATGCTGCGCGCGGGTGGCCTCGGGCTGGGCGCGATCCTGTTGGCCGCATGTAGGTCAACCGGTTCTGTCGCGTCAACCACGACTGGCGCTGGTTCAGCGGACACGATCGCGTCGCTCACCACGCTGCCCGGGTTCGATGCGTTCGCCGACACCGTGCGTGCGTTCGTCGAGGGCGACTACTGGCTGGTGGAAAGCAACGGCATGCCCACGCACAACGCAATGGTGGGCATCGTCAGTTGGCAGCAGCAGGTGCCGCTGCCCCAGCCGTACACCGGGGCGAACGCATGGCGGTTCCCCACCACCCCGGCGATGGCCAACACGCCGATCTCCGCGCGCACCGGCCTGTTCCGCGGTGCCATCGCGATCGCTGTCGACGGTGTGCCGATCTTCAACGCGCTCAACAACCGCGGCGACGATGCTTTCCTCGCCGGTGAACTCGACGAGTGGGGTGGCCACTCAGGCCGGGCCGACGACTACCACTACCACGTGGCGCCGCTGTACCTAGAGGAGATCGTCGGCGCGGGGAAGCCGATCGCGTACGCGCTCGACGGCTACCCGATCTACGGCTCGACAGAGCCCGACGGCTCACCAGTCGCGACGCTCGACGAGTACAACGGCCACGTCGGCGCTGATGGCACGTACCACTACCACGGCACCACGACGTACCCCTACATCAACGGTGGCCTCGTCGGCGTCGCCAACGCCACCGACCAGGTGGAACCACAACCGATCACCCGCGCGTTCCGCGAGGCCGGCAGTCCGTTGAAGGGCGCTGTGATCACCGGCTTCTCCTCGCCTTCCACCGACTCGTATCGACTGGAGTACTCGCTGGGCGGCACGCTTGGCGCAGTCGACTACACCGTGCAGGGCTCGTCCGTCGCTTTCACGTTCACCGCCCCCGATGGCACCGTTACCAAGGAGACCTACACCCGATGAAGCGCGTCCTACCCTTCTTGCCCCTCTTGCTACTCGTTGCCTGTTCTGACGACGGGTCGAGTGCTGTGTCGACCGCGGCTGCATCCGTGCCGACGACCGCAGCCCCAGCCACCACCTCCACCGCACCGGCACCGGCACCGGCACCGGCACCCGTCACGTTCACCGCCGAGGTGTGGGCCGACAACTGGTTCTCGCTGTACGTCAATGGCGAACTGGTCGGTGAGGACAGCGTGCCGATCACCACCGAGCGGTCATTCAACGCGGAGACCATCACGTTCACCGCCACCTACCCGCTGACGATCGCAATGGTGACGAAGGACTTCAAGCAGGACGACAGCGGCCTCGAGTACATCGGCACCGCCCGCCAGCAGATGGGCGACGGCGGGTTCATCGCCCAGATCACCGACACGTCAACCGGCAAGGTGGTCGCCACCACCACCACTGGGTGGCGCGGCCTGGTCGTGCATCGCGCCCCGCTGAACACCGACTGCCTGTCGTCCGCCAACCCGAGCACCGACTGCCAGCACGAGATCACCCCCGAGCCCGCCGACTGGACGTCGCCGACGTTCGACGACAGCGCCTGGACCGCGGCCATCCAGTACACGGCCGCCGAGGTGGGTCCGAAGGAGGGATACGACACGATCACCTGGTCGCCCGCTGCCGCACTGATCTGGTCGGGTGATCTCAAGATCGACAACACGATCCTGTGGCGAGCAACGGTCACCGCCGGGTGACGGATTCTCTAGGGTGAACGCTCGTGACCGAGATCCCGCCCCGCGCCCCATTGCCCCCGTTCGACGAAGCGGCCGCCCGCCAGAAGGTGTTGATGGCGGAGAACGCGTGGAACACCAAGGATCCCGAGCGTGTCGCTGGCGCGTACACAGTGGACTCCGAGTGGCGTAACCGCGGCGAGTTCGTGAAAGGACGCGACGAGATCATCGCGTTCCTCCAGGGCAAGTGGCAGCGCGAGCACGAGTACGTACTGCGCAAAGACCTGTGGGCCTACCAGGGCAATCGGATTGCAGTTCGCTTCCAGTACGAGTGGCACGACGACGCCGGGCAGTGGTGGCGGTCGTATGGCAACGAGAATTGGGAGTTCGACGACCTCGGCTACATGCGCCGCCGGGAAGCGTCGATCAACGACCTCGCCATCGCTGTCGGCGACCGGCGTCTGTTCGGCCCGCGCGCCGAAGGCGATACCAGCGGGATCCCGCTGCAGTAGGCGCGAGCGTCAGGCTGAGACCACCGACCCGACGGCACCGGTTGGGTCGTCAGCGTGGAGTGGACGACGACATTCGGCGCGACCCCAGACACCCGCGGCGACTGCGCCCACCCCGCCGATCGCCACGCCGTACCGCGCGCCGAACTGATCGCACGCCCAGCCCAGTAATGGGCCACCGATCGGGGTGGTACCGATCAGCACGATGGCCTGCAATGCCAGCACCCGACCGCGCATCGCGGGGTCGGCGCGCACCTGCACGATCGCCGTCGCGCTGGTCATGAACATGATGCTGGCGAAGCCGACGAACAGCGCCGTTGGGAAGGCGCTCAACAGGTTCGGCGTCAGCGAGAACAGCAGCATTGCCGCACCGAACAGGAAGGCCCCGCGCACGACGTGTTCGACCCCGGGCGACAGACGGTGAGCGGCCCTCAACGCTGCCGCCAGTGAGCCGACGCTGAGCACTGCGTAGACGATCGTGTAGGTGCCATCGCTGCCGCGCAACGAGTGCGTCACGAACAGCGGGAGCGTGACCGAGAAGTTGAACGTGAAGATGCCGATGATCGTCACCATCACCATCGGCACATACAGCTCGCGGACGGTCCTCACATACCGCACGCCCTCGCGTACCTGACCCTTGGCGCGCACGCTCTTGGGCACCGGGAACAGCTCACCCTTGCGCATCAGCAGGTATCCGCCAATGGCGGCGACGTACGAGAGCGCATCGATCATGAACGTCCAGGCGTACCCGGCGGTCACCACCAGCACGCCGGCGAGTGCCGGCCCGAAGATGCGGGACGATGTCATCAGTGCCGTGTTCAGGGTGACCGCGTTGGACATCTGCGCGGGCGGCACGATCTCGGAGACGAACGAGCGGCGCGCCGGGTTGTCGAACGCGAGGATGATCCCACCGGCGAGGGAGGTGATGTAGAAGGCCATCAGCGGCGGGTGATCCATGAACGCCAGCGTCGCGAGCGTGAACGACTGGGCCATCTGCAGCGTCTGGGTGATGACCAGCAACACCCGCTTGTCGGATCGGTCGGCGATCAGCCCGCCGTACGCGCCGAGCAGAAGGATCGGACCGTATTGGCAGGCCACGAGGCCACCGACAGCGACACCGCTCTTGGTGGCGTGCAGCACCAGCAGCGTGAGCGCGATCATCGTCAGCCAGTTCCCGATCTGCGAGATCAGTTGACCGAAGAAGAACAGACGAAAGTTGCGCGTGCGGAGCGACAGGAACGTGGTGCGTGCAGCGCCGCGGGCGCGACTCACGGCGCGAAGCCGTCGGGCATCGCTGTCTCATGATCGTCGGCGATGGCCAGTCGGACGATGTCGTCGGACCGACTCGGGTACGACTGAAGTAACTCACCGGCGTGACCGCCTTCGAAGCACGTACCGGTGAAACCCGGGGCGAGTGTGCAACCGAACAATGCCCACCGGCCGCCCGCGACCAATTCACCGGCCTGCCACACCCCCGCCGAGAGGACGTACTGCACTCGTTGGCCGGCCAGCACATCGGGACCCATCACCACGTCCTCGGACGTGCCATCCGGGTGCAGCAGCACCAGTCGGATCGGGTCGCCACCGTAGAAGTGCCACGTCTCGTCGAAGCTCAAGCGGTGGAACAACGACCGGCTGGAGGGCTCGGCTGCGTACAGCCCGATCATCGCCGTCCCGATCGGACCACCGTCTGGCATCTCGGCGGTACTGCGCCATGTACTGACGAAATAGGTCTCTTCCACCGGCAGTGGCGTCATGCCGTAATGCTCAATGAGCGCCTCAACCATCGGATCCATCCCCCGACCGTAGCCCTCACCCCGTCTATGTCGCGGACTGACGATCGACGGTGGAGGTCAAGCCCGCGACACAGACGCTGAGATGGGGCGGCAGCGAGGGGCGGCTGCGGGAAGGCAGGAAGGGGCGTCGTGCCCTACCGGGTGGCGGAGAGCACCGGTACCGTCCGAGCTGTTGTGAACCACCCGATGCACTCGCACACTGCCGCCACCGGCGGTGTCGACCTAGACCGTCGACCGATTCTGGTCTTCTGGGAATCCACGCGAGCGTGTGGACTCGCCTGTCGCCACTGCCGTGCAGAGGCGCAGGCCACCCCGGTACCTGGGGAACTGTCGACGGCCGAGTCGTTGCGCTTCATCGACTCGCTGTCTGCGTTCGGCAAGCCGTCGCCAATCCTGATCATCACCGGTGGCGATGTGCTGATGCGCGCCGATCTCGACCAGCTCGTTGAGCACTCGCGAGACGTAGGTGTGCACGTGGCACTCGCCCCCAGCGTGACGCCGCTGCTGACCGACGAGCGGCTCGAGCAGTTGCGCACCGCCGGTGTGAAGGTGGCCTCGCTCAGCCTCGACGGCGCATCGCCAGCCACGCACGAAGGTCTGCGCGGCATCAACGGTCACTTCCCCGCCACCATCTCCGCACTCGACCGAATGCGCGCCCACGGCTTCGTCGTTCAGGTGAACACCGTGGTCACCTCCGACAACGTCCACGAACTGCCGGAGATCGCGCGCATCGTGCACGACCACGGCGCAGCGATCTGGGAGGTGTTCTTCCTCGTCAATGTCGGCCGGGGGAGCTCGATGCTCGAACTCGGCCCGGACGAGAACGAGGATGTCTGCCAGTTCCTCTACGACGCGTCGCGCTACGGCTTCATCGTGCGCACCGTTGAGGGGCCGATGTTCCGACGCGTCGTGCGGTGGCGCGAAGACGGACGCACCGGCCCGACCGGAGCGCTGTACGGACGGCTCGCCGCTGATCTGGTGCAACAGCTCGGCCCGCCG
Source organism: Actinomycetota bacterium (assembly GCA_009702045.1). GTDB lineage: Bacteria > Actinomycetota > Acidimicrobiia > Acidimicrobiales > Ilumatobacteraceae > UBA668. The sequence continues at coordinate 132,868 of WLIV01000003.1, read as the reverse complement.
ACGACAGAATCGAAGGCACACACGAAGGGCACCCGCGACGGCCGTGGCATCGTGTTCGTCTCGGCCACGGGCGACATCACGCCAGCGGGCTTCTTGCCGATCGTGCTCGGCAACGTACGCACCCACGACATCGTCGACGTCTATCGCGACCACCCACTGCTGCAGCAGATCCGGGCGGCGGAGTTCGGTGGCAAGTGCGGGACGTGCGACTACAGCGAGTTGTGTGGCGGTTCGCGGTCGCGGGCCTACGCGTCGACTGGCGATCCGCTGGCCGAAGATCCAGCCTGCGCCTACATACCAGCAGCCTGACGCTGCATTCAGGCGAGTGCCCAGGCCTCGGCGAGTAGCTCGATGCTCCGCACTCGCGCGTCGAGGTCGTAGGCCACCGAAGTGACCATCAACTCGTCGGCACCCGTGCGACTGGCCAGCGCCAGCAACTCGGCCACAACGTCGGCGGCGGCACCGACCACGCGGCTGGTCGGCAGGCGATTGGCCTCGGCCATGTCGGGGTGCACCGAGGCATCCTGCGGTGAGGGCAAGCGGATGAACCGACCGGTGCGGCGCCCAAGCGTGGTGAGCCGCGCCGGCAAGGCGTGCCATTCGGCCTCGTCCTTGGTGTCGGCGGCCAGCACGTTGGCGGTGATGATCAGGTACGGCTCGGCGAGCACCGACGACGGACGAAAGTCGCGGCGGTAACGCTCGACGGCCTCCATCGTGCCGCCCATGTCGAAGTGATGGGCGAAGCCGAACGGCAGCCCGAGGTGCGCGGCCAGTTGCGCGCTGTAGCCGCTGGACCCCAGCAGGAACACCGACGGCATCGAGGTCGGGGCCGGTGTGGCGCGGAAGTTCTGCCACAGGCCGTGCTCGCCGCGCGGGTCGCCGAGCAGACCCATCAGGTCGAGCAGGTCGCGCGGAAAGTCGTCGGCGCCGAGCAGATCACGTGATCGTCGCAGGGCCATCGCCGTGTGCTGATCGCTGCCCGGTGCGCGACCGATACCGACGTCCACTCGGCCTGGGTAGAGGCTCTCGATCAGCGCGAACTGTTCGGCCACCACCAGTGGCGCATGGTTGGGCAGCATCACGCCACCGGACCCGACGCGGATGTGCTGAGTGTTGGCGGCGAGGTGCGCCATCAGCACTGTCGGCGCGGTGCACGCGACGCTGGGCATGTTGTGGTGCTCGGCAACCCAGAACCGGGTGTAGCCCAACTCGTCGGCGCGACGAGCGAGCGCCGTCGTCGAGCGCAGGGCATCTCCGCTGGATTGCCCGTCGTTGAGGACGGTCAGGTCGAGTACGGAAAGGCGGACATCCGTCATGGGTGCGGTCAGCCCTCTGTCGGGCGGATGAGGTACTTCAGGCCGGTGGCCATCCGGGAGTACTCGTGAATCGCGTCGAGCGACAGCGCACCGGCCAGCGACACCTCATGGGTGTAGTGACTGGCGAATGTGGTGGTGAGTTCGGCGACCACACGGTCGCGCAGACGGGCCATCCCCTCGAGTCCGAGACGACCCAAGAACGGCGTGAGCAGCCAACCGCCCAGGCCCCAGGCCAGACCGAAGTCGCGCACGATCTCGGTGGGCGAAAAATCGAGCATGCCGTACATGTACACCTGCTTGTGTACGTCCGAGCCGTAGCGGCTGTACTCGGTGGCTTTCGTGTTCACCGCAACCTCCATACACGACAGGATGTCGCCGGCCAGGCGACCGCCACCGATGGCATCGAACGCGAGCGTGGCGCCGGTGTCGACGAGCGCCGCGGTGAGATCAGCGCGGAACGAGTCCTTGCTGGAGTCGCAGACATGGGTGGCGCCCAGGCTGCGCAGGATGGCCTCCTGCTCGGGGCGGCGCACGATGTTCACCAGCGGCACGCCGTCGGCGAGGCAGATGCGCTGCAGCATCTGGCCGAGGTTCGATGCGGCAGCGGTGTGCACGAGCGCGGTGTGACCCTCCATGCGCATCGTCTCCACCATGCTGAGCGCTGTCAGCGGATTGACGAAACACGACGCGCCATGCACAGGGTCGGTGCCATCGGGCAGCAGCATGCACAGACCGGCGGGCACATTGCGGTACTCGCCGTAGGTGGCGCCACCTACCAACGACACCGTGCGCCCCAGCAGTGCCTGCGCATCCGGCGCATCGCCGGCGGCAACGACAACACCACAGCCTTCGTTGCCGACCGACATCGACTGGCCAAGGCGCGACCCCAACCCGGCGAGCACGCGGTCGGCGAGCGGTGCGCGAACCACCGGCGAATCTGCGGTGCCCGAGACGACGGCCTGCGACACATCGGCCATCGCGAGCAACAGACCGAGGTCGCTGGGGTTGATCGGCGCCCCCTGGATACGCACCAGCACTTCCCAGGCCGCCGGCACCGGCACCGGCACCTCGGCAATGGACAGTTCGAGATATCCATCGGCCGTCACCAGCGAACGAATCTCGCGCATCGTGGTGGGCAGGGTTCCAGGTGTCGTCAGGCTCATGCCCGCACGGTACACATGCAGAACGGGCAGGCGTCACGCCTGCCCGTTCTTCTCGCGGCTGGGCCGTCAGGCGACCTTACGAGTCGCCTTGCGCTGAGGCATTCGAAGCTCCTCGTGCTGGGGTGTATTGCCCGTCGCCAGCTGCGTGACCGGGCCGTCAACCTTGGCGAGCACCGGCTCCATCGCCTTCATCATCTTGCGGACGAAGGCGGCCTGCTCGTCAACGAGGCGACGACGGAACGTCAACTGCTCGCTCACGACCTCGCGCACCGCAGGCATCTGCGCCATGAACTGCGGCCGCTCGGGCAGGTAGCGGGCCACCGGCTCGGCCACCTTGCCGGCGTAGCGCACCACCGGCTCTTCGACACGCTTGATCATCGCGACGTAGTCGTCCTGCCACTTCTTCAGAGTCGTCATCGTGTCCACCGTTGACCTCCTTGGGGCTCTCTTGGCCCAACACCATCGTCCGCCCGCGGTGCTAGCTTTTGCAAGCACTTCGTCGGTGACGTGTGACTCAGCGCCACAGGGAACCCACTACGGTCGGCAGAGTGAGCACTCCCACGCCCTGGCCGGAGCTGGCCGACGTCTGGATCCCGGTTGGTGTCCCGGGCTACAGCGGTGCCTCGAAAGCACATCGTCAGGCGGTGCTCGACGACCGCTTCGGCGCCGACGGATGGCGATTCGCGCACATCGTGCGCGGCCGGGTGGTGTCGATGACGGAGGCGATCGTGGAGTACGAGGAGGCCTACCGATGCTTCCTGCGCGATCGGCCGGCGCTGGTGCGGTTCCTCGTCACCCGGTGCGGCAATGTGTACGACGACAACGTCACCAACGTGCACGATGCCGACTACGTACAACCCGACACGGCGATGAACCATTACCAGGACATCTCCGTGCGGCGCGTCATCGGCGAACTCGCGGACGACGCGGCATGGCCCGACGTCACTGACACGCCTGCGGAAACGGTCGACCTCATCGATCTCGGAACGGGCGAGACGCACCACCTGCCACGTGCCCGGGGCTTTCGCGGAGACGGACTGTTGCAGATCCGCGACCCGCTGTCACCCGGCTACGTGCTGAACCCGGCAGTCGTGCCTGTCCACGACCCAGCGCTCATCACCACCCTGCCGAACCGCACCGACTGGTACCACGTGGAAGGGTGCGCGCACCTCTCGATCGAGGCGTTCTGGCAGATGAGCAAGGTGGTGGAGGTGCGCTACGACCGTTTCCTCGCCCTCGGCCCCGGCCGCTCCGAACCGCTCGCCGGACTGTGAGGGGTCGGCGATGACCCGACTGCTGCTCGGCCCCGCCAGCATCGACAGGTACCTCGACGAGGGGCTCGAACTCCCTGGCGGCGGCGCGCTGAACATGGCGTACCACTGGGCGCAAGCCGGTGAGCCATTCACGTTCCTCACGCGCATCGGCGACGAACGGCCCGAGATCGTGCTCGATTTTCTGCGCCGCCATCACATCACCTACTTGCCCGCGTCGATCGTCGCCCACGGCGCGGACTGCAGTATCGACATCGTGATGCGCTCCGATCGGCAACCGTTCATGGACCACTTCGTCGAAGGGGTGTGGAGCGAGTTCCGCCTCACCGTCGAGGAGGAGAACGCCGTCGCCGAGGCGACTCACCTGCACGCCGTGCTCGTCGACCCGGTGATCACCGAGGTACACCGGCTTGGGGCGACCGGGGCGCTGGGCCACCTGCACGCGAGTGGCGACTTCCTCGACTTCCGCCACCTCACGCTCGACCGCTTCGCTGCCACGATGGCGCACCTGTCGCTGGCGTTCATCGGTTGGCCTGGTGTGGTCGACGATCCACTGCTGGACGGCGTGCGCGACGTCGCGAACCGACTGGGCCGCATGGTGGTGGTCACCCTCGGATCGCGTGGTGTGCTGGTGTTCGACGGGCGAACGCGCAACGAGCAGTTCACCCCCGTCCATGCCATCGTTGTGGATGGCACCACCGTCGGCTGTGGTGATGCGTTCATCGCCGGCTTCCTCGTTGCGCACTGGGCAGGCGAACCAATCGAAGCGGCACTCGATCGGGGCCGCGCCGACGGTGCCGCAGCCACGTACACGATCCGTCCACTCCCTGACCACGCATACGTGCCCACAACCGGATAACGTGGAACTGCTCGGTCGCCCGGTCATTCACCGTCGGCCCAGCCAAGCCTCGAGGGGAGGGCGCATCCGCCGCCCGCCACCGACAGCCTGCACACGGCGACTCGCGGGGTTCGTCCACGGTGCAGCGGCCGCGTCACGCGGCGGAACGGACAACGATGGTCGACGCACGACAACTGGAAACTGCGATCTGGAGGATCGCCGACGGTCGCTCGACCGACGGCGACCTCGCATTGCTTCATGAGGACGAGCGGGCCTCGATCTACATCCTCGACCGGTTGATCGGCGACGCTGAGGATGATCTGGCCGGCGCCCGGCATCTCCCCGGCGCCGAACGCGAACTGGTGATGGCCGACTTCGCCGACACGCTCGCCAGCCTGAAGGCTGCGTATCTGCGCCTCCGCCCGCTCCCGGTAGCGGCGGGCGCGGCTGCCTCCGAGGATGAGTCGCTCGTCTACGAGGAACTCGTTCCCGAACCGGTGCTACTCCAGGCCACGTGGGCCGACGGCCACGTGATCGTGTGGGCTGCCGGACGCGGCAACCTGCCGGAGGACAACGAGGGTCTGGCCACTCGCCTGGAGGCCAGTGGCGGCCCGCCGCACGGCTGGGAAGTTCACCCTGGTGTGCCGCTGCCCGGAAATGTCATTGCGGAAGCACTGACGATCTCGATGCAGGACGCGCTGGGCTGGCTCGTCGCCGTCGGCGGCGGCGCCATGCAAGATGGCATCGGTGCCAGCGTGCGCTGGTTGGGCCTGGCCGCCGTCGAAGGTGTGCGGTTGGTCACCAACGGTTGCATCGTCCCCACGCTCAAGGTGGGCCAGAAGACGCAGGGCCGCACCGGCGACGCACACGTCCGCTGGGCGCCGGCGCTCGTCGACAGTCCTGCCGTCGAGGCGCTGGCCACTGCGATGCCCGGCCCAGTCGTCGCGCTCGACGCCGCAGCCGGCCGGCCCACCACGTTGGCCGTCATCGGCGCCGTGATCGACACCATCGTCGGCAGCGCTGCCGGCCGTATGGAACTGCCGGCCCCGCCGCCCACGGCCAACACGAACACCGACCTCGCCGACAGCGTGATCGCCCGCATGGGCGGCAGCATGTTCAAGGCCGATGCAACCATGGCGCTGGACCTCGGGCGGCGCCTCGACCAATGGGCCGGTTCGATCACCTCGTCGAGCAGGCCGCGCCTGATGGTGCGCCTCGACCCGCCCGACTCGGGTGGCGTGTGGTTGGTATCCGTGCATGCACCCCTCGGCAAGGGCAAGCTGCTGCCGATTGATGCCGCGTTGCGTACCGAACACTCGGGTCGCCAGATCGCCGCCGAATGGGCGCGCCTCGCCCGCCTGTTCCCCACGCTCGACCGCGTCGGTCAGCGTCGTCGCGGGCAACTGGCACTCAGCCAGGACGAAGCCTGGGACTTCATGACCCTGCGCGGTCCGTCACTCTCGCTCGTCGGCTTCGATGTGCGCGTGCCTGCGATGTCACGTCGCAAAGCCACCCCGTCACTGCGCCTGTTCGCCGAGACACCCACCGGTTCGGTGGTCGGCGCCCACCAGCTCAGCAACGTCGCCTGGACCGTGTTGTTCGACGATGTCGAACTCACCGCCGACGAGGTCAAGCGTCTGGCCCGCCAAGCCCGGCCGCTGGTGCAGTCGGGCGGCAAGTGGATTGAGGTCGACCGCGTCGATCTGGAGAAGGCTGCCGCCGCGCTGGAGGAACGGGCCGGCGTCCGCCAACTCACCGGTGCCGAGATCCTGCGTCAGAGCCTCGGACTCGACGGGTCGGGTCTGTCCGGTGGTGTCCAGGTGCAGGGCAGCAGTTGGGCGATGGACATCGTCCGCCGCGCCGCCGACGCGCCGGCCGCCGCCGTCATGCAACCCGAAGGGTTCGTCGGCGAGCTTCGCACCTACCAGGCCGAGGCTGTCGGCTGGTTGCGGTTCCTCGACGCATCATCACTCGGTGGTTGCCTCGCACTCGACATGGGTCTGGGGAAGACGCCCACCGTGTTGGCCCACCTGGCACGTAACGCCGGTGACGGCCCCGTGCTGGTGGTGGCACCTGCCGCCGTCGTGGGCAACTGGGCCGCCGAGGCCGCACGCTTCACACCCGGCCTCAAGGTGCTCGTGCACCACGGTGCCGACCGCGCCGAAGAGCACGAGTTCGCGGGCGAGATCATCGGTGCCGACATCGTCATCACTACCTACGCCACGGCGGTGCGCGACATGGATGCGATCGCGGCCATCGAGTGGTCACGTCTCGTGCTCGACGAGGCACAGGCGATCAAGAACCCCACCAGCGACACGTCGTTGGAACTACGCCGAGTGAACGCTCGCACGCGCATCGCCCTCACCGGCACTCCGATCGAGAACGGTCTCGGCGACCTGTGGGCGATCATGGACTTCACCAACCCCGGCCTGGTCGGGCCGCGGCCGGCGTTCGTGGCGCAGATGACCGGCGACGGCGAGGCCGCGCTGAAGGCACTCAACGGCATTCTGCTGTTCCGGCGCACGAAGACCGAACCCGAGGTCGCCCGCGAGTTGCCCGACAAGATCGACGAACTCGACCACTGCACGATGACCAAAGAGCAGATCGGTCTGTATCAGGCCGTGCTCGATGCGCTCGTGGCCAATGTGGAGGGTGAAGAAGGGGCCGACCCGAAGCAGGGCGCAATCCTCGCCGCCATCACCGCGCTCAAGCAGATCTGCAACCACCCGGCCGCGTACCGCGAGGACGGCGAGCCATTGGCCGGCCGTTCGGGCAAGCTCGCCCGCCTGGAGGAGATCATCGAGTCGGTGTTCGCCGCCGACGAACGGATCCTCGTGTTCACCCACTTCGCGTCGTGGGGTCGTCGCCTGGCCACTCATCTCACCGAGGTCTTCGGCCAGCCGATCGCGTGCTACGACGGCAGCCTCGCTCGCGGTGTGCGCGACAAGATGGTCGCCGACTTCCAGAGTGGCACCGGCAAGGGCGCCATGGTGTTGTCGCTGAAGGCGGGTGGCACCGGCCTGAACCTCACCGCCGCCAACCACGTGGTGCTCTACGACCGCTGGTGGAACCCGGCAGTTGAAGACCAGGCACGCGACCGTGCATGGCGTATCGGACAGGGCAAGACCGTCATCTCCCACCGCCTGGTGTGCCCCGGCACGGTGGACGAACGGGTCGAGGAGGTCGTCGCTGGCAAGCGCCACATCGCCAACCTCGTGCTGCCGAAATCGTCGTCCATCTCGGATCTCAACACCGATCAGTTGCGCATCGCACTCGGTCTGCGTCCCGACGAACTGCTCGCCGAAGAACCGGGCAGCGAGGCGGCCGCAATGGCACTCGTCAGCGGGGTGATGTCATGAACCAGCCACCGCAGAGCAAGTCGCGCAACAGCAACCAGCGTCGTCGTCAGCAACAGCACGGCAAGAAGTCGCACGCGATCGACGTGTGGCGCGCCGGCGGCGACTTGCCGGAAGTGCAGCGCATTCCCGCGCCCACCGACGTCGGCGCATTGCTGCGCTCACTCGGCGATCCGCCCGTCGGCAACGGCACCGCTGCTGGCCACTACTTCAACGCAGTGGTCGAACGCGCCGCGGCGGTCGCGCTGGCCCTCGCCGTCAGCGCCGACCTGCTCGCCACCGACGACTGAAGCTCAGAACGCCTCAGCCCAGGCCGGCAGCAAAGCCGTCGATCAGCGCCGCGATCCGGTCGACGTGGGTCGTCTCGTGCATCAGGTGGTCGCCGCCCTCCAGCACCACCAACGTCGCGTGGGGCATCTTGCGCTCGAGGTGCTGTCCCGCGCCGAGGAACTCCGGTCGGTCCTGGTCGCCCACCAGCACCAGTGTCGGCACCTGCATCTCGGCGAGGTGGTCCATCACCACCGAGTCGTGCTGCAGGTTCAGGTTGGTCGCGATCTCGGGCACCGCGAAGCGGTGGCTGTTGCGTCGTGAGCGCTCGTTCCACGCCTCACGCTTGTCCGGGTCGCGGAATCCGGGGCCGGTGTTGATCACCACGACGCCCTTGGCCACGCCGGGGCGAGTGGCCGCGTGCGCCAGCGCCAGGTAGCCGCCCAGCGAGTGGCCCACCAACACGGCCGGTTCGCCCAACTGCGCGAGCAGCACGTCGATGTCGTCGAGCGCGCGGTCGCGGGTGTATTCGTTCGGGTCGTCGGGGACCGGAGAGTTGCCGTGGCCCAGCAGGTCGAGCGCGAGCACCTGATGCTTCGCGGCGAGGCGATCCATCAGCCCCTGCCACGACGAGCCGGAGAGGCCCATGCCGTGCACGAACACGATCGGCGGCGAGCCACTCCCTGCACGCACCACATGCAATCGCATCGTCGTCACCCTCCTGGCCAGCGCCGACCCTCAGCACTGCGCCGACCAGCATGCCACCCCGCCCTCGCTCCCATCCCCGGTTGGGCGCGATTCATGTCGCTGCTGTCACTCCCCTCCCCGGTTGGGCGCGATTCATGTCGCTGCTGTCCGACCCAACTCCCACGGGGGCGCAAGCCGGTCAGCCGGTGCACGAATCGCGCCCGTTCGAGGAGGTGGGGCGGGGCGGGCAGCATGTCGACGCGGCGGCTCCAGATGTGACCAACGTCAGCGCCGCGTCCAACCCGCGTGTTGCCCGGGAGGCCCGCGACGCGACAACGTGGGCGGATGACCGACACGTCGACACCCGATCCTTGGCACGCCCGGCCGCCGTTGAGCTGGGACGGTGGCGCCGAGTTCGGGCCGTACATCGAAGCGGTGCGCGAGTTGCAGGACCTGATCGGCAGCACCAACCCACCGGCAGACGTGCTCGAGGCGATGAGCCGGCGCGTCGCCGAGCTGAGCGAATTCCTTCGTCCGTATCGGTGTAACGAGTTGGACCTCATCCCCGGCCGACGCCGCGACCTGCCCGGTCGCGGCCACCCATTCCTGCCGCCCGCCATCTACACCGAGATTGGCGACGACTACTTGGTCGGGCGGGTGCGGTTCACGCAGTACTACCTCGGCGGGAACGGCGCGGTGCACGGCGGCGCGCTGCCGCTGCTGTTCGACGAGGTGCTGGGCCACCTGTGCAATCTCGGCGGGCGGAAGGTGGCACGCACGGCGTACTTGCACGTGAACTACCGATCGATCACGCCGGTGGACACCGATCTGGTGATCGAGGCGCGGATCGAACGCGAGGAGGGCCGCAAGCGCTACCTCAGCGGCCGCCTCCTGCACGGCGACACGCTGTGCAGTGACGCCGAAGGCCTGTTCCTGCAGCTGCTCCCTGGCCAACCCTGACGTCGACCGACGAGCACCATCCGCGGAACGGGAGGGATTCGAACCCCCGGGGCTTGCACCCTCACGCTTTCAAGGCGCGCGCATTTGTCCACTCTGCCACCGTTCCGGAGCCGAATCTACCGGCCTCCGCACCGGGTCAGGGCGTCCAGACCTGCTCGAACTTGGTGATCTGACCGTCCTTCACTGTCATGAACCAGGCCAACGGCGTGAAGTCGAACGAGCTGGGCGCACCGGCGCTCGTGCCGCCCGAACGGATCGCGACCAACTCGGCTGGGGTGATCCAGTAGCTCAGCTGCGTGGTGACGTCGGAGACCGTGATGTACACGTTGTCGTGGAACGGCAGGTCGGTGATGTTCCGGGCTGGCGCGGTGGGCACGAAGATGCCGTTGAGACATTCATCGCCGCTGGCCGCGGCCTGCGACTCGCACTCAGCGCCGAAGAACGCCTGCATCACGGTGCTGTCAGGCGTCTGCTGCCCGCCACCGTTGTAGATCGTCCAGTACACACCGTCGGGCAGCACGCCCGTCTCGGGTACCGGTGCGGTGTGCGTGCCATCCGGGCCGACCCCTTCGGGGAAGGCCACCTGGTCCCACAACGCATGGTTCGGCAAGGTGGTCTCGGCTGCCGGCGACGGCGCCGTGGTGCTCACATCGGTGGAGCGCGTGGTGTCAGCCACCGAAACGGCAGTCGTGCTGCTGGAAGCGGACTGCTTGACGTTGCTGTTGCAGGCGGCGAGCCCGGACGAAGCGACGACCAAGGCGGCCAAGGCGATACGTGTGGATTTCATAGGTGCTCCCTTGTTGGTGCACATACAGAGCCGGCGGTGTCGCCAGTCCATCACTTTTCGACCAACTCGGTCAGCGAATCGCCGCCCGCAGGTGCTGCACCCATTCGTCAGCCTCGCGCCAGCGGGCGTCGGCATGCTCGCGGGCAGAGTGGGCGTGCTCGCCGGCGGCCGGGTAGCTGCCCAGGAACTTGACGTTGCCCTGTTTGGCGTGCAGCGCCCGCAGCGCGTCGGCCAGCAACTCGTCGGCCACGTGGCCCTCGGCGTAGATCACGAAGCAGTAGTCGCCGAGACCACCGTCCTTCGTCGGCCGCGAGAGCAGGTTGATCAGGTTGATCCGCCGCGCGGCGAACTCCTGCAGGATCGAGATCAGGCTGCCGGGCTCATCGGCACGCTGGTAGATCACCAGTGCCGTGCGGTCGTGACCTGTGGGCGCGGGCACCCCTTCGCGTGCAACGACGACGAACCGCGTCTGGTTGCCCGGATGGTCGGCGATGTCGTGCGCCAGGATGTCCAGGCCATAGAGCTCGGCACTGGCCCGCGGGGCGACGGCCGCAGCACCCTCGCCGAGCTCCTGCGCCACCATGCGCGCAGCCTCGGCGGTCGAATTGGTGGCGCGCACATCGGCCTGACCGACATGGTTGCGCAAGTAGGCGTGACACTGGGCGATGGCCACCGGGATGGACAGCACCACCTTGACATCGGCCAGTGGCGTACCGGCCTTCGCCATCAGGCAGTGCTCGATGTCCAGCACCACCTCACGTTGGATGAGCAGTTCGTGGTTGAACGCCAACTCGTCCTGCGAGAGGTTCACCGTGCCCTCGATCGAGTTCTCGATGGCGACGAACCCGAGGTCGACGTCACCGGCCTCGACGGCATCGAGCACATCGGGCATCGTGCGGAACAACACGTGCTCGGCCGCGGCCAGGTCGGATTGGGTCTTGAGGGCCTGTTCGGTGAACGTGCCCAGCGGCCCCAAGAAGCCGACGCGAAGGCGGGGTGCGGTCATGACCGCCCAGGCTATTCGCACCCGACCCCCCGACCACCCGCCTTTCCCCCGTCTGTGTCGCGGGGATGCGCGCCGCCGCCGGTGGTCACGGCCGCGACACAGACGCTGAGGGCGAGATCCCCGGGTGCGCTGGCCCCCCGTCTGTGTCGCGGGGGTGCGCGCCACCGCCGGTGGTCAGAGCCGCGACACAGACGCTGAAACCGGTGAGGGGCGGGGCGGGGGTGAGGGGCGGGGCGGGGGTGAGGGGTGGGGCGGGGGTGTGGGGCGGGCAGAATGGTCGGAATGGACGCGCAGGAGTTGCAGCAACTGGTGGAGGGGGTGCGCGCCGGAACGGTGGCACCCGACGACGCGGTCGCCCAGCTCAGCCGACTGCCCTTCACTCGCGTGGGCGACACGCTCGTCGACCACCATCGCGCCATCCGCCAAGGCATGCCCGAGGCGATCTACGGCCAGGGCAAGACCGTGGCGCAGTGCATCGAGATCGTCGGCGAGCGGTTGGAGCACGGCACCGGCCCGGTGTTGCTGACTCGCGTGAGCGCCGCGACGGCCGCCGACGTACTGGACCGACACCCAGGTGGCGAGTCGATGGCCGGGTGTGTGCTGTGGCGCCGACCCGAACCCACCCGCACCTCCAAGGTGCTGGTGGTGAGTGCTGGCACCAGCGATGTACCGGTCGTCGACGAATGCGTCCTCACGCTGCAGGCCCACGGCTTCACCCCCGACCGGCTGACCGATGTTGGCGTGGCCGGTCTGCACCGCTTGCTCGCTCATCTCGACCGAGTCACCGCTGCCGATGCTGTGGTCGTGGTTGCCGGCATGGAGGGTGCTCTCGCCAGCGTGATCGGCGGCCTCACCGCCGCCCCCGTGGTGGCAGTGCCCACCAGCGTTGGCTACGGCGCCGCGCTCGACGGAGTGACCGCACTGTTGGCGATGCACGCGTCGTGCGCCAGCGGTGTCACGGTCGTCGGGATCGACAATGGATTCGGCGCTGCCTGCGCAGTGACGAGGATGTGCAAATGAACACCGACACTCACACGACGACAGCATGGTTCCACTGCTTCGCCGGTACGGCGGGCGATATGACCATGGCCTCGCTGGTGCACGCCGGCGCCGACCCGTTGCAGGTCATGGCCATCGTCGGCCAGTTGCCGATCGACGGGTACGCCCTCTCGTTCGAGCCCGTGCTGCGCTGCGGGTTGGCGGCGCTGCATGCCGTCGTCGCCGTGCACGATGAGCACGACGAACACGACAGCCACTCGCACGACCACGACCACGACCACTCGCACGACCACGACCACGGGCACGGGCACGACCACGGGCACGACCACGACCACGACCACGGGCACGACCGCGACCACGGGCACCATCACCACGACCAAGGGCCGCACCGTCCGTACCGTGAGATCCGCGACCTGCTGAACGCTGCCGAGCTGCCAACTCGCGTGCTCGACCGAGCGCAGCGCACGTTCCGCCTGCTGGCCGAGGTCGAGGGGCAGATGCACGGTATGCCAGCCGACGACGTGGAGTTCCACGAGGTCGGTTCAGTGGACGCCATCGTCGACATCGTCGGCGCCTGCGCGGCGCTCGAATCTCTTGGCATCGATCGCATCGTGTGCAGCCCGATCACCGTCGGCCAGGGCACGGTGCACGCCGCACACGGCGAAATCCCGAACCCCGCGCCAGCAGTCGTCGAACTGCTCGCCCGCCGCAATGCACCCAGCCGCGGCATCGCCGACCGCAAGGAACTGGCCACCCCCACCGGTGTGGCGTTGATGACCGCACTCGCCGACGAGTTCGGCCCGATGCCGGCGATGCAGGTGCACAGCGTCGGCTACGGCGCAGGTACGGCGGATATCGACGGCCGCCCGAACGTGGTGCAGGTGGTGATCGGCCACGAGCAACCGGCAACGCTGGTACCCGAGCCGGGGCAGCCTGCGCAACTACTGGAAGTGAATGTCGACGATGCCACCGGCGAGGTCATCGCCCACACCATCACTGCACTGCTGCTGGCCGGCGCGCACGATGCCTGGGCGACGCCGATCGTGATGAAGAAGGGTCGCCCCGCGCACACCGTGCACGCGCTGTGCGATCCGGCATTGGCTGCCGAGGTGGGTGCCGTGCTGTTGCACGAGACCGGTTCGCTGGGGATGCGCGGCTCCACCATCGTGCGCTGGCCACAGCGCCGCGACGAAGTGGTGGTGCACCTGGGTGGTCACCCCATCCGCGTGAAGTTGGCGCCGTCACGCGCCAAGGTCGAGCACGACGATGCCGCCGCCGCCGCGAAGGCATTGGGACTATCGCTGCGCGAGGTGCTGGCCGAGGCGGCTCAGCTGGCCAGAGCGGTATCGACGATCAGTTGAAGGTCGAAGATCTCGACCTCGCCCGAGGTGCGGTCCTTCACTTTGCCATCGGCGCCGACGATCACGAAGAACGGCCACCCGGTGGCCCCGTATGCCGCTGCGGCAACACCGGCTGTGCCGTCACCGGTGGACTCGTCGATCATCGCCGGCCACGGCCACTCCTTGGCGACCAGCCAGTCCGCTGGTGGGTAGTTCGCCGACGACGGCGACACGGCGGTAGCCACGGCGATGATCTTCAACTGCGCCGGGACTCCGCCGTCCTGCATCCACTGGATGAGGCGGGGAATCTCGCGGTTGCAATGCGGGCACCAGTGCGCCAGGAACACCACCATGTACGGGCCGTCGGCCGCGGCGTCGATGGTGATCGGGGCGCCGGCGGCGTCATACCCGTGGAGCACGGGCGCCTTCGTACCTACGGCTGGGTCGCCACCACTTTCGGGCTGTGGCGGTAGGACGTCGCCATCCACGGTGACCGGTCGGTTCGTAGGGTCACCGATGGATCCACCGGTGTCCGCGGTCGAGGTCGGCGTTGTGGTGTTGCCCAGCGTGACACCGTTGTCGGAGTCGCGAGTGGCGAGGACAACACCCACGGCGATGAGCGCGACGACAGCTACCACTGTGGCAATGACGACACCCATGCTCGAACGCTTCGGCGCGGGCGGCGCCTCAGGGATGATCGGCGTACGGCCAAATCCGGATGGCGGACCGAACCCGGATGGCGGACCAAACCCAGGTGGCGGACCGGCACCCGGATCCGACATGTTCATCAGGCCGCGATCGCGGCGTCGACGACCCTCTGCAGCTCGTCGATGGTGATTTCGCCCGACCCGCGGAACTTCACTTTGCCATCAGCGCCAACGATGACGAAGTACGGCCAACCCGACGCCCCGAAGGCCTGAGCAGCCGAACCAGCGACGCCCTCACCCTGGGACTGATCGACCATCACCGGCCAGCTCCAGCCCTTGTTCGAGAACCAGTCGGCGGGCGGATAGTTCGCCGACGACGGCGACACCGCCGTGGCCACGCCGACGACATGCAGGCTGGCCGGAACTCCGCCCGTTGCCTTCCAGTCGAGCAGCAGGGGCACTTCCCTGTTGCAGTGCGGGCACCAGTGCGCCAGGAACACCACCATGTACGGACCACCCTTGGTGCCGTCGATGGTGACGGCATCGCCCTGGAAGTCCTTGCCGGCCAGCACCGGTGCCAGCGTGCCGACCGCAGGGTCGGGGGCGGCCGCGTTGTCGAAGGCCGGCAACGCCGCGCCGGTCACCGTCACCGGCTGCGTATCGGGCAGGTTGCTGCCGGATACCGAATCGGAGGTGACCGGTGCCGTGCTCTTGGCGTCGTCGCCGCTGGCGGCGAAGATCGCGATTCCCGCCGCCACCACGACGACCACCGCGATGGCGATCCACATCACTCCGCGGCTGTTGCCGCCTCCGCCGGGCTGATGCGCAGCCTTGGCCTGTGCCTTACGTCGGGCCTCAGCCCGCTGCCGGTTCGCCATTGTGTTCTTCCTTTACAGCTTCGGGGGCGGACGCCTGGTCAGGGGTGTCCAACGCTTCGGGGGTGAGGAGCAGAGCAAGGATGGCAGCAAAACCGCAGAACGCCATCACAGCGAGGGTCATCGGCATACCTGACCACTCGAACACGCCGTCGCGGTTGAAGCCCAGCTTGCCGAACGACACGTGCCACGGGTTCGCACAACTGGTGACCGAAATGCACAGTTTCGACTCTTCGATCACACGGTGCTCAATCAGGTTGTGCCAGAAACTGAACACCAGACCGATCGAGGCGAGCGGCACGACGTACCACTTCACGCTGCGGTCCTTGCGAATCGCGGCGATGATCAGGATGATCGCCAACGAGTACATGAAGATGCGCTGGAACCAGCAGAATCGGCACGGGACCCAGTGGTTGCCGTACTCGCTGAACCAGATGCTGCCGAGGCTGGCCGTGGTGGCCACGAGGGCGGCCAGCCACAACTGCCACCTGTGCAGCACGTCGAGGAAGCGCACCGACGCGACCGACGGGATGACCTTCGCGGCGAGCATCAGCACCACCCCACCGGCCGCGACGAGGGCGAGCACGGCGAGGAAGTCTTGGAGGTCGTTGGGCGACATTCCCCCATTGTGCCGCACGATCGGCATTCCGTGCTGGCAGGATGCACCACGTGATCGCCCCGGTCGTCGATGCCGCCTCTCTCGAGACCTGGTTGCACACCGGTCGGCCCGTCACCATCACCGATGTGCGCTGGTACCTCGACGGGCGCGACGGGCGTGAGGCCTACGAGACTGCGCACCTCCCGGGCGCCGTGTGGATCGATCTCGATCGCGACCTGGCGGGCCACGGTTTGCCCGCCACCGAGGGTCGCCACCCGCTCCCGACACCCGCCGACTTCGCTGCCGCGATGGCCGTCGCGGGCATCGGCGACGACACCATCGTCGTCGCCTACGACGACACCGGTGGTCTGACGGCTGGTCGCCTCGTCGTGATGCTGCGCATGCTCGGCCGTGACGCTGCCGTGTTGAACGGTGGGCTGAACACATGGGTCGCCGAGGGTCGCGCGATCGAGACCGGCCCCGGCCGAGCGCCCACACCCGCCACGTTCACCGCCGCCGCCTGGCCCAGCGAGCGACTGGTGTCCGCCGACGAGACTGCCGCCCACGCCGCGGCCGGTGGCGTCGTACTGGATGCCCGCGCGGCAGAACGGTTCACCGGCGAGGTCACCCAGATCGACCCACGCCCCGGCCACATCCCCGGCGCACGCAACGCACCCTGGGCGGCCGTGCTGGGTGCCGACGGCCGCATGCTGCCCACACAGGAGTTGCTCGCGCACTACACGCAGCTCGGGGCCACGGTTCCCGAGGCTGCCCCGATCGCGTACTGCGGCTCGGGTGTCAGCGCCTGTATGAACGCCATCGCGATGGAGCATGCCGGGCTCACCCCGCCGCGGATGTACGTCGCCAGTTTCTCGGGATGGTCGGCCGACCCTGCACACGCCGTCGAGACCGGCCCCGGCGGACAGGTTGCCTGACGTGGCCGAGACCGACCCCGCCTACCGCGCGCTGCGCGACCTGCGGCGCAAGCGGCAACTGCACCGCCTGGGCAACATCGAGTGGTTCGACGCGGCCTATCGCGTGTATCTGCTCGGCTTCTTCGGCGGCGGCACGATCCTGTGGATCAGCAGTTCGGTGAAGGACGGCACGGTGGCTGCGTCCACCTCGGCCAGCTTCGCCAGTCATGCCCCGGCCGTGCTCGGCCTGATCGCGGCGATGGCGTTGCTGGCCGGTCTGCGCGGCGGTTCACAGGGTGGGCCGATTGCGTTGGAAGCAGCCGACGTCGTGCACGTGATGCTCGCTCCGGTCGATCGTCGCCGAGCGCTGCTGCGGCCGGCGGTGCAACGCGCCCGCGGTGCAGTGTTCGCCGGCGCCACGGCTGGCGCCATCGTCGGGCAGTTGGCTGGCCGCCGACTCCCCGGCTCACTCCTCGCGTGGGCGGCCGGTGGTGCGCTCTACGGCGGCACCGTCGCGGCGATGTGGGCCGGCGCCGCCCTGCTCGCCCACACCATGCGCCTGCCGCGCTGGGCGGCAACGTCGGCAGGACTCGCCGTGTTCTGCTGGCAGGCCGCGGCCATCACCTGGCACGTGCCCGGGCCAGCCACCACCACCGGCAGCCTCGGTCTGTGGGGCTGGCGCCAGCACCCGATCGACCTGCTGCCGGTTGCCGTGGGGCTCATTGCCGTCATCGTTGGTCTCACCCAACTGAGCCGTATCTCGTTGGAGGCACTCGCCCGCCGCAGCGCCCTCGTCGCCCAGTTGCGGTTCGCGGTCACCATGCAAGATCTGCGCACCGTCATCCTGCTGCGTCGCCAACTCAACCAGGAGAGCACTCGCCGTCACCCGTGGCACAGGCTCGGCCCGACCCGCACGCGCACCTTCACCCGCAGCGTGTGGCGCCGCGGCTGGCACGGTTTGCTGCGCTTTCCGGCCACGCGCATCGTGCGCCTGGCGGCACTGGCCGCAGGTATCGGTGTGCTGCAGGCCGCCGCCGTGCGCGGCACCACCCCCGCGGTGTTGGGCTCGGCACTGTTGGCCTTCGTGCTCGGCCTCGAGGTGTTCGAGCCCCTCTCACAAGAGGTCGATCAACCCGACTACACCGACGGACTGCCCGTCGCGCGCGGCGAGTTGATGGTGCGCCACCTGGCCGCACCCAGCGTCGCGCTGATCCCCTTCGCCGTCATCGCCGCCGCCGCCGCGGTGCTCGCGATGGGCACCACCGAGGCCATCATCCCAGCTGCGATCCTGGCGCTGCCGACGCTGCTCGGCGGCGCTGCTGGTGGCGTCATCAGCATCGTGCGCGACGCGCCCGATCCGTTCAGTTCGTCCAATCAGCAAGCGTTCATCCCGCCGGAGATGGCCGGGTTCACCACCACCCTGCGGCTGCTGTGGCCGATCGTCATCAGCGCCCTCGGTACGTGCACCGTGCTCATCGTGCGCTTGGCTGTGCGCCACGGCGATTCCACCATCGGTGCCGCCGTCCGCGGCACGGTCGGGTCGCTACTGGTCGCCGGCCTGGTGGCGTACTGGACCAAGGTGCGCGACCCAATTCGCATCCGCATCCGCGCGTTCATGGACGAAGGCCGCGCACAGACATCGGCGCAGCGATCGCGGAGCAGCAGTTGAGGAGCACGTCATGACCATCGCGTTCAGCACACACGGTCTCGGCAAGGACTACGGCGATCGTCCGGCCCTCGTGCCGCTCGACCTCGAAGTGCCACTGGGTCAGCACGTCGCGCTCGTGGGCCACAATGGCAGCGGCAAAACCACGCTGTTGCGCATGGCCGCCGGTCTGCTCGACCCCACCGCCGGTGAGGCGCGCATCGTCGGCCACAAGTCCGGAACTCGTGAGGCTCGCCAGTCGCTCAGTTGGCTCAGCGACACCCCCACGTTCTACGACGATCTTTCGCTGTGGGAGCACCTCGAGTTCGTCGCCCGCGTGCACGGCGTCGAGGACTGGGAGCCGCGTGCCGAGCACCTGCTGGGTGCGCTGCACCTCAGCGATCGGCGCGACGACATCCCCACCACGTTCAGCCGCGGCCTTCGCCAGAAGGCAGCGATCAGCCTGGCGATGATCCGCCCGTTCCAGCTGATGCTCGTCGACGAACCGTTCGTCGGACTCGATCAGTCAGGCAAGGAAGCGCTGTTGACGTTGCTCGATGAGGCCGCCGCGGGTGGGGCCACGTTGATTGTCGCCACCCACGAGTTGGCGTTCGTCAGCCGGGTGCAGCGATTGCTTGCGCTGCGCGACGGCGAGTTGGTGTACGACGGTGCGCCTGCGGATGTGGATGTGCACGCGCTCGTTCTGCCCTCCTGAACTGAGTACCTGCCCCGTGACACCTGACCGGGCTTCCCGATCGACCGGGCCAGTTCGGCGCGCTACTCTGCGGCACATGCAGGAATTCACCACCATCAGTGCCTCCTCGTTCGACCCCGCCGCTCTGGCCACCACGCTCACCGAAAAGTCAGCCGAGGGCTGGGCAATCGTCAGCATCGTGCCCACCGGTGGCGACATCACCGCCTTCCTCAGCCGCTCGACTGGCCAGTCCGCCGCTGCCGCTGTCACCGCAGTGGAGGCCACGCCAGCGCCAGCAGCCCAGCCGGCGCCTGTGGCTGCCGAGCCCACTGGCTGGGCAGTGGCCCCCGAGCCAGCGCCTGCCGCCGCCCCGATGGCGCCGATCGTCGACCCCAGTCCGGCCGTCAGCTACCAGCCGGCACCCGCCGCCCAGCCCGCACCCGCCTACCAGCCGGTCGCTGCCGCCAGCCCGGCCGTACCCGCTGGTTGGTACGCCGATCCGGCCGGTCGCTTCGAACTGCGCTACTGGGACGGTGGCACCTGGACCGAGCACGTGTCGCGCGCCGGCCAGCAGTTCACCGACCCGCCGGTCGCCTGAGGCCGTAGGCCGGCGCCAGCCCCAGCAAGGACCTTCGTCACAACTCGCGGCGCACCCGGGATTGCGCGTGGACATGTGACTAGCCTCGCCCTATGCGTGCCACCTCGATCGGCCACGCAGGGATCCTCGTCGACACCGTCGATGGGTCGATCTGCTGCGACCCTTGGTTCCTTCCGCAGTTCTTCGGTAGCTGGTTCGTCTTCCCCAGGAACGATCAACTCTCCGCCGAACTGATGCACAGGATCTGCAACCCGGACTACTTGTACATCTCGCACATTCACGCGGATCATCTCGATCCCGAGTGGCTGGTCGCGAACATGAACAAGAACACCAAGGTGCTCATCCCGGGCTACCCCACCCGAGAACTCGAGCGCATCCTGCGCGGTCTCGGGTTCAACAACATCCTCCGCACGGTCGACCGTGAGGAGATGGCGCTCGGCCCGAACCTGCGTGTCACGATCCACTGCGAGGTCAGCATCACCGACGGCCCGGGTGGCGACAGCGCGCTGGTCATCAGCGACGGCACGGCCCGGCTGGTGAACCAGAACGACTGTCGTACCAGCCATCTCGAAACCTTGGCCGCGCATGGTCAGGTGGACTTGCACTGGCTGCAGTACAGCGGCGCGATCTGGTACCCGATCGTCTACGAGGAGACGCCGGAGAAGATGCGCGAGTTGGTCGATGCGAAGGTGGACGCGCAGTTCACGCGCGCGATGCACTACGTCAAGGCCATCGACTCGCGTGCCGTGGTGCCCAGCGCCGGACCACCGGCGTTCCTCGACCCCGACCTGTTCAGCGTCAACATCATCACCGGCGACGAGCTCAGCATCTTCCCCGACCAGCGCGCGTTCATGGCCCGCCTCCAGGCCGACGGTCGACTCGGTCTGCTGGCTATCCCCGGCACCGAGATCGAGTTCGGCACCAGCGGCGAGCTCACGGTGACGCACCCGATGCCCGAGGCCGAGGTGCAGGCAATCTTCGACGACAAAGAGCAGTACCTGCGCAACTACCAGGCCGACTACATGCCCTGGCTGGCCGAGATGAAGTCGAAGTGGCTGCCCGCCACGCCGAACCTGCTGCAGACGCTGAAGGACTGGTGGGAGCCGCTCATGCGCATGGCCCCCACGCTGTGCAACTCGATCGGCGCGATCTGCGTGTTCCACGCCGGCGATTTGGCGATCGCGATCGACTTCCCCAATCGCGAGGTGCGCGAATGGAAGGGCGAAGATCACGACTTCCGCTTCCGCGTGCAACGCGAGCTGGTCGAGAACGTGGTGGCCGATCGCGCCAACGACTGGAGCAACGCGCTGTTTCTCTCGTGTCGCTTCAGTGCCTGGCGCAAGGGTCAGTACAACGAGTACCTCTACAACTTCTTCAAGTCGCTCGACGAGGAGCGCATGGTGCGAGCCGAGGCCGAGGCGCTGCGCAAGCACGACCCCGACCGCGATGGGCTCGCCGAAGAAGAGTTCGAACTCGACGGCTGGATCATCGAGCGCACCTGCCCGCACCGTCAGGCCGACCTGAAAGTGTTCGGCGAGATCGACGGTGACGACTTCGTGTGCACGCTGCACGGCTGGCGCTTCGACCTCGGCACCGGCACGTGCCGCAATGCCGCCGATCACCACCTGCGCGTCCGTCGCGCCGGTACCCCCAAGCCGGCCTGACCGGGTTCAGCCCTTGTGGCCTGTTCGGCATGCATGTATTCTGCATGCATGCCGAACGTTCAGGTTCGAGACGTCCCCGACGACATCCATGAGGAACTGGTCCGGCGCGCCCATCTCGCCGGCCAGTCGCTGCAGCAGTACCTGGCGACCCAGCTGACGCTGATCGCCACCACGCCATCGCTGGACGACGTCCTCGACCGAATCGAGCGCAGAACGAAGGGGCGCCTTCCCGCCGCCGACGCGCTCGCGGCCTTGGATGCTGAGCGTGCTGGTCGTTGACGCGTCAGTTCTCGCGCCGGCCGTTGGCGACAGCGGGGCGGACGGCGAGCGTTTCCGCGCACGACTCCGCGGTGAGCAACTGGCCGGGCCGGACCTTCTGCGTCTGGAGGTCCTGTCCGTGCTTCGCCGCCAGACGGCGGCAGGGCTGCTGAGTCAGCCGCAAGCAGAACGAGCGATCGATGACTTGCTCGACCTCCCGCTCGTCGTGTTCCCCGTTGAATCGCTGCTCCGTCGCATCTGGTCGTTGCGCGGCAACCTCACCGTCTACGACGCGTCCTACGTCACGCTGGCGGAGACGCTCGAGTGCACGCTCGTCACCGCTGACCGCCGCCTGGCCAACGCCCCGGGCAGTCGATGCACGATCGAGGTCATCTGAGGGCCCTGCCGTGAGCGGTGTCGATCAGCCGCGACGCAGGCCGAGGCGGTAGGCGAAGCGGTAGGTGCCGGGCGCGATGCGGTACTGCGGCAGCACGTCTGGGCCGCAACTCGCTGTGCCGAGACCGCGATGGGCGACATCGAGGTGCACCACCAATGGGCGGCGTGGTACGAGGTCGGCCTCGTGTGCCGCGGTGTACAGATCTTCGGCGGTGAAGTGTGTGGCCGAGCAGTGCAGCACCCGCGCATGACGCGAGGTGGGCTGCAGCACGTCCATCCGCAGCACATCACCCGAGCGCGGGTCGATGAACTCGAACCAGCGGCAGTCGGTGCGCAGGCCGAACTCCTGCGGCACCAGGTACGGCGGGTCGTCCGGCGCACCCTCCCAGACGCCGAGCACGGCCGAGGCGTTGCGGTCGGGGTAGTTCTCGTGCGGGCCGCGACCGAACCAGCTCAGGTATCCGAACCTGCCGGGCAGTGTGAACTGCACACCGATCCGCGGCAGGTCGGCCAGTTCCTCGGGCACCACGACCGTGTGATCGAAGACGATGCCGTGGTGGGTCTCGTGGATCGTACGCGTGTGGCCCACGAGCTCGTCGGCGGACAGGCGGTCGAGGCCCTGCTGCTGCCAACGCAACAGCGCCAGGCCACCGACCTTGATCCGCTCGGCGAGTTCAGGCATCAGCTTGAAGCCGTCGTTGTCGACCGGTGCGCGCCACAGCGTCAGCGCGGGCGGCGTGCCCAACAGTCGCTCGACACCCTGCGCCGCGCCGACGAGCGGCGGCTGCATCGCCCGCCGTGGCGCGGCGCGCAGCTCGACCTGGTCCCAGCCGACGAGGTGGCCCTTGGGCGCCCACCGCAGGTCGTGGCGGGTCAGCCAACACACGGTCAGGTGCACCTCGCCGTCACCGGCCGGCACCGCGCACGGAAGCGGCACGTCGACCGTGGTGTGCGGTGCGACCGCGGGAACCGACAACGGGCCGCTGGCGACGATCTCGCCGTCGACCTCCAACTCCCACCGGGCCTGCAGCCAGTCGAGTTCTGTGAACGATTGCCGGTTGTGGACACGCACCGTTCCACGACGCCCCGGCGAGACGGTGACCGGGCGGTAGACCCACGCCACCTCGCGCATCGCCGGATGTGGGAAACCATCGCTGTCCACCAGGCCATCGGCGACAAAGTTGCCATCGTTCGGGGTGTCGCCGAACTGACCACCGTGGGCCAGACGCACGGTGCCATCGGGCAACGTCTGACGCAGGCCGTGGTCCTTCCATTCCCAGAGGAACCCACCCTGCAGACCGGGCGTAGTGGCGATCGTTGACCAGTAGTCGGCCAGGGAACCGTTGCTGTTGCCCATCGCGTGGCTGTACTCGCACAGGATCAGCGGCCGCGTGCCGAGACCCGATTCGCCGTACCGACGGATGGCCTCGAGCGACGCATACATCGGGCACACGACATCGGTCGCGCTCAGCCCACCGTCGATCCAACTGGCGTGAAAGATCGCACCTTCGTAGTGCAGCAGCCGGCTCGGGTCGGCACGACGGATCCATCCGGCCAGTGCATCGTGGTGCGCGCCGTAGCCGCTCTCATTGCCGAGGCTCCACATGATCACGCTGGGGTGGTTGCGGTCGCGCTGCACCATCCGACTGCCGCGAGCCAGCCACGTACTGCGCCACCGCGGGTCGTGACACAGGCTGGTGTTGTAGGCGTGGCTCTCGATGTTCGCCTCGTCGACCACGTACATGCCGAGTTCGTCGCACAGGTCGTAGAACACCGGGTCGTTGGGATAGTGCGATGTGCGCACGGCCGTGATGTTGTGCCGGCGCATCGCCACCAGATCGGTGCGCATGTCGTCGGCGGTGACGGCTTTGCCGCGGTCGGGATGGTGGTCGTGGCGGTTGACGCCGAAGATCCACACCCGCTGACCATTCACCAACAGGTCTCGTCCACGAATCTCCACGTGACGAAATCCGGTGTGCTGGTGGGTGGCGTCCAGGGGTGAGTGCGCAGGTCGTTGATCGGGTCCGATCAACTCGACGTCGACGCGGTAGCGGGTAGGTGACTCCGCCGACCACGGTCGTACGGCGGGCACCTCGAACCGGTGCTGAGTGACGTGCCCTTCGAACAGGTACATGCGATTGAACTCGTACGGCACTAGTTGCACGTCGGGTCGACCGATTCGACGACCCTCGGGTGACACCAACGTGACACGCACGCGATGGCCCGGCACGATGGTGTCGGTGCCACCCACGGCGACCGCCACCTGCAGATGGCCCGAGCCGTCGGGCAGCAGGTCGGCCGCGCAGTTCACATCCGCGACGTGCGCGGCAGTACGGGCCTCGACGAACACCTCCCGATGGAGGCCTGCCATCCACCACTGATCCTGGTCCTCCACGTAGGAGTGGGCGCTGTAGCGCAGCACCACGATCGCCAGTTCGTTGTGCCCAGGCTGCACCACGCCCGTGAGGTCGTACTCGCTGGCCAGACAACTGTCGGTGCCGTAGCCGACGAACTCGCCGTTGACCCATACCGCGTGGACGCTCTCAGCACCGCCGATGTGCAGCACCACCTGCCGATCCGTCCAACCGTGCGGTATGTGCAACGAACGGCGGTACACGCCGGTCGGGTTGCGTTCGGGTAGCCGCGGTGGCGGACCGGGGAATGGCATCACGATGTTCGTGTAGTGCGGATGGTCACCCACACCCTGCATCGTCCAGTTGCCGGGAACGGTGACCCGCTGCCAGGTATCGCACGAGACGGTGAGCGCCCGCGCCGGGACGGCATCCGGGTGGTCATACAGCCGGAAGTGCCATTGCCCGTTCAACAGCAGTCGCTCGCGGCCCGGTCCGGCGGGCAACGGCACATGCATCGGCAGACGATGCAACGACACCACTTCCGGATCAGCCCACGGGGCCACATCGCCGAGGTGGGGCAACACGAGCTACACGTGCACCCAGACAGGTGTGCCGATCGGCAGCAACCCGCTGTCCCAAATGAAGTCCATCGCCGGGACGCTGACGCGTACGCACCCGTGCGACGCCGGGTAGTTCGGCACCGAGGTCATGCCGTGGATGGCGATTCCACCGTGGAAGTACTTCGGGCGGTAGATCTTGCCGAGGTCGCCCTCCCACCAGCCATCGGGACGCTCACGGCTCACCTTCCACAGACCAGCGGGTGTGACCGCATCACCCGTCTCGATCTTCGTCGGGTCGTTCGCGTTGGGACCTTCGTAGGGCTTCTCGCTGCCCGTGGAGGTGTTCAGCGTCCACACCGTTTGGCCGTCGACCACGATGAACAGCAGTTGGCGCTGCTTGTCGACCTCGACGAGCGTGCCGTTGTCGGAGCGACCGTGACCGCGCTCGGTGAACACGTTCAGCTGGTCGGCTGTGGCCTGATCCACCTTGCCGGTGGCGGGCAGCAGCAGATACTTCTGGAATGCCATGACTGCTTGCGTGGTGGCAAACCCGTAGCGACCGTCATTGTTGCCGGCCCAGAACCCAAGTGTGTTGAGCCGGTCCTGCAGCACCTGCGTGTCGGGCCCACTGCGCTTGCCGACGGCCATTACCGGTATGAACGCCCCGCCCACGATCTGCACGTTTGGTGCCAGCGTCGTGGTGGTGGAACCCTCAGTAGTAGTGGGTGCCTGGGTCGTGGTGGTGGCCTCGAGCGTGGTGGCAGGCGCGAGCGTCGTGGTCGTGGCGACCTCTGTGGACGCTGCGGTGCTGGCGGGTGCCTCGCTGGACACCGTGCGCGTGCACGACGCGAGCGCGCTGATCACGAGCGGGGTCAACAGCAACAGGGCAGTGGTGTGACGGTGCGTCATGGCGGGGGGTTCGGTGGCGCGGGCCAACGAAACTCCACAGTAGTGAAGGCTCCACTCAGAATGTCGGCAGCTCGAACCAGACCACCAGGCCATATTTGACCCCGCGGCGAAGTGGGGTTGCTTGGTGCGGATGGGTCACCAACGAGGGGAACACGACAAGGTCGCCAACTGCGGTCGACTCGTTGGAAACACCTTGACGCGGGAAGTCGAGCATCGCACCCTCGTAACCCTCGTTCAGCTTCAGCGACGCTGACACCTGGGCCACGTCGTGATGCATGCGCAGGTTCTCCTGCACGCCCATCTCGTACTTGATGACGAACACATCGCGTAGCCCGTGGTAGTCGACGTAGGGCCATACGGTCTGCAGCTGCGGCCAGATGCGCACGCCGAGATCGATCTCGACGGCCTGAAACAACTTCGGGCTGATGACCGCCAGCGAGATCTCGTGCCCAGGAACCGGATCATGCGGCTGCTCTTCGAACGCGCCGATTGCCTCTGCGGCACGGATGACCGTGGCGCAGTATGCGGGGCTCCAGAACGGAACAGAGAAGATCTCCGGGCCGAGTTCGGTCAGTCCGTGGCGACCGTCGCCCGCGCCCTTGTACCCGAGGATCTGTTGCAGGTCGTCGTATTGCTCAGCCATGTACCGATCGTGTCAGAGATCCGTCGTCGCGAGCCACCACGGCGCCGTCGGCACGGCTTCGATGCGAAACGACACGAGGAGGTCGTGCGCCGTCACCACGTCGTCGCGACCACACAAACCGAGACTCTCACCCAGCCGCGCCACCACCTGCGCCGGGGTGATGTTGCGTTGTGCCAGATCGCCCAGAGTGACCGCTCCATGGCGTTTCGCCAAGCGAGTGCCATCGGGGGCCAGCACCAGTGGCACGTGTGCATGGCGAGGATGCGGCAGCCCGAGCAACTGTTGCAACAACATCTGGCGTGGCGTGCTGGACAGCAGGTCGTCGCCGCGCACGACGTCGGTGACGTCCTGCGCCGCGTCGTCGATCACGACGGCCAGGTTGTACGCAGGCACACCGTCGTTGCGTTGCAACACGACATCGTCGACGCCGCCCTCGAAGCGACCCGCGATCAGATCGTGCACCTCGAAACGCTCCCCCTCGGTGCGAAGTCGAAGTGCCGGCCGGCGCCCCTCGGCGAGGTACTGGGAACGCACCGTCGCGGTGAGCGTGCGGCAGGTGCCGGGATAGGCGCCGTCGGGTAACTCGCCGTGTGGTGCCTGCGCCGCCTCGCGAATCTCGCGTCGGGAACAGAAGCAGTCGTACACCCGGTCGATGGCACGCAGTGCAGCAATCGCCTGGCGATAGAGGTCGAAACGCTCGGACTGGCGGACCACCTCACCATCAGGCACCATCCCCAACGCCGCCAGATCACGCAGTTGCTCGGCCTCATGGTGGCGCGACGACGTCACCCGGTCGAGGTCTTCCATCCGCACCAGCCACTCGCCGCCGCCTGAGCGGGCCTGCAGCCATGACACCAGCGCGGTGCGCAGGTTCCCCAGGTGCAGCGCACCAGTGGGAGAGGGAGCAAAGCGACCACGCATCGCAGGAGTATCCCAGGTCAAGAACGTGTCATGACGTGCCGATGAAGCTTTGAGCAACGACACACGCGTGTCGTGACACATCTGAGGAAGGAAGCGGCGACGTGACGGAGGAGAGCGAGCAGGGCGCAGACCTCACCGAGCGGACCCCCGCTGCGTTCGTCCGCGAACGAGCCCTCGCGATGGTCACTGCCAACCTGGCACCCGCCCCGTTCGTAGTCCTGCCGTTCACACTGTTGGTGAGCACGATGATGCACAAGGACGTGTCGTCGGTACACCTCGGGTGGTGGCTCCTGGCAGCGGTCGCATGCACAGCCATCACGTTGTTCGCGCTCTACCGCTACTACATGCTCTCGGTCACCAACTCCACCTCGGTGTTCAACCAACTGATGATCGGCGTGTCGTTCGCCTCGATTGGTGTGGTGTTCGGTATGTCGACCTGGGTTGCCGACGGCGCCCCAGTCGAGGTGGTGCTGCTGTTCACGCTGTTCCCGGCAACAGCGGCGGCCGTCGCATGCATCGTCACTTCCGGCCGTCGCGACCTCTTCCTGGCAATGACTGTGCCAATGCTCACCTGGACGTCGTGGTCGCTGCTCTCAGCCGGCGAGGACTACCTCCACAGCCTCGGCTACCTCAGTGCACTGTTCGGAGTCGCGCTCGTCGTCCTGCACCATGTGCTCAGCCGCAACAGCGTCGACGGCATCCGGCTGCAATGGCGCAGCGACCGCCTCCTGCGCGAACTCGATCATGAGCGGGGCGAGCTGACCGTCGTCAATGAGCAGCTGGCCGGGATCAACATCCACCTCGCCCACCAAGCCACGCACGATCCGCTCACCGGGCTGTACAACCGGCGCGGCACGCTCGAGTTGCTGGACGCACTCCTGGCGGGTGCCGACGAGCAGCATCCGGTCGGCTTGTTGTTCTGCGACCTCGACCGCTTCAAGGCCGTCAACGACGCGCTCGGCCACCGAGGTGGCGACCGCTTCATCACCATCATTGCCGACCGTCTGCAGCACAGTAGCGACGCCACTTCGATCGTCGGCCGCATGGGCGGCGACGAGTTCGTGGTGGTCATGCCCGGCCTCGACATGGCTGGAGCGCGCGCCGTTGCCGAGCGGCTCGTCAGCGTGCTGGCCCAGCCGGTGTACGCCGAGGGTCGCGAGATGCCCTCGTCGGTCAGCGTCGGAGTTGCCGCCGCGCCGCTGCACGGCAATGCAGCCAGCGAACTGCTGCGCAACGCCAACGCTGCGCTGTACCGAGCCAAGGCTGGCGGCCGCAACCGCGTCGAGATGTTCGACGGGACCATGCAGCAGGAGATGATTGACCGCCTCGAAGGTGAGCAGGCGCTGCGGCGAGCGATCGATGACGGCGAAATCGTCGCCTTCTTCCAACCCGAGATCGATGCCAGCAACGGCCACGTCGTCGGTGCCGAACTGTTGGCCCGCTGGGTGCGGCGCGACGGCCGGGTGATTGCGGCGCAGGACTTCCTCGAGGTCGCGATGTCAGCCAGCCTGCTCGAGCGCATCACCGAGAAGGTGCTGCTCAGCGCCCGGCCACACATGCGCCGCCTGTCGATGCTCGGCCTGCCCGATGGGTTCCGCTTCCGAGTCAACATGGCCCCGGAGGCCACCGAGCGCGGTCGGCGAGACGATCCGATCGATCGCATGCTGCACGGTCTCGAGCCCTCGATGATCACCATCGATGTGATGGAGAGTGCGGTGACCGGCGACCTGCCCGCAGCCGCCGCCAACCTTGCGGCCTTTCGCGCACGTGGTGGTCGGGTATGCCTCGACGATTTCGCCCACGGCGTGTCATCCCTGAACCTGCTGCGCCGCCTTCCGCTCGATGAGGTGCGCATCGACCAGCTGTCGATCGACAGCCTCAACGCTCACCCACACGACCGGGCGATCGTTCGCTCGATCATCGCCCTCGTACGCGAGATCGGTATCGCCGTCACGGCCGACGGTGTAGAGACTGGTATCCAAGCCGACTCGCTGATCGCGCTCGGCTGTGTGCGCCAACAAGGCCACCTGTACGCACCCGCCCTGCCCGCCGCCGAGTTCGAGCACTTCCTGGTAATGCGCACGGCCGAGCGCTACGCGCAAAGTGTGTCGCCGTTGCCGATCTGGCAGACCGACGATCTGACATAGTCTCATCGGCGACGAAGAGTGCGGCGTTGAAGGGGTGACCAATGTTCTGTCCGGCATGCGGCACGGAGATTCAGCCGGGCCAGCGATTCTGTGCCACCTGCGGCGTGGCCCTGGTGGACACCTCGGTACACACCACCACCACTGCCGTACCCGCAACACCCGGACCGGCAACATCCTCGGCGACGGGTCCTGCCTTCGGTGCACCCCTGCCTCCGCCCAGCGCTGCGGCCCTGCAGATCGCGGCCGCGACGCCGACGGTGGCGAACGACACAACCCTCAACGACACAACCCTCAACGACACAACCCTCAACGACATAGCTCTCAACGACATAGCTCTGGACGCCACCGCTGCGCTGACGGTCGTCGAGCAGACCGCCCACGTCGGCCACGGGCACGACCCGTACGCCACCGCCGCCTGGCCCGTTCAGGGTGACGAGACGGGTGAGCAACCCGTAGTTGAGCAGCCCGAACAGTTCCGCATCACCCCGCTCCTGGCCGTCTCCTCGGTCGGGGCGGTGCTGGCGGTGGCAGCTGCGGTCACGCACATCGCCACCGTTGAGATCACCGGCGACCAGATTTCCAAGACCACCTACGCGCTGAACGACTTTGCATCGAACAACGTGGTCGGGGCGATCATCGCGGCCGTGCTGCTGGTGGTCGGCGCGGGGCTCGGTGCCACCGGCCGCCGGGTTGGCAGCGGCCTCGCCGGCGGTGCCGGACTTGCGCTCGCCGGGATGATGGCGATGACGATCGGCTCCGTCACCGGCCTGTTCGACAGCAGCGAGGTGGCGTTACTGAAGGGCGGCGGATCATTCACGCTCACCACCACTCAGGAGGTCGGGTTCTGGCTGGGGGCCATCGCTGCTGCGTTCGGCGTCGTGGCCTTCGTGCTCGCGCTCACGTCTGCTGGCAATGACGGCCAGCCGCCGATCGCCGCGGCGTTCGGGTTCGTCGGTGCCCTCGGGACGCTGCTCGTAGTGGGCGGCACGCTCATACCGATGCATGGTGCCTCGTTCGCCGATCAGTTCAGCAACGACGCCGTCCCGCCCGCCACGTTGCTGCTGCGGTTGCTGGTGTTGCTGCTGATCGCCGTCGGCGGGCTAACCGGGTTTCTCAGCAATCGCCGGTGGGGTGTGGGCCTCGCGCTCGGCGCACTCAGCATCGCCGTGTGGCAGTGGGCCACATCCATCAGCCAGTCGGGCGATCTGCCCTTCGGGATCGCTGGCGGAAACTACGGCAGCAACTACGGCGACACTCCCCATCTCGTCACCACCGTCGGCATCGTGGTGATGCTGCTGGCCGCCCTCGGCGCCCTGATCGCTGCCCACCAACGTCGGGCATGAACATCGGTGGTTCGTGCGGAATGCGGGTGCAGGTCGGCGCCCGATTCTGCGGCGGCTCATTGCGTTGCTGATGCGGTGAAGTGTCAAGCCTCGGGCAGCAGCGAGGCGCGCCGCACAGCGGCCGCGGCGACTACATGACCGTTGTGCACGGCGGCGATGGCGTCATCGCCGCGGGCGAGCGCGATCAACAATCCAGCGGCGAATGCATCACCGGCTCCGGTGGTGTCCGACACGCCGGGGACCAGCACCGCCGGTACCTCGACCGACGCCCCGCCGGCACGATGGACGATCGCCGGCTCGGCACCCCGTTTCACGATCACCATCGCACCGCCGAGCCGTTCCGGTCGCAAACCCTCACCCAGCACCTGTGCTTCAAGTTCGTTGGCCAGCACGACGGTCGGCTGTAAGAAGCGGATCACCGACAGTGCGCGCGGCACGCCGTAGCGCTCGAGCACCGCAGCCGACGACATATCGATCGACACTGTGAGGCCGCGCTGTTTGGCCATCGCGGCCAACGTCATCGAGGTGCTCGCCAACGGTTCGATCTCCAGTGAGTAGAACGGAAGGTGCAATGTGTGCAGACCGTCCAGCCATACCGGATCGGGCGGGCTCAACTCAGTGGCGGTGGCCCGGTCGGCCAGCATCGTGCGCTCACCGTTCACATCCAACAACACGATGATCGTGCCGGTGCGCCCCTCGCGGCGAACCACGACCTCGGCGCCCAACGCCACGAGTTGATCGGTGAGCCACTGACCCACCCCGTCGCCACCCACCTGACCGATGAACCGCGCCGGCGCCCCCGCGCGCACGGCAGCCTCGACCACGTTGGCAGCGCTGCCTCCACGGCGACGCAACACCGTGGCCTGTGTATCGCTGGCGTGGTTCACCGTCTCGTGTAATCGAACCACCACATCTTCCAGCAGATCTCCGACAGCACCCAGCATGCCGCTGACGATACGTCGGTTTCTGGGAAGGAACCGTCCCAACCCGGCTTCTAGGAAGTCCCCGTCCCGGGATCCGGGACTGCGGCTTCCCAGAAGCGGCCCTACCCTGGGGGCGAACGTCCGTCGGAGGCACCATGACCGAGCAGCAGACCATCAAGTCCCAGTTGCAGACCGCGCTGACCGCAGCGATGCGGGCCCGCGACGAGATCGCGTTGTCGGCGCTGCGCCAAGCCCTGTCGGCCATCTCGGTTGCCGAGACTGCGGGTGTCGAGGTGGCCGTACTGACCGATGCTCAGGTGCTGCCGATCATCGCCGTCGAGGTGCGCAAGCACCACGAGACCGCCGACGCGTTCGTCGCCGCCGGCCGCCCCGAACGTGTCGAGCGTGCTCGCGCCGAGGCCGCAGTGCTCGAGGTCTACCTGCCCGCCGCGCTCAGCGCTGACGACCTACAGGCGATCATCGCTGAAGAGATCGCCGCGGCCGCCGCCGGTGGCGCCACCGGGATGAAGGCGATGGGCAAGGTGGTCAGTGCCGTACGCGCGAAGGCCGGTCCAACCGCCGACGGCGCCCAAATCGCGACGATGGTCAAGTCGGCCTTGGCCGGCTGACGGTCAGTTGCCGAAGTCCCAGCCTTCACCCTTGGCGTAGCGGCCAAGGACGTTCTTGGCGATGAGGATCTTGTGCACCTCGTCGGGCCCATCGGCGATACGTAGCGTGCGCGCGCCCTGGTACATGCCGAACAGCGGCAGATCGTTCGACACACCAGCGGCGCCCCAGATCTGGATGGCACGGTCGACGACGCGGGTGTACGCCGAGGGCACGTAGACCTTGATCGCCGAGATGTCGGTGCGAGCCGCTGAGAGACCCTGGTCGATCTTCTCGGCGGCATGGATCGTGAACAGTCGGGCGGTCTGGATGTCGATGTAGCTGTCGGCTATGGCGCCCTGGGTGAACTGCTGGTCGGCCAGCAGCCCGCCATGCACCTGGCGAGTCGCGGCCCGCTGCACCATCAGGTCGAAGGCCCGCCACATCTGACCGATGCAGTTCATGCAGTGATAGATGCGCCCGGCGCCGAGGCGGTCCTGCGCAGCCTGGTGGCCGTCGCCCACGCGGCCGAGTGCGTTGGCCACGGGGACGCGCACATCCTCGTACTTCACCTCGCAGTGGTCGGTGCTGCGCTTGCCCCACACGCCGATACCACGCACGATGTTCACGCCCTTGGTGGCGGTGGGCACGATGATCTGCACCATCGGACCGGTCTTGCGATCGCCGCCCGGTTCCATCGCCGACTTGTCGACGACACGGCACATGACGATGAAGAAGTCGGCTTCGATGCCGTTGCTGGTGAACCACTTGTGGCCATTGATCACGTAGTGGTCGCCGTCGAGCACGGCCGTCGTATCGATGGCCCGCGGGTCGCTACCGGGGTTGTGCGGTTCGGTCATCGAGAACCCGGACTCCATCGTGCCCTCGATGGTGGGCAACAACCAGTCCTGCTTCTGTTGCTCGGTGCCGTACTTCACGAGGATCTTCTGGTTGCCCGAGTTCGGCGCAACCACACCGAACAACTTCGCTGCGCCGATCGCGTACGAGAGCACCTCGTTCATGTAGGCGTGCGCCAGGAAGTCGAGTCCCATCCCGCCGTACTCGGTCGGCAGGTGCGGTGCCCACAGGCCAGCCTGCTTCACCTTCTGTTGGATCGACGCCCGCAACTCCAACACCTCGGCACGCTCGCTCACCGTCTCGTCGTGGCGGCGAGCGGCCCAGAGCGTGCCCTCATTGGGGAGGATGTCGTTGTTGATGATCTCGGCAGTACGCCCGCGAATGTCGTTGATCCGCTCGTCGAGCGTGGGCACCGGCTTGCAGTTCATGGCCATGCGGAGCACCGTATTCCGTCGACGCGTCCGGTTGTCACTCGTGGTGCGCTATGTTTTGTCAGATGTACCGACAGAAGATGGCTGCCCTGGTGATCGGCGCGGCACTGCTCGCCGCCGCATGTGGCGACGACACCGCCAGCACGACGACCACGGTCGAGCAGACGAGCACCCCGACCGCCACCGAGGCGCCGGCGGCGACCGAGACCCCCACCACCAGCCGGATGTCGGCGATGTACCCGAACGGCCTGCGCGACGTGCGCTACTGCGAGGTGCTGCTGTTGACCAAGGTGGACGACGAGTTCATCGCCCATGTGTGGGGTTCCCAGGGGCAGAACGAGTGCCCACAAGCCGACTGGGAGGCGCTCGACGCCGCGGCCATCGCCACCGAACGCGGCGCGCTGTTGGCGCTGCTGAACGGGCCGCGCCACTGGACGCTGGACTCGATCACGGCCAACATCAAGACAACCGGCGACATCAGCACGTTCGGCAACATCGAGATGATGGAGTTGGCCACCGTGAACCTCGGCCCCGGTGTCCCCGATCAGTCGCCGTACCACGCCAAGCCCGTCGTCCGCGACACCGTGTTCACGTTCAACGCCGGCACCGAGATCTACCTGCTCGCCGACACCGACGGTGTGCAGTACGTGATGCAGTCGTACGCGCAGATCGTCGACCCCACGATGTCGATCGACCGGCTGGCCACGCTCGGCACCTCGCTGAAGCTCCCGACCGGATGGACGTACACGACCACGACGCTCACGGAGCAACTCGACGTCTACGACACCAAGGGCATCGCGATGGTGCTGCAGGACGACTTCAAGAACTCCTACCAGCGGATCGACACTCCAGGGGCCTGAGTCTCCGCACGCTGGCCCACACCGCCGCCGACCCCATCGCCCAAGGCCGCGTGGCCGCACACGCTGGTGGCGGGCCAGACTGATGCGATGGTGCAGTGGAAACGGGTGGTCGACAAGGTGCTCGAAGCACCAGTGGTGACAAGTTTTACGCGACTCGGTTACGACGTGCGCTCGCGTATCGATCATTGGACGCCGTTGGCCGACTACGACCTCACCGGTCGAAGTGTGCTGATCACCGGAGCGACGTCGGGCCTCGGGCGCTCGGCTGCGGAGACACTGGCCCGCTGCGGCGCCACCGTCATCCTGTGGGGCCGCGACCCGGACAAGACCGAACGTGTACGCCAGGGCATCGCGATGGCCAGCGGCAACGAACACGTCGAGTCAGTGGTCGCCGACATGGGCGACCTCGACGCGGTGCGCGGCGGGGCTGCGGAGGTGCTGTCCCGCCACCCGCGTCTCGACGTGCTGATCCACAACGCCGGCGCTCTCACCACCGATCGCCGAACTGCGCCGGGGGGCATCGAGCTCACGGTGGCCAGCCAAGTGGTCGGGCCGTTCCTGCTGACCACCCTGTTGCTCCCCATCCTGCGAGTCGCTGCGCCAGGTCGCGTGCTCACGATGTCGTCGGGCGGCATGTACGCCACCGGGCTGACGGTGCAGCAGTTGGAGATGGGCGACGACTACAAGGGCACTGAGCAATACGCCCGCGCCAAGCGGGCGCAGGTGACGCTGAACGAGATGTGGGCACAGCACATCGACCCCACTGACGTGGTGTTCCACGCAATGCACCCTGGCTGGGCCGACACACCCGGCGTCGCCGCGTCGCTGCCGATGTTCGCCAAGGTGATGGGTCCACTGCTGCGCAGCCCCGAACAAGGTGCCGACACGCTCGTGTGGCTCGCAGCCGACGACGGTGAACCGCTGCACACCAGCGGCGGGTTCTGGCTCGACCGGGCCCGCCGCGGGCTGCACAAGGTGCCCGGCACGCGACGTACCGACACACCCGAGCGTCGCCTCGAGCTATGGGAATGGTGCGAGCACGCGGCCGGCGTGCAGCCGTGAACCAAGTGCTCGCCTGCCCGCACTGCTCGCGTGCGCTCGACCTCACCGACGCCGGTGCAACGTGCGCGAACGGCCACTCGTTCGACCGCGGCCGCGGTGGGTACCTGCACCTACTGGTCGGCGGGCGCCTCAGCCCCACGGTCACCTCTGGCGACACCCCCGATGCGCTCGCGGCACGCCGGCGCTTCCTGACAGCGGGCCACTACGCACCCATCGCCCGTGCTCTGGCCGAGGCGGTCGGCATACCCCCCGGTCCGGTCCTCGACGTCGGCTGCGGTGAGGGTTGGTACCTCGCGCAACTGAGTCACGAGCAGGCCGCGCCCGGCGAACGATTCGGACTCGACGTGTCCAAGGCCGCCGTGCAAATGGCCGCCCGAGCACACCCCGACACCCAGTACGTCGTGGGCACTGCGTACCGCCTGCCGGTGCTCGACCATTCGGTGGGCGCGGTGATCTCGGTGTTCGCTCCGCACCCGTTCGACGAGTTCGCCCGTGTGCTGCGACCAGGCGGCCGGTGGGTGACGGCCACACCCGGACCACGGCACCTGCAAGAGATGCGACCCGTCCCGCAGGGCGAGTCGGCGCTGAAGACCGCAGAACGGCTCGCCCGCCGCAGTGAACCGCCCCCCGAGGCCAGCAGTGCCGTGCACGTCGAGTTCACACTCGAACTCTCCGACGGCGACGCACGCGATCTGTTCCTGATGACTCCCATTCGCTGGCAGTCGGGTGCCCGAGTCGCCGACGCACATGTTGAGGCATCCGCATCAGCGACGGTCGATGTCTGGGTGTCCACTTCGGAGCCGATCGCCAAGTAATGGCACACTCTGTCTCATGAGCGAGCAGAGCAGCACCGCGTCCCGAACCGGTGTCGACCCGGTCGATGAAGTTCGCACCTGGTTGGCGGACAACTGGAACCCCGACCTCACTGTCGGCGACTGGTGGGAGCGGTTGGGTTCGGCTGGGTGGTCGTCGCCGATCCTGCCCGCCAATGCGTACGGACGAGGTCTCACCCGCAACGACGCCGTCCGCGTCGAGCGCGCCATCGCCGAACACGGTGCGTTGCCCGCACCGGGCGGATTGGGACTGATGCTCGCCGCTCCCACCATTGCCACCTATGGCACGCAGGCGCAGATCGACCGCTTCGTGCGCCCGATCGTCACCGGCCAGCAGGCGTGGTGTCAGTTGTTCAGCGAACCCGGTGCGGGCAGCGATCTCGCCGGGCTGCAGACCAAGGCCGAGCGCGACGGTGAGGAGTGGATCGTCACTGGTCAGAAAGTGTGGACCTCGGGCGGTCAGGTGGCCGACATGGGCATGCTGCTCGCGCGCACCGACGCCGATGTGCCCAAGCACCAGGGCATCAGCTACTTCGCATTCCCCATGCACCAGCGCGACGTGGTCGACATTCGCCCATTGCGCGAGATGACCGGCCACGCTGTGTTCAACGAGGTGTTCCTCACCGAAGCGCGCGTCAACCACGACTCGCTGATCGGCGAACTCAACGGTGGCTGGGCCGTGGCCAATGCAACGCTCGGCTTCGAGCGCAGCAGCCTCGGTGCCGGCGGTGGGCACTCGGCACTCTCGGCGGCCGTCCCAGGCACAGTGTTCGGCGACCTCGCTCGCCGCGCCGGCGACTTCGTGGGCGTCACTGCTTCAGCGACCAACGCAATGTCGCTGACGGGTGCGTCGGCGACGATCCTGTCCCGGCTCGCCCGCGAGTACGGACTCGGCGACGACCCGATCCTGCGCCAGGACATCACCCGCCTGTACTCGATGGACGAGATCGGCCGGTACGGCAGCCTGCGCGCCAAGGCCGCAGCGGTCACCGGGCGCAACGATGTGCCCGGTATCGGCAACATCGCCAAGCTCTCCATGTCGGCGATGGCTCGCCTCAGCCGCGAGATCTCGCTGCGGATCCTCGGCGCCACCGGAATGCTGCACGCATACACCGCAGAACAGGCTGAAGCGCTCGATGCCGCCACCGGCACCCCGTTCAACCGACAGGTCACCGAGGCAGCACTCGTGTCGCCCAGCCCCTCGATCTACGGCGGCACCGACCAGGTGCAGCGCAACATCATCGGCGAGCGCGTGCTCGGTCTGCCGAAGGAACCGAACAGCGACAAGGTGACTGCGTTCCGCGATCTACCCAAGAACGCCTAACTAGGCGCCCGGCACCGGCGCCCACCAGTCCGGTCCTGGTCTCCACGCTCTGCCTGCGGGCTGCCAGCACCACAACCTGGGTCAGATGCCGCTACCTTGCCCTGATGCACAAGGCTCTTCTCCTCGCGGTCGCTTTCACCTTCGCTGCCGGCTGCAGCACCTCCTCAGGTGCTGACACCGCCGCCACGGCACCCACCACGACAATCGTCGCCCCCGACACCGTCGCCCCCGACACCACTCCGGTGGTGGACACCAGCCCGGTGGTGCCCGACCCGACACGCCCGTTCGACGTGTTCGTACCCTCCTCGTACACCAAGGGCACGGCAATGCCGCTCGTGGTGCTGCTGCACGGCTACGGCGCCACTGGCCCGATTCAAGAGGCGTACTTCGGCGTGCAAGCGTTGGCGGAGAGCGAAGGCTTTCTCTACGTGCATCCCACCGGCACCACGAACTCGCTCGGGAAGGCATTCTGGAATGCCACCGATGCGTGCTGCGGGTACCAGACCACGGTCGACGATGTCGCCTATCTCACGGGCATCCTCGATTCGGTCAGCGCGCAGTACGACGTCGACCCCAAGCGCATCTACTTCATGGGTCACTCGAACGGCGGTTTCATGTCGTACCGCATGGCCTGCGAGTTGAGTGGCCGGGTCGCCGCGATCGCCAGCCTGGCTGGCGCCACGTTCCTCGACGCAGCCAAGTGCAACCCGTCGGAGCCGGTCAGCGTGTTGCAAGTGCACGGCACCGCCGACGGAACAATCGCGTACGCCGGTGGCGCCACCGAAGGTATCGGCGTCAGCTACCCCGGTGCTGAGCAGAGTGTCGCTACGTGGGCGACGTACGACGGCTGCGCCGGTGCCATCGCCGCATCAGGGTCGGCGCTCGACCTGGAGCCCACTGTCGACGGTTCCGAATCACAGTTGACCGCGTATGCGGGTTGCCCGGCCGGCGTCGACGTGCAGTTGCTCACCGTGACGGGTGGCCCGCACATTCCGTCGGTGAACTTCCCCGACGGAAGCCACCCGATGATCGTGGCCATGGTCGAGTTCTTGCTGGCGCACCCGAAGGCCTGACCAGCGCCGACTTCATCCGGGGAATACGCCAGTTGCGCTGACAGTTGGCTCTAACCGTGCGAATTTTGACGTGTCCAGCGATGACATCATGACGAAGGCGAACAAGGCCGAGTCGCCGGGTGTGCTGCCGGGAGCGCTGGTGCTGGTGACGGGGGCCAGCGGCTACGTCGGTGGCCGGTTGGTGACAGTGCTGCTCGAGCGCGGGTACCGGGTGCGGTGCCTGGTGCGCACACCGGCGAAGGTGCTGTCCGCGCCATGGCGCACATCCGTCGAGATCGTGCAGGGTGACGTCGGGGGTGACCTCAGCGAGGCGATGACCGGGGTGGACGCTGCGTTCTACCTGGTGCACTCGATCGGCTCGTCGGCCGAGTGGGCCGAGCACGACCGTGCCGTCGCCGAGAACTTCCGGCGCGCTGCCGAGAGTGCGGCACTGCAACGCATCGTCTACCTGGGCGGGCTCGGCGACCATTCGTCGGGGAACCTCAGCGAACATCTGGCCAGTCGCCAGGAGGTGGGCGCGGAGCTCGCCAAGGGCTCGGTGCCGGTGGTCGAATTGCGGGCCGCCGTCGTCATCGGCTCGGGGTCGGCGAGCTTCGAGATGTTGCGCTATCTCGTCGAGGTCCTCCCGGCGATGGTGACACCGCGTTGGGTCGACACGAAGTGCCAGCCGGTTGCGGTTCGCGACGTGTTGCACTTCCTCGTCGAGTCTTTGACCGCCGAGGTCACCGGCCAGGTCCTAGACGTTGGCGGGCCGGAGGTACTCACATATCGGCAGATGATGGCCCAGTACGCGGAGGTGGCCGGCCTACGACGCCGACTCGTCGTGCCGGTGCCGTTCCTCACGCCCGGGCTGTCGTCGCGATGGATCGGCCTTGTCACACCGATCCCGCCGATGCTCGCCCGCCCGCTCATCCAGAGCCTCGTCAACGATGTGATCGTGACCGGCGCTGCCGCAGCCGACGCGATGCCCATCGAGCAGCTCGGCTATCGCGAGGCGGTGAAACTGGCGTTGGGCCGGTCGATCAGCGGCGACGTACCGACGAGCTGGGCGCATGCTGAACTGGGTGGGCGCCCACCGGCCGAGCCACAGCCCACCGACCCGGCCTGGTCCGGCGGCACGGTCAACCTCGATCGACGTGAGCGGCACGTGGCGGCATCACCGGCCGAGCTGTTCCAGGTGGTCAGCTCGATCGGTGGTCGCCACGGTTGGTACACGGGCGACTGGCTGTGGAGCCTGCGCGGGATCTTCGACTCGTTGATCGGTGGAGTTGGAATGCGTCGTGGCCGCATTCATTCGCGTCGGTTGTCCGTCGGGGATCCGCTCGACTTCTGGCGCGTGGAGGCGCTCGTCCCGGGCAGCCTGCTTCGGCTGCGCGCCGAGATGCGCCTTCCGGGAGATGCTTGGCTGCAGTGGCAGATGGAAGCCGACGACACCGGCGCAACCATCACCCAGACAGCACGATTCCACCCGCGTGGTCTGCTCGGCCGCCTCTATTGGGTTGCGGTCGCGCCGTTCCACCGATGGATCTTCCCCGGGCTCCTCGCCGGCATCTGTGCTGATGGCGAGCGGCTGCACTCGTTCGTCCACACGCCGGACCGCGACATGTTCGAACGACCCACTGATCTGCAACCATCCGCCCCGGCCCGCGAACAAGGGAGCTACGCATGACCGAACCGTCGGTACAGGACCAGAACACCCAGAGCGGGTCGACCCTGGCCTCCGGAGTCACACCGGAGCGCCTCGCGGGTCTACGCGTGTGGAACCTCGGCCTCAGCGTGCTGCACGCCGCGCAGGCCGTGCTGATCCTCGTGATGGCGGGCAACTTCGCGATCACCGTGACGTCCACGTTCCCGCAAGGACCTCCCGGGACGAGGTTGACCACACCGGAGGGGTTGTTCGACGTCGCCATCGGTCCGGCCATCGCGGTGTTCCTGTTCCTGGCCGCGTTCGACCACTTCGCCACCGCCACCTTCGCCCGCCGCACCTACGAGCGTGACCTGGGCCGGGGCATCAACCGGTTCCGATGGGTGGAGTACTCGCTGAGCGCGACGCTGATGGTGGTGTTGATCGCGTTCTACAGCGGCATCACCGACATCACCACCGTGCTCGCCATCGCCGGAGCGAACGTCGCCATGATCCTGTTCGGCTGGCTGCAAGAGCGCATGAACCCACCCGGGCGCACATCGACGACGATGATGCCCTTCTGGTTCGGCACGGTCGCCGGTGTTGCGCCGTGGGTGGCGATCTGGGTCAACGTGATCGGCGCACCTCAGGTGCCCGGCTTTGTGTACGGCATCGTGATTGCCGAGCTGGTCTTCTTCTTCAGCTTCGGGCTGAACCAGTGGCTGCAATACCGAGGGATCGGCCGCTGGCGCGACTACGCCTACGGCGAGAAGACCTACCTCGTGCTCAGTCTCGCGGCGAAGTCGCTGCTCGCCTGGCAGATCTACGGCGGCTCGCTGGCCAAGTGATCGAGTTCTCGGCGTCACGACGGCGCCTGACCCTCGACACGCAAAAGGCCCCAGCGTGAGCTGGGGCCTCGTGGTGGGCGAGGGGGGACTTGAACCCCCACATCCTTTCGAATACTGGCACCTGAAGCCAGCGCGTCTGCCATTTCGCCACTCGCCCGAGTGGAAGTCAAAGGCTAACCCCTCGGGGTGTCCCGCCCAACCCCGAAATCCGTTGGGCGCGATTCGTGCCGGATCTGACCGGCCCAGCCCCCACGTGCGCGCAACCATGTCAGGAGCGGCGCGAAGCGCGCCCACTGCGGCACGAATCGCGCCCGACCGGCCGGGGGTCAGTAGGTGTAGAAGCCGCGCTTGGACTTGCGGCCGAGGTGGCCGGCAGCGACCATCCGGCGAAGTGTGGGCATGGCTGCGTAGTTCGGATCGCGGAACTCGTTGTAGAGCGCATCGAGGATGGCCAGCGAAGTGTCGAGGCCAACGAGATCGAGCAGCGCGAACGGACCCATCGGGAAGTTGCAGCCACCCTTCATCGCAGTGTCGATGCTCTCCATCGCCGCCGTGCCCTGCTCCAGCATGCGCACTGCGTTGTTGAGGTACGGGAACAGGAGCGCGTTGACGATGAAGCCGGCGCGGTCCTTCACTTCGACGCCGTCCTTGCCACAGCGAGCGGCGAACGCCAACGCCGCGGCGATCGTGTCGTCGGAGGCGGTGATCGGGCGCACCACTTCCACCAACTTCATCATCGGGGCTGGGTTGAAGAAGTGGATACCGCACACACGGTCGGGGCGCTGTGTGACCATCGCCATCTCCACCACCGGCAAGGTGCTGGTGTTCGTGGCGAGGATGCCGCCCGGCTTCACGATCTGCTCGAGTTCGATGAACAGCGCCTTCTTGATCGCCAGATCTTCCACAACCGACTCGATGACCAGGTCGCAGTCGGCCAGCGCGCCGAGGTGATCGGTGGCGGTGATGCGCGCCAAGACGGCAGCGCGCTCATCCTCGGTGGACTTGCCGCGCTCGATCGCCTTCGCGAAACCCTTGTCGATGGCGGCCACCATCGCATTGGCCGCCGACAACGACCGCGACCTCACGACCACGTCGTACCCGGCGCGGGCGGCCACTTCGGCCAACCCCGAACCCATGATGCCCGACCCGAGAATGCCCACACGCTGGAT
Organism: Actinomycetota bacterium; assembly: GCA_009702045.1. Lineage (GTDB taxonomy): Bacteria > Actinomycetota > Acidimicrobiia > Acidimicrobiales > Ilumatobacteraceae > UBA668. Next base: position 90,101 of record WLIV01000003.1, on the reverse strand, counting down.
GTCCGTCATGCTCGCAAGAATACCTACCCGTCGGTAACTTCAACGAAGCGAGTACGTTCGCCGTCATGAGTGATGTTCCCGGTCCGCAAACCGCCGCCAACGATGTGGCCGCGACGCTGGCCTTCTTCATGGAGGCCGACCGTCTGAAGGGTGTCGAGCGCCGCAACTGGCTGGCCGATGGGTCTCGGCGCGAGAACACCGCCGAACACTCGTGGCACCTCGGTATTGCGGCGATGATCATGGCCCCGTACGCCACCGAGCAGTTCGACCTCGGCACCGCGGTGTGCATGGCGCTGGTGCACGACATCGTCGAGATCGACGCCGGCGACACCTTCGCCTATGACCAGGGTGGTGCCCACGACGACAAACGCGAGCGCGAAGTGGCCGCCGCTGACCGCCTGTTCGGTCTGTTGCCCGCGGCGATGGGCGCTCGTTTCCGCGAGTTGTGGGACGAGTACGAACTGGGTGACACGCCCGAAGCCCGCTATGTGATGGCCGTCGACCGTGTGGCGCCGATGCTGCTGAACCTGGCCGAGGGTGGCAGCACGTGGCGCGAGCACGGCATCACCCGCAACCGGGTGATCGCCCGCAACGGCCCGCACGTGGAACCGGCGCTACCCGAGGTGTGGGCCGCTGCACTGGCCCGCCTGGACGCCGCCACCGAGGCCGGTACCGTGGGTCGCGACTGACATGGCGCGCCGCAAGGCCTCACGGCCGGTCATCGAACGCACACCCAAGGGTTTCGTGGTCAACCTCGACCGCGAAGAGATCGAACTGCTCGTGCGCTTGCTGGGCGAGCTGCGGGCACTCATCGTCGACCAGGATCCGCGGCACGACGCGATCATGCGTCGGCTGTTCCCGCCCGCCTACCACCTGGCCGACGATGCTGAGGCCGAGACCGAGTACCAACGGCTGATGCGCGACGACCTGGTGGCATCACGACTCAGTGCCGTGAACCAGGTGGAATCCCTGCTGGCCAACGGCGAGGTGATGAACGACGAGGCGATGCAGGCATTCCTGCAGGCGCTCAATGGTGTGCGTCTGGTGCTGGGCACATTGCTCGACGTGGGCGAGATGGAAGACCCGAACGAGATCGACGATGACCACCCGATGGTGGGTGAGCACCACCTCTACCACTTCCTGTCGTACCTGCTGGAGGTCTCGATCCAGGCGCTCAGCGAGTAGGAAACGCGAACAGCCCAGCTGCTCCCGGACCGCTGAAGGCTCCAACGCTGGGGGTGATGCGGAACCGCACCACCTCCACGACGTTGGCCGCCCCGGACAACGCGGCTTCCAGGGCGACAGCGAGACCTGCAGAATCGGCGCTGCTGTGGCCCACACCCACGCGCAGATCGGCACCGCGGCCAAGGGTCCACGACGCCATCCAGTTCACAGCGCGGAGCAGACCGTCCACGTGGCCGACGGTGTCGACCGCACCGGGACGCCACGAGCAGACGTCGAGACCTGCGTCCTCGTCGCGGCCGGGGGCATCGATCACGAACACGTTCCCGATGGTGGGGGTGAGTGCCTCAGCGACGGCGGCCGCTTGCTCCAACGTGGCGCCAGCGGCAATGGCCGACGCCGCCTGCCACACACAACAGCCGACGCCGAAGCCTGCCGTCCCGGAGTCGACCACACGGACAGGCACCGGCAGACCGCGTGCTGCCAGGCGGGCAGCGTTGATCGTGGCTGACGTCTTCGAGCACACATGGATCGACAGGATCTCGGTGCACCCGCGCGCCAGCAAGTCGTCGTAGGCGGCAGCGAACTGACCGGCGCTGGGGGCGGCAACATGCACTTGCGGCCACCGCTCAGCGCCATAGGCCGCGTAGAACGAGTCGACGTCCAAGTCGACACCTTCCAAGTGGTCGACATCGTCCATCGTGACGGTGAGCGGGACGACCTCCACTCCGAACGCAGCGATGAGGTCGGGCGGCAAGAGCGCGTTCGAATCGGTGCAGAGACCAATCACGCGGCCACCCGGGAGTTCATGGGTCAAGACAGTATTGATCGCGCATCAGGGACGCGTTGCGATCGCGAGTCGAAGTGTTGACGTTCCGCGACCATTGCGATGCGACGCGAACAACATCAGCGGCCCAGTTCCGCCAACCAGTTGGGCAGTCGGACGGGTCGCCCCGCCGCCGTGACGCAGCCATGCACCGTCACAGCCGTGGCCCGAACCTCGCCGTTCACTGTCAGCAGGTAACCCATCTGGAACGTGGTTCGGGTGGCTCCACCGAAGGCCACATGCACCGTGACCTGCTCGTCGAAGCGCAACGGTTGCCGATAGCGCACCGCCACCTCGAGCACCGCGATGTCGAACCCCTCGTCGCGCAGACTGGTGTACGGGTGGTCGATCTCGCGCAGGTATTCGACACGAGCCTCTTCCAGATACGGCAGGTAGCGACTGTGGTGCACGATGCCCATTGCGTCGGTCTCGGAGAACCTCACCCGAATGGTGTGCGAATACCGATACGAGGTGGGGTCGAGCGAGGGCTCCAGGTTCATACGCACGACCGGCACGGTACTGGCCGTAGGCCCTCGGGCCTGCGAAGATCGCGTATCGACTGGCGCGAAACCGGGGGGTCGCTGATATCGTTTCCACGCTCTCAACCGGAGGACACCTAGCCCCCATCGTCTAGTGGCCTAGGACACCACCCTTTCAAGGTGGCGGCACGGGTTCGAATCCCGTTGGGGGTGCAAGGTCGAGAAATCGGCCAGATGAAGGGTCGAGAAATCGACCAAGAACTCAGTCGAGAAATCGGCCGAAAAGTGAAGCAGGTCGAGTGATTCGACCGACAGCAATGCAGATCAGATTTCATCTGGTCCCGTGGTGAAGTGGAGTTCACGCCGGCCTGTCAAGCCGGAGGTCGCGGGTTCGAACCCCGTCGGGACCGCTCGGGTTACCCACCCGAACGGAAGCTACGCAAGTGGTAACCAACAGCAGGCCATGCGAATGGCCGGCACCCCCGGTCGAGTAGCTCAGTCGGCAGAGCATACGCCTGAAAAGCGTAGGGTCACCGGATCGACGCCGGTCTCGACCACCACACGGCCCCCGCCCGCAACGGCAGGGGGTCGTTCGGTTTTTCGGGTCTGGCGCAGCGCCGAGCAGGCGACGTCGCCGTACGGTGTCGGCGATGAGTCCGCCGACCGACAGCACCCCGCACTGGCGGTCGCTCATCGCATTCACTGTTCTTGCTGCCGTGTTGTTTGCCTTCGCGGCCTCACCGCGCACGGGGTTGTACTGGTACATCTTCCCGTTGTTCGGCCTGGGCGGCGCCTATCTGCTGCAGTTCCGAGTGCAGTTGCCCCTGCGCTGGCGACTCACCTTCGGTGCGAGCGCCGTGCTGAGTGCTGTGGCGCTGGGGTTGAACTGGCCGTTCTCCGGCCACGTGTTGTGGAACGTGCTGTTCATCGGCCACGCATCGCTGACCGGCAAACGGCGCAGCACATGGATGCTGTTGTTGCTCGCGTCGCTCGTGTACCTGTTCGTGTTGAAGGCCGTCTCCCAGACCGGCCGGGATGCCATCGGTGGAGTCATCTCCATCGCGGTCGCCGCGGTCGCGCTGCTGATGCTGCGTCGTCGGCCGATCAGACCAGCCACCTGACCGTCGACCAGGTGTGTCGCCCGTCGTCACATGTGCCATCAATCGCAACCACGAGGGTCCCCGACTCAGGCATCATGGGCACATTGACCACTCCCCGCTCATCGTCACCCGCGAAGCCGTCCCTGCCGACTTCGACCGGTACTTCCAAGAGGGATTCGACGCGCTGAGTCCCGAGTCTCGGCACATGCGCTTCTTCACCCCAGTGCACGAGCTGCCCGAACCCGTGCTGAAACGTTTGGCCGACGTAGACGGCACCTACAACGGGGCCGTCATCGCGTTCGACGCAGCGTTGCGCGATGACGACCGCCACCCCGAGGGCCGCCCCGTCGGCGTGGCGCGCTGGATGGGAAGTCAGACCGGTCCGGCCGAGTTGTCGGTCACGGTCATCGACGAGTACCAGGGCACCGGTGTCGGGTCGCGCATGATGGACGCCATGCTCGTACTCGCCCGCAAGCGGGGCATCCGCCGACTGATCGCCGATGTACTGCGGGAAAACGTGCCGATGCGTGCGCTGATCAACCGCTACCGCGCCGTCGTGCAACCCAGCGGCGACCCGCGCATCGTCCGCTACCGCGTCGACATCTGACCGCGCCCACCCGTTCATGTCGCGGCCGTGACCGCAGAAATCGACGTCAGGCCCGCGACGTGAGCAGGGGGTTGCGGGTACCTGGCAAACTGGAGGCGTGGCTGCTCCTGATCGTGGTCCGCTCGAGACCTCACTGGTCAACGCGCTGGGCGCGCTGACCGCCATCGGACCGGCACCCGGCGCAGACACGCTGGCCACGCTGCAGGAACTGTTCGACGTGCAGGTGGCCAGCCGCCACTGCGACCTCGCCGCCCGCTGGTTGCGCGGCCAGGGCAAGGGTTACTACACCATCGGCTCCTCGGGCCACGAGAGCAACGCCGCCGTGGCGATGGCGCTACACCCCACCGACCCTGCCCTACTGCACTATCGCAGCGGCGGTTTCTATCTGGCCCGTGCAGGGTTCGAGGGTGTGCGCGACATCCTCGCCGGTGTCGTCGCCTCCACCGAAGAACCCATCTCCGGCGGACGCCACAAAGTGTTCGGCCGCCACGACCTGGCGATCATCCCGCAGACGTCGACCATCGCCTCTCATCTGCCGCGTGCACTCGGCGTGGCCTTCGCCATTGGCCGCGCCGACCGACTGGGTATCGAGTCACCGTGGCCAGCCGACGCGTTGGCGATCACGTCGTTCGGTGATGCCTCGGCCAACCACAACGTCACCACTGGCACCGTGAACGCCGCACTGCACTGCGCGCACCAACGACTCCCGCTGCCGTTGCTGTTCGTCTGCGAGGACAACGGCCTGGGCATCAGCGTGCGCACACCCGACGGCTGGATCGAGTCGGCGTACGGCAGTCGCCCTCATCTGCGCTACGCGCAGGTGGACGGCACCGACCCTGAAGGCGTGCTCGCAGTCACCGCCGAGTTGGGCGAACGGGTGCGCACACAACGTCGGCCGGCGTTCCTGCACGTGCGCACCGTGCGCTTCGGTGGCCACGCAGGTACCGATGTCGAGAGCTCCTACCGCACGCCGGCCGAGATGCGTGCCGACCTCGAGCGCGATCCCATCGTGGCGACAGCCAGGCGCTTGGTCGCCGCAGGGCACACACCTGCCTCGCTCGTCGAACGGCACGACGCGCTGCGCAGTCACGTGTACGACGTGGCCGCCACCGTCGCCGAGTGGCCGCAACTCTCCACCGCTGCGGCCGTGGTCGCCCCACTGGCACCACGGGCACCCGCTGCCGTCGCCGGGGTGGTGCGCTCCGCAACCTCACCTGCCGACGACACTCCGCTGACCCTGGCGCAAGCGCTCAACTCCACCCTGAGTTCGCTGCTGAGCGAGCACCCCAACCTGCTCGTGTTCGGCGAGGACGTCGCCGCCAAGGGTGGCGTGTACGGCGTCACCAAGGGCCTGCTCACACAGGCTGGCGCCGCCCGAGTGTTCGACACACTGCTCGACGAGACCAGCATCCTCGGGCTCGCCAACGGCACTGCGATCAGCGGCTTCCTACCGATCGCCGAGATCGAGTACCTCGCCTACCTGCACAACGCCGAGGATCAGTTGCGTGGTGAGGCCGCCACGCTGCAGTTCTTCTCCAACGGCCAGTACCGCAACGGCATGGTCGTGCGCATCGCCGGACTCGGTTACCAGGAAGGTTTCGGCGGCCACTTCCACAACGACGATTCGCTGACCGTGCTGCGCGACCTGCCCGGCGTGGTGGTGGGTGTGCCCTCCCGCCCCGAGGATGCGGCGGCGATGTTGCGCACGATGGTGGCGGCGGCCCAGGTGGACGGCACGGTGAGCGTGTTGGTGGAACCCATCGCCCGCTATCACACCAGCGATCTGCTGGAACCCGGCGACCGCCGATGGCTGGGCACCCCCGACACGTCGAGGCATGTGCCCATCGGTACCGCCCGCACGTACCGTTCGGCGCGAGACGGCGACGGCGACGGCGACGACCTCACCATCGTCACCTTCGGTAACGGCCTGTTCATGTCCTTGCGAGTGCAGCATCGTCTGGCCGCGAGGGGTGTCCACGCACGGGTGGTCGACCTGCGCTGGATCTCGCCCTTGCCCGTCGACGACCTGGTGCGCGAGGCACTGGCCACCGGCACGGTGCTGGTGGTGGACGAGACCCGACGCTCCGGCGGCGTGTCTGAAGGGATCCTCGCAGCGCTCATCGACGCGGGGTTCACCGGCCGGATGGCCCGCGTGACCAGCAAGGACAGCTTCATCCCCCTGGGCGACGCGGCCAAGCTGATGTTGCTGAGTGAAGCCGAGATCGAAGCTGCTGTCGACACGTTGCTGGGGTAGGACTGACCAAGAAGCAGGAACTCTGGTTCTTACGCAACTCTCACCTCCGCGCGACCCCCGCTTCACGAATGAGCCTCACACTGGCACCCATGGACAACTGGCTCTGGTACCTCAGTCGTAGCACCGGCATCGTCGCCGCCGTGCTCGCCGTGGCCGCCTTGGTGTGGGGTCTGTTCTTCTCGGCTCGCAACACCGGCACGCGGATGAAGCCCAACTGGTGGCTCGCCCTGCACAACTGGCTCGGTGGCCTCACCCTGGTGTTCATTGGCATTCATATGCTCGTCGCATTCGCCAACACCCGCACGGGGCTGCGCTTCGTCGACCTGTTCGTACCCAGCAACACTGTCGGCTGGGCGATCGGGTGGGGCGTCGTGTCGTTCTGGATGTTCGTCATCGTGGTGCTGCCGTCGATGGCCAAGATTCGTCGACGCCTGCCGCGCAGGGCGTGGCACGTGGTGCACCTGCTCGCCATCCCCGCCACCGTGCTCACCGTCGTCCATTCCTACCAGGCCGGCAGCGACTCAATCTCCGGCTCGACGAACTTCATGCGCTTCCTGGCGATCCTTATGGGCGTCGCTGTCTATCCCGTCTCCATCCGTCTGATCGGCATCGCCCAGCGACGCCGGGCTCTGGCCTGAACCCGAACCCTTACCGGTTTCCCCCACCGAAGGACTCCTCGACATGAACGCACGTAACCCCCGCCAGCAGGGCCCGATTGATCCGCTGATGCGTCTGCAGCAACTCGAAGACCGCCGCCCAGCGAAGGCCGCAGCCCGTCCTGCGCAGGGCCAGCCCCAACAGCGTTCGCAGCAGTTGCCGCCCCCGAAGCCCGGAACCGTCAACCGCCCTGTCGCCCGCCCGACGGTACCGACCACGGGCACCGTCACCCCCGGCGTGAAGCCCTCGGCCCAGGCCGCCGCTCGCATCGCGGCACTCGCCGCTGCACGCGGTGCGGCGAATGGTCCGGTCAAGGGTGGCCCGGGTAGTCGCCCCGGCGCCAAGCCGGCCGGGAAGCGCGCCAAGCCGGCCAAGGCCGCCAAGATGGCCTCGCTGGCGCTCAGCGCAGTCACCACCATCGGCCTGGCTGGGATGTTCTCTCAGCAGAACGGACAGACCGACGCGATCGTGCTCACGCAGGGAACGCTCGCCACCACGCCGACCACGGTTGCCACCACCGCCGACAGCACGGCCACCACCGCGGCCGCGAGCAACACGGCTGCCACCGCGGCACCCGTCACTGCCGCTCCAGTCACCGCGGCCCCCGTCACTGCTGCTGGCGTCAAGGACGGCACCTACGCAGGTGCCGGAAGCTCCAACCGCTTCGGCACAGTCCAGGTGCAGGTCGTGTACGCGGGCGGGCAGATCACTGATGTGCAGATGCTGTCGTACCCGAACGGCGACAGCCGCAGTTACCGCATCAGCCAAATCGCACTGCCGCAACTGATCTCGGAGACAATCTCGGCGCAGAGCGCCAGCGTCCGCACGGTCTCGGGCGCGACATACACCTCGAAGAGCTACAAGAAGACGTTGCAATCGGCAATCGATGCGGCGAAGGCTGCGTCGGGCGTCGCCTGACCCATACTTCGCACATGAGCCTGCACCACGTCGAAGCGGTGATGGGCACCCAGATCAGCATCGACGTGATCGATTCGCACGACCGAGGGTTGATCGATGAGCTGGTGCGCTGGTTCCACCAAGTGGACGCAGAGTTCAGCCCGTACAAGGACGACAGCACCATTACGCTCATCGGGCGGGGCGAGTTGGCCCCCACTGACGACGACGTCAGCGACGATGTGCGCGAAGTGCTGCAGCGCTGCGGTGAACTCAACGAGGAGAGCGACGGCGTGTTCGACGTCTGGTCGTTGCCGTCGCCCAATGGCACCCGCTTCGACCCGTGCGGGTATGTCAAGGGCTGGTCGGTCGAGCGCGCCGCCCGCTACCTCCGTACCAACGGCATACGAGACTTCCTGATCAACGCCGGCGGCGACGTCGCGGTGGAGGGCCTCGATCAAGGCGGCCAGAAATGGCGCGTGGGTATTCGCCACCCCGCCGATCCAATGGGCCTGGCGATGATCCTCGAGGTGGAAGGGCCGCTGGGCATCGCCACGAGTGGCAGCTACGAGCGCGGCGCCCACATCTTCGACCCACGCCACAACAGCCCGAAGACCGAGTTGGCCAGTGCAACGGTAGTCGGACCTGACATCGCCGAAGCAGACGCATTCGCCACGACCGTCTATGTGATGGGTATCGACGGCCTGCAATGGCTCGCCGAACGCCCCGGCTACAGCGGATGTGTGATCACTCACGATCTGCAGGTGTTCAGCAACGAGGAGTTCAACCGGTACATCGCCCACTGACGCTTGTCCTCCATCTGCGTCGCAGCGCTATACGGTGGGGGAGACGCGGAAAGGGAAACGGGACATGGCGGTTCGAAAGGCAGTGGCACTCGCGGCCACCATGGCAGCACTGGTCACAATGGTCGCCTGCAGCAACAGCGCGCCCAGCAGCAGCCAGTTCGCCAACAACGTCGACGGTATTTGCCGCGCGCTTGGCACCGGCCTCGGCGACCTCAGCAAGCCCAGCACGGTCGACGACCTGAAGGGCTTCGCCGACGACGCGTCCCATTTGTTCGCATCCGCGGTCACAGCGCTGAAGAAGCTGCAGGTGCCCAGCGGATCGTCCGCAGCTACCTCCGACGCGAAGACGCTCGTCAGCAACTTCGACCACCTCGTCGACGTGCTCGACGACATCGCCACTGCCTCCAGGACCGCCGATCAGGCCACGATCGACGACCGCACCACTGAGTTCGAGTCAGTACGTGCTCAGGACGCCGATCTCGCCGACAGCCTCGACGCCAAACACTGCGACCTCGACCCACTGTTCGACGAACTCGCCCCGCCGGTCACCGACCCGCCGGTCACCGACCCGGCAACCACCACCCCGATCACTGCCAGCACTGACAGCAACAAGACCACCCTGGCCTTGGCCGCTGAGCTCGTGCCGGTCGACGGCCTCACGTTCACCGACGTTGCCGACAACCTGCTGACCGCATGGACCACCGTGCTGGACAACTCTCCGATCACGGCCGCGAGTCCCGGTCGGGTGGCCGGCGTCGAGGTGAGCAAAGACGGCACACTGATCGCCAACGTGTACATCTTCCTGCCCACGGACACCGTGAAATCCACCAGCATCTTCGAGCTGGCCAATTTCCTCACACAGGCCACCGTCGCCGACGACACGGTCAACGGGTTCCCCGGGCTCAGCTGGACCACCGAGAGCGGCGTCGCTGCCTTCGTTGGCGCTCAGACGACCGGCGACGCTGGCTACGTGATGTATGCGCTTTCGCCCTCCCACGACGGCCTCGTCGTCGGCATCACCGGCCTCTGGGCCAGTCTTCCGAAGTAATCGTGCCGCTCCAGATCCGCTTCGTCACTTCGGCCAAACGCCATAGCGACCTTCCCCCCACGCCGTGCGAGGTCGCATTCGTCGGCCGCAGCAACGTCGGTAAGTCATCGTTGATCAACGCGCTCGCCAACCAACGACAGTTGGCACGCGTGTCGAACACACCGGGCCGCACGCAACTGATCAACCTGTTCACACTGCCCGGCGGCGGCACGATCGTCGACCTACCCGGCTACGGCTACGCCAAGGTGCCCGGACGCGAACGCGCCACATGGCAGGCGATGATCGAGGGCTACCTACTTGAACGCGAAGGGCTCGAGGTGGTGTTCGTACTCGTCGACGGTGAGATCGGGCCGACGAAACTCGACGTGCAGATGCTCAACTGGTTGAGCGCAAGCGTGGTGCCGCACACCATCGTCGCTACGAAACTCGACAAGGTGAGGTCGTCCAAACGCGACACACGCAAGCGCGATCTGGCGGCCGGATGTGGGCTGGAGATCGGCGACATCATCTGGGTCAGCGCGTCGAAGGGCACGGGCATCGAGCAGCTGCAGAAGCACGTCGAGTCGTTGCTCACACCCTGACGGGCGCAAGCCGGCAGGTGCCCTCAGCCGCGGCGAAACTTGTTGCGCAGCGTGCTGAGCGCGTCGCGCGGGTCGGTCATCGTCATCCCGCGGCGCAGCAACTTCTGCTTCTTTGCCGAATACGGCGGGTACAGCATCGAAGGGTCGATTTTCGTACTGCGGGTGAACACCGCGCGCTGATGGCTGAACGTGTCGAAGCCGAACTTGCCGTGGTATGCGCCCATCCCGCTCTCGCCAGTGCCGCCGAACGGCAGGTTCGGGTTGGAGATATGGAACAACGTGCCATTGACGCAGGCACCACCGCTGGTGGCGCCGCCGAGCACCCGATCGTTCTCGGTGTCGTCATCGCTGAACGAATAGAGCGCGAGTGGCCGATCACCGGCGGCGGAGCGCTCGTTGACGAACGCGATCGCCTCGTCGATCGAGCCGACCGCCAGCACCGGCAGGATCGGCCCGAAGATCTCCTCGCCCATCACCGGATCGGTGGGCTGCACACCGGTGAGCACGGTGGGCGCGATGTAGCGCGTCTCGGCGTCGGTGACTCCACCGTGGGCCACCGTGCCGCTGTCGAGCAACTTCTCCAGACGCTGGAAGTGCGGCACGTTGACGATGCGAGTGAAGTCGGTGCTCTTCTGCGGGTCGGCGCCATAGAACTTGCTGATGTGCTGACCGAGCGCGGCGACCAGTTGGTCGTGCACCGGTTGCTCGACGAGCACGTAATCAGGGGCGATGCAGGTCTGTCCGGCGTTCATGAACTTGCCCCACGCGATGCGGCGTGCGGCAAGGTCGATGTTCGCGTTGCGACTGACGATGGCCGGGCTCTTCCCGCCCAGTTCGAGCGTGACCGGCGTGAGGTGCTCGGCGGCGGCGCGCATGACGATGCGCGCGACCCGACTGTTCCCGGTGTAGAGGATGTGGTCGAAACGCTGGGCCAGTAGTTCGGTGGTCTCGGTCACGCCACCCTGGACAGCGACCACTGCTGGATCGTTGAGCGCCTCGATCAGCGACACCAGTTCGGCGGCGATGTGCGGCGCCAACTCGCTGGGCTTGGCGACCACGGCGTTGCCAGCAGCAATTGCGGCGGTCACCGGTCCGAGTAGTAGTTGCACCGGGTAGTTCCAGGGAGCGATGACACAGGTGACGCCTACGGGCTCGGGCACGATGTACGACGAACCGGGCTTGAACGACACCGGCGTCGGCACTTTCTCGGGCTGCATCCAACCAGGAAGATGCGCAAGGGTGTGGTTGATGTCGCCGACGGTGAACCCGACCTCGGTGAACCACGCCTCGAAACGCGGCTTGGCGAAGTCCGCGGCGAGCGCGTCGAGGAGACGCTCCTCACGCGCTTCCAGCAGCCCGCGCATGCGCTCAAGTGTTGCCTTGCGCCATGCCAACGGCTTGGTGCCGCCAGTGTCGTAGGCCGCTCGTGCCGCAGCGACCTTGGGAGCGATCTCGGCAAGGGGGGTGACGATGTAGTCCATGCGCGCAGGCTATTCCAGCCGCAGCGCCCATTCGTCACCGTGCCCACACCGGATGCGACCGCGAAGCCTGGCCGAGAATTGGCCAAACCTTGGCTGCGATCACGGGATGAACCGTCGATACTTCAAGAGCTATGCAGCACCCGCCGACTCCGCTTGACGAGACATCGTTCCCTGAGGTGCTCACCGCCGCCCAAGAGGGTGCGGCCTGGGCTGCGGAGGTGCTGTTCTGCGATCTGCAGCCGCGCGTCCTGCGCTTCCTGCGCAGCACCGAGCCGCGTGCGGCCGACGACATCAGCAGCGAAGTCTGGCTGGCGATGGCGCGTGGCATCGGCACCTTCGTGGGTGAACTCGCCGACTTCCGGGCCTGGGTGTTCTCCATCGCCCGACGGCGCTTGGCAGATCACCGTCGTACTGGGGCCCGGCGGGCCACCGACCCCACCGATACCGACCGTTTCGCAGAGCTGGCTGGCGGTGCCGACCCTGCCGACACCGTCATCGACGGTTTCTCCGGTCAGCAAGCGGTCGACTTCATCACGCGGTCGCTCCCACCGGAACAGGCCGAAGTGCTGGTGCTCCGGGTGGTCGCCGAGCTGGACGTCAACCACGTTGCTGAGGTGATGGGCCGCTCTGCGAACTGGGTGCGCGTGAACCAGCACCGGGCGCTACGACGCTTGGCCGAGCAGTTACAGGCCAACCCGGAAGAATTCTTCGAGATCGTGTAATTCTGACCCCGGCCCTGGCGATCTGTCAGCCGTGACCGAGCAACACTCCCCGCTCGACATGGATGCACTGCTCAACGCCGCGGCTCAGCCCGGCACCGAGGAGGAACTGGCCGGTATGTCGGCCTTCGTCCAGGCATTCACTGCTGAGGTCACCGCCCCCACTCTCACCTCTAGGAGCCATTCCATGTTCGCCGGTCGTATTACTCGTCGCGCCACTGCGATGGTCGCCATCACCCTGCTCGCCGCCGGCACCGCCGCCGCCGCCGGTGGCGCCCTGACCCACATCCCTAGCCCGTTCAGCGGATCGCATCACGCAGCCGAAGTCCTGGGTATCGACACCACCACCTCGGATGTCAGCACGAGTATCGATCCGTCCACCACGACTGACGGCACTGACAACTCGGCAGAGGGCACGGATGCTGCTGACGAGGCAGACTTCGGCCTGTGCCAGGCGTGGACCAACGGTGGCGACAAGAAGGCCGATAACCCGGCGTTCTCCGCCCTCGACGATGCCGCCACGGCCAACACCGAGTCAGTCGACGAGTACTGCACCGATGTGCACACCTCCCATGAGGCAGCCCACGCCCACGACGACTCGGCCAGTTCCAGCAGCACCCCGGAGGATCATGCGGGCTCGTCAGTGACGCTGCCCGAGCAGGCCGACCCGCACGCCACACTGCCCACCGAGGCTGGCGGAAGTGGCAAGGGTGGCCCGACCACCACTGACCATTCGAACTCCGGCAAGGGTTCACAGCCCCAGGGCTGAGCAACACAACTCCTGTCACGGTGCCCCGGGTTCGCCCGGGGCACCGTCATTTTTCCACCAACCCAGATTGACTGGGCGGTGCATGTTCTTGGCATTCCACGAGATGAAGCGAGCCAAGGTTCGCTTTGGTCTGCTCACCGGTGCGGTCGGGCTGCTGGTGTTCCTCATCCTGTTCCAGCAGACGCTGCTGAGCGGACTGGTCAACCAGTTCATCGGTGCCTTGAAAAATCAGTCGGGCGAGGTGCTGGTGTACAACGACCAGGCCCGCAAGAACCTCGAAGGCTCGATCATCCTTCCCGAGCAACTGGCGCAAATCCAACTGGTCGAGGGTGTCGCCGACGCCGCACCGCTCGGCGAAGCAACGTTCACCGTCACGGCCGGCGGTCAGGAACGCGACACCGTGATTATTGGCTACGAACTTGGTCGAGCCGGTGCACCCACCACGCTCATCACGGGTCGGTTGCCGACGGCGGACGACCAAGCGGTCGCCAGCGAGAAGGACACTGCTGACGGCTATGGCCTCGGCGACGTCATTCGAGTACAACCCGACGGTGCGCAGATCACGGTGGTCGGTATCGCCCGCGATATCAACTACTCGGTGTCGCCGGTGTTGTTCGTCGACTTCGCCACCTACGAGTCGGCCAAGCGCACCCGCAACCCCGACGCGGAGCGCATCCTGCCGTCGGCGGTCGCGATCCACGTGGTCGCTGGCGCTTCGGCCAACCAGGTCGTCGAGCGCATCAACGCCACGGTCGCTGGTGTGGAAGCGATGACACGTCAGCAAGCCATCGATGGATCACCGGGTGTCAGCAGCGTGCGGTCCAGCTTCGCGGTGATCCTCGCCTTGTTCTATCTCGTGGTCCCGTTGGTCACGGGTCTGTTCTTCCTCATCGTCACGTTCCAGAAAGCCTCGGCGCTCACGCTGCTACGAGCAATCGGCGCGCCGGCCAAGGTCCTCGTGCGCTCGCTGCTCGTACAGGTGGTCGTCATCACGCTGGCCGGGTCGGTGGTGGCCTTCGGTCTCTACGCCGGCGCCCTGCAGGGTGTGAAGAACCTCGGCGTACACGTAGAGGTCATGCCGGCGGTGCAGACCTCGTTGGTGGTGCTGGCGTTGGCGCTGGCAACCTCGCTGGTGGCCATCCGTCGCGTCTTGCGCATCGACCCCATCGCGGCCACCACCGGAGCGGGGGTCACCCTGTGAACCTGCTACCCCGGCTGCCGCTGCGCGAACTGCGTCGCACGCCCAACCGCTTCGTCGTCGCCACGGTCGTGCTCGCCTTCCTCTCCACGCTGCTGCTGTTCCTCGGCGGCCTGCTCGACGGGTTGTACCTCGGCTCCACCGGCGCCATCCGCTCCCAGCAGGCCGATGTGCTCGTGTTCTCGTCCAGCGCGCGCGACTCGTTCCTGCGCAGCCGCATCACCCCCGAGCTGCGCACACAGGTGGAGGCCGTTCCGGGCGTCACCGAAGTCGGTGGCCTCGGGTTCGTGCTGCTCGGCGCCCAGGTACCCGGCCAGACCGAACTCGCCGATGTTGCCGTGGCGGGTTACGAGCTGGCGCCCAAGGGAGTGCCTGCAACGGCCCTTGATGGGCAGGGCGTGGCCGACAGCCGCTTGCAGGACCAGGGCGTGTCGAAGGGTGACACCATCCTCGTCGGCCCCGCCGCCACCCCGATCACGATCACCGGGTTCGTCGACGACACCGGCTATCTGCTGCAGGGTTCGGTGTGGGTCAACCTGTCCACCTGGCGCATGGTGCAGAACGCGAACCGCCCCGATAGTGCCGTCACCGATGGTGTCGTGCAGGCACTCGTCGTGCGCGGTGCTGGCACCCACGCAGCATTGGCCGGCGCGATCGATGCCGCGTCCAGTGGCGCCACCAAGTCGCTGACCCTCGACGAGGCCGTGCTGGCACTCCCTGGCGTGAAGCAACAGCGCGACACGTTCAACCAGATCATCTACACCACGCTCGCCGTGGTGCTGGCAGTGGTCGGCTTGTTCTTCAGCCTGCTCACACTCGAACGGATCGGTCTCTATGGCGTCCTGAAGGCCATCGGCGCCACCACCAAACGGTTGTTCATCGGGGTGCTGCTGCAAGCGCTGATCATCGCGACCATCTCGTTCATCATCGGCTCCGGGCTGGCCATGGCGGCGGCGGCCGCGCTTCCGGCCAAGGTGCCGTTGCAGCTGATCCCCAGTCGCTTCATCTCCACGTTCATCGGCCTGCTCGTGGCCGCCATACTCGGCAGCGCGATCTCGCTGCGCCGAGTCACCAAGGTCGAACCCGCGTCCGCGATCGGATCAGTGTCATGACAGGAGGGACCCCGCAATGACCGTGCTCGACATGCGCGACGTCCGCAAGGTGTACCGCAGCGGCGACGCCGACATCGTCGCGCTCGACCATGCAACGCTGCAGGTCGACCACGGCGAGATCGTCGCCCTGCTCGGGCCGTCGGGCTCGGGCAAGACCACCCTGTTGTCGATCGCCGGTGGCCTGCTGACGCCCACCGAGGGAACCGTCACGGTCAATGGCATCGACATCACCGGGCACGACGCGAAGGAGCTCACCAAGTTTCGTCGCGAGAACATCGGTTTCGTCTTCCAGGCAGTCAACCTCGTGCCGTTCTTGAACGCCGAGGAGAACTTGCTCGTGGTCGACGAGCTCGGCGGAGGCAAGGGTGGCAAGACCGCCAAGGGCCGCGCCCGCGAACTGCTCGACGAGTTGGGCCTCGGCGCCCGCTCACGCAACATGCCGGCGCAGCTCAGCGGCGGCGAGCGCCAGCGCGTGGCCATCGGCCGTGCACTGTTCAACAACCCGAAGCTGGTGCTGTTCGACGAGCCGACATCCGCGCTCGACACAAAGATCGGCGCCCAGGTGATGGAGCTGATTCGCAACGAGATGAAGGCTCGCGACACCGCCGCCATCATCGTCACTCACGACCGGCGCATGACGCAGTACGCCGATCGCACGGTGGAGATCGTCGACGGTCGGCTGGGTGCCGAGGCGCCGGTTGCGCCGCAGGCGTAACGGACGCCCATCACCCGCAGGTCGAAGCCGCTCAGAGCGACGCTCTGGGAAGGATCCGTTCCGGTTTCCGGGACGGATCCTGTCCAGAAGCCGATGTGGGACGGATCCTGCCCAGAAACCGGCACGCCCGTCACGGGTTCGCCGGCTGCCGATCCGTACAGACTTAACGAACGCCCATCACCCGCATCAGATCGTTGCTGCGGGCGATGCAATCGCCACCCGCGGCGTCGAACGCCTGGTTCAGTTTCCCGAGTGCCGCGCGGAACGATGTGTTCCAGTCGTTCTCGAACCGGTCGCGTGCCGGCCCGACCCAGGTGGTGCCGGCCATCATCGACGAGACGGTGCTCATCACCCCCTCGATGGTGGTGATCTGCTGGCGCAACGTGCGCCCCAGCGAGGCGAGTTGTTCCGGGTTGGCGCCGTACATGGTCATGACCATCTCCTTCGTGACGCCGCGGGTGCAGCGTGTCGCCCCCACTGGGTACGGCGACCGGCCCGATCCGGCAGGCGAGGTCAGGGCAGGTCGAGCAGCGGCAGCAACAGGGCGAGGTTGTCGGGTACGAACCGCTCGGTCGCGATCAGGTGCTCAAGACCCACACGGTCGACCCAGCGCACCTCGGCGATCTCGCCGTCGGTGAACGTGAACGGCCCATCGTGGATGGTGACGTAGCCACGGCCCCACAGCGCCACCGACTCGTCCACATAACGACCGGCGCCGAGGTGCACCAGATTGCTCGCCCGCACCCCCAACTCCTCGGCCAGTTCCCGCCGAGCCGCAGTGTCGTAGTCCTCACCCGCACACACCACTCCGCCGGCAGCGATGTCCCACATACCGGGCCACACATCTTTGGTGTCGGCCCGCCGGTGCACGAGCAGACGGCCGTCGTTGCCGAGCACCGCGATCGAGACCGCACGGTGCTGCAGTCGCCCAGCGCGCATCTCGCGCCGGGTGACTGTGGCGATCACATGATCGTCGTCGTCGACGACATCCACGAGCTCCATCCCGAGTTCCACTTCCACGATGCCTAGCATGCGCGCATGGAACTCGACCCTGCACTCACGGGAAGCTTGCGCGAGGAGGCTCGCGAAGTGCTCGACGAGACGATCGCACTCCGTCGTGCCCTGCATCGCTGGCCCGAGCTGGGCAACGACCTACCCGTCACGCGTGAGCACGTGCTGTCAGCGTTGGAAGGGCTGCCACTCACCGTCACCCAGCACTCCACCACCAGCGGGTTGGCCGCACTACTCGATGGCGGGCGACCTGGCCCCACGGTGCTGCTGCGCGGCGACATGGACGCGCTGCCACTGCACGAGGACACCGACCTCGACTTCACCAGCGCGATCGACGGGGCAATGCACGCCTGCGGTCACGACACGCACACCGCGATGCTGGTCGGTGCGGCCAAGGTGCTGAGCGCCCGACGCGCGGAGATCACCGGGCGCGTGCTGTTCATGTTCCAGCCCGGCGAAGAAGGGTTTGGCGGCGCCGAGTTCATGTTGAACGAAGGACTGCTCGAGCTTCCGGCGCGGTCCGACGGGAGCGAATCGCCCGTCACCGGCGCGTACGCGCTGCACATGACGGCCAACCTGCCCAGCGGTTGGATCGCCACCCGCCAGGGTCCGATCATGGCATCCTCCGACCAGATGCTGATCACCGTGACCGGTCGCGGTGGTCACGCCAGCCAGCCGCATTCGGCACTCGACCCGATCCCGATCGCGTGCGAGATCGTGCAGGCACTGCAGACGATGGTGACGCGCACGATCGATGTGTTCGACCCCACTGTGGTCACCGTTGGGCGCATCAGCGCCGGCACGACCAACAACGTGATCCCCGAGACTGCTGTCATCGAGGGCACCATCCGCGCGATCAGTGAACGCACCCGTTCGAAGGTGCGCGACGGTATTCGGCGCGTGGCCGAGGGTGTCAGTGCTGCACACGACGCGCAGGTCAGCATCCAGTTCCACGACGGCTACCCCGTCACGGTGAATCACCCGGGCTCGGCCGAGTTCGCGCTCGATGTCGCCGGCGAGATCGTCGGGCGCCATGCGGCCGTCACGCTGCCGAACCCGGTGATGGGCGCCGAAGACTTCAGCTACGTCCTTCAGCGCATCCCGGGCGCAATGATGTTCCTGGGCGGCACGCCCGACGACAAGAACCCGGCGAACGCTGCGCCGAACCACTCGAATCGGGTGAGGTTCGACGAAGGGGCGATGCAGAACGGCATCGCCGTCTACAGCGCGATGGCCCTGCGCCACCTCGCCGGCGCCCCCACCTGACGCAGCGTTTGAAGCCGAAACCGCACGGAGTGCGGGTGAGGCTTCAAACGCGGTGGCTGCGCGGTGCTAGCTGAGGCGCAGGGTCATCAGTTCGAAGGGTCGCAGGGTGAGGGCAACGATGCCGTCTCCCACCTCGAACGCGTGCTGCGGCTCCTCCAGCAGGTTGCAGGTGGCCGCCTCGGAGACACGACCGGCACCGAGCGCAACAGTGCAGGCCGTGCGTGCACCGCATGCCTCGTACACACGCACGATCAGGTCGCCGCTGCCGTCGTCCGCGCGCTTGATCGCGCTGACCTGCACACCGGGGTGGTCGAGACGCACGACCGGCAATGGAGCCGACTCGGCAATGCCGGTCCCCACCACACGGAGTGGCGTGTTCAGCGCCTCTGCCTCGCGCAGCACCTCGTGCAGACCCGGACCGTGGGGCAGGATCGCCAGGGTGACGCGGTGCCGCCCATGGTCCTGCACGGGTGACGGGTACTTCGCCGCCCGCAGCAACGACACGCGTATGCCGCCGTCCTGCACACCGTGGCCATAGCGACCGTCGTTCAACACAGCGACACCGAAGCCGGGTTCGCTGAGGTCGGCATACCGATGTGCACACACCTCGAACTTGGCGGCATCCCATGACGTGCTGGCGTGCGTGGGACGCATGACGTGACCGAACTGGATCTCGCACGCTGCCTCGCGGGCGTGCACATCGAGCGGCACCATCAGCGACAGCAACTGCTCGTCCTCGTGCCAGTCGATATCGAAGCTGAGATCCAGGCGCGGGCTCCCCGCACGCAGCGTCATCGTCTGCACGATCGTGCTGCGGCCGAACGCCCGACACACACGCAGCGTCGCCACCAACGGTCCGGCGTCGACGATGTCCACCGACTGCACCCCGCCGACCTCGGCGCCCAGGCCGCGGGTCCATTCCTCGACGTCCCACGCGTCGTACTCCACCGGGTGGTCGGGTGCCAGTTCCAGCGACACCTGCTTGCCCACCGGCAGCAATTCGCGTGCGGCCCGCAGATCGATGATCGATGTGATCGTGCCGTCGAGATCCCAGTTCACGGCGAGCGATGCGTTCGCGAACGAGTGCTCGGTGACGGTGACCACATCGTCGATCGGGTGAGCCGCCAGTGCCGCCAACCCGAGCGCAGGCACCTCGGCAAGGAAGGCGTGCGAGCCATCAGCGAGGATCTGCGTCGGGCCGCCAGCAGCGGGTTCCGTTGCAGTTGCAACAACCTCACGACGTACGCCCCCACCGGCCGCATTCGCCAGCGACAGTGTCGATGGAGCAATGCGAGACAGCGCGTCGGCGATCAGAGCTTCGAGGCGAGCGGCGACACGTGCGTGCGCGGCCTCGGCGTCCTCGTAGACCCAGGTGATCGACGAGCCGGGGATGATGTCGTGGAACTGCTGCAGCAACACTTCCTTCCATAGCTCCTCCAACTCGAGGTCGACCTCCAACGGCACCTCGCCGCACGCCGTGGCCCACCACAGTTCGGCCTCGCGCAGCAACCCTTCACAACGCCGGTTGCCGACCTTGGTGCGCGACTGGCTGGTGAGCGTGCCGCGGTGCATCTCGAAGTACAGCTCGCCGCTCCACACCGGCACGGGTGCCCCGGCAGAGATCTCGGCCTCGACCTGGGTGAAGAACTCGTCGGGAGTGCCCTGACGTACGCGCGGTGCGCCGTCGAGATCGGCGAAGCGGCGGGCGCGCTCGATCATCTCGCGCGTGGGCCCGCCGCCGCCGTTGCCGTGGCCGAACGGCATCAGCGACACCTCGCTCCAGCCGTGCTCCTTGAAGTTGCGTTCGGCGTGCAGCAGTTCCTCGCCGACGATCGTGGCGTTGTAGGTGTCGACCGGCGGGAAGTGGGTGAGCACCTCTGAGCCGTCGAGGCCCTGCCAACGGAAGGTGTTGTGCGGGAAGCGGTTCTGTTTGTTCCAGCTGAGCTTCTGGGTGACGAACCGCTCGCACCCACCAGCGCGGAAGATCTGCGGTAGCGATGCCGGGTAGCCGAACACATCCGGAATCCAGACCTCGGTGCTGCGTGCACCGAACCGCGACTCGAAGTAGCGCTGGCCAAACACCAACTGACGTACAAGGCTCTCGCCGCTGGGCAGGTTCATGTCGGCTTCCACCCACATACCGCCCACGGGCTGCCACTGCCCCAGCGCCACGCGCTCGCGGATTCGTTCGAACAGCGCCGGATACTGGCGCTCGATCCAGTCGTACTGCGCGGCCTGCGAACACACGAACCGGTACTCGGGATAGAGATCCATCATCTGCGTCGCCGACGCGAACGTGCGGGCGCATTTGCGAACCGTCTCTCGGAGCGGCCACAGCCAGGCGGTGTCGATGTGCGCGTGCCCGACGGCCACCACCTGATGTGCGCTGGCGACCGCTGGCTGGGCCAGGGCCGGAGCGAGCAGTCGCCGGGCGTGTGCAGCCGTGCCCGACACGTTGTACAGGTCGAGCGCGTTGAACGCGGTTTCCAATTGGCGCAACAGGCGCTGGCGTCGCTTCTCGGCGGCGGGCAGCGCAGCCATCACCCCCAGCAGCACCTCGATATCGAGCAGCAGGTGAAACACCTCGTTGTCGCGGACGGCCAGCGTCGCCTCGCGCAGGTGGTAGATCGGCTGGTCACCGGCGGTGGCCAGCGAGCCGAGATGCCCCTTCTGCGTGCCGACCATCGGGAACGCAGGGTTGGCGGCGGCCTCCACCACCAGGGTCAGCGTGCCAGCGGCGACCTCGAGCGGCACGGCCGTGCGGCGGGGATGGATGCCCTGCACCGGTTCGCCGTTGCCATCTTCGCCGGGCACCCACACCAATCCTTCGGACTGGAACCCGGCGCTGTCGGGGTGGAAGCCGAGATCGATGACGGCCTCCACCGACGCACCCACCCACTCCGCCGGCACATCGACCGTGAAGCGGAACCACGTCGTGCCCCACGGTCGGCCCCAGCGATCGCCGATCACGAACGGCCGCGCATCAGCGGCCAGCCCGGCCATCGCCTCGGTGTACGACACCGGCTCGCCGGGTGCGTCCCATGCCTCGACCTGCATCGGCACTCGTGCCCGGTACATCGCCGGCATGATGCGCTCACCCAACTCTCGTCGGATGCGTCGCTCCACCAAGACCGAGTCGTCGTGCATACCGCGAGGCTAAGTGACCGGGCCGGGCCCACGCAGTACCGTCAGCCGGATGAACGCAGCCCCGCTCACCGGCATCCGCGTGCTCGACCTCACCCGTGTGCTCGCCGGGCCGCACTGCACACGCATGTTGCTCGACATGGGCGCCGAGGTGATCAAGGTGGAGCCACCGGAAGGCGACATCACCCGCGCCACGTCGCCACGAATCAACAGCATCGCCAGCTACTTCGCGCAGCAGAATGCGGGCAAGCGGTGCATCAGCCTCGACCTCGGTGTGCCCGAGGGACGCGACCTGCTGGCACGGCTCGCCGACACGTGCGATGTGCTGGTGGAGAACTTCCGGCCCGGCGTGATGCACCGCTTGGGCCTCGGCGCCGACGTGCTGCGCGCCCGCAACCCGCGGCTGATCGTCGCCTCGATCAGCGGCTACGGCCAGGATGGCCCGTGGGCACAGCGGCGCGCCTACGCAAGCGTCGTTCAGGCCGAGACCGGGATCACCCGCTCACAGGGTGACGGCCGCGGCACTGATGACTACAGCAACGACCGCCACAGCCACGCCGACGTGTACACCGCGCTCGAATGCGCGAGCGCTGTGCTGGCCGCGCTGTTCCAGCGCGAACGCACCGGTGTCGGTGAGCGCGTCGACGTGTCGATGGCGCAGACGATGTTGTACGTGAACGAGCATGCCCACGACGCACTCTGGGATCACGACGTCGCGCCGTTCACCGTGCGCAGCTTCGGCACCGAGGCCTTCCCGGTGGTGACCGCGGCGAACGGCGACCACGTCGTGATCAGCGGCCATCCTGCTGAGAACATGACGTTCGACTACTACATGCGCTCGATCGGGCGGCCAGAACTGTGCGCCGAGCCGCGCTTCGCCACCGTGAACTCGCGGATGGAACACATCGACCAGATCCAACGACTGATCCACGACTGGGCGGGCACGATGCCCGATCCAGAGGCGATCGAGGCGGCGATGGCGGCCAACAACCTGGCTGTCGGCCGTCTGCGAACGATGCGCGAAGTGTGCGCTACCGAGTGGGCCGACGATCGTGATGCCGTCGTGCCAGTGAGCGACCGGGGCGACGGAGTCATCCGCGTGCCGAACTCGCCGTGGCGGTTTGAGAGCAGTGACGTCGCAGTGCACGGCGAGCCGAGGTTCCGTGGTGAGGACAACCGCACCGTGCTCAGTGAACTGTTGGACCTCAACGATGCCGAACTCGACCGCCTGGAGGCCGCCGCGGTCATCAGCAGTCGTATCCCTCGACGCTGACACCCTGGCGGGGGCGTGGGAAACTGACGGCGTGATCACGCGCGACGAAGCCCTGGCCCTTGATGCAGCCGACCCGCTGGCCGGGTTCCGCGACCGGTTTCACATCCCCGACCAGTCGGTCATCTACCTCGACGGCAACTCGCTGGGCATGCCACCCAAGCGCACGCTCGAGCGACTGACGGAGGTGTACCTACATGAGTGGGGCCGCGACCTCATCCGCAGTTGGAGCCACTGGGTGGATCTGCCCCAGCGTGTCGGCGACATCCTCGCACCGCTGATCGGCGCCGGCCGCGGCGAGGTGGTGCTGCACGACAACACCACCTTGAACGTGTACCAGGCGGTGCACGCTGCGATCGGTCTGCGCCCCGACCGCACGGTCATCGCGATCAGCGCCGACGACTTCCCCACCGACCGCTACGTGGTCGACGGCATTGCCGCGGCGCTTCCTGGATATCGGGTTCGGCACGGCTTCGACGACCTCGACGATGTCGCCGTGATCGTGCGTTCCGTCATCGACTACCGCACCGCCGAGTTGGTCGACGTCGCCGCCGAGACGGCCCGCGCTCACGCGGCCGGAGCGATGGTGGTCTGGGACCTCTCGCATGCAGCGGGCGCGATCGAGATCGATCTACGCGCGTGCGGCGTGCAGTTGGCCATCGGTTGCAGCTACAAGTTCCTCAACGGTGGCCCTGGTGCTCCGGCGTGGACGTATGTCGCCCGCGAACTGCACAGCTCGATCCAGCAACCGATCTGGGGCTGGTTCGCCACCGAGAACCAGTTCGCCATGGGCCCCACGTTCCAGCCGCGTGAGGACATCGCTCGCATGTTGCTGGGCACGCCCTCGATCCTGGCGCTCACCGCCGCGCAGGTGGGCATCGAGTTATCGGCCGAGGCGGGGATGAGGGCGATCCACGCCAAGGGTCAGGCGCTCACCGGCCTCGCCATCGACCTGTGCGACCAGCACGGTCTGCCCACGCCCACCCCGCGCGACCCGTTGCGTCGCGGCAATCACGTCGCCGTGCAACACCCACGGGCGAAGGCGCTGGTGCAGGAGTTGGCCGCCCGCAATGTGATCTTCGACTTCCGCGAGCCGAACATCATCCGCGCCGGTTGCTCACCGCTGACCACCCGCTTCGTCGACGTGTTCGACGGCCTCGCCGCGGTGGCTGCCGCGGGCTGAGATCGTCGGCTTCTGGGAAGTCCCGGTTCCGCTTTCCGGGACCAGGACTTCACAGAAGCCCGGATGGGACGATTCCTTCCCAGAAGCCGTCGACTACACCGCGAGTTCGGGACGGGCTGTGTACTGGGCGAGGGACTCGGGGTTGGCGAGAGCTTCGGTGTTGCGCACGACGCGGCCGTTCACCACGTCGGCCACGGCCAGTTCGCTGATCTTGTTGCTGCGCGTGCGCGGCACGTCGGTGACCTGCGCGATGCGCGCGGGCACGTGGCGCGGCGAGGCATTCGCGCGCAGGCGTGAGCGGATCTCGGCCTCCATCGCGGAGGTGAGCACCAGGCCCTCCTGCAGCTTCACGAACAGCACAATGCGCGTGTCGTCGTCCCACTCCTGCCCGACGGCTACGGCTTCGATGATGCCCGGGATGTGCTCGACCTCCGCGTAGATCTCGGCAGTGCCGATGCGCACTCCACCCGCGTTAAGGGTGGCGTCGCTGCGACCGTGGATCACCATTCCGCCGCGCTCGGTCCAGCTGGCGAAGTCGCCGTGGGCCCACACACCGGGGAAGCGGTCGAAGTACGCCGAGTGGAACTTGCTGCCGTCGGTGTCGCCCCAGAAGCCGACCGGCACGCTGGGGAACGGGACTGTGCAGACCAACTCGCCCTTGCCGTCGGCGGCGGTGAGCGGCTGACCTTCGGGTGAGAACACACCCACCGCCATGCCCAGGCTGGGCCCCTGGATCTCGCCGGCGTACACCGGCAGCGTGGGGTCACCACCGACAAAACAGCCGCAGATGTCGGTGCCACCGCTGATGGATGCCAGGTGCACATCGGGCTTCATCGCCTCATACACCCAGCGGAACCCTTCCTCGCTGAGCGGTGACCCGGTGCTGCACACGGTGCGCAGCGCGGTGAGGTCGTGTGTAGCAACCGGGCGCACGCCAGCCTTGTGCACGCTGTCGATGTACTTCGCCGACACACCGAGCAACGTGAGCCGCTCGGAGTCGGCAATGTCGAACAGGCGGCTGGCGTCCGGGTGCGCGGGGTTGCCGTCGTACAGCACGGCGGTGGCGCCGCTGACCAGCACGCTGACCAGCCAGTTCCACATCATCCAACCACAGGTGGTGAAGTACAACACCCGGTCGCCGGCGCGCACGTCGCAGTGCAGTTGTTGTTCCTTCACGTGCATCAGCAGTACGCCGAGCGCGCGGTGGGTGATGCACTTCGGCTTCCCTGTCGTGCCGCTGGAGTAGAGGATGTAGATCGGCTGGTCGGAAGGCATCCGCAAGCACGTGAGCGCGGCGCCACGGTGGGGGGCGATGTGCTCGACCCAGCCCACGCCATTGGCGATGGCGGTCACATCGGGCTGGTCGCTCAGCACCCCCACGACGATCGTGCGCTTGAGCGACGGCAATTGCGCGGCGATCTCCGCGATGCGTGGCAGGCAGTCGAACGTCTTGCCGCCGTAGCGGTAGCCGTCGGCGGCCACCAGCACGGTGGGGGTGGTCTGCCCGAAACGGTCGACGACACCAGCGACACCGAAATCGCTGGAGGTGGACGTGAACGCCGCGCCGATTGCGTTGGCGGCCAGGAAGGCAATGATCGTCTCGACCACGTGCGGCATGTAGGCGGCGACACGATCGCCAGGCTTCACGCCATCGATCACGAGGGCGCGGGCGAGTGCGGCAACCTCGGCGCGTAGCTGCGCCCACGTGTAACTGCGCCGTTCGCCGTGCTCGCCGATTGCGACGATCGCCTCCTCGCCGGCGCCGGCGCGCACCGCGAGTGCGTTCTCCGCATACGACACCGAGCCGTGTGGGAAGAACCGACCACCGAGCACTGTGCCGTCGCCCGGATCGAAGGCGACGTCGCCCTGTTCGCCGATGATGCCACCAGCGCTCCACAACTCCTGCCAGAACTCACCCGGTTGCCGCACCGACCACTCGTGCAACCCTGCCGCGTCGGCCTGGCCGACGGAGCGCCGGAACTGGTCCATGCGTGTGGCGGCCACACGCTCCGGGCTCGGCGTCCACAACGGCTGCATGTCTGGCATCCTACGAGTCATGGATCTCGCACTCACAGGGCGTCGGGCACTCGTCACCGGCGCGTCCAGCGGACTGGGCCTCGGCTGCGCACAGGCGTTGGTCGCCGAGGGCGCGACCGTCACCATCGTTGCTCGCAACGCGGAGAAGCTGGCTGCGGCAACAGCCACGATGCACGGACCGGGCGCTGTGCACACGTTGGTCGGCGACGTGTCCGATCTCGAGTCGGTGCCCGAGTTGGTCGCGGCTGCCGAGGCGCTGATGGGTGGCATCGACATCCTCGTCGCCAACGCCGGCGGTCCGCCGCCCGGCACGTTCGCCACGACGCCATTCGAGCACTACGAACCGGCGCTACGGCTGAACCTGCTGTCCACCGTCGCGATGTGCCAGGCCACGATCCCGGCGATGCGCGCACGGGGCTGGGGGCGGGTGATCGCGATCACCTCGATGTCGGTGCGCGAGCCGATTGCCCACCTGATCCTGTCGAACACCGCGCGAGCAGGTCTCACCGGGTTCTTGAAAACCGTGGCCACCGAAGTGGCTGCCGATGGCGTCACGGTCAACACGCTGCAGCCCGGGTTGCACCTCACCGACCGGCTCGCCGGGCTGTACGACGACCCCGCCGGTCTGGCCGCCACCATCCCTACGCACACGCTGGGCGACCCTGCCGACTTCGGTCGCATCGCCGCGTTCTTGTGCAGCGACGCTGCCAAGTTCCTCACCGGCACGTCGATCCCCGTCGACGGTGGCGCTGGCAAAGGCCTCCAGTAGCCGTCGGATTCTGGGCAGGATTCTTCCCATTCGAGTCTCTGGGAAGCTCCAGTCCCGGAATGCGGAACCACCGCTACCCGGAAGCCGACTCGCTGGCCCCCAGGCTCAGGCGCGGCGCGACCGCGGGCCGGCTTTCGCCACGCGGCTGGGTATGGAGTGGCCGACGAAGCCCTCGACCAGCAGCGCGGCCTCGATGAGCGCGTCGATGCCGATACCGGTGGACACGCCGAGGTCGTCGCACAGCGCCACCAGTTCCTCGGTGGCCACGTTGCCTGCGGCACCAGCGGCAAACGGTGAGCCACCGAGCCCACCGACCGACGTGTCGAACCGACGCACACCTGCGAGCAGCCCTGCATAGGCGTTCAGCAGCCCGGTGCCGCGTGTCTCGTGCAGGTGCAGTCCAACGTCGGTGCCGGTGAGCGCGAGCACGTCCTGGATGCGACGCGGTGTGGCCATACCGGTGGTGTCGGCCAGCGTGATCGCGGATGCCCCGGAGGCACGGAGTCGTTCGGCCAACAGCGCGATGGCCGCCGGTTTGATATCGCCCTCGTAGGGCGAACCGAACGCACACGAGATGACTGCGTCGACGGGAACGCCTGCAGCCGAGGCAAGTGCACAGATCGCCTCGACCGACTCGACCGACTCGTCGATCGTCATCTTCACGTTGCGCTCGTTGTAGACCGCAGAAGCAGACACGGTGACCGTGAGTTCGTCGAGCCCGGCGGCCAACGCCATCTCCGCACCACGCACGTTCGGCACCAGTGCCGTGCGCACCACACCCTCGGGTGCACCCAGACCGGCCACCACATCGGCGGCACCGGCCATCGACGGCACCGCCTTCGGGCTGACGAAGCTGGCGACCTCGAGGTGCGTGACTCCAGCAATCAGCAGCGCATCGAGCAGTTCCAGCCGCTGATCCACCGAGATCGGCTGCTCGGCCTGCAGACCGTCACGGGCCCCCACTTCACGGATAATGATTCGGGCCGGCAGTGACATGTACAGAAGGTTAGGTCTGCCGGACCATGTCGCCCCACAGGCCGTAGTGTTGCCGCCGGTGATCAAAGACCCTTCCCTGCACAAGTTCGACGACCGCACCGAACTGTTGGCCCACCGGATTTTCGAGTACGTGCTCGATCGCATCCGGATGTCGCCAGCACCGCTGGACGGTCCGCGAACACCGGCTGAACTCACCGCCGCGACGGGCAAGATGATCACGTCGTACGGCCTGGGCTACGACGAAACGTTCCGCTTGTTCAAGGACGTGCTCGCCCCGGCGTGTATCTCCAGCGACCACCCCCGGTACTTGTCGTTCGTGCCCACCGCACCCAGCGAGGCAGCGACGCTGTTCGACCTCGTGGTGTCGGCGTCATCGATCTACGGCGACTGGTGGGTGGAAGGCGCCGGAGCCATCCACGCCGAGAATGAGACGCTGCGCTGGTTGGCCGGGCTGGCGGGATTCCCCGAAGGCGCCGGCGGTACGTTCATCAGCGGCGGCACACTCGGCAACCTCGCCGCACTCACCACCGCCCGCCAGCACTGGCGCACCCACCACGGCCGCGGACTTCCACTGGCGATCGCCGCCGCCCCGAGCGCACACTCCTCCGTACGGCTGGCGGCGATGGTGCTCGACGTGGACGTGATCACGGTCGCAGGCGACGAACGCGG
Organism: Actinomycetota bacterium; assembly: GCA_009702045.1. GTDB lineage: Bacteria > Actinomycetota > Acidimicrobiia > Acidimicrobiales > Ilumatobacteraceae > UBA668. The sequence continues at coordinate 61,328 of WLIV01000003.1, read as the reverse complement.
TCGCCTCACCGGCCCTGCGCTGCTTGCAGCACTCGATGCCGTCACTGATCGACAAGTGTTCGCTGTAGTCGCTTCGGGTGGCGCCACCAACGCCGGCATCGTCGACGACCTCACCGGCGCGGCTCACATCTGTACCGACCGCGACCTCTGGCTGCACGTGGATGCGGCCTACGGCGGGGCTGCCCTCGCCTCATCGATCGGGCGACCGTTGTTCGCCGGCATCGAAGGTGCCGACTCGTTCGTGGTCGACCCGCACAAGTGGCTGTTCTCACCGTTCGACTGCGCAGCACTCGTGTACCGCCAGCCGGGTATCGCCCGCGGGGCACTCACCCAGCACGCTGAGTACCTGGAGACACTCGAAACCAACTACGAGTGGAACCCCAGCGACTTCGCAGTGCACATGACCCGCCGAGTGCGCGGTCTGCCGCTGTGGTTCTCGCTCGCCTCGCACGGCACCGACGCCTACGACCGAGCCATCAGCCACAGCATCCTGCTCGCCAAGGAGGCGGCCCGGATGATCGAGGCCACGGCCGGCTTGGAACTGCTGATGGAGCCAGAGTTGTCGGTGGTGCTGTTCCGCAAGGTCGGTTGGACGCCCGAGCAGTACCAGACGTGGAGCGACGAACTGCTCGCCTCCGGCCTGGCGTTCGTGGTGCCCACCGTCTACAACGGCGAGACCGTGCTGCGTTTCTGCTTCGTCAACCCGCTCACCACCAGCGACGACGTGCAGTTGATCCTCGACGAGCTGGCTTAGACGGCGTTCAGCGCGGCGAGCGCCATGTCGTGCAGCAATGGCGCCAGTGCCTTGCGCGGCAACTTGCCGACATAGGGCGTGCTGTTGACCAACCCGATTGCGGCTTGCACGGCGGCGGCCAGACGTTGGCGGGGCACACCGGGATGCAGCCGCTCGACAACATCCACCCACACGTCGACGTACTGACGCTGCAGCGATCGCACGGCGTGCGCCTGTGCCGTATCGAGGTGGTGTAGTTCGCGCCCGTGCACCACGATCAGGTCGGGTTCCTCCAGTGCGAACTCCACCTGCATCGCCACCAAGGCAGCCAGCGCGGCCTCGTCATCCTTCGACTGGGCGACACATTCACGTCCACCCGCCAGCAGGCGCTCGCTGACATCGGCGAGCATGGCCGCGAGCAGCGCTTGCTTGCCGGGGAAGTACCAGTAGATCGCCGGACCACTGACACCCACCTCGGCACCGATGTCGTCGATGCCGGTCGCGCCATAACCACGCTCGGCGAACAGGCGCGCTGCGGCCTGGAGGATTTGATCGGATCGCGACGCCACGATGCGTCACCCTACCGACGGTCACCAACTGCCGGAGCTGCCGCCGCCACCACCGCCACCGGAGAAACCGCTGGAGAAGCCGCCGCCACCACCGGAGCCACCCGACTGGGAGGGCTGGGTGCGGGTCTGCGACCAGCTGCCCATGCTGGTGTACATCAGCAGCGGCATCGTGCTCATCGTGAGCTCGGCGGGGGGCACTGCGCTCTGGCCGACAGCGCGGCCCCAGGCATCGGCAGCACCGAGCGCAACGGCCCACGCCGAGTACTCACGCAGCAGACCGTGCGACCACGCCCAGTCGACATGCGTTCCTTCGCTTGCTTCCAGGAAGCGGCGGAACGACTCGACGCGCAGCGCCACGGCGGTGCCTGCCGCCGAACGCACGGGCAACAGGCTGCGATAGGCCGCCGCCGCGGTCAACCCGGTGATGGTGATGGCCATGCCGATCGCGACCCACCACGAGGTGGCGAAACCCCTCCACAACGCGATGACGGTGGCCGCAGCAGCCAACACGACACCGATCGACAGTGCAATCGGGAAGTGAGCCGCGGTACCGGGCGGGTACTTCGCCCACCAACCCGACGCTTGCGCAGCCTCCCGCTGCTCGTCGGAGAGTTCCGCCCACAGCGTGGCCAACGACGGGTGGTACGTTCCCAGCGTCATCTCGCCGTCACCGCCGATCAGCGAACCGATCCGCGCGTGCACGTCGGGCGGGGCACTGGCCAGCTTCGGGCCGCTTTTCAGCACCTGCGGCGACGTCCCTTCGAGCACGATGTACTCCTGCGCGATCTGGTCGGAGAACCACGCCGACACCGAGGTGGTGTCGACCTGTTCGTTGAGCAGCATCGCGCCTTGCCAGGGCCGTAGCCCGGTGGGTGGCACGAACTCGGTGGTGGCCATCGCCTCGAGGTCGGCGTCGGCGACGAGACGGGTGGGAGTGCCGGGCGCGGCGAAGGCCGCGTCGGCGGCGCCGGTGCCACCCACCTCGTTACGGCCGAGGCGCTTGGCCAGGCGGTAGCCACCGAGGCCGACCACGGCCCCGATCCCCAAGGTGGCCAGCGTGAGCGGCACTCGACTGTCGTTGCGACGAGGGGGGATGGGCGGGATCGGTACGTCAGCGGGTTCGCCGAGCGCCACGATCGTGCCGCCGACGGTGATGCCGTCGTACTGATGCAGTGGCTCGAACACCACCCGATACACGTCGCCGTCGCGCGTGAGTGAGCAGCCACCGACAGCGCCGTACCTGCCAACGTTGCACGTGGGATCCGTCAGTTCGAAACCGGCCAACACCACCTCGAAACGGCCCGTCTCCAATGAGTCGTCGGTGCCAATGATGTCGAGCGCAAGCGTGCCTGCGCTGAGTCGCGCCGCCGGCAAGGTGTAGCGCAACACGTAGCGATGCTGGCCGTCGATAGTCGTGTCGGGGTCGCCGATGCGTATGCGGGTCCAGCCCGTCAGCTCGGTCACCGAGAACTGATCCGGCGCGTCGGGTGACGCGGCCTCCACCGCGGTGGGGACACCGAAGTCGTTGGGGATGGTGCGCTCGTAGCCGTGTTTGTCGTGGGTACCGAAGTCCTCATCGACGACTTCCCGGATGCGCACACCATCTGTGCCGTCGGGCGTCACCAGCACCTGCTTGGCGTCGAAACGCTCCGCGTGTGTGCCAGCACCGATGGCACCCGTGACGGCCAGCACTGGGGTCACCAGCACGGTCGCCCCCACCAGCGCGTGCCGCCATCTACGAACTGGATTGAGCATGCCCGCACGGTATCCGACCCACCCAGGTCGGGCCGGCCAAAGTTTCCCTAACGCTCGTTCAATCGCGCGTGATATGTTGAACGCTCGTTTAGTTGTCGAAAAGAGACCCAAAATGATCGAGCGCACCGAGGAACACGACGCCTTCCGCGCCGTCGTTCGCGACTTCGCCCGTCGCGAGTTGCTGCCCCACGTCGATCGCTGGGAAGCCGCCGGTGAACTGCCGCTGGAAGCCGTCACCAAGATGGCCGACCTCGGACTGTTCGGCATCGCCTTTCCCGAAGACCTGGGTGGCGGCGGCGGCGACTTCACCTCACTGTGCATTGCGATCGAGGAGATCGGTCAGGTCAACCAGAGCCTCGGTATCACGTTGTCCGCCGGTGTGGGTCTGGGTGCCAACCCGATCCATTCTTTCGGCACGCCAGATCAACAAACAGAGTGGCTGCCCGACCTCATCGCCGGTCGTCGCCTGGGTGCGTTCGGCCTCACCGAACCCGATGCCGGCAGCGATGCCGGTGGCACGCGCACGAAGGCCACCCTCGACGAGGCCAGCGGTGAATGGGTGATCAACGGCAGTAAGGCGTTCATTACCAACAGCGGCACACCAATCACCTCCATCGTCACCGTCACCGCACTCACCGGTCCGGGTGAGATCAGTTCCTTCGTGGTCCCGGCGGGCACCCCCGGCCTGATCATCGAGCCGGCGTACAACAAGCTCGGGTGGCACGCCAGCGACACACATGGCATCACCCTCGTCGATTGTCGCGTGCCCGCCGCCAACATGCTGGGTGCCCGCGGCACGGGCTTTCGCAACTTCCTCAAGATTCTCGACGACGGTCGCATCGCGATCAGCGCCCTCGCCCTCGGCAGCGCACAGGCCTGCCTCGACCTGAGCGTCGAGTACGCCAAGGAACGCCAGGCATTCGGTGGCCCGATCGGCCGCTTCCAGGGTCTGGCGTTCCAGATTGCCGACCTCGCCGTCGCCGTGCAGAACAGTCGCAACCTCACCTATGGCGCGGCCAGGTTGAAGGACCAGGGCAAGCCGTTCAAGCAAGAAGCCGCGATGGCCAAGCTGTACAGCACCGAAACGGCGATGACCGCTGCCCGGGTCGCCACACAGGTACTCGGCGGGTCGGGCTTCATTGAAGGACCAGCCGCCCGCTTCTACCGCGACGCGAAAATCCTCGAGGTCGGCGAAGGCACCAGCGAGATCCAACGCCTCGTGATTTCGCGTGGCCTCGGCCTACCGGTGGGATGATCACACCATGAACGAACACGAAGACCTGGTGGTCCGCGAGGACCGCGCCCGTCTGGGCAACCTGCACAAGGAGGCCGACAAGCTCGCCCGCCAGAACAAGTTGTTCGTTCGCGACCGGCTTGCGCTGCTGTTCGACGCCGGCACGTTCGTGGAAGACGGCCTGCTGGCGAACACGATGGCCGAGGATTTGCCGGCCGACGGCGTGGTCACGGGTCAGGGCCGAGTCGACGGGCGCCCGGCGCTCGTGGTGGCAAACGACCCGACCGTGAAGGCCGGTTCGTGGGGGGCGCGCACGGTGGAGAAGATCGTGCGCGTCACCGAGTACGCGCTGCGCCACGAACTGCCGATCTTCTGGTTCATCGACAGCGCGGGCGCGCGCATCACCGACCAGGTTGATCTGTTCCCGGGTCGTCGCGGTGCCGGGCGCATCTTCGCCAACCAGGTCAAGCTCTCCGGCAAGGTGCCCCAGATCTGCTGCCTGTTCGGCCCATCGGCTGCCGGTGGCGCCTACATCCCCGCATTCTGCGACGTGGTGATCATGGTCGAGGGCAACGCCAGCATGTACCTCGGCTCGCCGCGCATGGCCGAAGAGGTGATCGGCGAGAAGGTGACCCTCGAAGAGATGGGTGGCGCGCGCATGCACGCCACCGTCTCGGGTTGCGGCGACAACCTGGCCGTCGACGACCCACACGCGATCGAGCAGGCCAAGCACCTGTTCAGCTACCTGCCCGAGCGTTGGCGCGACCGCCCCGCGCAGGTGCAGCCAGAGCTGCCCGTGCGCGAATTCACCCGCAAGGAGCTGCCCGCAACCGAAGCTGCCGGTTACGACATGCACAAGGTCATCGAGTGCCTCGTTGACGCGGACAGCTTCTTCGAGCTGAAGCCGCTGTTCGCACCCGAACTCACCACCGGCTTCGGCCGCCTCGACGGCCACGTCGTGGGCATCGTCGCCAATAACCCGATGCACAAAGGCGGTGTGTTGTTCGGCGACTCGGCCGACAAGGCCGCCCGCTTCGTGTGGATGTGCGACGCCTACAACATCCCGCTCGTGTTCCTGGCCGACGTGCCCGGGTTCATGATCGGCAGCCAGGTGGAACGTCAGGGCATCATCCGTCACGGGGCGAAGATGATCACGGCCGTCACTGAAGCCACAGTGCCGAAGATCAGCGTCATCGTGCGCAAGGCCTACGGCGCCGGCCTCTATGCAATGTGCGGTCCGGCGTTCGACCCCATCGCCGTCATCGCGTTGCCCACCGCGAAGATCGCAGTGATGGGCCCAGAACCTGCCGTGAACGCGGTGTACGCGAACAAGATCCAGGCCATCGTCGATCTCGATGAACGCGCTGCGTATGTGGCGCAGTTGCGCGAGCAATACGAGGTCGATGTGGATCTGTATCGCCTGGCCAGCGAGTTGGTAATCGACTCGGTGATCCCGTTCGAAGCCCTGCGCTCCGAGCTGATCAACCGCTTCGCGCTCGCCGACCCGGTGGACCGCAGCGCGGTCGAGAAGCGCCACGCCATCTACATGGGCTAGGTACCGGTGCCAGACTGGCGCGATGAGTGATCCCGTGTTGCCCGTGGTCCTGGTGCACGGTGCCTGGCATGGTGCCTGGTGCTGGAGCGCACTACAGGCCGAACTCGACCAGCTCGGCGTGCCGTCGTACGCGATCGACCTCCCCGGTCACGGTCTGTCGCCGTTGCCGCCGGGAGACCTACACGGTGACGCAGCCTGCGTGGCTGAGGCGATCGACCGCCTGGGCACTGACGTGGTGTTGGTCGGCCACAGCTACGGCGGCGCAGTGATCGGTGAGGCCGCCCTACACACCGACCACGTCGCACATCTCGTGTACGTCTCGGCGTTCGTGCTCGACGAGGGCGAGTCCGTGGTGAAGATCGGCGTGTTGAACGGCGTGCCCGAAGAACCACCGACGTTGTTGGGTGCGGCCCGCAGTCGCAGCGATCACGGAACGCTCGTACTCGACCCGCAGGCCGCGATCCCCGCGATCTACGGCGACGCAGCACCGGCAGTCGCCCAGGCCGCGGTGGCGCGATTGAACGAGCAACCGATCGCCACGTTCGTACAGTCGGCCACGGGTGCTGGCTGGAAGAGAGTGCCCAGCACGTTCGTGCGCTGCCTGCGCGACCGTGCGATCGCGATCAACCATCAAGACCTGTTGGCCGCTCGCTGCACCCACGTGATCACGCTCGATGCCGACCATTCGCCGCTGATCACCAAGGTGCCGGAGACTGCTGCAATCCTCGCCCGTCTCGCTCGGCTGCAACCGTAGGATCACCTCCGCAGTTCACGCAGCGACGAAAGAGGAGACACACATGGCGAACGAATGGGGCCCCCTCGCAGGTCTGATCGGTGAGTGGGAAGGGACCGGTGGTCTCGACACTGCCTACTCGCACTCCCAGGGCAAGGTGCTCGGCACCCCCTACAAGGAGAAGGTCACGCTCAAGCCGTTCGGTCCGGTCGACAACGGCCGCCAGCACCTCTACGGCCTCGACTACAAGACCGCGATGTGGCGCGAGAGCGAAGACAACCCGTTCCACACCGAGGTCGGGTACTGGCTGTGGGACAGCGCCACCGGTGAAGTGCTGCGTGGCTTTGTGGTGCCCCGCGGCATCACCGTGCTCGCCGGCGGCGTGGCCTCGGCCGACGCCACCAGCTTCACGATGAAGGCCGCCATCGACCACCCGCAGTACAAGATCGCCGAGAACCAGTACCTCACGGCCAACGCCAGCAGCGTCACCTACGAGGTCACCATCACCATCGGTGACGGCACCTGGAGCTACGCCGAGAACACCGGGCTGAAGATGAAGGAATTCGGCGAGACGTTCGCGCACACCGACGCGAACACGCTGCACCGCGTCGGCTGACGCAGCGCACCCTGCTCCTGCCCGCGGTCATTCCTTCTGGGATGATCGCGGGTAATCGGCTGAGGCAAACAGTGGCGACGAGATCAGGTAGTCGGCCGTCGCCCGGTTACACGCCGTCGGCGTGTTGTAGACCACGGCGATCCGCAACAACGCGCGGACATCGGGGTCGTGGGGCTGGGGCTCCAACGGGTCCCAGAAGAACACGAGCAGGTCGATATCCCCTTCGGTGATGAGCGCGCCGAGCTGCATATCGCCGCCGAGCGGGCCACTGTGCAACCGCTTCACATCGAGGCCGACCTTCTCCTGCAGCAGCAGACCCGTGGTGCCGGTGGCCACCAGGTCGTGACAGACGAGTGTGCCACGGTTGAACTCGGCCCACTCGATCAGGTCGGCCTTCTTGTGGTCGTGGGCCACCAAGGCGATCCGGTGACGGCTCCGTCGTGTCGTGGTCATCGCACACCTCCAGCTCGTTGCAACTGAACGGTAGGTGATGCCAGGCCACAGGGCGGTGAACGCAACATGGCCACCGGTGGAACGATGCGCGTGCTCGTCACGATTGCCACGCACCCAGTGAGGCCTATTGGCAGACTGGCAGACAATGGACTCCCAGACCGTCGACCACTTCCGCCGCCACGGCTGGGTGTTGACGACCCCCTTCTCAGCCCCAGTGGTGGAGCGCCTGCGAACATGGGTGGACGAAGTGCAGCACTGGCCCGACGAGGGTGAGTGGCTGCACTATCGAGAGCTCACCGACCTCGGCCCGCGTCTGTGCCGCACCGAGAACTTCGTACCCTTTCACGCACCATTGGGCACGATGCTCACCAGTGGCGTACTGCTCGAGACCGCCGGCGCCCTCCTTGGTGAGCCGGCTGTGCTCTACAAAGAGAAGATCAACTACAAGCTCGCCGGCGGCGCAGGCTATTCGCCGCACCAGGACGCACCTGCCTACCGCTTCGTCGACACCCACGTGTCCTGCATGATTGCCATCGACGACGCGCTGCTCGAGAACGGCTGTCTGGAAGTGGTCGCTGACTGCTTCGCCGACGTACTTGCGATGAACGCGCGTGGTTGTATCGCAGAGGACGTCGTTGCCACGCTGAACTGGACGCCGGTGGAAGTGCGCGCAGGGCAAGTGCTGTGGTTCCACAGCCGTACCCCGCACCGCAGTGGCCCGAACCGCACGGCCCGCGACCGACGTGCCGTCTACCCGACGTACAACGCGGCCGCAGAAGGCGACCTGCGTGCTGCGTACTACGCGCAGAAGCTGCGTGAGTTCCGCGAAACCCCCCACACCACCGGCACTGTCCAGGTGAGCTTGATCAACGACTTCGAAGGGAGACCCGTATGAACCAGACGACGAAGTTCCCGCAGTTCGTCGACATCGATGAGATTGTCGATCTCTACCACCGTTGGGGTGGCGAGTACTACAGCGAGGCTGTCACCCAGACGGTGCATGCGGTGCAGGCAGCCGAGTTGGCGATTGCTGCGGGCGCGAGCGACGAGTTGGCCGCAGCCGCGTTGCTGCACGATGTCGGCCACCTCGTCGACCTCGCTGAGCACGGGCCGCGACCCGAGGCATTCGACACCGACCTGCGCCATGAGGCCGCCGGGGTGCGCATGCTGGCGCTGCTCTTCCCTGCGCTCGTCACTGCCCCGATCGCCCTCCATGTGGATGCCAAGCGGTGGCGCTGCGCCGTCGATGCCGGCTACCTGATGACGCTGAGCGACGCCTCGATGCGCAGCCTGGTGCTACAGGGCGGCCGGATGAGTCCCGAAGAGCGGGTCCGCTTCGAGGCGCACCCTCAATTTCACGCAGCGGTACAACTTCGCGAGTGGGACGACAGCGCCAAGGTCGTGGGCCGCAACGACCCAGACTTCGAGCACTTCATTCCGTTGCTGCACCGCGTGGCATTCGACAGCTGAGCGAGCTGACGTGTCGTCAGCCGACCAGCCGCGCGCGTAGTTCGTGTTTGAGAATCTTGCCCATCGAGTTGCGTGGCAGCACATCCACAAAGTCAAGTTGCTCCGGCGTCTTCTGCCGAGCCAACCCACGCGCAGTGCAGTGCTCACCGATCTCCTGCAGCGTCAGCGGCGCGGCACCGGGCGCGAGCACGATCACGGCGACGGCGTGCTCACCGGTCTTCGGGTCGGGCACGCCCACCACGGCGACGTCCTGGATGGACCGGTGCTCATGCAGCACGTTCTCTACTTCGACAGCCGAAATGTTCTCGGCATTGCGAATGATGATGTCCTTGATCCGGCCGGTGATGTGCACATAGCCGTGCTCGTCGACCTCGCCCAGATCGCCCGTACGGAAGAAGCCGTCGCTGTCGAACGCATCTGCGTCGAGTGCAGCATCGACGTAGCCGAGGAACAGTTGCGGGCCACGAAACCGAAGTTCACCGTCGGCAGCAACGCGCACCTCCACACCGTGGATGGGTCGACCGACCGACCCTTGGAATGCGATCTCAGGATCGGTGGCGCGCACCGAGCACGGTGACGGGCATTCGGTGAGGCCGTACGCGTTGATGATGCCACCACCACCCAACTCGGCCTTGACCTGTTCATGGAGTTCCGGCGGGAGTGGCGCACCACCGGCGATACAGACCTTGAGCTTCGGGAACAGTCGCTCGTCGGGATTCGCCCGTTGGGCGGCGAGATAGGCGATGAAGAACGGCACGGCCGACCCGAGGTGCGTTGCGCCCATGCGGGCCATCGCTGCGGGTGTGTGCACCGGGTCGAATCCTTCGAACAGCCCGAGCACGAAGCCCAGCCGCAACTGACCGGCGATCAGCATGATCCCGCCGACGTGGGTGACGGGGATCGCGATCGGGAACACATCACCGAACTCGATCTTCCACGCGTCGACTGCCACGTTCGACACCGACAGCGCAGATGCATCCGTGTGGCGGATCCCCTTGGGCAGTGCCGTGGTGCCCGACGTGTAATAGATCCAGCGGACATCACTACTGGGTTCGTACGGCGCCAGTGCCGCGATGTCGCCACGCGGCAGGCTGGCCAACTCGCCCGGCGTCACCTGCAACACCCGGCACCCGAACTCGGCGGCGGCGGCGTGCGCCATCGCGGCGTAGTCGAAGTTGCGCCACACATCCGGCGCGACGTACCAGTCGCTGTGCAGTTGCCCGATGATCACATTGATCTCAGCGGTGCGCAGCATGGGGATGATCGGGTTCTGCACCACTCCCAGGCGTCCGAGTGCCGCCATCAAGACTGCCGACTCGAGGCACGTCGGCAGTTGCCAACTCACCATCTGGCCGCGGGACATCCCCAGTGCGGCGAGCCCGGCGGCAACCTCCTCTGCACGCCGGCGGTACTCCCCGAACGTCATCGTGCGATCATGCTCGTCGATCAGCATCCGGGCATCGGGAGTCGCCTCGGCCCGTGCCACCACCAGTTCCCACCAGTCCGTGCCCGGTGCCCAGTCCACGGCCGTCATCTGCGGGCGATCAGCGCGCCGACGGCTGCGATGGCCACCACCAAACCCAACGCAGCCATCATCATGCTGCGACGACGCGGCGCCATCTCCAGGTCGCCGTCCTTGCGTGGGGCGTTGGGTGGGCGCACCAGCGCCATCACGTTGCCGGCGAACAGCGCGCCGCCGAGCGCCAGCAGCAACCACACGATGAGGTTCTTCCCGAGGAACATGCCCACAGTCTGCCCGACCACGCCGAGGTGGCGAAGATCGGGTGCAGCGTCACACGTTGCGGGCGGCGTTTCCGAACTTGGTGTACTGACCGCGGAACACCAGGCGCGCCACGCCGGTGGGGCCGGAACGGTGCTTGGAGATGATCAGCTCTGCACTGGCCTTGTCGGGTGAATCCCGGTTGTAGACCTCATCGCGGTACAGGAACATGACCACGTCGGCGTCCTGTTCCAGCGAGCCGGATTCGCGCAAGTCGGCCAGCATCGGACGCTTGTCGGCGCGCGACTCCAGCGTTCGGCTGAGCTGACTGAGCGCGATGATCGGCACTTCGAGTTCACGGGCCAGGATTTTGAGACCACGACTGATTTCACTGACCTCGAGTTGGCGGTTCTCGGAGTTCGACCCACCACTCATCAGTTGCAGGTAGTCGATCATGATCAGCGCCAGGCCACCGTGGCGAGACTTCAATCGCCGCGCCTTGGCGCGGATCTCCATGACGGTGACGCGCGGGTTGTCATCCAGGAACAACGGCGCGCTATCGAGGCGGTTGATCGCCTTGCCGATCTTGGTCCAGTCGGTCTCCGCCAATCGGCCTGACCGCAACTTCTGCGACTCGACCTCGGCCTCGCTGGACAGGATGCGCTGTGTGAGTTCGGCGTGGCCCATTTCCAGGGAGAACACCAGCACCGGCTTCTGAGTGGTCTTCGCGACGTGTGTGGCGATGCCCAACCCCAGGGCTGTCTTTCCCATTGCGGGTCGGGCACCGATGATGTTCAGCGTGCTGGGCTGCAGTCCGGAGAGCAGTTCGTCGAGGTCGTTGTAGCCAGTGGCGGTGCCGGTGATGGTGTCGCCGCGCTCGAACGTGGCTTGCAGTTGATCCATCGCCAGCGGCAGCAGATCGCCGAGTTGGCGAGTGCTGTCGACCACTCGGTCCTCGGCAACTTCGAACACCTTGGACTCTGCCTCGTCGAGCGCCTTGGTGACGTCGTCGGGTTCCATGTAGGCGAGTTCGGTGATCTCGCCGGCCACGCTGATCAGGCGACGCAACATCGCCGTGTCCTGCACGATCTTGGCGTAGCGACTGGCGTTGGAGATCGCCGGCGTGGCGTTCTGCAACTCGTTGAGGATCTGCGCCCCGCCGACCTCGTCGAGCAGACCGTTGCGGCGCAGCTCGTCAGCGACGGTGATGATGTCGACGGCATTGCCGTTGGCCATCAACCCCCGGATGGCCGAGTAAATGTGTTGGTGCGATGGCTTGTAGAAGTGCTCGACATGCAGGCCGAGCTCGGCCACCTGACCGACAACATCGCGCGACAACAGCAACGCGCCGAGCAGGCTCTCCTCGGCAGACAGGTTGTGCGGGGGCACCCGGCCGTCGGTGCGCCGAGGCGCGGAACGACTCGAGTCTCGCTGATTACTGGCCTCACGTCGGAAGTCACTCATGGTGGACCTACCTTGCCTTGTCGGGCCTGTGGATCGCTAGGGGGGTCAACCCTGTGGATGACCTGTGGACAAAGGAAATCTGTGGGCAGACAGCACAGCCCCGGTAATCACCGTGAAGGTTTACCGGGGCTGTGGACAACGATCTGGAGTGTGACTCCGTGATTACTTGGCAACGACCTCGATGGTGATCGGGAACTCGACGTCGTGGTGCAACTTGGCCGAGACCTGGTAGGTGCCGGTGGTCTTGATGTGGTCGACGTGAAGTTGACGCTTGTCGAGGGCCACGTGGGCCTGTGCCTCGACGGCAGCGGCGACATCAGCGGAAGTGACCGAACCAAACAAGCGACCCTCAGCGCCGGCCTTCACCTTGATGGTGAAGGTCTTGGCGACGAGTGCCTTGGCAACGGTCTGGGCGCTTTCGCGGTCCTGCGAATCACGCAGGTCGCGGGCACGACGCATCGAGGCTGCCTGGTCCACTGCACCGTCGGTGGCGGTGAATGCATGCCCCTTGGGAAGCAGGAAGTTGCGGCCGTAGCCATCGGCAACTTCGACGATGTCGCCGCGCTTGCCGAGGCCCTTGCGATCGGAACGAAGGATGAGTTTCATATCAGACCTCCACCTCGTCGCCAGCGACTTCGTCGATCTCTGCGGACTCAACCTCAGTGGCCTCGACCTGGCTCTCGCGAACCTGATCTTCGCCACCACGCTCGCGACGGTTGTCGCCATCACGCGGCGGGCGCGAGGTGCGGGTCTGCGAGACGCGCTTGGTGTACGGCAGCAGTGCCATCTCTCGCGAGTTCTTGATCGCGTTGGCGATCTCGCGCTGCTGCTGCACCGTGTTGCCCGTGACCCGACGGTTGCGGATCTTGGAGCGGTCACTCACGAAGCGGGTGAGAAGGTTGACGTCCTTGTAATCGATGTACTCGATCTTGTCGGTGATGAGGACGCTGGTCTTCTTCTTGAACTTCTTCGGGTTGGCCCCATCTTTGGGCGCCCTCGGCTTGGACTTCTTGCTGTTTTGGTTATTCGCCATCGGTCAATGCTTTCTCGAAAATCTGGAACTGGTTCAGAACGGCTCTTCGTCGCCGTACACAGGATCAGGAACGCGGCTACCGCCGCTGCTTGCTCCACTGCCGCCACCGGAACCTCCGGCACCGCCAGCGCCGCCAGCGCCGCCGCCGTCACGAGCGATGCGCTCGATCTCGGTACGCGCCCACCGCAGTGAGGGTCCGATCTCGTCGGCAACGATCTCGACGATCGACTTCTTCTCGCCCTCTTTGGTGTCGTACGAGCGCTGCTCGAGTCGACCAGTGACGATGACGCGGTGACCCTTGTTGAGGGATGCGGCAACGTTCTCGGCAAGCGTTCCCCAGGCGACGACGTTGAAGAACGACGTCTGTTCCTGCCACTCGTTGTTCACCTGATAGCGGCGGCTGACGGCGAGCCCGAAGCTCGCCGTGCCGCGACCACCGGTGGTGAAGCGGAGTTCGGGATCGCGTGTGAGATTGCCCACGAGGGTGATGTTGCTGTCGGCCATGGTGGAAGCTCCTTACGGAATGTCGGCGTGATGCCGGGAAGGATCAGGCCGGGGCCATCATGCCGCGACGAGCTGCCTCGGCGTCGGGAAGACGCAGCAGCTTGTGGCGCACGACGTCGTCGGCGATACGGAGCGAGCGCTCGAAGTCGTCGAGGGCGCCACCGGGGGCCACGACGTTCATCACGGCGTAGTAGCCGTATTCCTTCTTGTTGATGAGATAGGCGAACTGTCGCCGACCCCACCACTCGGGCTTGCCGTGAACACTGCCGCCAGCTTTGGTGATGGAGTCGGTGACCGACTTCACCCACGCCTGGGCAGCAGGCTCTTCGAGATCACCATTGAGGATGATCATGAACTCGTACGCACGCATCATTCGCGTGTTACCTCCCTTCGGACCCGGGGGTTTCCCGGGGCCCCTTCATGGGGCAGGGCCAATATGACCCGCGAAGTGTATCGGGCTTTACGGCAGACCAGGACGGGCGACATCTGTGGACAGTGTGACGCACGGGTCTCACAGCATTCCGCCGCAGGCCGGTGCGGTACGGTGAGCGACGTGAACCTGCACGCCTGGATGATGGCCGACTTCACTGCGGTGCGGTCGAAACTGTTCGACACCGTGATTCGGCTGGTGCCCCACGACCGTTGGCACGAACAGGTCGACGGTGGCGGCGCCACCTTGGCCGGCCTGCTGCTGCACATCACCCGCCACCAAGACCTGGCAGTGAATGCAGTCATCCGGAATCGCCCTGCCCTGTTTCTCATCAACCGCGAACCGCTCGGTCTCAGCGCTGCACCGCTCTCGGTGGGTCTGTCCGAGAGTGAGGATCGCCAGGCCACAGCAAGTATCGACGCAAGAGCGCTCGTCGAGTACGTCACCGCCGTGTTCGACCAGACCGCAGAATGGCTGGCGCACTTGGGTGATCTCGTGCTCGACATCGAGCCACACACCGAGTTGCGGCTCTCCTCTCACGCTGGCCTCGACCGCGACGAACTTCCTTGGCTGTACAGCATGTGGGAAGGCAAGCAGTTGTGGTGGCTGGTGCAATGGCCGGTGATTGCCCACGGTCACGCTCACGTCGGCGAGGCCATCAGCATCCGTAACCGAATGGGCCTCAGCCCGTTCTGACCGGCCCGTTCTGGTCGGCCCGACTCACGAAGTACGCCGCACCTTGGCGGTACTGCTTCCCACGGGCAGGACCCGCAACAAGTGGTGCCACTTGCAGCCCACACATGCCTCGACCACGTAGGCGGTGAGTTCATCGGGACGCGTGTTGAGCTTCCGTAGCTCCTCGGCGTTGCTGATGCACCGGCCGTGCGACGGCAACCGAGCCCCGAACACGTAGGTGACCAGACGCAGTTCCTCGTCGCCACAGATGGGGCAGGAGATGGACGCCGGCGACCCCAGATTGCGCGCTGCCCGGATGAGTTCCGGATGGGCGTCGCAGACCTGATCCTGACGAAGGCGACCGCGCTTGTACTCATTGATCAGGTGTCGGCGTGACAGTCGATGATCGACCACCCCTGGGGTGCCGCGCAGTGCGCCCATACCGAACGTCATGGCCCGAGAGGCTAGCGCTGCAGACCGGCTGCAAGCCCCGCGCCCGTCATCCCCCAACAGCTCTCACGTGCACGCGACACTAAGGAGATGAACATCTCGTACGGCGCCAACGTTGCCGACGACGCCGAGTTGCGTCTCTGCGGCGACCTGGTGGGCAAACGTGTCATCGAACTGGGCGTGTCGTCCCCGCCAAACTCCATCGCCATGGCGCTGATGGGCGCGAAGGCGATTGCACTCGACCCCGACCCGCGCGCGATCGCCGGCTTGCGCGCCTCGGCTGAACGCGCCGAGGTCAAGGTCGAGTGTCACCAGGGTGAGCTCGCCGACCTCGGGTTCGCCACCAGCGCGTCGGTCGATCTCGTCGTTGCCTCGCACTCGCTGAACGCAGCAGACGACCTGCCCCGGCTGCTGCGCCAGGTGCACCGTGTGCTGAAACCTGGCGCGTCGTTCGTGGTCGCAACCACCCATCCGGTCGCCGTGATGTTCGCTCAGGAGCGCACCGCCCATCATGTCTACGCTCACGGTGTGCACAGCTTCGGCGAGTTGTACATGGCGTTTGAGCGTTCGAACTTCCACCTCGACATGGTGAACGAGCTGCCCGACCATCGCGTGCGCGAACCACTGTGCCCCTCGGTGCTCGTGGTGCGTGCTCGCAAACAAGGTGTCTAAGAGCGGACCTCAGGCAGTTAGCCCAGCGAGTACTCGGCCTCGACGAGTTCGGCCGGACGCGGACGCCCGAACAAGTAGCCCTGCCCGCGATCGCAGTTGAGTTCACGCAAACGCGAGAGTTGTAGCGGTGTCTCCACACCCTCGGCCACCACCGAGAGCCCCAACGAGTGACCCAGGTTGATGACCGCCTCGACGATCATCGAGTCCTCCACGTCGATGCCGAGTCCGTTGACGAAACCTCGGTCGACCTTGATCGCCTCCACCGGGAATCGCTTCAGATAGGTGAGCGAGGAGTAGCCCGTGCCGAAGTCGTCGACTGCGAGGTGCAGACCGAGGCCGCGCAGTTCACGCAACGCAGCGATGGCTGCCTTCACATCGGACATCAGCGCTGACTCGGTGATCTCCAGCCACAACGCACCCGACGGCACGCCACCTTCCGCGAGCGCACGCGCCACGATGTCGACGAACTGACTGCTCATCAACTGCCGCACGCTCACATTCACCGACACCGTGAGATCCTCGAAGCGTGGGTCGCCGTCTCGCCAGCGGCCCAACTGCACCAGCGAGGCACGCAGTATCTCGGCGCCAACGTCGCCGATGAGACCGGTCTCCTCGGCCATCGGCAAGAACTGCTCGGGGGCGAGCAGACCGCGATCCGGGTGTCGCCACCGCGCCAGCACCTCGAAGCCCACCAGGTGCCCGTCGTCTAGTTGGACGATCGGTTGGTAGTAGGGCACGATCTCGCCGCGTTCGAGACCGCGGCGAAGTTCGTTCGTAGTGCGCAGCGTGAGCACCGTGGCGTCGTGGCTACCGGGCGAGAAGACCTCGACGCAGTCGCGGCCACGTGCCTTGGCGCGGTACATGGCGGCGTCGGCATCGCGCAGCATCTCCGAAGTGGTGATGCCCGGTCGGTCGGACAAGATGATGCCGATGCTGGCCGTCACGGACAACTCGGCACCGTCGATCTCCATCGGACGGGCAATCTCCTGGCGCAACCGCTCGGCGACATCCTGCGGATTATGGCCATTGCCGATGTCGCGTAGCAGCACGATGAATTCGTCGCCACCGAAGCGGCCCAGCATGTCGCGATCACGCACGACCGACCGGAGGCGCTCACTCATCGTCTGCAGCAGTTGATCACCGGCCGCGTGGCCCATGCTGTCGTTGATCACCTTGAAGTTGTCGAGGTCGATGAACAACACAGCGATCGAACCCGGTTCGGCAGTCTCCAGATACAGGCCGAGACGTTCGAGGAAACGGAACCGGTTCGGTAGTCCGGTGAGACCGTCGTGCGTGGCAGCCCACTCGAGCCGTTCCTCGTTGTGTCGCTGTTCGGTGACGTCCTCGATGTGCGAGATCGCGAGTGAGCCGCCATCCCCATCGTCCATCACTGATACCCATGTGCGCGCCCACACCACACCGCCGTCACCGCGCAGGTAGCGCCGTTCGACGCGGTAGTTCTCGAGGTCCTGGGTGCCCCCTCGATGCAACATGGTGATCGTGCGTTGCCAGTCGTCCGGGTGGCTGATCTCCTCGACCGTGCGACCGATGAGGTCGTCGCGGTCGCGGCCGAGCATGCGCACCAACGACTCGTTCACATCGAGGATCGTGCCTCCCGCGTCCGACGAAAGCGCCATGCCCGTGGGGGCGCCGTGGAACGCGAGACGGAATCGCTCACGGGCACGCTCGAGACGATTGGCCTCCATCACCCGTTGGGTGACGTCGCGCAGGGCAATCACCACTCGGTCGGGATTGCGCAATGGCAAGTTGGAGTCGCCTTCCAGCAGCACCGTGCTGCCATCTGGGCGAGTGAAGGTGAGCGTCGGGTTCTCCATCGCCTTGCCCGAATGCACCTCATTCCACATGTGCACCAACGCCACTCGGTCATCAGCGGAGAACAAGTCGGTGAAGTAGCGACCGACCATGTCGCCGGCGCGTAGACCGGTCAACCCCGACGCCTGCGCGTTGACTTCACGGATACGACCGTCCCGGGCCAGCACCACCACGGCTGCCGGCAGATCGTCGAGGAGTTCGCGTAGTTCGTCCTGTGTCTGTTGCAGTTCGACGATCGAGCCATTGAGGCGGTTGGCCCAGTCGCTGGACACGCGATGCCAGGCGATCTGCGTCGAGGTCCAGAACAGACCGGTGAGCAGACCGATGACCACGGTGACCACGGTGGGCGGCTGGTCGTGCAGCACGTACTTCCAAGTGGCCACCCACAGCCCGACGGTCACTGTGCCGTGCACCACGGCCAATCGGGTGAGTGTCGGACGCAGTGGCTCGACCCGACGCCCGGCCGGCAACGCCACCGCGATCACCAACGCCAGCACACCCAAGATCCAGCACAGCCCGCCGATCACCAAACGGCCACGCTCGACGTTGACGCCTCCACCGGTGACGACATCACCCGCAGCAAGCGCCGTGGCGCCCAGTAGCGACATCACGCGCACTGGGGAGCGATCCACCAACAACAGCAACACCACGAGGCTGAACACGAGGAAATCGAGGAACGGGTCGAGCACCACCAGCACCTGTGTGGTGCCCGAGAGCCGCGAGAGTTCGCCGAGGTCATGGCGCAGCACGAGCTCCCACAGCAAGAACGTAAGCGCCGTAGCGAGCAGCAGGGCATCGAAGAGATGTGTGGCGAGATGGACCCGATTGCCGGTGTTGACGTACCGAAGGAAGAACCCAGCCACCAACACCTGAAAGAGCAAGAACGCGACGTCGGTGATCGAGGGCAACTGGTGCTCGTTGATCCGCGACTGCCCGACGATGACGAACAACTGCGCGATCCCCGATGCGGCGAACGCGACGGCCAACAGGTTCCAGTGATCCTGCGCCTCGGCGTCTGCTCGCGATCGAGCCACGAACACGCCGGCCAGCGACACGCCCAACAGGGCGAGCGCGATCGCTTGCTCCCAGTGGTGAAGTTCGGAGGTGCCGATCGCCAGTGCCCCCAACATCACCAGTGCAGCCCAACTGGCGGCCAGAGCCACGGTGCGGGCGGCCACTGGCATACCGGGCTGCCACGTCCAACGACGTTGCTCCTCACTCATGCCCGGCTCCACCTGCCACGACTCCCGTGGTCCACACGCAACCAAAACGCAGCACGGACCGAACGCAATGTATCACTGACCGTGTTCGGATTGCCACCAAACGTCAAGACGCTTGCGAATCTCGTCCTCGCCGAGCATGCCCTCTTCCAGTCGGATCTCCAACAGGAAGGCCAGCGCCTTGCCGACCACCGGTCCCGGCCCGACCTGCAACTGCTCCATCACTTGGCCACCGTGCAGTTCCGGCCGGATCGCCGCGATCTCTTCCCTCGAGGCCAAGTCTTCGATTCGCGCCTCGAGGTCGTCCATCCGCCGCGACAACACCAGCGCTTTCTTCTCGTTGCGGGTGGTGCAGTCGCAACGGGTGAGCACATTCAGTTCCCGCAGTAACGGCCCGGCGTCGCGGACATAGCGGCGCACGGCCGAGTCCGTCCAACCCATCGCGTAGGTGTGGAAGCGCAGATGCAGTGCCACCAACTCGGTGATCGCATGTACATCGTCGTTGCTGTAGCGCAAGGCTTCCAGTCGCTTGCGGGTCATTCGAGCGCCCACCGCGTCGTGATGATGGAACGTGACGCCCTTGCCCTTCTGATACCCGCGCGTCCGTGGTTTACCGACGTCGTGGAACAGGGCCGCCAGCCGTGTGCGCCGGAAGTCGAACTCAGGTCGGCCCGACGGCTGCTCACTGGGCGGGCGCACGTTCTCCATCACGGCCAGGGTGTGGGTCAAGACGTCCTTGTGCCGGTGCAGCGGATCCTGTTCCAGGCGCATCGACGGCAACTCGGGCAGGAACTGATCGGCCAACCCGGTCTCGATCGCGAACCACAGTCCGGCCGAGGGGTGCGGCAGCGTCATCAGCTTGTCGAGTTCGTCGCGGATGCGCTCGGCCGACACGATCTCTAGTCGCCCGCTCATCTCCTTCACTGCCGCCACCAACTCGGGCACCGGGGTCGCCTGGAGGCGGGCAATGAACCGCGCCGCGCGCAACATACGCAGTGGGTCGTCACTGAAACTGATCTCGGGGGCCAGTGGCGTACGCAACGTACGGGTCAGCAGGTCGACCGCCCCGCCAAACGGGTCGACCAGCGTCGGTGAATCAGCGGTGAGTTCCAGTGCCATCGCGTTGATCGTGAAGTCGCGACGCGAGAGGTCGGCCTCGATCTCATCGCTGAACTCGACATCGGGCTTGCGTGAGTCCTCGTGGTACGCCTCTGCGCGATGGGTGGTGATCTCGTACGTGCGGTCTCCGTGCGGACCCTTCTTCTTGGCTCCGATCGTGCCGAACCGCTCACCTTGGGTCCAGATTGCATCCGCCCACCCACGGAGCAACTGCTTCACCTGCTCGGGGCGAGCGTCCGTCGTGGCGTCGAAGTCGATCTCGTGCGAGCCGGCATCGGCCAGCAGGTCGCGCACCGTGCCCCCAACGAGGTACAGCCGATAACCCGCCGCGCGGAAACGCTCGCTGAGTGGTGCCAGTTCCTCCAGCACCGGTTGGAATCGAGCCGGAATCACAGCAGCCCTTCGAGTTCCCAGAAGTCGCGCGCCTTGCGCACCGCACCGTGGCCGGGGCCACCTGACGTGGCGGCTTCGAACGGTTCACCCTCCACGTCGGCCAGCACACGCATCACCGTCGCCGACGACTGAGTGAGCGCATGGAGGTCGTAGCCGCCCTCCAACATCACCAGGCGGTGGCCGGGCGGCACCAACGACAGCACCCGTCGAGTGAGTGGCCCGTAGTCGCCGGCGGCCAGCGCCATCTCGGTGATGGGATCGTTGCGATGGGCATCGAAGCCGGCCGAGATCAGTACCCAGGTGGGTGCGAACTTCGCTGCGATCGGCGCCACCAACTCATCGAAGGCGTAGAGGTACGCGTCGCCAGTGGCGCCGGGGGGCAGCGGAATGTTCACCGTGGTGCCGCGGGCGGCACCCTCGCCGACCTCGCTGTGTCGGCCGGTGCCCGGGTACAGCGGCCACTGGTGCAGGCTGACGAACAGCACCCGCGGGTCGTGGTAGAAGATCGCCTGCGTGCCGTTGCCGTGGTGCGCGTCGAAGTCGAAGATCATGACTCGCTCACCCTGCTCGGCCAGCGCCGCAGCTACGACAGCGACATTGTTGACAAAGCAGAAGCCCATCGACTCGTTGCTGGTGGCGTGATGACCGGGCGGGCGGACCGCACAGAACGCTGCATCGCCGCGACCCTCCTGCATCGCGCGCACCGCCGTGAGGCCGGCACCCGCAGACAACGCGGCCGCTCGCCACGAACCTTCGCTGGCGTAGGTGTCGGCGTCGAGTCGACCGCCGCCTGCTGCGCAAATACCCTCGATCCGGTCGAGGTAGTGCATCGGGTGCACCCGCTCGAGCTCCGTCCGAGTAGCGCCCTGCGGGTCGAGCATCTCCATCGCGTCGGTCAGGTCGGCCAACTGGACGCCCTCCCACACCGCGTTCAGCCGCTCGGGCCGCTCGGGGTGCCGCGGACCAGCGAGGTGCTCGAGGTACGCGGCGTGGGTGGCGAACAGCACGGTCACGGCACGCGACGCTATCGGGCGGTACCGGCAGCGGGCCTCCCGGCAGCGGGCGACAGCCACTACGGTCTCCGCGGTGAGCTACGTGGCCGACGAGCGCAACACACCCCCCAGCAGACGACGAGCACCGTTCGTCCTACGCGGAGATGATGTTTCCTGCCGCGTGCAGCAGTGGTCGTTCCAGCCCACCACGGCGCAGTTGGTGATGTACCAACAGCGCAGCCTGCCGTCCACTGACGACCTGCAACGCTGGTCGATGGAGTTGGCCGGGATCGGTTTCACACGAGTTCGCACCACCGCAGTCACCGGCGGCGCGATCCCCCGGCTGGAGTCAGTTGGTTTCACGGTGTTGCAGGAGTTGATGCTGCTCGAGCACCACACGACCCGTGGCGCGCAGCGCCGAGTGGTCGACCCGGGCATTCCGAGTCGCCGTCTGCTGATCGCCGAACGCCGTCAGGCCAGCCTGACCGACCAGGCTGCTTTCGGCCGTGAGTGGTCGCTCGACGACATTGCGATTCACGACGTCTGCACCGCAACACCTCGCCATCGAGCGCGCGCCATCGGCGACCCGCTCAGCGCCTACGCGATCACCGGACGGGACGGGAAACAGGGTTTCTTGCAACGGCTCGCCGTGGAACCGAGCATGCACCGCCAAGGACTGGGCCTCGCCCTCGTGCTCGACTCGTTGGCATACCTTTCGCGCTGGCGAGTCACCCGCACGCTGGTGAACACCCCCGTCGACAACGACGGTGCGTTGGCGCTCTACGAGCGGGTCGGCTTCCGACCGCTCGCCGAGCGCCTGCGGGTGTATGAACGGGATCTGACATGATCCACGCCCGAATGCTTGGTTCACGCTCCACTCGGTCCGCTCATCGCCGCGCAGCGGCTGTGTTCGCGCTCGCGCTCGGTTGGATGGCTGTTGCTCCCATCGCCCACACGAGCGCCGTCGGGCCGGCCAGACCGACGTGGGCATCCGACTCTCCGCTACAACTCATCTCACAGGTCTTCGACCTCGATCCTGCTGGCACGTTCTCCGCTGTCGTCGGCGTTCCCACCGAGATCGATGCTGCCACCGTCGTGCGCGCCACGCTCGTGGTCACCGCCTACAACCGCGTGTCCACACCCGCTGCGGTGTCCGCGGCACTTGAGGGTGAACTCCCTCGGGCGATCGACAGCGTCGATCTGGCGGTGGTCGGCCTCGGCCAACCCGCAGCTGGTCGCCTGGAGTTCGCCGTCCCGCTCGAGAGCGTCACGCGCACCACCGCCGCGCTGCAGTTCCCGCGACCCGGCCTGTATCCGGTGGTCGTCGAGTTGACGGTGGACGGCAACGTCCTCGCCGACCTGCTCACGTTCGTACACATGCTGCCCAGTTCCACTGCCACCAACGATGCTGCGCTGCCAGTGGCCATCGCAATGGCGACGCGTTCGCCGGTCGTTCTTGACGACAACACCGACGTCGTGATCGACCCGGAAACCACAGCCGAGTTCACACAACTCGCCGACCTGCTCGAGAGCACCCCGCTCCCGGTGACACTACGTATCCCACCGGCTCTACTCACTGCGGTTGCCGCCAACGGAAACGATGGTGCCGCCCTTGCACTGCGGCTGTCCACCGCGCTGGCCGACAGAACCCTCATCTCTGCGCCGTCGGTGCCGCTCGACCCTTCTGCTGCCGCTGCCGACAGCCAACAGTCGCTCTACACCCAGTGGCTCCGCGACGGTGAGGACGTGCTCACCGGCGTGGCCGGCGTCCCGCCCGTCCGCACGGTGGTGCTCGGTGACCAGCCGATCAGCACCACCGGTGGCGCGCTTGAACGCGACCTCGGTGCCCGATTGATGGTGCTGCCGCCCGATCGCTACGACGCACTCACCGGAGGGGCCGGCGCGCTCACCGACCCGTCGCAGCTGGTACAGGTGGCGGTCGGGCCGAACATCACGCTGCCGGCGACGGTGGTCGACCGGGTGGTGGCCGAAGAACTGGCCAGCACGTCGGCCGAGCCCGCCCTGATCGCGATCTACACGGTCACGCACCTGCTCGCCGTTCGTCAGCAGATCGTCGATGGCGGCGGCGATCCCAGCCGCCATGGCGTCACCATCGCCACCACCGATCTCGGCCTGCCGGACACTGCTACCTTCGCCGCGCTGGCAGGGCTCCTCGACACGACGCACGGGCTCCAGCCGGTCACACTCGACGAACTCGGAGTACACACCGCCACTCAGTCGGACAAGGGCGGTCCCGTCACCGTCAGCCTGCCCGACAGCATCACCGGATCGATCAGTACCCGCACCAGCACGATGTCGTCGTTGCAGCGTGAGGCCAACAGCACCGGGGGCATGCTGGCGGACGGTGCCGGACGCACCGCCGACTGGAACCGGGTGATCGGACTACTCCCCACCAGCGCGATCACTGATGCTCAGGTCGACATGCTCTCGGCCAGCCTGCGCGCCGACTTTGCCAGTATCCGCAACGCCGTCGAGATGCCCACCGGGTTTTCGTTCAACCTCACCAGTCGCAGTGGGATGGTACGCGTCAAGGTGCTCAACGACAGCAACTCCCCACTCAGCGTGCAGATCCGTATCAGTTCACCGAAACTTGTTCCCCAAGCTCCGCAGGTGGTGACGCTGGAGCCCGGCGAATACAACGAGATCAAGCTGAGAATCGTCGCCCGTTCGAATGGCGACATCCCCGCCACGCTGGAGATCTTCACCCCCGACGGCAACATCCGCCTGGGTCCTGCCGTCCCCCTGACCGCCAGCGTCAAGGCGCTGAGTGGGCTCGGCAACCTCGTCACCGGCGCACTTCTGCTCGTGCTGCTGACATGGTGGGCGCGGCACCTGCGGCAGCACCGACGAGCGCAGGCTGCACTGCGTCACCCGGTGGGTGCTGGACGCGCACCGGAGAACCTCACCACCGACTCCGATGTCACCACGGAGACTCCGGCGCTCTCGCCTGATGCTCAAGCGAGTACTCTGCCACCTTCGTGAGCACCAATCGCGTCCGCATTGTCACCGACTCGGCGTGCGACCTCCCCCAGGCCGTCGCCGACGAACTCGGGATCGAGATCGTCCCCCTCACCATCCGCATCGATGGTCACGAGTACGTCGACCGTGCCGACCTCAGCACGGCAGAGTTCTGGGCCAAGTGCGGCACCTCGCCCGCACTGCCCGAGACCGCCGCACCGTCGCCGGGTCAGTTCGAAGTGACCTACCGCAAACTCGCCGCCGAGGGGGCCACCAGCGTGGTCGCGATCAACCTCAGTGCCGGCCTGTCGGCCACGATGCAGTCGGCCGAACTCGCCTCGCGTGCAGTGGCCGGCGACATGCAGGTCACCGTCATCGATAGCCAGCAGGTCACGCTCGGCCAAGGTCTCATCGTGCTCGACTGCGCACGCCTGGCCAAGGAAGGCGCCGACCACGCCACCATCGTCGCCCGCGCCAACGACCTCGCTGGCCGCACGAAGGTGTGGGGCGCACTCGACACGCTCGAGAACCTGAAGAAGGGTGGTCGCATCGGCGGCGCCAAGGCACTGCTCGCCTCGGCCCTTGCGATCAAGCCGATCATCGAGGTGCGCGACGGCAAGGTCGAGCAGGGTGGCAAGCAACGCACTCGCAGCAAGGCCTTGGCGTTCCTGGTCGACACGCTCGTCGCCGCCGGACCCGTGGAACACCTCAGTGTGCTCCAGGCAGACTGCTCCGACGTCGACGCGTTCGTCGCCATGCTGCGCCCCCACTACTCGGGCGAGATCATGATCGGCGACATCGGACCGGTGGTCGGCAGCCACACCGGCAGGGGCACCATGGGCATCGCCTACGCAATCGCTCGCTGATTGCCGACCGATTGCCGAACTCTCGAACCATTGCCCCACTATCGTCGGGGAGCGGACATGTCTGCCTCACTACCAGGCGCGAGCACCGCGTCATTACCTCCCGCGATCCTCGCCCAGCGTTACCGCCTGGAACGACGGCTCGCCCAAGGAGGCATGGCCGAAGTATGGCTGGGAACCGACCTCTCGCTCAGTCGCCAGGTGGCCGTCAAACTGCTGAAGCCGGCGTTGGCTGCCGACCCGATCGTCGTCGAACGTTTCCGTCGTGAGGCCATTGCCGTCGCGCAGTTGAGCCACCCGAACATCGTTGCCGTCTATGACGCCATCGATGACACGATCAGCGGTGAGCGACGTCAGGCCGTGGTGATGCAGTTGGTCAACGGCAAGAGTCTGCGCCAACTGCTCGACGAGCAGAAGCGACTCAGCCCCGACCTGACGATGCACATCGGCGCCTGCGTGGCCGCGGCCCTCGACTGTGCCCACCACGCCAACCTGGTGCACCGCGATGTGAAGCCGGGCAACATCATGATCACTCCCGATGGTCGAGTTCTCCTCACCGACTTCGGGATCGCCAAAGGTCTGCACGGCGGCAACGACGACGACCTCACCAGTCCCAACGTGATGATGGGCACGGCAAAGTATCTGTCACCCGAGCAGGTGCGGGGCCGCAAACTCGACGGTCGCGCAGACCTGTACTCGTTGGGTCTCGTGCTGTACGAGTGCCTGGCCGGCCGGGTGCCGTTCCTCGGCGAGACCGATGCCGACACGGCATTGGCCCGCCTGAACCGCGACCCGACCGACCTCACCCGCCTGCGCCCCACCATGCCAAATGGGCTGGCGCCGCTCATCCATCGGTTGCTGTCGCGCAAGCCGGACGACCGCTACGCCAACGGTGCCGACGTGCGCAACGAACTGCAACGCATCCAGGCCCAACCGCGCCGAGACCTCGACGAGACCGGCCGCAGCACCAGCGGTGGAATCGCCACCGACGTCACCCGCCAGCAGACGCCCTCGCGCGGCCGCACGATGCCGGTGACCGGACCGCTCAACGGTTCGTCGGGCAACGGTTCACCGGCCCCCAGCCGCCAACCCACGCCCGTCAGCGGTTACCAACCGGTGCGCGCTGGGCGGCCAGCCGGTGCACCGGTTCGTGCCGACCGCACCCCACCAGCGACGGCGCGCCCACGGCAACAGCCGAACCGCAAGTTCGAGCACAGCAACACACCTTCGATGGTGGTGATCGGCGGACTGTTACTCGTCGCGTTCGTTGTCGGCCTCGTGCTGTGGGTGACGATGAGTAACGACAACTCCGACGGTCTGCAGCCGATCATCACTGCGTCGCCGATTGCCGATGCGCTCCCGCAGCCGGCGTCCACCCTGCCGGCAGTGGCCGCGACGATCGTGCACACGTTCGACCCCGACGGCAACAAGGAAGAGAACGACGATCGCGTCGGCCTTGCCACCGACCAAGACCTCGCCACGGCCTGGACCACGCTCTGCTACGACTCGCAGTACCTCAATGGCAAACGCGGCGTCGGCCTGGTGATGGACCTCGGCGCAGCACGAACGGGCACGTTCACCGCAGCAATCGGCAGCGCCCCCTACCAGGTGCAGATCTTCGGCGCCCCCGACGGCAGCCAACCCTCCACGTTCAGCCAGTGGGGTTCCGTCGCCAAGAAGTTCAGCGGTCAGGACGCCGCGACGCTGTCGTACACGTTCAGCACGCCGGTGCGGTACGTGCTGGTCTCGTTCCAGGAGATCGCGCGTGACGCAGGGTGCACCAAGAACCCCTATCGCGGCTCGATCCAGGAGATCAGCTTCAGTAGCTGACCGGTGGTGTCCGCTCACGCATGAGCCAGTTCGGGAACTAACCTCACGACATGCCCGCGCCGATCGATGACCGAGCGCTCGTCACCGCCGCCCAGGGTGGAGATCGCGATGCGCTCGAGCAGTTGCTGCGTCGGCACCACGACCGCATCCGAGCCGTGTGCCGCCGGATCACCGGCAACGATGCCGACGCTGCCGACGCCACACAGGAGGCATTGATACTGGTCGTGCGCAATCTGGGTTCGTTCGATGGCCGCTCGTCGTTCGGAACCTGGGTGTACCGGATTGCCACCAACGCCAGCCTCGACGAACTGCGTCGCCGCCGCCGCCGCCCGATGCTCGCCGGGCGAGACCGAGAGCCAGATCACCGCGTCCCGACCGAACCAGTCGACCTCCACGCGCACCAACACCCTGATCGCATCGCCGACCGTCTCGCGATCGACAGCGCGCTGCTGGCACTCCCCGAGGACTTCCGTGTTCCGGTGGTGCTGCGCGACGTGGGCGACCTCGACTATGCAGAGATCGCTGGCATCCTCGAGGTGCCCATCGGCACGGTGAAGAGTCGCATCGCCCGCGGCCGATCCATGCTCGCCACCCAGATTTCCCGAGGCACCGGGAACCAGACCGCCCCAAGCGACCGTCCAACGCGCACTCCCTGACGAGCTGATGATGACTGACCACCTGCACCCCGACACCGAACCCACCAGCGAGGAAACGCTCGCGAGTGCATTTGTTGACGCTCAGGTCACCCCTGAGGAAGCGGTGTTGGTGCAGGCGACGCCACTCATCCAGGCCATGGCGTTGTCCTATCTCACGCTCCGCGCCGAGTTGGCTGATACCGGAACCAGCGACACGGCTGCTCAGGATCTGGCCATCAACGCGGCGCTCGCCGAGTTCGACGCACTCGCTGCGATTCCCGCCGCTGCCACTGCAACCACGGTGGTGCAGCTCGCCACCCGCCGCCAGTGGACCGCACGAATACTCACTGCAGCTGCCGCCGTTGCCGTGCTCGGTGTCGCCGGTGTGGTCATCTTCGGCGACAACGCTCGCAACTCGCAGAACAACACCGCGTCCCGCTCGGGCAACACTGCCGCCGCCGAAGCACAGGACGTCGCTGGCCAGGCAGCACCGTCCACGATCGGTGCCATCAACGGTTCGGCCGACTACGCCACCGTCATCGACTCGCCGCAGCAACTGCGCGACCTACCCACGCCCCCTGCCGCAACCTCTACGGTCGGTACCACCGGGGGCAGTGCACCGTCGGCACCGGTCGATGCGAAGTACAGCACACCTGGTAGCCAGTGCCTCAGCGCCACCCAGGTGTTCCTCGCTGGCATCGACTACCAGGGTTCACCGGCGATCGCTGTACGCGATACCGTCACCGGCGTGACACAGGCGATCGACGAGCAGTGCAGAGTGCTCGTCGAAGTCGCCCCGTAGGCGGATGACCATGCAGGTCGCCCTGCTGATCATCACCGCGCTCACCGCCGCCGCCGATTGGTGGTCTCGACTGTCGGACCGCCAACGCCTGGAGTCGTGGACCAAACCGGCCACCACGCTGCTCGTGATCGGCCTGGCGTTGGTGAGTGGCGCACCCGGTAGTCGGATTGCCGTGGCGGTGGTCGCCCTCGCGCTCTGCCTCGCCGGCGATATCGCGCTGATGCCGGTGGTCGACAAGTTCGTGGTCGGGCTTGCCTCGTTTCTCTTCGGTCACCTCGTGTTCATCGTGCTCTTCGTGCAGTACGGCCTCGACCAGCCACGGTTGGCGGGTATTGCCATCCTGCTGGCTGCCGTGCTGGTGATGTCGATCGGCAACATCATCGTCCGCGGTGCCGCGACGCAGGAAGCAGCGCTGAAGGCTCCCGTCACCGCCTATCTGCTGGTGATCTCGACGATGACGGCGTTCGGATGGGCCACCGGGAAGCCGTGGGTCATCGTCGGTGTCACGCTGTTCGTCATCAGCGACTCGATCCTCGGATGGCGTCAGTTCGTGCGCACACGCCCATGGATGGCAGTGGCCATCATGGTCACCTACCACGGCGCCATCGCCTCGCTCGCCATCAGCCTC
The DNA here is from genome assembly GCA_009702045.1 of Actinomycetota bacterium. Lineage (GTDB taxonomy): Bacteria > Actinomycetota > Acidimicrobiia > Acidimicrobiales > Ilumatobacteraceae > UBA668. The sequence continues at coordinate 31,968 of WLIV01000003.1, read as the reverse complement.
TGGTAGCCGCTCGGGGTAGGCTCCAGCGCATGCCGGGCAATCCGTTCACCGATCCCAACTGGGCACCCCACCTCGCCGACACGATCGAGCGCACGGTGGTCAAAGTGCGCAGCGTCACTACCGACAATGCTGTCAAGGTCTCACGAGCCATCGTCTTCGGCGTGCTCGTGATCATCTGCGTGTTGGTGGCCGCTCCCCTCGCCACCATCCTGTTCGTTCGCTTCGCCCAGGTGGTACTCAGCCGCATGACGCGCACCGACCATCCCACAACGGTGTGGTTGTCGTACCTCATCACTGGTGGCCTGATGATGATTACCGGCTTCATCATGCTGCGCCTGCGCCGCTCCAAGGGTGCGGCGGCATGAGCCACCATCCGGTCCTCATCATCGGCTCGGGTCCGGCCGGCCTCACCGCAGCGATCTACACCGCCCGCGCCAACCTCGTACCGTTCGTCATCGAAGGCGAGCCCAGCAGCACCAGCGATCAGCCCGGCGGCCAGTTGATGCTCACCACCGAAGTAGAGAACTTCCCCGGCTTCCCCGAGGGCATCATGGGCCCCGACCTGATGATGCGTTGTCGCGAACAGGCTGCTCGGTTCGGTGCCGAGTTCCTCACCGCCAAGGCAACGGCCGTTGACTTCAGTGTTCGTCCGTTCAAGGTGTGGGTACGCGACGAACTGCACACCGCCGATGCGATCATCGTGTCCACCGGTGCGCAAAGCCTGATGCTGGGCCTCGAGGCCGAGCAACGGCTGCTGGGCCACGGTCTCTCTACGTGCGCCACCTGCGATGGGTTCTTCTTCCGTGGTCACGAGATTGCCGTCGTCGGCGGTGGCGACAGCGCGATCGAAGAAGCGACGTTCCTCACCAAGTTCGCGTCCAAGGTCACCCTGTTGGTGCGCCGCGACGCGCTGCGCGCCTCGAAGGTGATGCAAGATCGGGCGAACGACAACCCGAAGATCGAGATCCGCTGGCACTCGGTAGTCGATGATCTGCTGGGCACCGACAAACTCGAGGGCGCTGTCGTGCGCAACGTGCTCACGGGTGCCGTCGAGACCCTTGCGGTCACCGGACTGTTCGTGGCCATCGGCCATCGGCCGAACACCGATCTGTTCAAGGGCATCCTCGACATGGAGGACAACGGGTATCTGATCACCAAGCCTGGTTCGTCCTACACCAACATCGAGGGCGTGTTCGCCTGTGGCGATGTGCAGGACCACACCTATCGCCAGGCGATCACCGCCGCCGGTTCTGGATGCATGGCTGCGATCGACACCGAACGCTGGCTGGAAGCCGTCGGGCATACGCACTGAGCAGGGTCGTTACCCCGGCATCGGTCTGCACCTCACCCTCTGCATGTGAGAGCGATAGCATCACGGTTCCGAAGCGAAAGGACCTGCCATGGCCGACGGCATTGTCATACTCACCACGTCCACCTTCGACGAGACCGTCGCCAGCAGCGAGCAGCCGATCGTGGTCGACTTCTGGGCCGAGTGGTGTGGCCCGTGCAAGCTGATCGCCCCCATCCTGGGTGAGATTGCGGCCGAGCAGCCCGGTATCACCATCGCCAAGGTGAACGTCGACGAGAACCCCGACATCGCGATGCGCTACAACGTGATGAGTATCCCCACGCTCCTCGTATTCGACAAGGGCGATGTCCGCAAGCGCCTCGTCGGCGCCAAGGGCAAAGGACAACTGCTTCAGGAGCTGAACGAATTCCTGCCTACTTCCCGCTGACTCCCGGTCAGCGCGGCGAGGCAATTCGCGACCTACAACGCCGCCTCAGCGCCGCCGGGCACATCCCCGCCGCGGGTGCCGAGGCGGGGAGCTACAGCGCGCCCACGGAAGCTGCGGTGCGCTCGTTCCAGGCCGCCCGCGGCTTGCATGCGGATGGTGTCTGCGACGAGACCACCTGGACCGCGTTGGTGGAGGCATCATGGCGATTCGGCGACCGACTCCTGGTGCTCACCCTGCCCAACCTGCGCGGCGATGATGTGGCCGAACTCCAGTCCAGACTGGCGCGCCTCGGATTCGATTGCGGACGCGTCGACGGAATCCTCGGGCCACGCACCGCCCAGGCGTTGGCCGACTTCCAGTCCAACTGCGGGTTGATCGCCGACGGTGTCTGCGGACCCGATACCGTCCGCACTATCGAGCGTGTGAGTAGCCAGACCGGGGACGGGCCCGGCGTCGCCACCGTGCGCGAACGCGAGCGGCTCCGCGCAGGGTTCGGCTCAGTTGCCCACTGCCGTGTGGTGATTGGTCAGTTCGGAGGGCTCAGCACCCTCACCCGCACGCTGTCGCGTGAACTCCGCCTGTTGGGGGCCACAGTGATGCCACTCGACGAACCAGATCCGGTCGCCCAGGCATTGGCCGCGAACCACTTCGGTGCCCACGCCTACGTTGGTTTCCAGAGTCACCCCGACCCGATCGCCACTGCGTACTACTACAAGGTGCCAACCTTCGAGTCCGTGGGCGGGCGCGCCTTGGCAGAGGCACTCGTCAGCGAGTTGGCCTTCGTGCCGGCGATCGGACACTTGCCGCCCTCGGCATGCGGAATGCGTCTGCCAGTGCTGCGCGAGACACGCATGCCAGCGGTGCTGTTGACCATTGGACCTGCACGGCTGGCGGCAGATGCCACGGCGCCGCTCACCAGCGCAGTGTTGCGAGCCCTCGACCTGTGGATCTTACGCGCAGGTTGAGTATTTATCCACAGGGCTATCCACAGTTGTGTGTAACCCTCACGTGCAGTGTATTCGACACCTCTCGACGCTGCGTAGTTGCTTTGCTACTCAATCTCACTGTGCGTGGTCATCTGGTGATAGATTCGCTCAAGGTCCTCAAGGTCGGCAAACTCGATCACGACCTTGCCCTTACTCGTCCCCATGCTCACGCTCACACGTGTGGACAGATAATCGGCCAGTAACTCTTCGAGTTCCAACAGACCGGGGGGCCGGAGTCGGGTGGCCGGAGTCAGTCCAGCCCCGTCCGGTACTTCACGGGTCGCCGCCGGAGTTGCTGCCTCGGCAGCCGCTCCCCCACGATCACGCACGGCATCTTCCAGCATGCGCACCGACCAACTCTCGGCGGCAGCACGACGGGCCAACTGCTCCTGGAACGCACGATCAGGCGAGCCGAGCAGTGCACGGGCATGCCCGGCAGTGAGCCGACCGTCGGCCAGCAGCGCCTGAATGGCCGCTGGCAGCGACAACAAGCGCAGTGTGTTGGTGACTGCCGAGCGGCTCTTGCCAATACGCGAGGCAATCTGCTCGTGCGTCAGCGAGAAGTCCTCGACCAACTGTTGGTAGGCCGAGGCCTCCTCCAGCGGTGTGAGGTCTTGCCGATGGAGGTTCTCCACCAACGCCCGCTCGACGGAGCCCAGCTCGTCGGTGGTGCGGATGATCGCCGGCACGACTGCCAACCCGGCACGCCGCGCCGCCCGCCAGCGGCGCTCGCCGGCCACTAGCTCGTACTGACCGTTCTCCAACGGACGTACCAGAATCGGTTGCAACACACCGATCTCGCCCACTGAGGCAGCCAACTCCGACAACGACTCCTCGTCGAAGTGCACACGGGGTTGATGGGGGTTGGGAACGACACTCCCGACCGGGATTTCCTCCAACCGCGGCTGATCGCTCGCCGCGCCACCACTGATATCCGAGGGGATCAGTGCCCCCAAACCTTTACCGAGTCCGCTCTGCCGGGCCACCGCTCACCTCCTTGGCAACACCGCGGTAGGCGGTGGCACCTTTCGAACCGGAATCGAATGTGATGATCGACTGACCGAACGAGGGCGCCTCCGACAGACGAACCGTTCGTGGCACCACGGTCCTGCAGACTTTGTCACCAAAGTGCTCGCGTACTTCCTTCACCACAGCATCGGCCAGCTTCGTACGTGCGTCGTACATGACGCACACGATCGTGCTGACCTCCAGCGTCGGGTTGAGATTGCGCTTGACGAGGTCGACGTTGCGCAACAACTGACCAAGGCCTTCCAGTGCGTAGTACTCGCATTGAATCGGCACCAACACCTCACGGGCGGCATTGAGACCATTCACGGTCAGTAGGCCGAGCGAGGGCGGACAGTCGATCAACACGTAGTCGTAATCGTCGAGTACCGCATCGATCGCGCGGCGCAGTCGATTTTCGCGACTGAACGCTGGCACCAACTCGATCTCCGCGCCCGCAAGATCAAGACTGGCGGGGGCGACGAACAGGTTCTTGACCGCCGTCGGCTCAATACAGTTCTCCAACGGAGCTTCATGCATGATCACGTGGTACATGGAAGTCTCGATGCCGCGGTTCTCGATTCCGAGACCGGTGGAGGCATTCCCCTGGGGGTCGAGGTCGATGACCAGCGTGCGGTAGCCCAGCTCAGCGAGGCATGCACCCAGGTTGACAGTGGTGGTGGTCTTGCCGACCCCGCCCTTTTGGTTCGCAATTGCGATCACACGGGGGAGAGGACGACGACCAGAGGCATCTGCAGTCATTCAGGAGCTCCTGCACGCCCGCACAGTGCAGGCGAACAACGGCAGGATAGCTGACGTTGGCACCGGTGGCGGGGATCCTGGAATGTTCCACGTGAAACACTGAGGAGCCGACTCATTCACCCCACGGACGAGCGTGAGGATGTTTCACGTGGAACATCAGCGTCGTTCGAAACGACGTATCCCCTGCTCACGACCAAGATCTCTGAGTCCGGCGAGATCCAGCACGGTGGGCAACCATCGATCCACTGCATCGGTCGGCGGTTCACTGACGATCAGCACACCGCCCGAGACGAGGAGCGCACCGGCCCACTGGGCGGTGATGGCCGGCGCGGCGAAGCTGCGGGCGGTGACCACGTCGAACGAGTTCGGCTGAGCCTCAGCCACCACCCGCACATCGTCACTCACCACCGTGACCCGCTCCGTCAGCACCAGGGAGCGCGCGGCACGCAGAAGGAGGTCGGCGCGCCGAGTGCGGCGCTCCACCAACGTGACCTGCACCCAGGGGCAACGCACCGCCACCACCAGTCCAGGAAGTCCGCCGCCGGAACCGAGATCCACCAATCGTCGGGCTGCGTTCGGCACTGCAGCGGCAAACTGATCCGCGTGCGCAATTGCAACGGGGAGCGATCGTTCACCGATCGCTCCCCGTTCTGCGATAGCGGCCAAGGCCGCCTCAAGTGCAGTGTCGTCAGTCATTCGCCGGAGCGATGACCACCCGACGGAACGGATCGTCGCCCTCGGAACGGGTGGCGATCCCCTCGGTCGTGGACAACGTGTCGTGAATGATCTTGCGGTCTGCCGACGACATCGGCTCGAGCACTCGGGCAACACCCGATTCCTTCACTTCATCAGCCATTTGCACGGCGAACTTGCCGAGCGCGCCGCGGCGGCGTTCGCGGTACCCGCCAACGTCGACCCGCAGACGAGTGTCGTGGTCACCCAGACGGCGCTGCGATGCGACCCGAGCCAGATCCTGCACCGCCTGCAGGGTAGTGCCGCGGGGACCGACGAGCAGCCCGAGTTCGGCACCGTGCACGCGCACCTCGAGATCGTCGCCGTCCTCCACCAGTTCACTGGTGCCGGCCAGGCCGAATGCGCTGACCAGGGCATTCATAAACCGCTGTGCTTCCTCGCCGACCTGACGTGCGTCCACCAGTTGCTCCTTGGATTGGCCGTCCGCAGACGGGTTGGTATTCTTCTTCGGGGCGGGGGAGTCCGAACGTGGCGGTCGGGGGGCACGCTGGCGCTCACCGGTTGCACGTTGACTCGTGGTGGCTGCCGGGCGACTCGCCCGCTCAGTGCGCTCCACCTTGTCGGTTTTCGGAGTCGACTCGGCCTTTTCGGCACGGTCGCCCTTCTCTCGCCGGCGATCGCGACGATCGACCTTCTGACGTGCCTGCGTCGGGCGCACTCGCGCCCGCACTCGGGCTTCGCCACGCACGCGGCCGAACAAACCCTGCTTGGGCTCATCGAGCAACTCGAACTCGGCGTCCTCCTCGTGCACACCCAACTGATCGAGCGCCCGCTCTTTGGCTTCGGCGATCGTCTTCCCTGTTGTTTCGACCCATTCCATCGTGATGGTCCTGCTCACTTCTTCTTCGACGGACGACCGTCGACTCGGGACGCCTTGCCGGTAGGGGCGGGGCGTCCCGCCGCCTTTCCGGAGGTTGGCGTCGGCTTGTTCTTCGGAGCGGTGACCCGCTTACTTGACACCGGGGCAGCGGGAGCGCCCTTCTTGGCTTGATCCTTGGCGGTGGCCAACTCGCGCTTGGCGTTGGCGAACATCCCGCCGCCTCCGCCGTCTTTCTTGGCCATCTCCCGGGCACTATCGCCCGCACGCTGGGCCTGACGGCCCAAGGACTCGTCACCCTTGTAGAAACGGTGGGTGATGTAGTAGTTCAGCCCAATGCGGAACACGGCCTGAGCCATGTAGTACACCACCAGTGCCGTGAGGTAGAACACCAGGAACACTGCGAAGACCACGGGCAGGTACTGCATCAGCTTCTGCTGAGCAGGCGACACAGAGGGCGACACTGCCGCCCGCGACGCGATCATTCGTTGCTGCACGAAGTACAACACGCCGAGGGCCACCACGAGCAGTGCGTAGATGATTCCCTTACCGAAGGACTCGGAGATCACCTGGTAGGGGCGGCTGGCCAGATCGAGACCGAAGGAAAGCATCTCCTTCTTGCCGAGCACGTCGGTGTACAGCTTGGAGCCGTGATCGAGGTACTTCGGGCTGAACACCTTCTCGCCACCGACCAGGCGGATCCCGCCGGCGCCGTTACAGGCATCCAGGGCGTTCCCGGCCACACAGGTGACCTTGTTGGTCAGGCCGTGCAGCACTCGGAACATGATGATGAACACGGGCATCTGCAGCAGCAGCGGCAGGCATGACGCCAACGGGTTGACCTTGTGCTCTTGGTAGAGCTTCATCATCTCTTCGTTGAGCTTCTGGCGATCGCCGCGGTGCTGGTTTTGCAGCCGCTTCATCTCCGGCTGCAGCTTCTGCATCTCCAGCATGCCCTTGGTGCTCTTCAACACCAGCGGTGCAGTCACCAACATCACGACGAGCGCGATCATCGAGATGGCGATGATGTAGTTGTGGGTGAAGCTGTAGAACCAGGCCAGCAGCTTGGCGGGGTACTCGAACAACTCGAGTGCGATCATGAGACAAGTCCCTTACGGTGAGACGACCGAGACGTGCGGTCGAGGGAAGACTGGGGAAGCGGTACCGGGTCGAAACCCGACGGCCCAAACGGCCGGCAACGCAGCAAGCGCCGCACGGTGAGCCACAGGCCGCGGCCAGTGCCGTACACCTCCAGCGCCTCGACGGCATAGCTACTACACGTGGGGGTGAACCGACACGGAGAGGGACGGCCCTCCATCGCCCGTTGATAGGCAATGACCAGGCGCGTTATCCACGAACGCGTGTCAGCAACTGGTCGAGATCGAACTGGAGTTCGATGAACGACCGTGCTGCGGCGGCTGGAGTTGCCCCGAACAGGTACGTGCCCGGAGGCAGACCGGAAACGGATGATTCCTGCCGCAACATGTCCCGGAGCCGGCGACGCACACGGTTGCGTACGACGGCGGGTCCGAGCGCGCGACCCAGAGCGAACGCCACACGCGGAGGTGTGACGGTGCCGGGAGGGTCGAGTATGAACGTGCACCACAGCACTCCGGCCCGAGCGCGCCGCCCCTCGTGAGAGAGACCAGCGAACGCGCTGCGCTCTCGGATACGCCAGATCAAGCCGACAGACGGTGGCGACCCTTGTCGCGACGAGCCTTCAGTACGGCTCGCCCGGCGCGGGTGCTCATGCGGTTGCGGAAGCCGTGCTTCTTCGCACGACGACGGTTGTTCGGTTGGAATGTGCGCTTCACGCAGCCCTCCTCGAGCCATACATGATGGCTGCTCGCAGATCGACATCACTCACGGCGCGCCGCAAAACACCGGCTGGTCGTGGGCCAGTCGCCAAGGCTACGGTGACGAGCGTCCAGAGGCAACCGCACGGGCCGACTCATGTCATTTACGCGACATGACCGCACTCCTGTCAGGCGCCGGTTCGGGTCGGTGTCCGCGCCTGATAGCGTTCGCCGTTCGATCTCCATAGTTGTCCACATCGTGTGGACAAACATGTGGACATATGACCGACAAAAGGGAGGAGATGCAGGTGAGCGACCACGAACAGTTGTGGACAGCCGTTGCGCAACTCCTCCGCGCGCAGGTCTCAGAGGCCGTGTGGTTCTCCACGTTCCAGGATGTCATCGCCCTCGACAGCGATACCTCGATGGTGCGGGTGAGTGCGCCGAACGCCCACGCCCGAGATCGAATTCTCTCGCGCTACCTCCCACTGGTGAGGGATGCACTCGAGGAAATCGGTGCTGCCAGCCTCAACTTCGTCGTCGAGGTGCAGGTTGCCGACAACGAACCAAGCGCCGAGTGGTCTCCCGACTCCACCAGCCATTCCGGCCAGACTCACGGCCCGGCCGACGGCGCCGGAGCCACGATGAGCGAGGGTCGCTCATCCAGCTCGGGCAGCTCGGATCCCAGCGGGATGAACCCGCGGTACACGTTCGAGACCTTCGTCAAAGGAGCGTCCAACCAGTTCGCGCTGGCCGCCGCGCTGCGAGTCGCCGAAACCCCTGGTCGCAGCTACAACCCGTTGTTCATCTACGGATCGGCCGGTCTCGGCAAGACCCACCTGTTGCACGCCATCGGCCACTACGTGCACCATCACTACCAGCACGACGTTGTTCGCTACGTCAGCACCGAGACCTTCCTCAACGAGTACGTCGACGCGATCCGCACGAACACCACCGCCAACTTCAAGCGGCGGTACCGCGACATCGACGTCCTGCTGATCGACGACATCCAGTTCATGGAGGGTAAGGAAGGGCTCCAGGAGGAGTTCTTCCACACCTTCAACTCGCTGCATGGCGCAAACAAGCAGATCATCATCTCCAGCGACCGCATGCCCGACGCGATCCCCACGCTGGAAGAACGACTGCGCGGTCGCTTCAAATGGGGTCTGATCACCGACATCCAGCCGCCAGACCTGGAAACCCGCTTGGCGATCTTGCGCAACAAGGCCGAGCGTGATCACAGCCCTGTTCCGGCCGACACCCTCGAGCTGATTGCCTCACGGATCACCACCAACATCCGTGCACTCGAAGGTGCCCTCATTCGAGTGACGGCCTACGCCAGCCTCAATCAGGTGCCGATCAGTACCCACCTGGCCGAACAACTCCTCGGCGACCTGCTGTCGGACACGTATGTCAAGCCGCGCACGGACGACGAGCTGCTGAACGAGATCGCCGTGATCCTCGGTTACAGCGTCGATTCCCTCCGCGGTAAGAGCCGGCAACGGCCACTCGTCACCGCCAGGCAGGTGGCGATGTACGTGTTCCGCGAACTCACCGACCTCTCCTACCCGGCCATCGCCCGGGTGTTCGGCGGGCGCGACCACACCACCGTGATCCACGCCGTGGACAAGATCCAACGGCTGATGAAGGAACGTAAGGACGTCTACGATCAGGTCACCGACCTCACTCAGCGGTTAAAGAAGGCCTGAACCATGCGCGCGAGCCCTGTGGGCGCACTGTGGATGACACGCTCACGAACAGGGGACAACGCGGAGTTGTCCCCCGAACTACACGACGGTGGTTTTTCCCCTGTGCGCGCGTGGGGAAACCGGTGTGTGCACCCATCGGCCACCTACGCTGGGGCGATACAGGGTTGTACACAATCCACAGCCCTTATTACCATTAATAGCTTTTTAGACACCCCCATGACGCGAAAGGGAACGCTGTGAAGTTCCGTTGTGAACGTGAAGCGCTGGCCGAGGCCCTCGCCACTGCCGGTCGTGCTGCTACTGGTCGATCCGGGGCCCTGCCGGTCCTGTCTGGTCTGCGCCTCGAGCTGCGCGGCAGCACCCTGTCGGTCACCGGTACCGATCTCGATCTCACGATCCAGCTGTCACTCGAGGTCGGTGGCGAAGTCGACGGTGGAATCGTGGTGCCGGCTCGGCTGGTCGCCGACATCGTGCGCTCACTCGGTTCGGGAGCGGTCGACGTCGTCGCCGAAGCTGACGACGTCAGCATCAGCAACGGACGTTCACACTTCACGGTGCGCCCGCTGAGCTTTGACGACTATCCGAAACTCACGTCGTCCGTCAGCAGTTCCGTCACCTTGCCGGCCGCCCAGTTCGGAGACGCACTGCGCCAAGTCGTCCGCGCGGCAAGCACGGATGAGGCCCGTCCGATTCTCACTGGCGTGATGATGGCCGCCGAGGGTGACGGTCTGCGGATGGTGGCCACCGATTCGTATCGCCTCGCGGTCCGCGATCTGGCGGGCCAGCAGGTGCTGTCGGCCGATCAAAAGGTGCTCATTCCCGGACGCGCACTCAACGAACTGCAGCGCCTGGTGGGCAACGGCGACGAGGTGACGATGCGTCTCGGTGATCGCGACGCCACGTTCGAGGTCGGGTCCACCCGTCTCACCACCCGCCTGATCGAGGGCGAGTTCCCGAACTACCGCCAGTTGATTCCGCCGAGCCACCCGAACACGCTCACCGTGGAGCGCGAACCGCTCCTCGAGGCGATCCGGCGCGTGAAGATCCTCGCCAAGGACGCCACGCCCGTGAAGCTGCAGATGGGTGGCGACACGCTGAAGCTGACCGCCATCACCCAGGACGTCGGTAACGCATCGGAAGAACTCGACGCGCTGTTCGTCGGCACTGACCTCACCGTGGCCTTCAACCCGGACTACTTCGCGGCCGGTGTCGAGGCCTGTCAGGGCGACTCGGTCACCCTGTCCACCATCGACGCACTCAAGCCCGCCGTGCTCCGCGGCAGCGGCAACACCGACTACCTGTATTTGCTGATGCCGGTCCGCGTTCCGTAACGCATGATCGTCACTCGGCTGGAGCTCGTCGACTTCCGCAACTACCACGCGGCATCGTTCGACTTCCACCACGGCATCACGGCCATCGTCGGCCTCAACGGCCAGGGTAAGACCAACCTGGCTGAGGCGCTGGCCTACCTGGCATCGCTGGACAGCTTTCGCGGCGCACCCACTGAAGCACTGATTCGCGTCGGTGCGCAGACCGCAGTGGTGCGCGCCACCGTGCTGCATCCGGACGGGCGCGAAGTACTGGTGGAACTGGAGCTCAGCCGCCACGGTCGCAACCGCGTGCAGGTCAACAAGCAGAAGCTCGGACGGTCGCGAGAACTGCTCGGGGTGATGCGCGTCACGGTGTTTTCACCGGACGACCTGGCGCTGGTGAAGGGTGGCCCCAACGAACGGCGTCGGTTCATGGACGACACGTTGGTGTCGTTGGCACTGAAGTACGACGCGCTGCGGTTGGAGCTCGATCGCATCGTGAAGCAGCGCAACGTGCTGCTCAAGCAGGCCAACGGTCGGCTCAGCGACGAGACCGAAGTGACCCTCGATGTGTGGGACGCGAAGTTGGCCGAGGTGGGCGACCAGTTCGGCCACGCGCGTGCGGTGTTGATCGCTCGCTTGACCCCGATGGTGGCCGAGGCCTACGAGCAACTCGCTGACCGACCGAGCGTCGTCGAGTTGCGCTACGAACCACAGTGGCGCCAGCGCGGTCTCGTGCATGCGCTCGCCGAGTCGCGACGCGACGACGTGCGCCGCGGTGTGAGCACGATCGGTCCGCATCGCGACGACGTCGAGTTGTTCATCGGCGGCCTGCCGGCGCGCACCCACGCGTCACAGGGTGAACAGCGCACGTTCGCGTTGGCGCTTCGCCTGGCGGCGCACCGGATGGTCGCCGACAAAGCGGGGAGTTCACCGGTGCTGGTGCTCGACGATGTGTTGAGCGAACTCGACCCGCGCCGCTCCGCGGCACTGCTTCACCACCTGCCCCCTGGTCAGGTGGTGCTCACCACTGCCGGAGTCCTCCCGGATGCAGCTCGTCCCGACGCGATCGTGCGCATCGCCGAGGGTGCGGTCGTTTCCACCTGATTCGCTGCGAGAGTGGTGTTCGTGGCACGTGACGAACCGATCCGGCTGGGTGACAGCCTGCACGAGGTGGTCCGTTCGTTGCGGCCCGAAGTCGCCTCCCGTGGTGCGTCGTCGGCAGCGATGGGCGGCGTGTTCGGCCGCTGGGAGGAAGTCGTCGGCGCGGCGGTCGCCGCTCACGTACAACCGGTGAAGCTCGACGGCACGACCTTGGTGGTCAAGGTCGACGACCCGGCCTGGGCGACGCAGTTGAAGTTCCTCGAAGGAACGTTGAAGCAGCGACTGCTGGAGGTGGCCGGAGCCACCGTTGAGAAGTTGGAAGTGCGCGTCGGCCGCTGAGCGGTCAGCGCGCCCGGCGGCGGCGGAGCCGACTGGTCCAGGTTGCGGCGCTGCCGGCCACCACGGCCAGACCAGCGGCGTAGAGCAACGGTTGGTTGTTGTTGCCGGAGACGGGCAGCAACGCCAGCGACGCTTCGTCGACGCACTTCGTGGACACCTCGACCGTCACTTGACTGGGGAGGCCGGGACGGTGCGTAGCGCGCGACGACCCGAGGAGGATGCCCACAGGCCCGGTGGGGCCGGTGGGGCCGGTGGGGCCGGCGTCGCCCTGGGGCCCGGTGGGCCCAATCTCGCCCAAAGGCCCGGTGGGGCCGGTGTTGACCGTGACGCATTCTTCGGCGATGCCAGCGCAACTGACCGCGGTGATGCGGTGGGCGCTGCGGGACGGGCCGCCGATGCCGCCGGTGGGTCCGGTGGGGCCGGTGGGGCCAGCGGACCCGGTGGGGCCAACGGGGCCGGTGGGGCCGGCGTCACCCTGGGGCCCGGTGGGCCCACCCTGGTTGACCACGCAGACACCCGGCAGATCGGCGCAGGCCGGAAGATCAGCGATGGTGCCGTGAACTCGATGGGCAACTCGACTTGGTCCGAGGGGCGCGACCGGGCCCGCGGCGCCGGTGGGTCCGGTGGGTCCGGTGGGTCCCTGCGGGCCCTGGGGGCCGAGATCGCCCTGCGGACCTTGCGGGCCGGCCTCGGCCCAGGAGGTGCGGCATGTGGTGGTACCCGTGACCGCCGGGCGCGGTGCACCAGCGTGGGCACCCACTGCGGGGGCAATGAGTGTGACTAGTCCGGTCGCGCCCATGGCGACGAGGTGACGACGATGACGCATGTCCTGCTCCGTTCCTGGGCTCCCGTGCCCGAATCAGCAGAACCCTAGTCGTGCTGTTCCGGCGTGTCGATAGATGCTGTGGCTGAACGATAGAAGGTGATGTTCTCGGCGATGCGGGCATCGTCTGGTGCCATCTCCTGCGCCGCAAGCGCATGGAGCAGTGCTTCGTCCGCCAGACCGAGACGCCACGCAGCGACACTGGCGAGATCGTGGCCGCGTTCGCTCCACGCCACCGGGTCGTTGATGTAGATCGTGGGCCGTTCGGTGATGCCCAGCGCTTGCTGCGCTGCGTCGTAGCACTCGTGCCAGCGCTGTTGGTCGTGGCAGATCTGCGCCAACTCGATCCACGGCTCGCGCGTGTCGGGCGATGTCTCGGTGGCGGCACGGAACCAGGTCAATGCGTCGTCATCGAGGCCGAGGCGACGGTGACAGCGGCCGATGAACCGCATGGAGGCGGCCCGCTCGGGTGCCCACACGCTGGAGGGCAACTCGAGATGGCGGCGCAACTCGTCGATCGCTGCTTGCCAGTGGCCGTAGAACATCAACTCGCGGCCAAGGTAGTGCGCCGCGCGGCTGTCGTGGGGTTGTTCCTCGGCAGCGACGCGTAACAGTGGCAGATACTGGCTGCGCGGCTTGTCGGGGTCGGGCCAGTGATGCAACTCCAGGCTGAGTTCGCAGTACCGCTCATCGATGCGATCGGCGTACAGCGTCTCGTGGCACGGGTTGCGCCAGCGGTACCCGCGCCGGGCGTGGATGCGGTCCGTCATGAAGGACACGGCCGGTGTGCCGTCGCTGTGGTGGCTCCAGGTGTACAGGTAGCGACCGCGTGTGGCGTCGCCCCATTCTGCCTCCAGCAGGGCGCGCCAACCAGGGGACAGCACCTCGTCGAGGTCGACCGTGACGCACACGTCGACGTCGGCCGGGATGAGCGCGAGCGAGGCATTGCGGGCATCGTCGAAGCGCCATGGCGAGACGGTGATGTGGTGCACGACGGCCCCCGCGCGCTGTAACGCGGCCACCGTTGCGTCGGTGCTGCCAGTGTCGGCGACGAGTACTAGATCGGCTTCGCTGGCGGTGGCCATGAAGCGCGCGACGAAGGCCTCCTCGTTCAATGCGATGGCATACACGGCGACCTTCATTCCGGCAGTTCTAGCCCATCGCCCACCTCTGCTCCGTCCCTCGCCCCTCCACCTCTTTGTGACACCCCTCGGGTAGGCTGTCAGGTACTTGCGACGACAGCTGCCGGGCCTTGGGCCAGCACGGGTCCAGTCCACGTGTCGCCCCGTAAAATCCCAGGTCAACTCCTGTTTTCCCCCGAAACGATCGAGGTGCGCGTGTCGTCTGACACCAAACAACCGAGTGCCGATTACGGTGCCAAAGATATTCAGGTGCTGGAGGGTCTCGACCCGGTCAGAAAACGCCCTGGCATGTACATCGGCTCCACGGGTCTGGCGGGTCTTCACCACCTGATCTGGGAGGTCGTCGACAACTCGGTCGACGAGGCGATGGCGGGTTTCTGCACCCGCATCGGGGTCACGTTGTTGGAGGGCGGCGGCTGCCGCGTCGACGACAACGGCCGTGGCATCCCGGTCGATCCGTACCCCTCCGGTCCGCACAAGGGTAAGAGTGCAGCCGAGGTCGTGCTCACCGTGTTGCATGCCGGCGGCAAGTTCGGCGGCGAGGGCTACAAGGTCTCCGGTGGCCTCCACGGCGTGGGCGTCAGCGTGGTCAACGCGCTGTCCGAGCGTCTGCTCATCGAGATCGACAAGCTGGGCAAGCGCTACCAGCAGGAGTACGCCCAGGGCGGCAAGCCGCAGGGCAAGATCCAAGAGATCGGCGCCACCCCGGCGCGCGGTCGCCAAAGCGGCACCACGGTCACGTTCTGGCCGGATCCCACGGTGTTCATCGCCGAGGGCACCGAGTTCGTGTCGCGCACCGTGCTCGAGCGTTTGCAGACGATGGCGTTCCTCAACAAGGGCCTCGAGATCGTCTTTCGCGACGAGCGCGAGGGCAAGGAACAAGATGTCACGTTCCAGTACAAGGGCGGCATCGTCGACTTCGTCAAGCACCTCAACGCGTCGAAGGAAGCCTTGTTCTTGAAGGTCGCTCACTTCGAGGACGAAGACACCGAGGGTGGCCAGACACTCGACATCGCAATCCAGTGGAACACCGGCTACTACGAGGGCATCCACGGCTACGCCAACGGCATCTCCACCATCGAGGGTGGTATGCACGTGGAGGGTTTCAAGACGGCGCTCACCAGCGTGGTCAACAAGTACGCCCGGTCGAAGAACCTGCTGAAGGAAAAAGAAGACAACCTGCTCGGCGAAGACATCCGCGAAGGCATCACCGCCATCGTCTCGGTGAAGTTGCGCGAACCGCAGTTCGAGGGTCAGACCAAGGCCAAGCTGGGCAACGTGCCGATGCGCAGTTTCGTGCAGAAGGCCACCAACGAACGCCTTGCCGAGTGGCTGGAAGAGAACCCCACCGAGGCCAACAAGTTGGTGAAAAAGGCACTCTCCGCCGCGCAAGCCCG
Organism: Actinomycetota bacterium; assembly: GCA_009702045.1. GTDB lineage: Bacteria > Actinomycetota > Acidimicrobiia > Acidimicrobiales > Ilumatobacteraceae > UBA668. The sequence continues at coordinate 16,289 of WLIV01000003.1, read as the reverse complement.
TCTGGCCGCGAAGAACGCCCGCAACGCCATCCGCCGCAAGACCGCACTCGCCGGCGCCGGCATGCCCGACAAGTTGAAGGACTGCAGCAGCGGCAACCCTGAGGAATCAGAGTTGTTCATCGTCGAGGGCGACTCGGCCGGTGGCTCGGCGCTCAACGCTCGCGATCCGCGCACACAGGCGTTGCTCCCTATCCGCGGCAAGATCCTCAACGTCGAGCGTGCCCGTCTCGACAAGATGCTGAAGAACACCGAGATCCAGGCACTCATCACCGCCATCGGCGGCGGCGTGGGCGAGGAGTTCGATGGCGGGAAGGCTCGCTACCACAAGGTCATCATCCTGTGCGATGCCGATGTCGACGGCAGCCACATCCGCACGCTGTTGCTCACGTTCTTCTTCCGCCAGATGCGGGCACTCGTCGAGCGGGGGTATGTGTACATCGCACAACCGCCGTTGTTCTCCACGCTGGTCGGCAAGGAGAAGATCTACCTGAAGGATGAGCACGCGAAGAACCGCTTCCTCGAGTCGCACCCCAACCACAAGAACGACTTCAACCGGTTGAAGGGTCTCGGCGAAATGGACTGGCAGGAGTTGAAGCCCACCACCATGGACGTCACCACTCGCACCCTGTTGCAGATCACGGTCGAGGAGGCCGCGATCGCCGACGAGATCACCAGTGTGCTGATGGGCGACGACGTCGATCTGCGCAAGCAGTTCATCACCACCAACGCACGCGACGTACGAAACCTGGACTTCTGAGATGAGCGACACACCCGACACCCCGCCCACCCCGCCCACCGGACCCACCGGCGACGAGAACGGTCACGATCTGATCGAGCCGATTCAGTTGCAGGACGAGATGGAGCGCAGCTTCCTCGACTACGCGATGTCGGTCATCATGTCGCGCGCCTTGCCCGATGTGCGCGACGGCCTCAAGCCGGTGCACCGCCGCATCATCTGGGACATGGATCAGCAAGGCTTCCGGCCCAACCGTCCGCATGTGAAATCAGCCCGCGTCACCGGCGACACGATGGCCAAGTACCACCCGCACGGCAACTCGGCGATCTACGACGCACTGGTGCGCATGGCCCAGCCGTTCAGCCTGCGTCACCCACTCATCGACTTCCACGGCAACTACGGCAGCCCCGACTTCGGTGCTGCCGCCGAGCGCTACACGGAGTGCCGTCTGCACCCGTTGGCGATGCAGATGCTGGCCGATATCGACGAAGAGACCGTCGACATGCAGGCCAACTACGACAACACCACGGAAGAACCGTCGGTGCTCCCGGCCCGCTTCCCGAACCTGTTGGTCAACGGCAGCCAGGGCATCGCAGTCGGTATGGCCACCAGCATTCCGCCGCACAACCTCGGCGAGGTCATCGACGCTGCGATCCACCTGATCGACCACCCCGAAGCCACTCCCGACGACCTGATGCAGTTCGTGAAGGGTCCCGACTTCCCCACCGGCGGCACCATCCTGGGCCGCGCCGGCATCATGGATGCCTACCGCACTGGTCGTGGCAGCATCAAGATGCGCGCCAAGGCGGAGATCGAAGAAGGTAAGCGCGGCACGATGCACATTCGGGTCACCGAACTGCCGTACCAGACCAGTTGTAACTCGATTGCCAGCCGCATCCAGGAACTCGTCGACGCCGGCGATCTCGACGGCATTGCCGACGTCAACGATGCCTCGGCGGCGGCCAAGACCAGCCTGATCATCACACTGAAGCGCGACGCCAACGCGAACGTGGTGATGAACAATCTGTTCAAGCTCACCTCGCTGCAGACCAGCTTCCCGGTGAACATGGTGGCCCTGGTCGACGGCGTGCCGCGCACACTGAACTTGGCGCAGGCGCTTGAGGGTTACGTCCGCCACCAAGTGGATGTCATCACCCGTCGTACCGAGTTCCGCCTGGCCAAGGCCAAGCGCCGCGAGCACGTGCTCGAGGGTCGCATCAAGGCGCTCAACGTCATCGACGCGATCATCGCCCTGATCCGTTCCAGCGACGATCCGGCGGCGGCGAAAGCCGGCCTGATGACGGTGCCGTACGAGTTCAGCGAGATCCAGGCCACCGACATCCTCGAGATGCGTCTGTCGCAACTCACCCGCCTCAGCCGTATCGACCTCGAGACCGAACTGGGCGACGTCCAGGCACGGATCATCGAGTTGCAAAGCATCCTCGACTCGCCCGAGAAGCTCCGTGGTGTGATCAAGTCCGAGATGCTCGCGATTCGCGAAGAGTTCGCCACACCTCGCGTGTGCCCGATCACCTTCGACTCCGGCGACATGAGCATCGAAGACCTCGTCGACGACAAGGAACTCGTCATCGTGATGACCGAGGCGCAGTACATCAAGGCTGTGCCGGCCGCCTCGTTCAAGACCCAAGGCCGCGGCGGCCGCGGCGTCAGTGGCGCCAAGCTGAAGAGCGACGACATCGTGCGTCACGTGATCTTCACCACGGCGCACGCGTTCTTGCTGTTCTTCAGCAACCGCGGCAAGGTCTACCGCCTGCGGGCCCTCGACCTGCCCGAGCGTGAGCGCACGGCGAAGGGCATGCCCATCGTCAACCTGCTGCCGTTGCAGGCCGGCGAACAGATCCAGGCGATCATCGACACCCGCGATTTCGCGGGCGAGCGCAACCTGTTCTTCGCCACCCGTTTGGGTGTGGTGAAGAAGACCGCGTTCAACGAGTACGACAACGGTCGCCGCGACGGCCTGATCGCGATCAACCTGCGCGACGGCGACGAACTGGTGAAGGTGATCGAAACCACCGGCACTGACGACATCTTCATCGTCACCCGCAAGGGCATCACGATCCGCTTCAACGAGAGCGAGGTGCGGCCGATGGGCCGTGCCGCTTCCGGTGTGCGCGGCATCAAGTTGAAGCCGGGCGACGAACTCGTGTCGGTCGACCCAGGCCGTGACGACGCGGCGATCCTGATGCTTACCGATGGCGGGTACGGCAAGCGCACCCAACTCGACAAGTTCAACGTCCAGGGCCGCGGTGGTCAGGGTGTCATCGGAATCCGTCTCACGGGCCGCAAGGGTTTCGTGGTCGCGGCGTTCATGGTCGGCCTCGACGACGACATCGTCGCCGTGTCCAGTGGTGGCGTGATGATCCGCATGAGTGTCCGCGAGATCAGCTCGCAGGGGCGCGATGCCACCGGTGTGCGCGTGATGAGCCTCGATGAGGGTCAGACGGTCGCATCGGTCGCACCCATCCTGGCCAGCGACGACGAGGACTAGATCCCGTTCTGACTCGCGCCGTAGGGCGCCACATTGCGGTCTCCACCGCCGAACTCGAAAGTGCTTCCTCAGGGGGTGCAGTGATGGTTCGATGTGCGCGTCCAGTTGGCGATACTGGCGACGCTGGCGAGAAGGGTCAGGCCACTGCGTTGCTGTTGGCGGTGGTGGTGTTGGCGGTGCTGTGTGCGGTGGGCCTCGCGCAACTTGGCGCCAGTGTGGTGCGCCACGAACGTGCCCAGGCTGCGGCTGACGCGGCTGCTCTGGCCGGAGCCGCACAAGGCCGTGCTGCGGCTGAGCGAATTGCCGGGGTGAACGGTGCCAGTCTGCGGAGCTTCGTGGTTCTCGATGTCGGCGATGGCACGGTGGAGGTGACGGTGGAGTTGAACGGGTCGGTCGCGGTGGCCCGTGCAGCGCGCGCCCCATAGAGCAACAGGGGTTGCCTACACTCACGGTGTGGATGACGGCGTGCCCCCTTCCGACGAGCGGCCAACACCTCGTTCGCCTGCCGCGGGGCCGCGGTCACGTGCCGGTCAGCCGGCCGAGCCACACAAACAGCCTCCATCACGTTCGGCCACCGCTGGCACCGCCCGTCGCCCACCGCAGCGAGCTCCCCGGCCAGTCATCGACCCCCTGGTAGCGGCCAGTCGCGGTGAGACCATTGCGACGCCGGCCACACCGCGTCCGCGAGCCACACGCGCTCCAGTGGCTCCCGATGCGCGTGACGCGACTGGTGCTCAGCCACTGACGATCCGTGACGACCCGGCGAGGGAGTTGGGTTCATCCTCGGGCGCACTCGACCGCCCTGCTCCGGTGGAGCGGGTGTCGGTGCCGGTGATCGTTCCTGCCGAGTCCGACTACCCGCCCATTCCGCCGCCAGTGCGGCCGCGGGTGATCCCGCCGCCTCCTCCCGGCGCAGCACAGTCCGTAGACAGGTTCGAATCGTCGGCCACCCGTGCCATCCCGCTCGGCGAACTCCCCGACGCCACCACCAATCTGACCCAACGCCCGGTGCGTGCGCCCCGGCCGTTGGCAAGCGTCAACGTGGCGCGAGCACATCCGCGGGTGCGTCGAGTCACCCGGGTCGTGCGCCATGTTGATGCCTGGTCGGTGTGCAAGGTGGCCCTGGTGTTCAACCTGTTCCTCTACGTCGTAGTCCTCACGTCGGGTGTGTTGTTGTGGCAGGTGGCGCAGAACACCGGCACGGTCGACAACGTGCAACGGTTCTTCGAGAGTTTCGGTTGGAAGCAGTTCACGCTGCACGGCGGCGAAATCTTCCACAATGCGTGGGTGGCCGGTCTGTTCGCAGTCATCGGGCTCACCGGTGTGGCCGTACTGATGGCCACGCTGTTCAACCTGATCACTGATCTGGTCGGCGGTATCAGGGTGAGCGTGCTGGAGGAAGAGGTGGTGGCCACGGATGATCGGGGTGTGGGTTGGCGCCGCGCCCTGCGGATTCCCGACCGTCGGTTCGACCACCCGCAACCCGATTGAGGGTTTTGGGCAGCGGCCGCTAGCCTTTCCTACCGCTAGTGGGGCTATAGCTCAGTCGGTTAGAGCGCATCCCTGATAAGGATGAGGTCCACAGTTCGATTCTGTGTAGCCCCACACGTTGCACCCCGGGTCATTGGCCCGGGGTGCGTGTTTTTTCAGCCTTCAGCGGCGCGCCGACCGACTGGAGGAACACCACCTTCACGCCCGTCCGGTCGAACACGCTGTGGTGGTGGCGGCTCCGTGGTTGGTCGGCGAGTTCACGGGCCTTGGTACGCTCCGAACCATGAAGATGTTGCGCCGCGCAATCGTTGCCCTCAGCATGGCGGGCGCAATTTTCGCCACCCTGCGCATGCGTGGCAAGGGCGGTGTACCTCCGCAGGTGGGTGGTTGGCGCGAAGTCGACGTGCCGCCGCGATGAATGCGCCGATCATCGGCCTGGTGGGGCACGGCGTCACTGGCAGCCGGGTGGCAGCACATTTGGTGGCTGAGGGTCTCCGCGTTGCGGTCTACGACCCGGCACCGTCGGTCGGCGTGCGCAGCAGCCTTGTGCGGGTCGATGACGCAGCAGATCTCTCCCAGTGCGATGTGGTGGTGCTGTGTCACCCCACCCCGCACCGCGCGCTGGCCGAACGGTTGCTGAGTGACGGCACCGCAGTCGTGTCGCTCGGCGACGACCTCACCGACCTGAGAGCGATGCTGGCAATGCAGGGAACCGCCGAACGACACGATGCCGCACTCGTGGTGGGTGCCGGGATGAGCCCGGGCCTCTCGGGCTTGTTGGCGGCCTCACTGGCCGAACAGGTGCACACACTCGACGAGCTGCACGTTGCCTTGCATGGCACCGCTGGCCCAGCCTGCGCCCGCCAGCACCACGATGCGCTCGGCGACGCGGCCCTCGGTTGGCACGATGGGGAGTGGATCGAGGTGCCCGGCGGCAGCGGCCGCGATCTGGTGTGGTTCCCGGAGCCCATCGGAGCGCACGACTGCTACCGCGCGGCACTGGGTGATCCCTTGCTGCTGCACCGTTCGTTTCCGCAGGCTGGGCGCATCTCGGCCAGGGTGTCGGCGACTCGCCGCGACCGCTTGACCGCTCGGCTACCGATGCTCACTCCACCGCACCCGACGGGCGACCTCGGGTCCGTGAGGGTGGAGGCTCGCGGCGCGAACGAGCGTGGCGAGCGGGTGACGGTCATCGCCGGCGCAGCCGGACCAACCGCTGATCTGGCTGCAGCGGTGTGTGCTGCGACTGCGCTGCAAGTGGTGCAGGTGGGTCTGCCCGCTGGCGTGTTCGCACTCGGGTGTCGTGCCCTCGATGCGCTCGACGTGTTGCACCACGCGACCCGCTTGGGTGTGCACGTGCAGCAGTTCACCGGCGTCGCCCGACCTACCAGCTGGTAACTTGACGCGATGAGCGTCGCCGCGGGTACCCCGCTGCAGATGCCGTGGCTCCCTCCCGGGCACACGATGGTGCTGGAGGGTCGCGGCGAGGTCTTCTACCGCCACCATGTGCACCCCGATCCGGCGGTGCCCACCGTGCTGTTGCTGCACGGTTGGACCGCGAGCGCGGATCTGCAGTTCTTCACCGCCTACGAGACATTGGCCGAGCACTACTCGTTCGTCGCCATCGACCATCGTGGCCACGGTCGCGGCCTGCGCACCCCCGACCACTTCGAACTCGCCGACGCAGCGGACGATGCCGCACTGCTGGTGCGTGCGTTGGGTGTCCAGTCGGTGATCACCGTCGGCTACTCGATGGGCGGGCCGATCAGCTGTCTCTTGGCCTACCGCCACCCCGAACTGGTGCACGGCATGGTGGTGCAGGCCACGGCACTGGAATGGCGGGCCACCTGGTACGAGCGTTGGCAGTGGAAGACTGTGCACCTGATGGGCTTCATCTTGCGCACCCGCGCGTACCCGCGCGCGATGCGCTGGGGGATCCGCCGTCTGCTGGGGCGGGGCGACGACCTCACTCAGTATGTGCCGTGGATCTCGGCGGAAGTGCGCCGCAACGATTCGTTCCACATCGTGCAAGCCGGTCAGTCGCTCGGCCGTTACGACGCCCGAGTCTTCGCTCCCACCTTGGGAAAGCCTGCGGCCAGCCTGATCACCACCCGCGATCGCTTGGTGCGGCCACGTAAACAACGCGCGCTCGCCGCTGCCCTGGACGCGTTCGTGATCGAACTGGCTGACGATCACCTCGCGTCATGGACATCTGCGCAGGAGTTCGCCGCCGCGACGCTCGCACTCGTACAGCACGTCGACCGCTGACGCGGCTGCGACTCACTGTTCTTTCTGGCGCGCAGCTTCCATCTCATCTAGGCGCGAGGTCATCCGCTCGATCGCCTCGGACAAACGGTCGAGGTGATCCTGCAGCTCACTGCTCGTGGGCACGTCGGCCAATGACAATCGCACGCTCGCGATCTCGCGAGCGAGGAACTCGGTATCTGCCTGAGTGCGTTCGGCGGTGCGCCGATCGTTGTCGGTGGTGTTGCGGTCGCGCTCCTCCTGACGGTTCTGCGCAAGCAGGATCAGCGGCGCGGCGTAACTGGCCTGAAGGCTGAGCACCAAGGTGAGCAGCACCAGACCGCGCTTGTTGGGGTCGAACTGGACCGAGGCCGGAGCGACGTAGTTCCAGCCCACCCAGACGGCAATGACGAAACTTTGCCACACCAGAAAGCGGGCGGTGCCCAGGTAGCGGGCGATGCTCTCGCTGAACTGGCCGAAGGCCTCGGGGTCGTAGTGGACGCCGAGTCGGCGCCGCCGCCGGGGCGTGGAGAGATCGAGCCGCTTCATCGCGACACCGTCCCGGTGTTCACCCGCCTGCGCTGACGCCAACCGGTGGGCAATGTGCGGTCGAGCACGTCGTCAACCGTGATGGCTCCGAGCAACCGCCCGGCTTCGTCGCACACGCCGAGCGACAACAGGTTGTAGCTGGCCAACCGCTCGGCAACTTCCCGCTCGAGGATGTCGGGCGTGATGGTGGGCTCTTGCTCCACGCAGCGACCGAGTTCCATGGCCGGCGGCTCGCGCAGCAGACGTTGGAAGTGCACGACGCCGAGGTACTGACCCGTTGGCGACTTGAATGGCGGTTGCACCACGAACACCTGGGCGGCGATGCTGACCAACCACTCGGGGTCGCGGATCTGAGCGAGCGCTTCGGCGACTGTGGAGTTGGCGCCGAGGATGATGATGTCGGGGGTCATCAACGCACCGGCGGTGCCCTCTTCGTAGGAGAGCAGGCGCCGCATGACATCGGCGTCCTCCTCATCCATCGCGTCGAGCACTCGGGTGCGCTGCTCGCCGGGCATCTCGGCCAACAGGTCGGCGAGGTCGTCGTACTCCATCTCCTCGAGCACCGACACCATGCGGTCGATGTCGAGGCCCTCGATGATGCGCAACTGTTCGGCCTCGGGCAACTCTTCCAGCAGGTCGGCCAGGCGTTCGTCGTCCATCGCCTCGGCGAGGAGTTTGCGCTGCGTGAGCGGCAGGGCTCGCACCACGCCAGCCACGTCGCTGGGGTGCATATCGCGCAGGCGGGCGGCCTCGGCGGCCATCTCGGTGCCGTCGACCGTGTGGAACAGGCCGGGCAGGTCGTCGACGTCGAGGAGGCGGTAGCTGGGGCGCCGCCGCAACGCGCTGCGCTGGGTGAGCCGCACTTTCGCGGGCTCCCACCAGTTCTGCTTGCCATCGGTGGCGGGGCGCAGGGCGATGTCGCTGACGGTCTCGTCGCCGACCTTCTTGTCGATCAGGTCGCGGCCGATCAAGATCTCGCCGGGGCGAGGCTTGAACGGGTTGAGGTCGATATCCCAGCTGCGTAGCCGAGCACCATCGCCGTCAAGCGTGGCGATGCGGCCGGCGTTGACGAAAATCCGCCGACGCTGGCTGGTGGCGGCGAAGCCGAGCACGCGCGGTGTGCCTCCGCGAGCTCCAGGAATCAGCACGATGTCGTCGAGGCGCCCGATGGGCGCGCCGCCCGCGTCGAGCAGTGGGAGGCGCATGATGCGAAATGCGTAAATCAGCTCCCCTGCCATGCGGGCCAGGCTACCCCTCACCTGCAGTGCAAGGGTGGTGACTATGTGCAGGTCGCTGCACTCATCAGGAGAGGGGAGGGCCCGTTAGGGCCCGGATCGTCGGGGCGGTGCGCCGCGGGGGTGGGTGGTGCGTTCGCTGCCGTCGGGCCAGGTGAAGTGGGCATCGGCGTTCGGCAGCAGCTTCACCTGGATGTCCTGGCGGTGGACGAGGTGGTGGTGGCGGTTGCAGAACAACATCAGATTGTCGAGATCGGTAGGGCCGCCGTTTTCCCAGTAGTGGATGTGGTGGCCTTCGGTGTAGGTGACGGGGCGTTCGCAGCCGGGGTAGCGGCAGCCGCCGTCGCGGGCGGCCATGTGGCGAAACAGGTTGGCGGGCACGGTGTAGGTGGCGCGGCCGTAGCTGGTGGGCAGGGTTTCGCCGTCGCGGATGACCTTGTGCAGGATGCAGTCGCACAACAGGGTTTCGGTGGTGCAGTGGTGGAGGAGTCGGCCGGCGCCGGTGACGGCTTCCATGTAGCCGTTCAACGTGGACAGGTCCATCGACAGGTCGAGGTGTGGGCGGCGGCGCGGTGTTTCGTTGCGGTCGTGGTTGAGGTTGAAGAACGCGGCGATGTCGTGCAATGCGTCGGCCATGCGTTGGGGACGGGTACGGGTGTCGTCGGCGCCTTCCCAGGTGTCGGCGGTGGTCAATGCTTGTTCCAGTTGGATGCCGCCGGCTTCGTCGAGCACGAACCTGCCGACGAAGGCACCGTCGTCGGCACGGTCCATGATCAACGCCCGGTTGGGTTCGGCCGGCGGTGCGGTCTCGGCAACTTCGGCTTCGGCGCGTAGTTGCCACAGGTGGCAGAACAGTTCGGTCTCGGTGATGGTGCGCACGGACAGGTTGGCGACCATCTCGTGTTGTTGCTCGTCGAGGATTGGCCGCAGCGTGGAGGGGCAGCGTCGGCGCAGCACAGCGACTTGACCTTGCGACAACACACCGGAGAGCTCGGCTTCGGCGACGGCCGAGTAGCGATCGAGGAAACGCCCGTGGCTGATGATCGCGGCGGCTTGTCGGCTGGTCATGCGGCACTGGTCGCGTAGCCAGGAACCGATCGACACCGCACCTTCGGCCGCGTATTCGCCGGAGGTTTCCAAGCGGCGTAGGGCGAGGGCCAACACTGCTGCCTGTTGTTCATGTTCGCGCACAGCCGTGATGAACTGGGCCGGTGTGAGGAGGATCTGTTCAGCTGACTCGAGCAGCGAACTCATGTAACATACAGTACACACGTTCGCTCACCAAGTCAACGGGAATCCACGAACGTTCCGAAGAAATTCTCGAGCAGCCCTCGAGCAGCCCTCGGGTCAGACAGCGGCGACAGCGACGGCGGTGTCGCAGTAGGCCACACCACCACCCCAGTCGGTGAGCGCGTCGTTGGTGAGCGAGTTGGCCACCTTGCCGTCGGCGTGCTGTGTGCCCCACCAACCCCACGGGATGGCCACCAGGCCGTCGCGCACTCGGTTGCTGATGCGTACCGGCAACTCCAGCGAGGCGCGGTCGTTCCACACCCGTGCGGTGCCGCCCTCCTGCAAGCCCAAGCGATCGGCGTCTGCAGCTGCGACCTCGACGAACGGGCCCCCTTCACGGTCGCCATGACCCGGCAGTTGCGAGTAACTGGAGTTGAGAAAGCGCGTGTGGTGCTTCGGCGTGAGCAGCGCGAACGGGTACTGCTCGTTCGGTGCCTCCGCCGGGGTGAGATAGGTGGGCAGCACCGGCTGACCTTCGGCGGCGAGCGCGTCGCAACGCAGCAACACCTTGCCCGACGGTGTGGCGAACCCGCCCTCCGCGAACGGTCGCCCGTCCTCGGGGTACGGCACCCGTTGGAAGCCATCGATGCGCAGGCGATCGATGTCGACGGTGGGGAGCGAGTCGCGCAGCACCGTGAGGTCGTCGTCGAACAGGGCCGGCTCGGTGTAGCCCATCGCTCGTGCAAGCCGACGGTGCAGTTCGCTGTTGCTGACTGCCTCGCCGAGCGGGGCGATCGCCGCTTCGTTCCACCCCAGGTACAGGTGGCCCCAGGAGGTGACGACGTCGGTGGCTTCGATGTGCGTGGTGGCCGGCAGCACGATGTCGGCGTAGCGAGCGGTGTCGGTGAGGAACTGGTCATGCACCACGGTGAACAGGTCGTCGCGCAGCAACCCCTCGCGCACGAGTTCGGTGTTGGGCACTGACACCATCGGGTTGACGGATGCGAGGAACACCGCGCGGACAGGGTGCTCGCTGTCGGTGAGTGTGCGTCCCAGGTGCGGCATCCACATCGTGCGCGTGTCGCGACCGGCCAGTAGGTCGGGCCGCGTGAGCGCCGCGTGGTCGAGCACTGCGTTGCTCCAGGTGCCGACACTGCGCGACATGCCACCACCCTGATCGCGCCATGCGCCGACGAGCGCCGGCAGGCAGGCGAGTGTGCGGAAGAACATCGCACCGTGCTCGTGGTGCTCGGCGCCGATGAGCGTGCGCAGCACCGCGGGACGGATGGTGCCGTACAGCGTCGCCAATCGCTCGATGTCGTCAACGGCCAGACCGGTGACGGCTGCCGCGCGCTCGGGTGTCCACTCAGCGACGTGCGCCTCGAGGTCGGCGTAGCCCTCGGTGTGGGCCTCGATCCATTCACGGTCGGTGAGACCGTCGCGGATCAGCACATGCATCATGGCCAGCATCAACGCGACGTCGGTGCCGGGCAGCGGTTGCAGGAACCAGTCGGCCGAGTCGGCGGTGATGGTGCGCAGCGGATCGATGACGACGACCTGTGCGCCATCGGCGCGGGCCTGCTCGATGAATGGCCATAGGTGACGGTTGGTGAGCCGGGTGTTGGTGCCCCACAGGATGATCAGCTTGCTGTGCACCATGTCGCTGGGGTCGATGCCTTTCCCCGAGCCATTAGTGGTGGTGGCACCCGCCCCGGCGACGGCACCGCACAGCGCGCCGAGCACACGGGTGGCACCCATGTGGTGCCAGAAACGCTCGCCGAACATGATCGACAACAGACCCTGGTTGCCGGCGCTGATGTACGGCAACACGGCACCCGCCCCATCGGTGTCGATGACGGCGTGCCAACGGCTGGCGATCTCGGCGAGCGCGTCGTCCCACGAGATCCGTTCGAAGCGGCCCTCGCCCTTGGCCCCGACGCGGCGCAGCGGGTACAGCACCCGCTCAGGGCTGTACACACGGTCGAGCAGGCGGTTCACCTTCGGACACAACTCGCCCTTGCTGAACGGGTGCGCCGGGTTACCGCGCAGCTGTACGGCGACGGAATCCTCCACCGTGACCTGCCAGCCACAACTGTCGGGACAGTCGTGGTGACAGGTGCCGTGCACGACGGTGGGCGCGTTCATGCCGCGATGTTAGGGGTGAACGCGCCGTGGTTCTCGGCGAGTTTCAGCAGCGTCAGCGAAAGACGCGTCCGAGGGTCTCGCCGGTGAGGGCGATCGCATCGAGGTCGGTGGGGTCGATCAGGCTGGTGACCATGCCGTCGAGGCCGGCATCCTTGAACGCCTGCAACTGCTCGCCGACGCTGTCGACATCGCCGACGATGAACATGTTGCGCAAGCGATCCTGGAACTCGGCGGGCATCGCATCGATGTCGCCGAAGCGCTTCTTCAGCGTGGCCCGTGCGTCTTCCATCGTGCGGCCGACGACGATGCTGCCCAAGCGTGTGCGGCAGATGTCGGTGCGCGTACGGCCGAGACGGTCGCAGTGCTCGTCGAGCACGCCCATCAGGTGGCGCACCACGCCCGCATCGCCGAACACGTTGCACGCGTCGCCGTACTGAGCCACCATCCGCAGCGTCTTCTTCGGGCCGCTACCACCGATGAGGATCGGGGGGCCGCCGGCCTGCACGGGTGCGGGCTGGTTGAACGCGTCGGTGACCTTGAACCACTTACCGTCGAACGTGGTGGTGTGGTTCACGAACATGCTCTTGGCGATCTGCAGACCCTCTTCGAGCTTCTCGAAACGGTCGGTGAACGTGCCGAACTCGAAGTTGTAGTCGTTGTGTTCCTGCTCGAACCAGCCGGCGCCGATACCCCAGATGGCACGTCCCTTGGAGATCACGTCGAGACACGTGACCGTCTTCGCCAGGAACGCCGGGTTGCGGTAGGTCATACCGCCGACCATGCAGCCCAGGCGTACCTTCTCGGTGCGGGCAGCGATGGCGGTGAGCAACGAGTAGGCCTCGAACATGTTCTGGTCCGGGTTGCCCAACATCGGCAGCTGGTAGAAGTGGTCCATCACGAACACGCTGTCGAAGCCACTGGCCTCGGCGGTGACGGCAGCAGTGCCGACGACCTCGAACAGACCCTCGGCGCCGACGCCAGGGAAGGTGAACGAGGGGATCTGCAGGCCGACGCGAATGTTGGGGTTCGTCATGGGAGACGACGTTACGTCAGAACGATGGGCATGCGGTGAGCGCTACGGTGAGAGAGGAACTGCACCCCAGAAGAACGGAGCCGAAATGACGAAGGCAGCTATCGACGCGCTGACCGCCGAGCACTCGCATGCGCTGGAGTTGTTCGACTCGCTGACCGCCGAGGAGTGGGCCCTGCCCAGCGGGTGCGCTGGTTGGAGCGTGCAGGACGTGGCGCAGCACATGGCCAGCACGTTCCACATGATCGCCGACGCGGCCTCGATCGAGACCGGCAGCAGTGGCGTCTCCGAGGCGAATGCTGAGGTGCCCGTGCAGGCGCGTCGCCACTGGACCACCGAGCAGGTGAAGGCCGAGTACCGCGAATGGGCCGACAAGGGCATCGCCACGTTGACGGCGATGCAGGAACCGCCATTGGCCGAGATGGTGGTACCGCTGAACGATCTGGGCAGCCACCCACTGCACTTGCTGATGAACGCGATCGTGTTCGACCATTACTGCCACCTCCGCCACGACATCGGCGCGGCCATCCGCCGCGCTGCCGACCTACCGCACGATCCACTGGCGCTGGAGGTGGCCATCGAGTGGATGATGGCCGGTGCGCCGCAGATGTGTGCCGACGCACTCGCACCGTGCCGCGTGGGCGTGAACTTCGTGTTCACCGACGTGCAGCACATCTCCTACCGGTTGGTGCGGGCACCTGGTGACGGGCCGTGGGAAATGCACCAAGGAACCGACAGCCATCATCCGGTGGCCGTCACCTCGGCGCACGAGTTCATCGGTTGGGCCACCAAGCGCGCCGACTGGCGTGCCCACACGCAACTCACCGACGAAGCAGCGGCAGCAACGCTCGACGCGCTGAACATCATCTGAGTCCGTCATGATCGACGTACCCGAGACCCAGACCCTCACCTGCCCGCGCTGCGGTGCGGGGGTCACTGAGCGCTTCTACGGCCCGTGCACTGGGTGTCGCATCGAACTACGCGTGAAGTACCTCAGCGAGGGCCGTGTGGTGGAGGTCGCCGAGTACGTGCCGAAGATGAACGTCACGCCCAACGCCGTCGCGCTCAAGGACGACTGAGGCACGCAGCACGTGACCGCGCCGATGTTGCTCGCCGGTGGTTACCGCAACGAGGTGTGGAAGGTTCGCGCCGGGCAGCGCTGGGTGGTGGAGAAGCGTTACGCGGAAGACCCGGGCGACCCCAACCCGATGTACCCCAACCTGCCCGACAGTGAGGCGGCGGTTCTGGTGCACTTGGCGAGCACTGGTAGCGCGCCGCAGTTCGTGTCGTACACCCCGCCCGGCGCCGGCCATGGGGCGCAACTGGTGTACGAGTACGTGCCCGGCACGATGTGGCGCAGAGGTGTGGCGGACGTGGCCCGCGTGTTGCACGAAGTGCACCACGGCCCAACTCCGCAGGGTGTCCGCACGTTGCACGGATGCGCCGCCGAGGCGCGCCGTCACGGCGACGAGATGGTGGCCGGAGTTCCGGCGTCGGTGGCTGTCCCACTGGTGGCCGTGCGACCAGTGGCGGCGTCCGAGCAGCCACCGCGCCGTCGATCGCTCGTGCACACCGACTGTGGGCCCGGCAACCTGCTGCGCTCCCGACACGGACTGGTGTTGATCGATTGGCAATGCCCCGGCGTCGGTGACGCCACCGAGGATGTGACCTGCTTCCTGTCGCCGGCGATGATGATCCTCTACGGTCGTCCGCCACACACCCGCGACGCGACGGACGCGTTCCTGCAGGCCTACGCGAGCCGAGCGATCGTGGCCCGTTACCTGCGCGACGGTGCGTGCTGGCACTACCGCATCGCCGCCTACTGCCTGTGGCGTGCGCACCGATTGGCGGAGTCGCAGCCGACACTCGCGGCGCTGTACCACCGGGCACTGGCCGCGGAAATCCAGCTGTTGAGCAAGTGGGGCCGCCGATGAAACCGATCTCGTTGCACGTGCACAGCTACTCGTTGCGCTATCACCTGCGCCACCGTGCCACCACCGGGTACGACGTGTTCGCGTTCCTCGCCGACATGGCTGGGCGAGGGTTCACCGGCGTGAACGTGTCGGCCAACGGCGAGGGCTTTCGCGATCTGTGCGGCACATCGCCTGACCATTTCCGCAACGTGCGTGCTGCCGCCCGCGACCACGGCCTGCGTCTGGAGTTGGACACCTCCGACACCCGCACCGAGAACATGACCCGGATGCTGCACGTGGCGGCCGAGTGCGGTGCGGACACGTTGCGCACGTACACGAAGTACCGAGCGCCGCTGGCCGATGTGATCGAGTGGACGATCCGCGACCTGCGCGCGATCGCCCCGTTGGCGCAACAACTGGGTGTCAGCGTCGTGCTGGAAAACCACGAGGACTTCACCGGGCCGGTACTCGCTCGGATTCTGGGAGCGGTGGATCACCCGTGGGTGCGCGCGCTGTACGACTACGGCAACAGTCAGATGGTGGGCGAAGACCCACTGGACGCGCTCGCGGCGATGGCCCCGTTCATCACTCGCGTCCACGCCAAGGATCATGTGCTGCTCCACGGACCCGATGGGCCCGTGGTGCAAGGTGTGCCGTTCGGCAGTGGCCGCCTGCCATTGGGCGAGACCACCGACCGCCTCTACGCGGCCGGCGTTCGCCGCTTCTGCTACGAGAATGTGTGGAGCTACACGGCCCCGGTGCAGTGCCCGCTTGACGAGTTGCCGCACACGCCGTGCTTCGAGTTCGACGACCCGCAGCGATACCTCGTGGGTGACACGTTGGCACCTGATGTGGCCGTGCGTGATGAGCGCGTGGCCTTCGACACCGGTCTGGATGCGTTGCACAGACTGCTGGCCACCGGGGGGTACGAGGTCGTGGCCGAGCCGATATCCTGACCGCCGCCACGGGGACGTAGCTCAGTTGGCAGAGCGCTACCTTTGCAAGGTAGATGTCAGGGGTTCGATTCCCCTCGTCTCCACTCCGGGGTGTTGGCGGGTTTTGCCGCCAACACTTGGCGAGTTTTGGCGCAGCGCTGGTGTGCGATCAATCGCGCGCATGCTGATTGAGAAACGACCAGATCGCCCGACTGGAATCGAAGTCTTCATACGGCTCGCCTACCAGCGCGGCGGCCCCTTCGGACGCGGCG
>WLIV01000029.1 GCA_009702045.1 Actinomycetota bacterium | reverse complement strand
GACCACGACGACCGAGGCGGCGACCACGACGACCGAGGCGGCGACCACGACGACCGAGGCGGCGACCACGACGACCGAGGCGGCGACCACGACGACCGAGGCGGCGACCACGACGACCGAGGCGGCGACCACGACGAGCGTCGCCAGCGAAGGGCCGAACCCCACAACCACCACTGAAGTGCAGTCGGAAGCAGTGTTGCCCTCCACCGGCTCGAACGGCTCGCCGATGTTGCTGACGCTCGGCGGGCTGCTGCTCGGACTGGGAACTGTCGTGCTGGTGGCGAGTCGTCGCACCGCTGTCTGAGTCAGAGTCCACCATTAAGTAATGAGTCCGGGAACGCGGGCGTCGCAGCAATGCGGCGCCCGTGTCGGCGTTTTGCGGGGAGTGCCGTAGTTCAATCGCGCATCACGTGGTCACAGACCACCCGGCGCGACGTTCAATCCTGGTGGCTTGAGGGTGACGAGTGCCGTACGGCAGTTCGGTGAGAGGGGGGCTCAGGATGCAGAGAAGCGGTTCTATGAAGTGGGTCATTCACACGATGAGCCGCAAACCCTGACGAGCGCTAAACGTTTGCGCGAATGGTTCGAATGGCCTATTTCGACTTCTGGATTCGACGTTTAGCGTGATCTCCGTTCACAGATGGAGGATTCGAACATGAAGAACAACACCAGTACTCAGAACAGTCGTTTCAAGATGGGCCTGCTCTCGATGGCGGCGGGCAGTGCCCTCGTCATCGGCGGCCTCTGGATCGTGCCGGCGCACGCCGACGGCAACACCGACCAGGGTTCGTGCAACTCCGAGCAGTCGACCAACTCGGACGACAACTCGAACAGCGATTGCAACTCATGCGACAGCAACGGCGGCGACGACAACCAGGATCCGTCGCAGGTCCTCGGCGAGGGCGACAACTCGGGCGACAACCAGGGCAGCGATTGCGGCTCGTGCGACACCCAGCAGCCGTCCAGCGAGGGCGACAACTCGGGCGACAACCAGGGCAGCGATTGCAGCGACGACGAGGAGACGACCACGACCGAGGCTCCGACCACGACCGAGGCTCCGACCACGACCGAGGCTCCGACCACGACCGAGGCTCCGACCACGACCGAGGCTCCGACCACCACTGAGGCTCCGACCACCAGCGTCGCCAGCGAAGGTCCGGCCCCCACGACTTCGGTCGATCAGCAGTCCGAAGCAGTGCTGCCGTCCACCGGCTCGAACAGCACCAGCTTGTTGGTCACGCTCGGCGGATTGCTGCTGGGCCTCGGCCTGGTCGTGGCAGCTGCCGGCCGCCGCGGCGCCACTGACTGACGTCAGTCGTCTGTGAACTGAATCACCTGCAGCGCGGGCGTCGCATCAGCGGCGCCCGCGCTGTGCGTTTTCGGCTCGGCTGAAAACCGAGACAGATACCACGTAGTGTAGCCACGCCACTACTCTCGCATGGAGGTGCGGTGTGCATCCGAGACATACTGCGTATGGGTTGTGAGCCGCACAGCCCGCCACAGCGCAGATTCACCTTGAGAAAGTGCAGAAACCCGTCAAGATTGGATGTTGACTCTTCCCTTACGCAAAGTGTCCGGTTATGCTCACACCCATTGCAACGCTAGAGGAGCGGAAATGAATCAATCAGACGGCAGTACTCACTCACGGTTCAAGATGGGTCTGATCTCGATGGCGGCGGGCAGTGCCCTGGTCATCGGCGGCCTGTGGATCGTCCCGGCTCACGCCGAGGGCGGCAGCGACCAGGGTTCGTGCAACTCCGAGCAGACGCCCAACGAAGGCGACAACTCGGATTGCAGCTCGTGCGACTCCCAGCAGCCTGAGGGCGAAGGCGACAACTCAGGCGCCGACAACTCGGATTGCAGCTCGTGCGACTCCCAGCAGCCTGAGGGCGAAGGCGACAACTCAGGCGCCGACAACTCGGATTGCAGCTCGTGCGACTCCGAGGGAACGTCCAGCGAGAGCGACGACGAGAGCAGCGACTGCAGCGACTCCGAGGAGACGACCACCACCGTCGAGGAGACGACCACCACCGTCGCTGAGACGACCACCACCGTCGCTGAGACGACCACCAGTGTCGCCAGCGAAGGCCCGGCCCCCACGACTTCGGTCGATCAGCAGTCGGAAGCAGTGCTGCCGTCCACCGGCTCGAACAGCACCAGCCTGCTGGTCGCCTTCGGTGGGCTGCTGCTGGGCCTCGGCCTGGTCGTGGCAGCCGCTGGCCGCCGCAACGCCGCTCACTGACATCAGTCAGTTCTGAACTGAACACCCGGAACACGGGCGCTGCTCTGAGCGGCGCCCGTGTTGCGCGTCCAGGGGGTCGCGCGTAACCTCCGACAAGAGGGGTACACACAACATGGCCGATGAACACGACACGATCGACGCACTGCTCAACGAGCAGCGCCGCTTCCCACCCTCGGCGGGATTCAAGCGCGACGCGTTGGTCGCCGACACCTCCTTGTACGACGAGTCGGCCACCGACTACCAGGGCTTCTGGGCACGACAAGCCGCAGAGCTGATCACGTGGGATCAGGAGTGGAGCACGATCTGCGAATGGGAGCTGCCCTACTCGAAATGGTTCGTCGGCGGCACGCTGAACGTCAGCTACAACTGCCTGGACCGCCACGTCATCGCCGGCAAGGGCGACAAGGTCGCATTCCATTGGGAAGGTGAGCCGGGCGACAGCCGCACGGTCACCTACTCCGAGTTGCTGGACGAGGTGCAGCGCTTCGCCAACGTCTTGAAGGGTCTCGGCGTCGCCAAGGGCGACCGGGTCAACATCTACCTGCCGATGATCCCCGAAGCCGCCGTGGCGATGCTGGCCTGCGCACGAATCGGCGCAGCCCATAGCGTGGTGTTCGGCGGTTTCAGTGCGCAGAGTCTCACCGATCGCATCAACGACGCTGCCGCCAAGGTGCTGATCACCGCCGATGGCGGCTACCGCCGCGGCGAGGTGTTCGGGTTGAAGTCGTTCGCCGACGAGGCGCTCGAAGGTACGCCGACCATCGAGGCAGTCGTCGTCGTGCGCCGCGGTGGCAACGACGTCACCATGGTCGAGGGTCGTGACCACTGGTACCACGAGCTGATGGCTGTCGCCGATCCGGTGTGCCCCGCCGAGCCGATGGACAGCGAGCAACTGCTGTTCCTGCTGTACACCAGCGGCACCACGGGCAAGCCGAAGGGCATCATGCACACCACGGGTGGCTATCTCACCCACGTGGCCTTCACCCACAAGTACGTGTTCGACCTGCAGCCCGAGACCGACGTGTACTGGTGCACCGCCGACGTCGGCTGGATCACCGGCCACAGCTACATCGTCTATGGCCCCTTGGCGAACGGCGCCACGCAGGTGATGTACGAGGGTGTGCCCAACTACCCCGCCAACGATCGGCTGTGGCAGATCGTCGAGAAGTACAAGGTCACCAAGTTCTACACCGCCCCCACCGCCATCCGCACGTTCATGAAGTGGGGCGAGCAGGAACCGGCCAAACACGATCTGTCGTCGCTTCGTCTGCTGGGTTCTGTCGGCGAGCCGATCAACCCCGAGGCCTGGATGTGGTATCACGAGCACATCGGTCGCGGGAACTGTCCGATCGTCGACACCTGGTGGCAGACCGAGACGGGCGGCATCATGATCAGCCCGTTGCCCGGGTGCACCACCACCAAGCCGGGTTCGGCCACGTTCCCACTGCCGGGTATCGGAGCGGAAGTGATCGACGATCACGGTGAACTGGTGACACGTGGCGGCGGCTACCTGACGCTCACCACCCCGTGGCCCGGGATGCTGCGTGGCATTTGGGGCGACCCCGAGCGGTACCACGACACGTACTGGAGCCGGTTCCCCGGACGGTACTTCGCCGGCGACGGCTGCAAACTCGATGACGATGGCTACCTCTGGCTGCTCGGGCGCGTCGATGATGTGATGAACATCAGCGGGCACCGCATCAGCACCGCCGAGGTGGAGAGCGCACTGGTCAGTCACCCGTCGGTTGCCGAGGCCGCCGTGGTGGGTGCCAACGACGCCACCACGGGTCAGGCGATCATCGCCTATGTCACGCTCCGTGGGGGGCTGGAGGTGCCGGTCGACGAGCTGCGCAATCATGTGGCGCACGAAATCGGGGCGATCGCCAAGCCGAAGATGATCTACTTCACCCCGGATCTGCCCAAGACGCGCAGCGGCAAGATCATGCGCCGACTCTTGCGCGACGTGGCCGAGGGCCGGAACTTGGGCGATACCACCACCCTTGCGGACGCGAGTGTGGTCAATGAACTGCAGCGGCGAGCGGCGGACGCTCCAGCGGAGGATTGAATCGTCTGCCATCGCTCAAGCCGGGCTGGCTTGTAACCGATACACAGAGCGTGGCACCCGAGGAGATCGATCATTTCACGCTCGACGACTTTCGTCTTCGGCTCGATTCGCCGCTCTTCCATCGTGATCCCGGTGCCTCCACCGTCGAACCCGTCTCGCAGCTGAGGGGTCTGACGATGGAATCCGACGAGTCGGGAAGTGTCGACGCGTTCCGCGCCCAGCTGATCCCGGCCGCAGCGCTACCGCCGAACCCGTTGTTACGTGACCTGACTGTGCCGAACCCTCCAGCCGGGCCTCCTGCTGAAGAGGTGCTCCCGCAGATCGACGAGGTGGAGCTGCAGTTGCTGCAGGAGACCCTCGAGACACTGCCGCCGCCCGTGTACCACCTGTCGATCACCCCTCCGTCGACTCCGGCGGTCGAGGCCGAGCTGAATCGGCTGGCCTTTGTCCCCGAGATGGAAGCACCGCTCGGCCCAGTGGAGCTCCCGGCGATCCTCACCGGTGACTTTCCGAGGGTCATCACCGGCGAACACCCCGTGGCTGCGCCGTTCGTCCCGTCGCTGAGCCAGCACGAGATGTACTCGGTGCGACAGCCACCTACACCGGTCGCACCGCGCCGCAACTATGCCGACTTGGCGGCAAGCCTGGCACCTCCCAAGCGGCGCAACGGCCACCATCCGATACGTCGTTTCTTCGGGATCGTCGTGTTGCTGGGTCTGCTCGGTGCCGGGCTGTTTGCTGCGAAGTACTACTTCCTCGACCAGCGCTGGTCGGGTGAGGTAAAGCCACTGGCCGCCGAAGTCGAGACTGCCCGTGGATTGTCGTTCCACACGGCAGTCAAGGTCGCCACGCTGCCTGCGCTGGAATATTCCACCAAGCTGATCGACGTCACATTGGGAATCGACAGCTCGCAGGCGGACACCGTTGCGGGTGAATGGCGGGCACTCGGTCTGTTGAGCGGCACATTCGATCTCTCCCAGGTCGGCCTGGCTGCTCTGGCTGATGCTCCTGCCTTCTACGACGCCGGTGCGGAGACGATTTATGTTGTCGACGGGTTGCCCACCGATTTGCGCCGATTCGCCATCCAGCGGTCGCTGGCGCTCGCCCTGCTCGATCAGGAGTACGGCTGGAGTACGCGCATCGCCCACGCCTCACCGTCGGTGGTGCGCGGCACGCGTGCGCTCTACGAAGCCGATGCATTGGCCATCGCGACATCGTTGTTGGACGACTCCGAACGGGTGAACGTGCTCACCCAGCAACAGGCGCTGTACTCGGCCTACCAGATCCCCGTCTCCACGGTCCCGTTCGCGACCACTGCGTCCAACCGGATGGCACTCGCACTGCGCCCGTACTTCGATGGAGCACCGAGCACCACCCGCGACGCGGTGGAGCGCAACGCGCTGATCAACGATGGCCAGGCACTCGACGTGCGGCGGTTGGTGTCCGGCGTAGCCGAAACCGCCGAAGCCCAGTCGCAGGGCATGTTCTTCTGGTACCACGTGCTCGCGTCCCGAGTGGATGCTGATGCAGCCTGGCGCGCTGCGCTGGCCTGGCGTGGCGATTCAGTCTCCGTCGTGCGCGGCACCAGTGGCGTCTGCGTCACCGCCCTCGTGCAGATCGACCCTGCGTCGTTCGACGGCGCGGCCGGCGTGTTCCAGGCGTGGGCCGCTGGCGCCCCGGCCGAGTCGAACACCTCGGTGACGGCCGTGCCCGGGGGAGCTATCGGTCAGCTCACCGTCACGGCGTGCGACCCAGGTGAGGCCGTGGCCACCAACGATGGCCGTGTGCGTCTGTCGCTCGGTGGCGCACCGCTGCGGGCCGAGCAGTATCGGCAGTTACAGATCGCCTACCCGCAGCTCTCACCCCAGCAGCTGGCATGTGCGGTATACGGCGCAGATGCCGTCACCACCGCTGACGAGCGCAGCTTGATCGACCCAGTAGGCGGGTGGGCCGCCGTGGCCGCGCACCCGGCCGCCGACCCCAACGCAGCTGGCTGCGTGGGGGTCGGCGCCATCATTGGCTAGGCGTCAGTCACAAATTTCCGTCACAGTTCTTGGTTGTCGCGAAGTCGCTATTGGATCCGCTTGGGCATGTCGTGTTGCCCCAAATGGCACCGCTCACGTTGATCCCTGTTGTCGTGGCCAGGAACATGTTCGTGCTCGTGAGGGTTGCCCCACTCAGATTGGCGTTGGTGAGGTTCGCTTGGACCAGACTGGCGCCGCTGAGGATCGCCCCACTCATGTTGGCGCCGGTGAGGGTCGCCCCCCTCAGGTTGGCGCCGCTCAGATTGGCGCCCGGACCCACGAGAAAGCCAGCAACGATGGTAAATCCACTCGGCAACCCAATCGGCGTGCCGGTGACACCCCCGGAGATGACCTTCGTGAGGTTGGCGCCGGTGAGGTCAATCCCCGTCAGGTTGACTCCCGCAAGGTTGGCGCCGGTCAGGTTCATACCGGGTCCGAGGAAGGCACCGCCCAACACCACCAAACCTGGCGGCGAACTTGCCGGCGTCCCGACCAGCGAGACAGCAACCACCCCGGTCATCGTTACGCCGGTCATCGTTGCTCCCGTCACGGTGGCACCACTCATTTTGACATTCGTGAGGTTCGCGTTGGTGAGGTTCGCGTTCGTGAGGTTCGCGTTCGTGAGGTCTGCGCCGGTGAGGTCGAATCCCGTCAGGTTGATTCCCGTCAGGTTGGCGCCGGTGAGGATCGCACCTGGCCCGATGAGATAGCCGGCGGCGAAATGCCACCCGGTTGGCAGGGTGGTCGGAGTTCCAACGATCGCGCCGGAAGTGACACCGGTGAGCACCGCTCCGGTGAGATTTGCGCCCGTCAGGTTCGCCCGCGACACAAAGGCACCAGTCAGATTGACGCCGGTCAGGTCCTTCGCGCTCAGGGTCGCGCCCTCCAGGTGGGCGTTCACCAGGCTGGCGCCCGTCAGCGTCGCCTTGCTGACATCGAAGGTGAAGTTCACTCCGCCGAGGTTCGCCCCCGGCCCGACCAGGTAGCCGCCGAGCAGTAACCACCCGGTCGGCAATGCAGTGGGAACGCCGATGATGCCGCCCGAGTTCACGTTCGTGAGGTTGGCGCCGGTGAGGTTCGCACCCGCAAGGTTCGCCCCGTCCATTCTGGTGCCTCGGAAAACGACGTTGGTGAGATTCGCGTTGGTGAAGTTGACGCCATTCAGCCACGAGTTCTCCAGGCTCATGCCCGTCAGGTTGCGACCCGAGAGGTTGAAACCCGTCAGGCGGTCCTGCACCCACGCGCCGCAACCGAAGAGGAATCCGCCAGTTGCGGGTGGGGAGGTCACTGGGCTCTGAATGAAACAGTTCGCTGGCAGTGCCAATGGAGCGCCGATGAGTTGCCAGCTGTGGACCATGGTGAGGTTGGCACCGGTGAAGTTGGTGCCCGTCACGGTGGTGTAGTTCATCTGTGAACCCGAGAGGTTGGCGTTGCTCAGGTTCGCGCTCGTGAGGTTCGCCCTACCGAAATCGGCTCCGTGCAGGTCCAACCCCGAGAGATTCGCACCCGTCAGGTTTGCGTACGCCAGGCTCATACCAGGAACGAAGTCGTATTGAACCCCGTTGATCGTGAGCAGCGTTCCGGCTCTACCGTTCGAGCCTCCTGTTACAGCGATCACGCCGACGGCCGCCACTGCGAGGGCCACCACCCCCGCAATCGACCAGCGAATACGGTTACGCCGCCGCTTGCGGTTCGTCGGCCGAGCAGACGACTCAACGGATGCGGTCGTGTCGCCGAGGCCGACACTCTTGTTCACAGACCCCACGCGGGCTCTCCCTACTCCGAACGCCGTCCTCCCGCGAGGCAGTAATGTTGCCTTGCAGATTAGCGTAAGGCCACCCCCGCTTAGTCGCGGAAGTTCTCGAACTGCAGTGGGATGCCCAAGTCGGCGCCTTTCAGCAGCGCAATCACGGCTTGCAGATCGTCGCGCTTCTTGCCGGTGACGCGAACGGTGTCGCCCTGCGTCTGGCTGCTGATGCCCTTGGGGCCCTTCTCCTTGAGCATCCGGTTGATCTCGCGGGCCTTGTCGCTACTGATACCGACCTCGATCGTGACGACCTGGCGCACGGTGTTCTGCGTGGCTTCCTCGACCTTGCCCCAGTCGAGTCCCTTCAACGAGACCCCACGCTTGACCAGCTTCTCCTCCACCACGAGGCGCAGTGCCTTCAAGCGGTCTTCGCTGACCGTGCGCAGTGTGACGGCAAGATCAGCCAGCTCGATCGACGAGTTGGTGTTCTTGAAGTCGAAGCGGGTGGTGATCTCACGCTGGGCCTGATCGATCGCGTTCTTGACTTCCTGGCGATCAACTTCGGAGACGACATCGAAACTGGACATGCGGCAAGCGTACTGGAGGCGATAACCTCACAAACCGCTGATGGGTCGGTGCCCGAGTGGCCAAAGGGAGTTGACTGTAAATCAACCGGCACAGCCTACGTAGGTTCGAATCCTGCCCGGCCCACACGAAGATCGCCAGGTCCTTCGGGCCTGGCGATCTCACTTTTTGACTGCAGAACATGATCCTCATCGACGCCTCCGGGCTCACCGCAACTCGACCCAACCGCCCGCTCTTCGATGGTGTCTCGCTGACCATCAGCGATGGCGACCGTGTGGGCGTCGTCGGCCTCAACGGCTGTGGGAAGAGCACGCTGCTGCGCATGCTCGGCCGTGAACTGACACCCGAGGCGGGTGAGGTTCGTTGGGGTCGAGGCGCCCGGATCGGCTTCCTGCCGCAGCAACCCGTCCTGCCCGAGGGGAGTGTCCGTGATGCGGTCGGCGGTGGTTGGGAGGGCGAGGCGATGCTCGATCGCTTGGGTATGGCGGCGCTGCTGGAGGCCCGCACCGATGAACTGTCCGGTGGCCAGGCGAAGCGGGTGGCGTTGGCTCGCCTGTTGATGGGGGAGTACGAAGCACTGATCCTGGATGAGCCGACGAACCATCTCGACCTCGACGCGATCAAGTTCCTCGAAGAATGGCTGGCCGCGTACCGCGGGGGACTGGTGTTGGTCACCCACGACCGCCACGTCCTCGACCGGGTGACCACCAAGGTGCTCGAGATCGACCGCGGCACGGGCTACGTGCACATGCCCCAGGGCCGCAACGCCGGGTCGGGCTACGCCGCGTACCTGGCCGGTCGGGCCGAGCGCGAGGAACGTGCCGAGGTGGCTGAGCAGGTGCGCAAGAACCTCGCCGTTCGCGAGTTGGCCTGGCTGCGCCGTGGCGCTCCCGCCCGCACTGCCAAGCCCAAGGCGCGTATCGCCACCGCCACGGCGCTGGTCAACGGTCGCCCGCAGGCAGCAGCACGCGCGGGCGAACTGTCGTTGTCGATGGGCTCGCAGCGGCTCGGCTCGAAGGGCATCGAGGTCCGCGAGGTGTCGTTCTCCTGGCCGGACGGCTCGGCCGTATTGGCCGGTGTGTCCGTCGTGTTCGAACCGGGTGATCGGATCGGCATCGTCGGCCCCAACGGCGCCGGAAAATCCACGCTGTTGAACCTCGTCGCCGGGCGACTCACCCCATCCGCTGGCGAGATCGAATGCGGCGCCACCGTGAAGATCGGGTACTTCGACCAGCTCAGCAGCGGTCTCGACCCAACCCAACGGGTGCGCGAGGCGGTGGCCGGCAACAAGGGCGAACCATCGCTGGCCGACGTGATCCTGATGAAGCGTTTCTGGTTCGACGGCGACGCCCAGTTCGCCCCCATCGGCACGCTCAGCGGTGGCGAGCGCCGTCGGCTGCAACTGCTGCTCACCCTGGTCGAACAGCCCAACGTGCTGTTGTTCGACGAACCGACCAACGATCTCGACCTCGACACGCTGCGCGCGTTGGAGGACTTCCTCGACGACTGGCCGGGAATCGTTGTCACGGTCAGCCACGACCGCTCGTTCCTCGACCGGGTCACCGAGGAACTGCTGGCCCTCGATGGTCAGGGCGGTGCACGATGGATCCGTGGCGGTGTTGCCGTCTGGTTGGCCGAGCACCAGGCGCAGTCGACCGTTCCGCAGCAGACCGGCAGATCGACTCCTGTCGCCCCCGCTGTGGTCGCCTCCAAGCCCGCTGGCACCAAGAGCGCTTCCACACTGCGGCGAATGCTGGAGAAGGCCGAGAAAGACCTGGCAAGCGCCACCACGAAGCTGGCGGCGGTCACCGTCGAACTGCAGAACGCACTCGACCACCGTGAGATGGCGGCCATCGGCGAACGACTGGCGGCGGCGCAAGTCGCGGTCGATCAGGCCGAGGAGCGCTGGCTGGGGCTCGCCCTTTAGAGCAGGCGCTGCATCAACGTGACGTCGTGCCAGCGGTTGAATTTGCGGCCGACTTCACGTTCGACGCCCACCAGTTCGAAACCGCACCGCGAATGCAGCGCGATGGACGCCTCGCCGGCCGAATTGATACGGGCGAACATCGCGTGGAACCCGGAACTGGCGGCCTGTTCGATGAGCGTGGAGAGCACCAGACGCCCAATTCCCTGACCGCTGCGGTCGCGGCGGATGTACACGGAGTCCTCGACGCTGGTGCGGTAGGCGGCGCGTTCCTTGTACGGCGAGAGCGCCCCGAAGCCCACGACCTCGCCGTCGGGGTCGCCGGCATCGACCGCTACGAGGGTGGCAAAGGCCCCCGAACGCTCGGCCAACCACTGCTGTTGTTCGTCCAACGAGCGTGCTACCAGGTCGAACGTGGCGGTGGTGTGCAGCACCTCGTAGTTGTAGATCTCGCGGATCTGCTCGGCGTCGGCCGGTGTGGCAAGGCGGAGGGTGATGATGGCCACGGGTCGAATGTAGTTCGCGAAACCCGGAATCCCGTGGCCGCGCGGCGAGACTCGCCGCTATCATTCCCACTCGGTTTGCGGTATTCCCGCGCGCCTAGGCCCTCTTAGCTCAGTAGGTAGAGCAACGCCATGGTAAGGCGTAGGTCGTCGGTTCGACTCCGACAGAGGGCTCGACCAAACCTGGCGGCGTAGCTCAGTTGGTCAGAGCATCCGGCTCATAATCGGAAGGTCACCGGTTCGAGACCGGTCGCCGCTACAAAGCAAGCACATCCACACCACGTCACAGGAGAAGGCCTCCCATGAGCAAGGCGAAATTCGAGCGCACTAAGCCGCACGTCAACATCGGCACGATGGGTCACATCGACCACGGCAAGACCACCCTCACTGCTGCGATCTCCAAGACGCTGTCGGAGAAGGGGTTGGCGAAGTACACGCCGTTCGATCAGATCGACAAGGCGCCGGAGGAGAAGGCTCGTGGTATCACGATCTCCATCGCGCACATCGAGTACGAGACGGTGAACCGTCACTACGCGCATGTCGACATGCCGGGTCACGCTGACTACATCAAGAACATGATCACTGGTGCGGCGCAGGTCGATGGTGCGATTCTGGTGGTCGCGGCGACTGACGGTCCGATGCCCCAGACTCGTGAGCACGTGTTGCTCGCCCGTCAGGTGGGCGTGCCGTACATCGTGGTCGCGTTGAACAAGTCCGACATGGTCGATGACGAGGAACTGTTGGAGCTGGTTGAGCTCGAGGTTCGCGAACTGCTGTCCGAGTACGAGTTCCCCGGTGATGATGCTCCGGTCGTGCGTGTCTCGGCGCTCAAGGCGCTTGAGGGCGACCCTGCGTGGCAGGAAAAGATCATGGAGCTGATGGCTGCGTGTGACGCAGCGGTTCCCGAGCCGGTTCGTGAGCTCGACAAGCCGTTCTTGATGCCGATCGAAGATGTGTTCACCATTACCGGTCGTGGCACTGTTGTCACCGGCAAGGTGGAGCAGGGCATCGTGCACACGGGTGACGATCTGGAGATCGTTGGTCTGCGTAACACGCAGAAGACGGTGTGTACTGGTGTGGAGATGTTCCGCAAGTTGCTCGATCAGGGTCAGGCCGGCGACAACATCGGCGCCCTGTTGCGTGGCACGAAGAAGGAAGATGTCGAGCGTGGCCAGGTGCTGTGTAAGCCCGGCAGCATCACGCCGCACACCAACTTCGAGGGGCAGGTGTACGTGTTGTCGGCTTCTGAAGGTGGCCGTCACAAGCCGTTCTTCAACAACTACCGTCCGCAGTTCTTCTTCCGTACGACTGACGTGACGGGCACGATTCAGTTGCCGGAGGGCACCGAGATGGTGATGCCCGGTGACAACGTGACGATCACGGTTGAGTTGGGGAAGCCGATCGCAATGGATGAGGGTCTGCGTTTCGCAATCCGCGAAGGTGGCCGTACCGTGGGCGCCGGCCGCGTCACCAAGATCACGAAGTGAGCTGAAGCACCATGGCAAAGAACGACAAGAGGGTGAAGATCACCCTCGAATGCACCGAGTGCAAGCACCGCAACTACATCACCATGAAGTCCAAGATCAACGATCGTGAGCGCCTGGAGATGAAGAAGTACTGCAACCACGACCGTAAGCACACGGTCCACAAGGAGACCCGCTGACACCAGCGGGGAGTACCTCGATGGGTGGCTGGTAGCGTTTGCCACCGCCCACAGAGGGCAGTAGCTCAGCTGGTAGAGCATCGGTCTCCAAAACCGACGGTCGGGGGTTCGAATCCCTCCTGCCCTGCTCAATTTCGATAGAACCGAGTGAACGAAGATGTCACTGGATGACCTGAACCGAGAGCAAAAGCGCTCGCTGAAGAAGATGGGGGCCCTGAACGACCAGGGGCAACCCACGCGCGCCCCCGCTCCGGCCCGTCGCCCGAAGGAAGCTCGCGTCACGCCGTTGCAGTACTTGCGTGAAGTGCGCGACGAGATGCGCAAGGTGGCTTGGCCCAAGTGGCCCGAGATCCGCCGCTTCTCGCTCATCGTCCTGGTCACCGTGGTGCTCTACACGGCGTACATCTTCGGTCTCGATTCGCTGTTCGGCGTTCTTTCCGGATGGTTGTACGACTGATGAGCCTTGACGACGTGACACCCGAACAGATCCTGGACGAACCGACGATGCACGAATCCACCATGGAAGAGATCGTCCACGAGGAAGTTGCCGAATCCGGCGCGGATGCGGTCGACGTCAGCTTCGACCTGTCCTCCGAAGCGGATGCCGAGGCAGCCGACGAGGAGATCGAGGAAGAGATCATCGACGACCCCTGGACCCGCCCGGGCCAGTGGTACGTGGTGCATAGCCAGTCCGGCTATGAGAAGAAGGTCACCGCCAACCTCAAGGCTCGTATCCAGAGCATGAACATGGAGGAGAAGATCTTCGACATCGTCATCCCCATGGAAGAGGTCGACGAGTTCAAGAACGGTCGCAAGCAGACCGTGCAGAAGAAGGTCTTCCCCGGCTACCTGCTGGTTCGTTGCCACATGGACGACGACAGCTGGTACTGCATCCGCAACACACCCGGTGTCACCGGGTTCGTGGGGCAGAACAAGCATGGTCAGAAGCCCACGCCGTTGTCTCGGCGTGAGGTACAGACGTTCCTCGCCGCCAAGGGCGATGGCACGGGTGGTATGCCCACCCGCAAGAAGCCCAAGCTCGATTACGAGGTGGGTGAGAGCGTCCGGGTCAAGGAAGGCCCGTTCGCCGATTTCGCCGGCACGATCGCCGAGATCAATGCCGATCACATGAAGCTCAAGGTGCTGGTGAACATCTTCGGTCGTGAGACCCTCGTGGAGATGGACTTCAGCCAGGTCAGCAAGCTCTAAACAGGAAGTAGTCAGTCATGGCAAAGAAAAAGGTTGCTGCGATCATCAAGATCCAGATCCCCGCAGGCAAGGCCACCCCGGCCCCGCCCGTGGGTACCGCGCTCGGACCGCACGGCGTCGGCATCATGGACTTCGTCAAGCAGTACAACGCTGCTACCGAGTCGCAGGTCGGCACGATCATTCCGGTCGAGATCACGGTGTTCGAGGATCGTACGTTCACGTTCATCCTGAAGACCCCGCCGGCCCCGGTGCTGCTGCGCCAGAAGGCCGGCCTTGCCAAGGGTTCCACCACCCCGGGCAAGACCATCGTCGGTTCGGTCACCGAGGCCGACATCGAAGAGGTCGCCAAGATCAAGATGCCCGACCTCAACGCCTACGACATGGAAGCTGCCAAGCAGCAGATCCGTGGCACGGCCCGCTCCATGGGCCTCAAGGTCAACTCGTAATCCACCCACACGTTCGACCGGGATCACCTCGCCCGGCGGCGTTTACCCTGAGGGAGACACACAATGTCCGGCAAGAAATTCGCTGACGCGACGAAGAAGTACGATCGCGATCAACTGTTCACCCCCACCGAGGCGCTCGCCCTCGTGAAGGCTGTGGCCCCGGCCAAGTTCGACGAGACCGTCGAAATCGCCGTGCGCCTCGGCGTCGACCCCCGTAAGGCCGACCAGATGGTGCGTGGCACCGTGGCGCTGCCCAGCGGTACCGGTAAGGACGTTCGCGTCGCCGTGTTCGCCGCTGGCGAAGCCGCCCAGGCCGCCCGCGACGCTGGTGCCGACATCGTCGGTGCCGACGACCTGGCCGCTGAGATCGAGAAGGGCATCTTCAACTTCGACATCGCAATCGCGACGCCGGACATGATGCCCCTCGTCGGTCGCCTCGGCCGCACGCTCGGACCGCGTGGTCTGATGCCCAACCCGAAGACCGGCACGGTCACCAACGACGTGGCCCGTGCGGTCACCGAGTTCAAGGGTGGCAAGGTGGAGTACCGCACCGACCGCTACGGCAACGTGCACGTGCAGCTCGGCCGCGTCAGCTTCGAGCCCGATGCGCTCGAGGCCAACTTCCGTGCGGTCATCGACGAACTGCAGCGCGCCAAGCCGGCGTCCGCCAAGGGTCGCTACCTGCGCAAGATCTCGGTCTCCAGCACCATGGGCCCCGGCGTCAAGGTGGATACCGCCCGCCTCCGCCCCGAGGTCTGATTCCCGCTGAGGCGCGGGGTGGTGGTCACCCAGCGCGAGCAATGGCAGCAGGGTGACTTCAGTAACTGCATCAACTGTGGGTAACCGTGCTAGGCTTATCAGCCGCCGCTACCGGTACATGCCGGTAGCCAATCGTTGAAAGCCCAATAATGCGCTACTCAGTCTCTCTGTCCTTCGCCTCTGCCGTCGTGGCGGCTGGCCTCCTGGTCGGCGCGTGCTCCGACGACTCCACATCGACGGCCAGCACTGCTGCACCGGACTCCACCACCACGTTGCCCCACTGGACCTATGAGGGCGAGGAAGGCCCTGCGCACTGGGGCGAGCTTTCTGAGGCGTACGCCACCTGCGCCGACGGCAGCGCACAGACCCCGATCAACATCACCTCGGCATCGACCGAGGCCCTCGCCGACCCGACCTTCGATTACTCGGCCGGCACTGCCACTGTGATCAACAACGGCCACACCATCCAGGCCAACGCCCCCGAAGGCAACACTGTGACGGTAGACGGCGTGTCGTCGCCGCTGAAGCAGATCCACTTCCACGCGCCCAGCGAGCACACCATCGACGGCACGACGTACGCCGCCGAGGTGCACTTCGTGCACAAGACCGACGCCGGTGAGATCACCGTCGTCGGCGTGCTGATCGAAGAAGGCACCACAGCCAACGCCGCCTGGCAGCCGTACATCGACGCGATGGGCGTCGCCAAGGGCGCGGAGCAGGCCGCCGAGATCGACTGGGCGGCCATGCTGCCGACCAGCAAGATGACCTACCGTTACGCCGGCAGCCTCACCACACCGCCGTGCAGCGAAGGCGTGAGCTGGATGCTGATGGAGACACCGGTGCAGTTGAGCGCTGACCAGATTGCGGCGATCGTCGCTGCCTACGAGGGCAACGCTCGCCCGGTGCAGTCGCTGAACGGCCGTACCGTGCAGATGGACAGCAGCGAAGGCTGAGTTCCACCCCCGAACGGGAGCGAGGGCGGGTGGGCACGTGCCCACCCGCCCTCGACGCGTCTGGGTGACCACCCAGCCGAACGCACGCTCACGACCCGGCCATAGGCAGGGTTGAGCGCCAGCCGAGTTCGCTGCCGTCGGGGCGGTAGTGGTGCCAGTGGCCGTGTTGGTCGCGTCTGACGGTGTAGGCGTGGGTGGCGCGCCATCGGTTGTGGTGCCCGCAGGCGGGGCCGCCGTTCCACGAGGCGGTCGGGCCTGCATTCGAGTATGGGAGCACGTGGTCGACCTGGCGTGGTGGGTGGTGACAGCCGGGTGTGAAGCAATGCCGGGCCAATGCCAGGATGATGTCTCGCAAGGGCCCCGTGAACAGCCGTTGTTTGCGACCCAGATCGACGACCACCCCGGCGGAATCGAGCACGACCCGGCGGACGTGGCCGACTGCGGCGGCGATGAGTACGTCGAACGGATCGAGTTGCACGCCGTCGGCGGTTTCACACCGGTGCGGCACGCTCGGGTCGAGCGGTGCAGGCTCGCCGCCCAACGCCTTCACCAGCGTGTGTTCGAGGCTGGCCTGATCCCACAGGATGTTGACGGTGGGTTCGAAGTTGGCGAGCACACCCGACCCGGCAGCCGCGGCGAACACGGCCATCATCGCATCGAAGCGGCGTTGCCGTTCCGTGCGGGCCATCAACGCGACCGACATGTTGTCGCCGTGCACCGCGACCCCGGTTTCCCAGTCGGCAAGGAACTCGGCGTGCACGAACGCCTCGAAGATCTCCTTCAGCTGCGCACCATCGACCGCGCCACCCTGCGCATTGAGGAACGCCTTCGCCCCGACCTGCGAGAGCATGGCCTCGCGTTCGCGGTGCGCGCGTTCATGATCCAGATGCGCACCATCGGGGTCGGCGGCGGCTTCCCACGCGCGTAGCAGGCACGAATAGTCGGAGAAGTCCAACACTGCCGCCTGGCCGACCAACAGCGCTTCGCCCTCGTCGAGATGAGGTGACACACGCGGGTTCGCGGCCACCGCCGCCAACGCATGCAACTGCGCCACACCCATCCCCGACGCCGATGGGAACCGGGCCAACAGATGACCCGCCTTCACGAACCGGGCAGCTTCGGGCAACGACCAGTTGCACGCCGCCATCCCCCACGCCCGCACCCCACGATGCCCATCACGCCCGAACACGCCCGCCTCTTCCACCCGCGCCACCAACGTCGCCAGCCCCGACTCGAGCGCACGGCGCTGGCCGTCCAGCTCACGCGCCAACGCCTCCACCTGCGCGGGCGACATCGCCCGCAGTGTCTCGACATCAGGAATCGTGAGCGAACTCATGCCCTCACTCAACCAGAGGGGTATGACAAAGTTATACTCCTCCCATGAAGACGGCGATCTCCCTCTCGGATGCGCTCTTTCGCCGGGCCGACCTGGTCGCCCGCCGCCTCGGCCTGTCGCGCAGCGAGCTGTACGTGAAGGCGCTGGAGGCGTATCTCGGCCCGCCCACCGACGACGAGATCACCGCCAAGCTCGACGAGGTGTACGCGAACGGATCGGCGGCGGAGCCGGAGCCGTGGTGATCGAGCGCGGCGAAGTGTGGTGGGTGGGGAAGCGGCCCGTGCTGGTCGTGCAGGCCGACGCCTTCAACCGCTCGAGCGTGGGCACCGTCGTGGTTGCAGCAATCTCCTCGAACCTCGCTCTGGCCAATGCGCCCGGCAACGTGCGACTGCCGGCCGACGACAGCGGCCTGCCTCACGACGGGGTGGTCGTCGTCAGCCAGGTGGTCACCGTCAACCAGCGCAACCTCACCGAACGTGCGGCTCGGCTCTCCTTCGCGCTGCAGCAGCGGGTGGACGAGGGTCTGCGCCTGGTGTTGGCGCTCTGACCGCAAGGTAGCCATCGCCGTCGCACACCGTTAGCCTTGCCGGGACAAACAAACCGGTCGCTCGCCAAAGACCGCTGGCCCGTTCCATGGGGAACGAGTAATGGGAAGCATCCCACCAGCCGAGGTGAATACTTCGCCCGGAACGTTCACAGGTCTGTCCTGCTGTTCGCTCCTCGCGGTGTTCGCTGCACAGCGAGCACCCCGAGTTGCAGCGAGAGGAGGAATACATGACTACAGAGAACCCCCGTGCAGAGAAGGTGGCGGTCGTCGACGAGGTTGCCGCCAAGCTGGCAGCAGCCGATGCCGTGATCATCACCGAATACCGCGGACTGCGGGTCGGCCAACTGGCCGGTCTGCGTCGCAGCCTTCGTGGCGTCGGCGGCGAGTACAAGGTGTACAAGAACACCCTGGCGAGCCTCGGCGCAAAGAAGGCTGGCATCGAAGGTCTCGACGAGATGCTCGTCGGACCGTCGGGTATGACATTCGTCAGTGGTGATGTCGCAGCAGTTGCCAAGGCACTGCGTGACGCCGCCAAGGCCACCCCAATGCTCGTGATCAAGGGCGGCGTGATGGGCGGCAAGTTGCTGTCCGCCAAGGACGTCGAGGTGCTCGCCGATCTGCCCAGCCGCGACAAGTTGCTGGCGATGTTCGCCGGTGCACTGCAGGCCCCACTGGTCAAGACCGCTGGTCTGTTGCAGGCACTGCCCCGCAACTTCGCCTACGGCCTCAAGGCCCTCATCGATCAGAAGGAAGCGGCCTGAGCCGCTTCACCCGTTTACGTACACCAAGAACTCACTAGGAGAAACACCGCAATGTCGAAGGAAAGCATCCTCGAAGAAATCGCCAACCTCACTGTCATCGAGCTGAAGGAACTGCTCGACGCGTTTGAGGAGAAGTTCGGCGTCACCGCCGCGGCCCCCGTGGCCGTCGCCGCCGCCGGTGGCGCAGCCGCCGCCCCGGCCGAAGAAGAGAAGGACGAGTTCGACGTCATCCTCAAGGATTCCGGCGCCCAGAAGATCCAGGTCATCAAGGTCGTGCGCGAGCTCACCAGCCTGGGTCTGAAGGAAGCCAAGGATCTCGTCGACGCAGCCCCGAAGGCCGTCCTGGAGAAGGCCACCAAGGATGCCGCTGCGGCAGCCAAGTCGAAGCTCGAAGAAGCCGGCGCGGTCGTCGAAGTCAAGTGATCCCTGCGGCTTCGGCCGTGTGAACACTGAAACCTGTGCAGAACCCGGGGTGCGCCCCGGGTTCTGTCGCGTTTTGGCTGCTGTACAAGGCGTCGGAAACCCTTGACATCCATGGTCTGACCGGCTTACCGTTCCGCGACGGAAACGTCCGCCAGGCTTCTGCCTGTGCCGGTTGACGAAGGTGGGCCGTACGGATAGGCTCGTCCGTTGCCGTGCGTTCCGTGTCCCGCTACTCCTATGTATCAGTGACCCTGCGCGCCCCCATGCCGACTGAGATTGAGGAGTAACACGTGGCCTCTCGTTCCGTGTCCCGCGAGCGTTATTCGTTCGCCAACCTGGCCGAGCCGTTGGAGCTCCCCGACCTCATCGCTGTTCAGCGGGAAAGTTTCCAGTGGTTCTTGAATGAGGGCCTCGCCGAGACCTTCCGCGACATCTCGCCGATCAAGGACTTCAGCGAGGCGCTGCAGCTCGAGCTGGAGTTCGACCCGAACGACGAAGACCTGCGCCCGCCGCCGAAGTTCACGGTGGATGAGTGCAAAGAGAAGGACATGACCTACAGCGCGCCGATCTTCGTGCGCGCCCGGTTCATGAACCGCAACACCGGTGAGATCAAGGAGCAGACCGTCTTCATGGGCGACTTCCCCATGATGACCGAGAAGGGCACCTTCATCATCAACGGCACCGAGCGCGTCGTCGTGTCGCAGCTCGTGCGTTCCCCCGGCGTCATCTTCGAGCCGGGCGAGCGGTTCCGCCTTCGTAACCTCAGCAAGCACCAGCTGGTCAAGGGCACGATCCACCCCTACCGCGGTGAGTGGCTCGAGTTCGACGTCGAGCAGAAGCCCGGCAAGGATGTCACCGCTGGCACCCGCGTCGCTCGCAAGCGTCGCATGGGCGTGTTCACCATCCTGCGTGCCCTGGGCTACGACGAGGATCACGCGCCTGGCTTCATCGACCGCTTCGTCTCGCAGTTCGACTTCCTGGAGGGTCAGTGGGAGAAGGAGCGTCACATCGCTCCCACCCAGAACGAGGCGCTCGTCGAGATCTACAAGCGCGCCCGCCCGGGTGAGCCGCCCACCGTCGAGTCGGCCAAGGCCTACTTCCGCAACGCGTTCTTCGAGAACCGTCGCTACGACCTGTCCCGCGTCGGCCGTTACAAGCTCGACCGCAAGCTCGGCACCGAGATCGCCAAGCTCGACCAGCTGTTCGGCAAGGGCACCATCGAGCTCGGTTCGTTCTTCACCACCGATCAGGACGACCCGAACCGCAAGGGAATCTTCTCCGACCCGGACGACGATCACGTGCTGCGCCCCAACGAGGTGCTCGCCGTCATCAGCTACATGCTCCACCTCGTGAAGCAAGAGCCGGGCTACCGCCTCGACGATCAGGACCACTTCGCCAACCGCCGCATCCGCAGCGTCGGCGAGCTGATCCAGAACCAGGTGCGCATCGGCCTCAGCCGTATGGAGCGCGTGGTGCGCGAGCGCATGACCACCCAGGACGTGGAAGCGATCACGCCCACCACCTTGGTGAACATTCGTCCCGTCGTCGCCGCGATCAAGGAGTTCTTCGGAACCTCCCAGTTGTCGCAGTTCATGGACCAGGTGAACCCGCTGTCGGGTCTTACCCACCGTCGCCGTTTGTCCGCCCTCGGACCTGGCGGCCTCAGCCGTGAGCGCGCCGGCTTCGAAGTCCGCGACGTGCACTTCAGCCACTACGGCCGTATGTGCCCGATCGAGACGCCGGAAGGCCCGAACATTGGTCTGATCGGTGCCCTCAGCACGTTCGCCCGCGTGAACCCGTACGGCTTCATCGAGACGCCGTACCGCGTGGTGAAGAACGGCAAGGTCTCCAACGAGATCCGCTACATGGCCGCCGACGAAGAAGAGAACTACGTCGTCGCCCAGGCGAACACTCCGTTGAAGCCCGATGGCACGTTCGCCGAGGAGCGCATCCTCGTGCGTCGTAGCCCGCAGGCTGCGAGCCTCGAAGACCTCCGCAAGATGCTCGAAGCGGAGAGTTTCTTCGGTGCCACCACCGACATCGCCAGCGTGCCCCCGGCTGAAGTGCAGCTCATGGACGTCAGCCCGAAGCAGATCGTTTCGGTCGCCACGGCGCTGATTCCGTTCCTCGAGCACGACGACGCCAACCGCGCCCTGATGGGCGCCAACATGCAGCGTCAGGCCGTGCCGCTGGTGCGTGCCGAGGCGCCGTACATCGGCACCGGTATCGAAGACCGTGCCGCTCGCGATGCTGCCGACCTCATCCAGTCCACGGGCGACGGCGACGTCACCGAGGTCAGCGGCGACAGCATCACGGTGCAGTACAAGGAAGGCGGCAAGCGGGTCTACCCGCTGTCCAAGTTCCGTCGCTCGAACCAGGACACCTGCATCAACCACCGCGTGCGTGTGGTCGAGGGCCAGAAGGTCGTCAAGGGCACGATCCTCGCCGACGGCCCCAGCACCGATCACGGTGAGTTGGCGCTCGGCAAGAACCTGCTCGTCGCACTGATGCCGTGGGAGGGCTACAACTTCGAAGACGCGATCATCCTCTCCGAGCGTCTGGTGAAGGATGACGTGCTCACGTCGATCCACATCCACGAGCACGAAGTCGATGCTCGCGACACGAAGCTCGGGCCGGAAGAGATCAGCCGCGACATCCCGAACCTCTCTGATGACATTCTTCGAGATCTCGACGACCGTGGCATCATCCGCATCGGTGCCGAAGTCGGCCCCGGCGATGTGCTCGTCGGCAAGGTCACCCCGAAGGGTGAGACCGAACTGACGCCGGAAGAGCGCCTGCTGCGCGCGATCTTCGGTGAGAAGGCCCGCGAAGTGCGCGACACCAGCCTCAAGGTGCCGCACGGTGAGAGCGGCAAGGTCATCGACGTGAAGGTGTTCACCCGTGAGGACGGCCACGAGCTGCCCCCCGGCGTGAACCAGTTGGTGCGTGTCTACGTGGCGCAGAAGCGCAAGATCAGCGTCGGCGACAAGCTCGCCGGCCGTCACGGCAACAAGGGCGTCATCTCCAAGATCCTGCCCCTGGAAGATATGCCGTACATGGCCGACGGCACCCCCGTCGACATCATCCTCAACCCGCTCGGCGTGCCCAGCCGTATGAACGTCGGTCAGGTGCTCGAAGCGCACCTCGGCTACGCGGCCCGCTGGGGCTGGCACGATGCCAAGAACAACAAGGAAGTGGGCGACGCCCCCATCCGTGGCACCGAGACCAAGACCCGCCCGATCACCAAGCCCAGCACGTTCATCGCCACTCCGGTGTTCGATGGCGCTCACTGGGACGAGGACGTGGCTGCCGGCAAGCACCCCACCATTCAGAGCATCTTCGCCAACCTGAACCCCGAAGCGGTCGATGGTTTCCGGATGATCCAGCTGGATGGCAAGACCCCGCTGCGCAACGGTCGTACCGGTCTGCTGTACGACAACCCGGTGACCGTCGGCTACATGTACATCCTGAAGCTGGCTCACTTGGTGGACGACAAGATCCACGCTCGCTCGACCGGCCCGTACAGCATGATCACCCAGCAGCCGCTCGGTGGTAAGGCCCAGTTCGGTGGTCAGCGCTTCGGCGAGATGGAAGTGTGGGCCCTCGAGGCCTACGGCGCGGCGTACTGCTTGCAGGAGCTGCTCACCATCAAGTCCGACGATGTGCTCGGCCGTGTGAAGGTCTACGAGGCCATCGTCAAGGGCGAGAACATCCCGGAGCCCGGCATTCCTGAGAGCTTCAAGGTGCTCATGAAGGAAATGCAGGCGCTCTGCCTCAACGTCGAAGTCCTTGCCAGCGATGGCAGCGAGATCGAGATGCGTGAGATGGACGAAGACGTGTTCCGCACCGCTGAGGAGCTGGGCATCGATATCAGCCGCAACGAACGCGGTACGGATGAAGACGACCGCGAGCGTGAAGCTCGCCGGGCCAGCCGCACCAGCGGCTACTGAGGAAGGCACCCAACATGCTCGACGTCAACATGTTCGACCAGCTCAAAATTGGGCTGGCCACCGCCGATCAGATCCGTCTGTGGTCGCACGGTGAAGTGAAGAAGCCCGAAACGATCAACTACCGCACACTGCGTCCTGAGAAGGACGGCCTGTTCTGCGAGAAGATCTTCGGGCCCACCCGCGACTGGGAGTGCTACTGCGGCAAGTACAAGCGCGTGCGCTTCAAGGGCATCGTCTGCGAACGCTGTGGTGTGGAAGTCACCCGCAGCAAGGTTCGCCGCGAGCGCATGGGCCACATCGAGCTCAGCGCGCCCGTCGTGCACATCTGGTACCTACGCGGTACCCGTAGCTGGCTGGCATACCTGCTGGCCGGCCTGCTGCCGAAGGAAGAACTCAAGGCCAAGCAGCTCGAGAAGGTCATTTACTTCGCCGCCAACCTGGTCACCTGGGTCGACGAGGACAAGCGCCACGCCGAGTTGTCGAACCTGGAAGCCGAGTTCCTCGAGGAGCGCGACGCGATCCGTAAGGAACTCGAACTGGCGATCGACCGCCGCTTCAAGGAGCTCGAAGGCGACGCGGCCAAGAGCGAGGCCGACGGAGCCGGTTCGGCCGATGCCCGCAAGATCAAGGCCACCGCCGAGAAGGAAATGGCCGGCATCCGCGAGCGTTACGAGATGGAGATCGATCTCCTGAGCCGTACGTGGGACGAGTTCAAGAGCCTTCATGGCCGTCTGATCATCGACGACGAGTTGCTGTGGCGCGAGCTGCGCGACCGTTACGGCGATTACTTCGAGGGTGGCACGGGCGCCAACGCGATCAAGTCGCTCATCGACCGCATCGACTTCGACGAGGAAGAGATCAAGCTGCGCGCAGCGATCGACCACGTCGGCAGCGGCAGCAAGCCGCTCAGCGCCCAGCGCCGCCAGAAGGCGATCAAGCGTCTGAAGATCGTCGCCTCGTTCAACCAGCGCGATGAGCACGGCCGTCGTCTGAACGACCCGAAGGCCATGATCCTCGACGTCGTCCCGGTGATCCCGCCGGAACTGCGTCCGATGGTGCAGCTCGACGGTGGCCGCTTCGCGACCTCCGACCTCAACGACCTGTACCGCCGCGTGATCAACCGCAACAACCGTCTCAAGCGTCTGCTCGATCTCGGTGCACCGGAAATCATCGTCAACAACGAAAAGCGCATGCTGCAGGAAGCTGTCGACGCACTGTTCGACAACGGCCGCCGCGGTCGTCCGGTCACTGGCCCGGGCAACCGTCCGCTGAAGTCGCTGTCCGACATGTTGAAGGGCAAGCAGGGTCGCTTCCGTCAGAACTTGCTCGGTAAGCGCGTCGACTACTCCGGCCGTTCGGTCATCGTTTGTGGCCCGACGCTGAAGTTGCACCAGTGCGGTCTGCCCAAGCTGATGGCACTTGAGCTGTTCAAGCCGTTCGTGATGAAGCGTCTCGTCGATCTCGAGTTGGCGCAGAACATCAAGAGCGCCAAGCGCATGGTCGAGCGTCGTCGCTCGCAGGTGTGGGACGTCCTCGAAGATGTCATCAAGGAACACCCGGTCATGCTGAACCGTGCACCAACCCTGCACCGTCTCGGCATCCAGGCCTTCGAGCCCGTGTTGGTGGAGGGCAAGGCCCTGCAGATCCACCCGCTGGTCTGCACTGCGTTCAACGCCGACTTCGACGGTGACCAGATGGCCATCCACGTGCCGCTGTCCGCCGAAGCGCAGGCCGAGGCCCGCGTGCTGATGCTCAGCGCCAACAACATCCTGTCGCCGGCATCGGGTCGCCCGATCGTGACCCCCAGCCAAGACCTGATCATCGGTGGGTACTACCTCACCGAGCAGGTCGAAGGTGCCCCCGGCGAAGGCCGCGTGTTCCGTCGCATGTGGGAAGTCCTGCGTGCGCTCGATGAGGGCAGCCTGCACTTGCATGCCCCGATCACGTTCCGTCGTCAGATCACCGACACGCTGGCTGCCGAGACGTTCCCCACCACAGCCGGTCGTCTGCTGTTCGAGGAAGCACTTCCCGAGGACTACACCCTTCGTTTCGGTCACATGGATTCCGTGATCAAGAAGAAGGAGATGGGCGTCATCGTGGAGCGCCTCTCCGATCACTACGCCAAGGGTGTGGTCGCCAGCTCGCTCGACGCGATCAAGAACCTCTGCTACCGCTATGCGGCACAGAGTGGCCTTACCGTCTCGATCGACGACGTCAAGACCCCGAAGGCCAAGGCCGCCCTGCTCGAAGAGCACGAAGCCATGGCCGACAAGGTCGAGAACCAGTACCGTCGCGGCATCATCACCGACGGCGAGCGCCGTCAGCAGGAAGTGCGCATCTGGACCGACGCCACGGCGAAGGTGCAGGCAGCGATGGAGGCCGAGTTCAAGGCGCAGCGCTTCAACCCGATCGACATGATGGTCGGCTCGGGTGCTCGCGGCAACATGACGCAGATGCGTCAGATCGCCGGTATGCGCGGCCTCGTGGCCAACCCTCGTGGCGACATGATTCCTCGCCCGATCAAGAAGAACTTCCGTGAGGGTCTCGAGACGCTCGAGTACTTCATCGCCACGCCGGGTGCCCGTAAGGGCCTCGTCGACACGGCGCTGCGTACCGCCGACTCGGGTTACCTGACGCGTCGCCTCGTCGACGTGGCGCAGGAGCTCATCATTCGTGAGACCGACTGCGGTACCAACCTCGGTCTGTGGCTCGAGCATGTCGAGAAGGACACGCCCAACCGTCGTAGCCACCTCGAGACCAAGTTGTTCGGGCGTGCGCTGTCGCAGGAGGTCACACTCTCCGACGGCACGGTGTACCCGCGCAACATGCTCGTGGGCGACAAGGAGATGGAGGCGCTGCGCGACGACCCGAAGGTCAATCGCGTTCGCATCCGCTCGGTGGTCACCTGCGA
This sequence comes from Actinomycetota bacterium, assembly GCA_009702045.1. Classification (GTDB taxonomy): domain Bacteria; phylum Actinomycetota; class Acidimicrobiia; order Acidimicrobiales; family Ilumatobacteraceae; genus UBA668. The sequence continues at coordinate 16,706 of WLIV01000029.1, read as the reverse complement.
CGCCGAACTCGGCGTCTGCGCCCGGTGCTACGGCCGTTCGCTGGCCACCGGCAAGAGCATCGAACTCGGCGAAGCGGTGGGCGTCATTGCCGCCCAGTCGATCGGTGAGCCCGGTACCCAGCTGACGATGCGTACCTTCCACACCGGTGGTGTGGCGGGTAAGGACATCGCCGGCGGTCTGCCTCGCGTCGTGGAACTGTTCGAGTCCCGCACCCCGCGTGGTTCAGCCCGTCTGGCCCGTGCGAGCGGCGTGGTTCGGATTAGCGACGACGAGGGTAAGGGCATCCCGATCACGGTGATCGACGATCAGGGCGAAGAGCACCTGTTGATCCTGCCCACCGGTAGCCGCCCGATCGTCGTCGACGGTCAGGACATCAAGGCTGGCGACCCGATCACTGACGGTCCCTTCGATCCGAAGGAGCTGATGGAGATCAAGGGCATCCGCGAGACCCAGACGTACCTCGTCGAAGAAGTGCAGAAGGTGTACCGCGACCAGGGTGTGTCGATCTCCGACAAGCACATCGAGCTGATCGTGCGCCAGATGACCCGCCGTATCGGCGTGCAGGAGCCCGGCGACACCGGCTTCCTGCCCGGCGAGCGTGCGGATGCCAAGGTGTTCCGCGACACGAACCGCCACATGGTGGAGGAGGGCAAGAAGCCCGCCGAGGGTCGTCCCGAGATCATGGGTATCACCAAGGCGTCGCTGGCCACCGAGAGCTGGTTGTCGGCGGCCTCCTTCCAGGAGACCACCCGTGTGCTCACCGAGGCGGCCATCGATGGCAAGGGCGACAGCCTGCTGGGCCTCAAGGAGAACATCATCATCGGCAAGCTGATCCCGGCCGGTACCGGGTTCATGCGCTACCGCGAGTTCGACATCGACGCTCCGGATTACCAGCCGATGGCCTACTTCAGCAGCGAGGCCGAAGAAGACCCGGCCGCGTGGCTGAGCAATATCCACGGTACGTACAGCACCGACGAGCCGGAGACGGCCCCCAGCGAGGCCTGACGAAGCGCCCTTCGGGGCACGAACTACAACACGGCAGCAACGGCCCGGCGCTTCGGCTCCGGGCCGTTGCGCGTGTCTTCCCCCGCCGGCGCCCGGCGCCCACACGTTCCGCGTCCGCAGTCCCGCGTTTGAAGGCGAAACTGCACAGAGTGCGGTTTCGCCTTCACACGCGGGACTGCGGGGTCACCAGAGGAGGGTGACGTCGCCTTGGCTGCGGGCGTACTCCTCGAGCAGCGGGTCCTTGGACACCAGGGGCAGGCTGTTCTGTACGGCGGTGGCATAGATCATCCGGTCGGTCAGATCGCCGGGGAAGTCGTCGAGGTGTGCTGCGGCGACGGCGATGGTGGGCGTGAGCTCGGCGAGCGTGACGATGCCGTCGGACAGCAGGTCGTGCACCCAGATCTGCGTGGGCCGGTCGAGGGCGACACGTCCTTGGCCCACGAGCGCAGCGAGTTCGTACACGGACGCGGCAGCAAGGAACAGCCGCGGGGCGGCGTCGATCGCGCGGCGGGCGCGCGCTGACAACCGGTCGGAGCCGGCTTGCCACCACAGCAGCGCGTGGGTGTCGAGCAGCAGGGAATCGGCGCTCGGCATCTCAGGCCCCTTCCGCGGACGCCGTGAAGTAGTCGGCGTCCTCGTCGGCCTGCAGCGTGACTGAACCGTGGCCCACTACGAGGTTGTCGATGGGCACCACACGGGCGACGGGCACGCCATGCTTGGTGATCACCAGCGAACGGTGGGTGGTGGCCACTTCGTCGAGCAGGGCGAGACAGCGGGCCTTGAACACACTTGCTGGGACGGCGGGGTCGGACATGCTCTTCACGCTAGTCGGGCTAGCACCATGGTCATCTGACTATGGTCATAACTTCTGCCCGAAATGGTGGGCCAAGGTTGCCGCGTTCGAACGCGCGCCTTTAACATTGCAGGGTCCTTTCAAGACGTCCAGAGGTAGAACGTGCCCACAATTCAGCAGCTGGTCCGCCAGGGCCGCAGCACCAAGTTCACGAAGACGAAGACGCCGGCCCTCAAGGGTTCGCCGCAGCGTCGTGGTGTGTGCACCCGTGTGTACACCAACACCCCCAAGAAGCCGAACTCGGCCCTCCGCAAGGTGGCCCGTGTGCGTCTCACCTCGGGCGTCGAAGTCACCGCCTACATCCCGGGCGAGGGCCACAACCTGCAGGAGCACAGCATCGTGCTCGTGCGTGGTGGCCGTGTGCGCGACCTTCCGGGTGTGCGCTACAAGATCATTCGCGGCGCGCTCGACGCAGCCGGTGTGAAGAACCGCAAGCAAGCCCGCAGCCGCTACGGCGCCAAGATGGCTAAGTAAGGAAGACTGAACCATGCCCCGTAAAGGTCCTGCCCAGCGTCGCGAGCTCACTCCCGACCCGATTTACCGTTCGTTGCTGGTCACTCAGCTCGTCAACAAGGTCATGCTCCACGGCAAGCGTTCGGTTGCCGAGAAGATCGTGTACGACGCGCTGAAGATGGTCGAAGAGAAGTCCGGCGCCGAGCCGATCGCCACGCTCAAGCGTGCGATCGACAACATCAAGCCCCCGCTCGAGGTGCGTAGCCGCCGCGTCGGTGGCGCCACCTACCAGGTGCCCGTCGAGGTTCGCCCCCGCCGTGCCAGCACCCTGTCGGTGCGTTGGCTGATCGACTTCAGCCGTGCCCGTCGTGAGAAGACGATGGCCGAGTGCCTCGCCGGTGAACTGCTCGATGCAGCCAACGGTCTGGGCGCCAGCATCAAGAAGCGCGACGATATGCAGAAGATGGCCGAGAGCAACAAGGCCTTCGCCCACTACCGCTGGTAGTCACTGCGAACGAACTGGTGCAGAGCCGCCCTTCGGGGCGGCTTTCGCCGTTTTCACACCAGTCGTTTGCTCATGCAGTAGCTGAGTGGCACTCCCACGTACTCGCCCCACTGCGGGCACTCGTCGAACCCAAACGAGCGGTACAGACCCACGGCGGCGACCAGGTGTTCGCCGGTCTCGAGGCGCAGTTCGGTGAAGCCATCGGCACGAGCGGCGGCCTCAATGGTGGCGAGGATCTGCTTGCCGAGCTTCTGGCCGCGAAGTTTCGGATCGGCCCACATGCGCTTCACCTCGGCGGCTCCCGGTACGTCATCGATCCGGCGGTAGGCGCCCATCGCACACGCGACGCCATCGACGTAGGCGACGAACATGCCGCCTCCCTCCTCGACGTGCTCCTCGGCGAGATGCATGAAGTTCGTGCCACCCACGGGGGTGCCCTCAATCAACTCTGCGTCGAGGCGGGCAATCATCGCCTGCACTGCGGGAGAACCGAGTGAAACACGCTCGATAACGGTGTGCATGACTTCAGACTAACGCTACGCTGCCGTAGCGAAGCAAGGAGCCCTGATGACTGTGCACACACCGACCGTAGAGGAACTCGACGGGATCGATCCGAAGGTGTACCAGCGCCGCTGGGCGATCCTGGCGACGATGTGCCTCAGCCTCGTGCTGATCGTCGCCACCGTCAGCTCGGTGAACGTCGCCATCCCGGCGCTGTCCTCCTCGGCGCTGCGCCCCAGTGCTACCCAGGTGCTGTGGATCGTCGACGCGTACGCCCTGGTGTTCGCCGCGTTGCTGCTGCCGGCCGGTGCGCTCGGCGACCGTTTCGGCCGCAAGGGCGCATTGCTGGTCGGCCTGGTGATCTTTGCAGTGGCCTCCGCCACCTGTGCGTTCATGAAGGACACCACGGCACTGATCACTTGTCGGGCGATCATGGGGATCGGCGCCGCGCTGATCATGCCGTCCACGCTCAGCCTGCTGCAGTCCGCGTTCCCTCGGCGTGAGCGCACCAAAGCGATCGCCACGTGGGCCGGTTTCGCCGGAGCCGGAGGTGCCATCGGGCCGGTGATGGGCGGTCTGTTGGAGGAGCACTTCTGGTACGGCTCGGTGTTCTTCGTCGCCGCCCCGATCGCAGCCGTCGCGTTCGTCGCCTCGGCGATCCTCGCGCCGGCTTCGAAAGAGCCGGTCGCGCACAAGCTCGACCCGCTCGGCGCAGTGTTCTCGATCGTCGGGTTCGCCGCCCTGTTGGCGGCGATCATCGAAGGCCCCGAGCGCGGTTGGAGCGACACACTTGTCGTCGCCGGTTTCGTGATCGCTGCCGTGGGCTTGGTTGGTTTCGTGTTCTACGAGCGCCGCACGAACGAGCCGATGCTCGACATGAAGTTCTTCCGCAACCGCCGGTTCGCGATGGGTGCCATGGGCATCACCGTGTCGTTCTTCGCGATGTTCTCGTTGTTCTTCCTGCTCACTCAGTACTTGCAATACGTGCAGGGCTACACGCCGCTGCAATCCGGTCTGCGTGGCGTGCCCTTCGCTGTCACCATGGTCATCCTTGCGCCCAGGGCGCCGGCCATCTCGGCACGCATCGGCGCCAAGAAGGCCGTCGCTGGCGGCATGCTGCTGTTCGTCGTCGGGCTGGTGCTCTTCTCGCAAGTCGAAATCAGCACGTCGTACTGGTACGTGGTCGCGTGTCTGATCCTGTGCGCTGCCGGTGTGGCCAACGTGATGCCGTCGCTCAGCAGTGGCATCGTCCAGAGTGTGCCGCTCCACAAGGCCGGCGTGGGCTCGGCAGTGAACGACACGACTCGTGAGGTCGGTGGTGCGATCGGCATTGCCGTCATCGGCAGCATCGTCAACAGCATTTACCGCAGTCATGCCAGCTCGGCGATCGACACGCTCGCAGCGATCCCCGGCCTCCCCAAGGAAGCAGTTGCTGCGACCCGTCTGAACGTCGGTGCGGCGCTGAGGGTGGTCGACAGTGCGGCCGCTCACGGCGTGCCTGCGAACGTCGTGGACGGCTTACGCACACAACTGCGGCAGTCGTTCGTCGATGGGTTGCACACGGCGCTCCTCGTCGGTGCTGCGGTCGCCCTCGTCGGCGCAGTGATCATGTACATCCGCCTGCCCGACGGCGGTGCACACCATGAGCACAACCACTGAGCACGAGGATCCGCGCAGGGCGCGCTCCCGGGCGCGGGTGTTGGAGGCCGCAGTCGCAATCCTCGGTGAGGACGGACAACCCGGGCTGACGATCGAGGCGGTGGCGGCTCGTTCGGGTGTCGCCAAGACGACGATCTACCGACAGTTCGCCGACCGTGACGAACTCCACGTTGCAGCGGTGCACTCGGTGGCACCGACCATGCCGATGCCCACGACGGACGACCTGCAGGCCGATGTGACGGTGTTCTGCACGGCGTTGAACAAGAAACTGCAGCACTCCGAGTTCGGAGCGCTACTGGCCACCTCGATCGACGGCGGTGAGCGCAGTGCGTCGCTGGCGAAGGTGCTGTCGGGTGCCGGTGAGCAACGGCGCAAGGTGCTGGCCGATCGCTTGTCGGCGGCTCAGCGCGACGGAATCCTCGCCGATGACGTCGACCTCGACCTGTTGAGCAGTCAGCTCGTCGGGCCGCTGTTCTACCGCCGGTTCCTCAGCCGCCAGCCCACCAGTTCAGCGTTCGTGGCCGAGCACGTCCGGTCGGTGCTCAGTCGGCTGTGAGCTGGCTGCGCAACCGCCGCGCGAGGGTGGTGGCGCCCACGACCGTGGCGCTGGTGGTGGTGAGGTGGCCCATCTTGCGGCCCGGGCGCGGCTCGCGCTTGCCGTAGAGGTGCAGGTGTGCGGCTTGCTGCCACAGCGCCCGCTCCCACTTGGGTTCGCCGTTCGCCCATAGGTCGCCCAACAGATTGGCCATCGCGACACCGGGTACGACGAGCTTGGCATCGCCGAGGGCGAGACCGCAGATGGCTCGCACCTGCTGCTCGAACTGACTGCACAGGCACGCGTCGAGTGTGTAGTGGCCGCTGTTGTGCGGGCGCGGTGCGAGTTCGTTGACGAGCACATCGCTGCCAACGACGAACATCTCCACGGCGAGCACGCCAACGAAACCCAGTTCCTCCGCGATGTACCTGCACAGTTTGGCGGCCTCGCCGTGGCCGGTTCCGGGCAATGTGGCAGGGACGAAGCTGATGTCGAGGATGCCATCCACGTGTTCGTTCTGTGCGACGGGGTAACACGCCACTCGCCCGTCCGCCGTGCGGGCCAGCACCATCGACAGCTCGCGGTCGAGTGGCAGACGCTCTTCCAGGACGCAGGGGGCACCACCGAGCGACTGCCAAGCGGTGGCGAGATCGCGGTGCGTCGCGACGTTCACCTGACCCTTCCCGTCGTAGCCGAGGCGAGCGGTCTTGAGAATCGCCGGATAGCCGCAGGTGCTTGCCGCCGCGAGATCTGCGTCGGTGATGATCACTGCGTACGGGGCCACGGCGACACCGATGTCGGTGAGGAACTGCTTCTCGGCGATGCGGTCCTGGCATGTGGCGAGCGCCACGGGTGACGGGCGCACGGTGGTGTGCGCGGCGAGGTACTCCATCGCGGCCGCTGGCGCATTCTCGAACTCGGTGGTGACGACGGCACATGTGGAGGCCAGTTGGTCGAGTGCTGATGGGTCGTCATACGCCGCGATGATGTGCACATCGGCGACTTTGCCGGCTGGGGCATGCGGATCGGGTTCGAGCACGGTGGTGCCGTAACCCATCGTGTGCGCCGCCATCACGAAGTAGCGCCCCAGCTGACCGCCGCCGACGATGCCCAGCATCGCGGGCGGGGTGATGAGTGTGTCGATGCCGACGTTCGAGCTCATGTCAGGCGGGCGGCAGGGTGCTGGTGCTGGCCTGGTGATGACGTGCGCTGCGGTACTCAGTGAGTTTGGTGGCCAACGCGTCGTCCGTGGCGGCGAGCAGTGCCACGGCAAACAGCGCAGCGTTGGTGGCGCCTGCCTCGCCGATCGCGAACGTGGCGACCGGGATTCCGGCCGGCATCTGGACGATGGAATACAGGCTGTCCTGCCCGGCGAGGTGGCGGCCGGGCACGGGTACGCCGAGGACGGGGACGGTGGTCTTCGCGGCGAGCATCCCCGGCAGGTGAGCGGCACCGCCGGCACCAGCGATGATCGCCCGCATTCCGCGTGGCCCGGCCGCCTCGGCGAACGCGAACATCTCGTCGGGCATGCGGTGTGCGGACAACACCTGTGCTTCGTGGGCGACGCCGAACTCGATCAGTACGTCGACCGCCTTGCTCATGGTCGCCCAATCGCTGGACGACCCCATCACCACTGCGACGAGGGGAGTGCTCACCTGTTCAGTCTGCCCGATGGAGAGGGTCAGACCGCAGCGCCGGCGCGTTCGCCGTCGACGACAGCGGCGTGTGCCCGGCGTGGGGCCACACAGTCGCCGATGCGCTCGACACTGACACCGGCTGCCTTGAGATCGTTGTAGAGCCATTCCACCGGGTTCGGCGGTATGGCGAGCACGAGCCAATCGGGGCGGCGGGTGTGGTTGGCACCCGTCGGGTGGTGCAGCAACGTGAGTTCCCCGTCGGCGAACCCCATCGGCACCAGGTCGGTCGACTGGACAATGCCCTTGGCGTGGGCACGCATCCACCAGTTCTCCATGTCGAGTGTGATGCCCAGGTCTTGGCCCACCACCATGCCCGGGGTGACGATCTCCACCTGGCAGCCGCGGTCGGCCAGCAACTCGGCGACGGAGGTGGCGTGATGGAAACCGATTTCGTCGACGACCACGACCGCACCGGTCGGTTCGGCACTGCCATCGAGCACCCCGCGCACGTCGGCGACGTTCACTGCGTCGCCCGCCACCCACCACGGCCTGGAGGGTTCGGCACCGGTGGCAACGATGACGTGGTCGGGCTTGCGGTCCTCGACGAGACCGGGCCACACGCCGACCCCGTACTCGAACTTCACGCCCAGGCGCTGCGCTTCGGTGACCTGGTTGCGCACGATGTCGCCGAACTCGGCCCGGTTGGGTACCGAGGCCGCCAGACGCACTTGCCCGCCGGGCAGAGCGTCCTTCTCGAACACGGTGACGTCGTGTCCGTTGCGTGCTGCAGCGATCGCGGCCTGCAGACCGGCGGGGCCGGCACCCACGACCATCACGGTCTTGGGCTTGCTGGTGATGCGGACGGCGCCCACGCCCTCACTCTCGCGCCCGGTGCGCGGGTTCTCGATGCAGCCGAGCCAGCGGTTGAGGCCCATACGGCCCACACACTCCTGGTTGCACGACAGGCACAGCCGGATGTCGTCGGTGACACCGGCACGGGCCTTGGCCGCGAAGTCGGGGTCGGCGATCTGGGCACGGACGATGCCGACGAGATCGCAGTGGCCGTCGGCCAGAGCGCGCTCGGCCTGCAGCGGATCCTTGAAGCGACCGACACCGACGACGGGGATGTCGACGGCCTTGCGGAACGCTGAGGGGATGAACAGCGCATACCCGGGCGGGATGTGCATGCTGGCCTCGATCATGAACAGGCTGCTGGTGGCCACACCGATCGAGGTGTTGATGTAGTCGACCTGCCCGGTGGCTTCCGCGATCTGTGCAACGCGCACTGCGTCGTCGATGGTGGTGCCACCCTCGATCAGTTCGTCACCACACAGGCGTACACCAAGGGCCAGGCGGTTACCGATCACCTTGCGCACGGCGGCGACGATCTCGACCAGCAGACGTGCTCGGTTCTCAATGCTGCCGCCGTATTCGTCGGTGCGGAAGTTGGTGGCCGGGCTGAGAAAGCCGCGCACGATCGATGAATGCGAGCACTGCAGTTCGATGCCGTCGAAGCCGCCCTCGGCACAATGTTCGGCGACGAGTGCGTAGCCGGCGACGATCTCATCGATCTCGGCGGCACTGACCGCTTTGGGCACTTCGCGGAACAGTGGGTCGGCAACCGCCGACGGCGCCCACACCGGCAGGCGTGAATACATCGACGATGCCTGTCCGCCGTTGTGGTTGATCTGTGCGAACACCGGCACACGGTGACGGTGCACGGCCTCGGTGATCTCCTTGTAGCCGGGGATCACGTCGCGGTGAAAGCCGTGGATCAGTTTCTCGTACGGCCAGTCGGTCGGGTGGGTGCTGTGTTCCTCGGTGATGATCAGTCCAGCGCCACCAGCGGCCCGGGCCCCGTAGTAGGCCGCGTGTTGTGCCGTCGGCTTTCCGTCGCGCGCGTAGTTGGTGAGGTGCGCGCTGAACACGATGCGGTTGCGAGCAGTGACCGGCCCGAGTTGCAGTGGTGTCCAGAGGTAGCGGTACGCCATCGGGATGAATCTACAGAAGCGAGCGCTCCACCTTGGATTCGTCGGTGACGACCACGTATCGCGCGCCCGCGCGCGGGGGTCGCGTATCGTGTCCGCGTGCAAGACTTGAGTGGGAAGGTCGCCGTCGTCACCGGCGGGGCCAATGGAATCGGGCGAGCGCTTGCTCGTCGCTTCGCCTCCGAGGGCATGCACGTCGTACTCGCCGACCTCGACGAGGTGGGCATGCGTGTGGTCGAGGCTGAGCTCTCCGAGCAGGGCACGCAGGTGCTCGCGGTGCGCTGCGACACGTCGCAGGAGGCCAGCGTGCACGAACTGGCCGAGGCCACGCTGCAGCGCTTCGGTGCCGCCCATGTGTTGTGCAACAACGCCGGCGTGGTGGGTAAGGGCGATCCGTGGACTGGCCCGATGAGCACCTGGGAATGGGTCGTGGGCGTCAACCTCTACGGCGTGATCCACGGCATCCGCGCCTTCCTGCCGATCATGCAGGCGCAGGGCGAAGGGCACATCGTCAACACCGCTTCGATGGCCGGCCTGGTGGCGCTGCCCGGTGCCGCGCCCTACAACGTCACCAAGTCGGCGGTCGTTGCGCTCAGCGAGGGGCTGTTCATCGAACTGAAGGCCGGCGGTTCGCCTGTGCGGGTCAGCGCGCTGTGCCCCGGGTTCGTGAAGACCGGGCTGGCCGACAACCAGCCCTGGCTCGATCGCCACGGTGACGAACCGGCGCCCACCACCGACCAGTTCCGCCAAATGATCGACGAGTTCATGCGCGACGGTGTCGAGGCGGGTATCGACCCAGCGGCCGTGGCCGACGAGGTAGTCGCCGCGATCCGTGAGGAACGATTCTGGATCCTCACCCACGACGACATGCGTCAGATGCCGGTCGAGCGGATGATGCGCGCCGCTGCGCAGGAGAACCCAGCCTGATGGCCGCCAGCAAGCCGCGCAAGGGAGGTACTCGCACGTCGGCATTTGGTGTGGGCAAGCGTGAAGGGCACGACTCGTCGCCGTTCTACGAGCGTTTCCACGCGCCGGAGGTCAGCACCGACGACACCATTGCCGCGCCGATCGTGCTCGACCGGATCATCGTCGGCGATGCACGCGACATGCGCGACATTGCCGACAACTCCGTCGCGTTGGTGGTCACCTCGCCGCCGTACTACGCCGGGAAGGCCTACGAGGAAGCGCTCGGCGAAGGGCACATCCCGGCCAACTATGTTGACTACCTGTTGATGCTGCGCGATGTGTTCGCCGAGTGCGTGCGCGTGTTGCAGCCCGGTGGTCGCATCGCGGTGAACGTGGCCAACCTCGGGCGTCGCCCCTACCGCTCGCTCGCCGCCGACGTGACGACGATCCTGCAGGACGAATTGCTGTTGTTGCTGCGCGGCGAGATCGTGTGGGTCAAGCAGCGTGGCGCTGCGGGGAACTGCGCATGGGGCAGCTTCCAGCGTCCTGGGAACCCCGTCCTGCGCGACCTCAGCGAGCGGGTGATCATCGCGTCGAAGGGTCGCTTCGATCGTGCGGTCGACGCGAAAGAGCGCGCCAAGCGAGGCCTGCCGTCGGTCAGCACGATGAGTCGTGACGAGTTCATGGAAGCCACTGTGGACGTGTGGGAGATCCCGCCGGAGAGCGCGGCTCGTGTCGGTCATCCCGCTCCGTTCCCGGTCGCGTTGCCCGAGCGACTGATCCACATGAACACCTATGCAGGTGAGTTGGTGCTCGATCCGTTCATGGGTTCGGGCACCACGGCGGTCGCCGCCGTTCGCACAGGTCGACACTTCATCGGCTACGACACCGACGCCGGGTATGCGGCCGCCGCAACCGCTCGAGTGGAACGCGAACATGAGCTGCCGCAGGTGCAGTTGAGCGCCACGGACGGCCGGGTGACCGAACCGCTCGCGGGTGGCTGGGCCACGAAGGATGTAGCCCGATCCTTGCTCGCCGATGCGGGCTTCACCGACATCAGCGACGATGCCAAAGTCGTGCAGGGCGTGCAGCCCACGCTGTCGGCACTCGACCGCAAGGGCCGCCGCTGGTGGTTCGAGGTCGTCGGTGGCCGCACGTCGAACCGTCCGGGCGCGCAGCGCGCCGAACTGTTGTGGCGGGCCATCGCCAAGGGTGCGGTGGTGCATTCGGTCGATCCCGGCGCCCGCTTCGGCGTGCTCACCACGGGCCTGCCCTCGGCGGCATCCGGTGGCGCGGCGCTGAAGGCGGTCACCGGCCCGAAGCAACCCGTCGCCGTGGTGGTCGACCTGCTGGCCGACGATGTGGTCGCCGTGCTGAGGGCTGCCGGTCGCTAGAGCAGGTCGACCTGTCGCGCTGTGCGGTTGACCTCGCCGATCGCGTGACTATAATTCTGGTCATGTCTGACGTCTTGCCGCTCGCAGAAGTGAAGGCCAAGTTCTCGGAGATGGTGGATCGTGTCGAGCTGCAGCACGATCGCATCACGGTCACTCGCAATGGTCGGCCAGCGGCGGTGTTGATCAGTGCCGACGACCTCGCAGCGATCGAGGACACGCTCGAGCTGCTCTCGGACCCCACTGCGATGGCCGAGATCCAGCAGGCCCGGCGGGAAGTCGAGGCGGGCAACACGGTGTCGGCCGACGAGATTCGCGCGAAATATCTCCGACAGTGACCGAACCGGTCTGGGCTCTGCGCCTCGCGGCGTCTGTCGAGCGGCAACTCGCCCGTCTTCCCGAGCGAGTTGCCGCGGCAGTCGTCGAGTTCATGGTCGGGCCGCTGTGCGGCAACCCTCGCCGGGTCGGGCACCCGTTGCAGCATGAATTGGCAGGACTGTGGTCCGCCAGGCGGGGTGCGTATCGAGTGGTGTACGAGATCGACGACGCAATATCGACCGTGACCGTGCTGCGCATCGAGCACCGCTCCGACGTGTACCGCCCTCGCTGATGCGCCTTGCTCAGTGGTGGGTGACGTAGAGCCCCGGTTTGCCGGCGGCGAGGTGGGCGCCGACGCCGACGATCACTGCCGGGAGGAGCGCATTCCAGCCGAACTGTTCGACGCTGAGCACCAGGCCGGTCAACACCACGCCGGCCGCTGACGAGAAGGCCGCGACCGAACCGGTGGTGGCCAGCAGTGGGCCCGACACACTCAACCCAGGGGCGATCGCCCCGCCCAGCGTGCCGCCCATCACGAACAGCGGCAGCACCTCGCCGCCGACGAAGCCGGTGCCGAGGGCAATCAGCGTGAAGACCAACTTCAGCAACGGTTCGTACCAGTGCACGTGCAACCCGGCGAAGGCCTGGTTGAGCAGCGGTGTGGACAGACCGAGGTAGCCGCGGCCCACCAGCGCAGCCAAGCCGATGGTGGCGGCCGCGCCGATGATCGGTCGGGCCGGTGGCCACTTGACCCAGTGGCCCATACGCCTCTTCACGAGGTGTAGCGCCCACACGAACACGCGGGCGAGCAGGCCGAACGCTGCGCCAGCGAGCAGCAGTTTGAACGGCAGCGACCACGACAGCGACAACGCCGGCAGGTGGGGTCTGGCGCTCATCGAGTAGCCGAGCGCGTCGACCGCCCACTTGGCGGTGAACGCCGAGACGATCGACGGCAACAGTGCCCGCCAGCGATGTTTGCGCGTCATTTGCAGAGCGAAGGCGACACCGGTGAACGGCACGGCGAACACACCGCCCCAGCCGCCGGCGAGCGAGGCGATCACGAGGGTGCGACGGTCGACGTTCGACAGACGGCCGAGGCGTGCTGCGGTGTCAGTCGCGGAGCCGGCCATCTGCAGCGCTGCGCCTTCACGGCCCACGGAAGCACCGGCGAGGTGCCCGAGCACCGATCCGCCCCAGATCATCGGGGCCATGCGGCTGGGCACACCGTGGGTGAAGATGTGGCCCTGCTCGATCACGTAGGGCGTGCCACCCTTCGCGTGCCCGCCCCAGTAGTGGTACACCGCGCCCACCGCCAGGCCCACCAACGGCAGCAGCCACAGCAGCCAAGCGTGGGCGACGCGGGTGCGAGTGGCCCAGTCGAGCCCCTTCAAGAAGCTGAACGAGATCGCCCCGGTGAGTGCCCCACCGATGGCTGCGAAGAGCAGCAGACGAAGTCGGGCGAGCACACGGGCAGGCTAGCCAGACGCGTCGCACCCCGTCCGTAGGATGTGACCACCATGGACGAGTTGGATCTGGCATCACTGAACCCCGACCAGCTCGACGCGGTGGTGCACCGGGGTGGCCCGCTGCTGGTCGTTGCCGGGGCGGGGTCGGGCAAGACCCGTGTGCTCACGCACCGCATCGCCCACCTCGTGCACGAGGGTGTGCCGCCGTCGTCAATCTTGGCCATCACGTTCACCAACAAGGCCGCCAGTGAAATGAAGCACCGTGTGTCGGCGCTGGTCGGCCCAATGGTGAAAGCGATGTGGGTGTGCACGTTCCACTCGGCATGCGTGCGCATCCTGCGTGCCCACGCCGAAGTGCTCGGCTACCCGCGCACGTTCAGCATCTACGACCAGGCCGATGCCCAGCGTCTGGCCGGCTACGTCATCCGCGATCTCGGCCTCGATGCCAAGCGCTTCCCGCCCCGCGCTGTGCACGGTCAGATCAGCCTGTGGAAGAACGAACTGACCACGCCCGATCAGGCCAAGGCTCAGGCCGACAACCCGTTCACCCGCAAACACGCCGAGGTCTACGCCGACTACCAGGCCCGGCTGTTGAAGGCCGGAGCGATGGACTTCGACGATCTGCTGATGAAGACCGTGCAGTTGTTCCGCGAACACGGTGAGGTACTGGCGCACTACCAGCAGCGCTTCAAGTACGTCCTCATCGACGAGTACCAGGACACGAACACCGCCCAGAACGAGATCGCCCTCTCCTTGTCCAAGGGCCACCAGCAGATCACCATCGTCGGCGACGGCGACCAGAGTGTCTACGGGTGGCGCGGGGCGGATGTACGCAACATCTTGTTGTTCGAGGATGCGTTCGACGACGTCACCACGATCGTGCTCGACCAGAACTACCGCAGCACGCAGACGATCCTCGACGCGGCGAACGCGGTCATCAAGAACAACCCGGATCGCAAGGAGAAGCACCTCTGGAGCGAGAAGGGCGGCGGCGATCGCATCGTGCGCTTTCACGCCGAGGACGAGGGCGACGAGGCGATGTTCGTGGCCCGCACGATGCAGAACCTGCAGCGCGAGTCGCACGTGATGTGGAACGAGATGGCGGCGTTCTACCGCACGAACGCGCAGAGCCGAGTGCTCGAAGAGGCATTGATTCGGATGGGCGTGCCGTACAAGGTGGTCGGCGGTACGCGCTTCTACGACCGGCGCGAGGTGAAGGACGCGATGGCGTACCTGCGTGCCGTCGTCAACCCTGCCGACGAGGTCAGCGTCAAGCGTGTACTCAACGTGCCCAAGCGTGGTGTCGGCGACACCAGCGTGGCCAAGATCGATGCGCTGGCCAACGCCACCGGCAGCACGTTCACCGAGGCGATGCGTCAGTCGCAGGAGGCGGGCCTCACAGGGAGTGCTGCGCGTGGTGTCGAGAGCTTCGTGCGCGTACTCGACGAGATGACGTCACTGGCGCAGCAGGAGGGCACCGGGCCAGGGGAACTCCTGCAGGCCGTGCTCGACCGCAGCGGGTACCTCGCCGAACTCGAGGCCGATGAGTCGGTGGAGGCGGCCGGCCGGCTGGAGAACATCGGCGAGTTGATCGGCTCGGCGCGCGAGTTCACCCGCATCGACGAGTTCCTCGAACAGGTGGCACTGGTTGCCGACACCGACGAACTCGATGACGACCAGAAGGTCGTGATGATGACCCTGCACAGCGCGAAGGGTCTCGAATATCCGGTGGTGTTCCTAGTGGGGATGGAGGAGGGGCTGTTCCCGAACAGCCGCTCGCTCACCGAACCGACGCAGATGGAGGAGGAACGGCGGCTCGCGTATGTGGGCATCACCCGCGCGCAACGCAAACTGTTCGTCAGCCATGCCTGGAGCCGGCAACTGTTCGGCACCACCAACTACAGCCCGCCGTCACGGTTCCTCGATGAAATCCCGCCCGACCTCGTGGAACACAAGGGTGCCGTCGGTGGTCGTTCAGGCGGAGGTCGTGCCAGCTACCGCCAACGCGACTCATGGTCGTCGGGTTCACCGTCGCCTCCGCCCGCATCTCGGCGGTCGGTCAGCAGCTTCGACCCCGACGACGATTTCGGCTCCGAATCCCATCGCGAGCGGGTCGTCGAGGCAGCGATGAGCGCTGGCCGCCAGCCCACTCAGGCGAACTCCCAAGAGTTGGGGCTGCGAGTGGGCGACGATGTCGAACACCCGGCCTTCGGTGAGGGTGTGATCCTCGAAATCCGTGGCCAGGGCGACAAGGCCGAGGCCACGATCCGCTTCCGTGGGGTGGGGACGAAGCATTTGTCACTGGCGTGGGCACCACTCAAGCGGATCTCAGCTGATTGAATGTTTTGATGCCGTTCGCGTTGCGTCATCACGACCCGGAGACGCTGCAGCGCCGCCGCCGGTTGAGTCGTACGTGGGCCGGAATCGTGGTGGTGTGGTCGCTGATCCGCACGGTCATCGTGTGGGCGGCGGTCGGTGACTACGGCCTGAACCCCTGGATCTACCTGTCGCTCGACCTCACTGCGGCAGTGATCGACGCGCTCAGCACGCCGCGAATGGTGCTCAACTTCATTGATGATCACATGCGCAAGGCGATTGAGTGGGCGCTGATCTCGTTGGTCGTGTTCATCATCCCCGACCTCTACATCTTCCTCGGCACGCGTACGTTGCCCAAGCGCATCATCCTCGTGATCTGCGCCATCATCGGGCTGACGTTGACGGTCGGGGTCTACGGCGTGACCCGCAAGATCAAGAAGGGCCGGGCGCTGCGTGCCGCCGCTCTTGCTGCCGAGGACTGCGGAACTTAGAACCGACCCCTTCGCGCGTGTTTGAATGGGGGCCATGAAGGCAGCCATCCTGTTCGAGAGTCTCACCGGCAACACGCGTAAGGCCGCTGAACTGATCGCCACCAACCTGCAGCAGGAGGGCTGGGGCATCACCGGTGTGTGCCCCGTGCGCCGCCCGGAGATGGCAGCCATCCAGGATGCCGACATCGTCATCATCGGCACATGGGTGCACGGTCTGTTCGTCGTCGGTCAGCAGCCGTGGGGTCTGGGCGCCATCGGCCACCTGCCCGCGATCAAGGGCAAGCTGGCGGCCACGTATTGCACGTTCGCGTTGAACCCGGGTAAGACCCTCGATCGCCTCGACGCCACGGTCAGCTACCTGGGCGCGAACGTCATCGGCGGTCTCGCACTGAACCGCGCCAAGCTGCGCGACCACACCGAAGAGTTCGCCGCTCGTCTGACGGCGAACATCCCCAGCTCGACCTGAGTCGATCGCCGGGCAGTTAAAACGGCTCTACGCGGCCAACGCTGGGTGGCGGCCTCTGATTCTGTCGGTGGGGACGGTAGTCCATTGGATGCCGCAGCCGAGGAGTAGGCGGCGGCGATAGTTGTCGTAGTTGCGGTAGCCGTGGCTGATTCTGCGGATCTTCTCGATGACGAGGTTGACGGCTTCTGTGGGTCCGTTCGAGGCGCCGCCGGTCG
>WLIV01000028.1 GCA_009702045.1 Actinomycetota bacterium | reverse complement strand
GCGTGGGAATCGTCGTCGAACGGGATCATCGCCAGTACCGGGCCGAAGATCTCGTCGCGGGCGAGTGGTGATTGGTTGTCCACGTCGGCGAAGACGGTGGGTTCGATGAAGTAGCCGTCGGCGAACTCACCGTGGAGGCGTTGCCCGCCGGCAGCCAGTCGCCCGTGCCCGTCGGTGGTGGCAAGTTGGATCGTTGCCATGATCCGATCGCATGACGCGGCGTTGACAACCGGCCCCATCCGGGTGCCGGCCATGAGCGGGTCGCCGACCACGAGTCCGCCGACGGCGGCAACCACGCGCCGGACCACCTCGTCGTAACACGACCGCTGCACGAGCACACGGGTGCCAAGCAGGCATCCCTGTCCGCTGAGGCTGGCGACCGCACCGATCGTGTGTGGCAGCGCTTCGTCGAGGTTCGCATCGTCGAAGATGATGTTCGCTGACTTGCCACCGAGTTCGAGACCGACGGGCGTGAGGTGTTCGAGCGCCGAGGCGAGCACCTTGCGGGCCGTGCCACCGCTGCCGGTGAAGTGGATCTTGTCGACACCGGGGTGGCGGCACAGTGCCTCGCCACCCTCCGGGCCACTGGGGACCACGTTGACGACCCCTGGCGGAAACCCCGCATCGAGGAACAGTTGGCCCATCTCCAGCGCAGCGTAGGGAGCGAGTTCCGGTGGCTTGATGACGAGGCAGTTGCCGGCCGCCAACGCCGGCGCGGCGGTCATGCCGATGGCACTGATCGGGCCATTCCAGGGGATGATCACGGCGACCACGCCGTAGGGCTCGTGCATCGTGTAGTCGAGTGCCGGTGCGGGCCATGTCGGCACCACTTCGCCGCCGATCTTGTCGGCCCACCCCGCGTTGTAGCGGAACAGGTCGGCCGCCTTGGCAGGCATGTAGCGGGCAACGGTGATCGGAGTCGCGTTGTCGATCACGTTCAACTGGCTCAGGCGCTCGCTGTGCTGGTCGAGCAGCGCGGCGTAGGCCAACAGCAGATTGCGACGCTTGTCGCCGGTGAGCGCCCGCCATGCGGGCAGTGCCTCGCGAGCGGCGCGCACGGCATCGTCGATCTCGGCGACACCGGCCTGCGGGACGTCGCCGGTGGCCGCTCCGGTGGCCGCGTACACATGCCGGAACCGTCCACCGGTGGAATCCGTGACTCGCTGATCACCGATGAGGAGTGCCGGTTCACGCAGCAACTCAATGGGCGCGGGCGACATCGTGCTGCTCACCGGATCTCCTTCCGACAGCGGCACCGACCCCAGCGGGTGCCCCCGAACACCGTATCGTAATGCACTATCATAGGACACGTATCATCGCCCGCGATCGAGGAGAGCCATGACGCCCGGAGCACCCCGCATCACCCCCTTGACGTACGACGAACTCGATGACGACGGCCGCGAGTTGCTGTTGGGGATGATCCACAACGACGAAGGGACGATCCGCGCCCGCACCGCCGCCGACCCCGTCCCGAGCTTCATCGGCACGATGCTCCGGCACCCCCGGCTGTTCCGCAAGTGGGCGCCGTTCGGAGGAGCGCTGCTCATGCGCGGGAAGATCCCCGTCCGCGATCGCGAACTCGTCTGCCTCCGGGTCGCCTGGTTGTGCCAAGGCAGCATGGAGTGGAGCGAGCACGTCAAAATCGCTCACGCCGAGGGGTTCACCACCGACGACGTCGAGCGCGTCACGCTCGGTCCGGATGCCGCCGGCTGGGCTGACTCAGACCGCATCGTCCTGAGGGCCGTCGACGAACTGCACACCACCGGCACCATTACCGACCCAACCTGGGCGGCACTCGCCGAACGGTACGACCAGCAGCAGCTGATCGAGTTTCCGACACTCGTCGGCAACTACACCACCACGGCGTATGTCCAGAACGCCCTTCGGGTCCAGTTCGACTCACGCACCGGCGGCCTTGCCGCCCGCTGACCTCCACCGGCGGTACAACTAGCCCGCCCGGGTTGGCCATCCCACGCAGACGGGTCCAGTTCAGCTACGCACCGAGCAGCGCCAGCGGGACGACAGCGATGCCGTCCTTGCGGCGGTAGGCCGTCGGGCCGGTGGTGATCACGACAGCGTCGACAAGGTCTCCGCCGAGGCGCTCACGGAGCCAGACAAGATGCTTCACATCATCGTCGTCGATGCTGCCCGACAGCTTCACCTCGAAGGCAACGATCCCGTTGTCGCCTTCGACGATGAAGTCGACCTCGTGATCACCGTTCCGAGTGCGCAAGTGCGCGACGTGGGCGCCGGTCGCCTGCGCAGCGGTGCGCACTGTCAACGCCACGAGCGACTCGAACAGGTTGCCGAGCAGCGATCCGTCATTGGGTAGGGCAATGCCACCGCGGTCGCCGCGGAGCAGGTGCGTCTTGTTGCGCTGCAGTAACCGCACGGCGAGAGCGGGGTCGGCGATGTGGTGTTTCGGCGATGAAGCGAGACGCGTGAAGTGGTTGCGGCCGGGCAGCCATGCTTCGAGCGGGTCGAGGATGCGCAACTGGGTGAGCAGCTCTGTGTAGTTGCTGGTGGTGGTCTTGGCCGGTTTGTTGTCCAGTCCAGCGGTCGCCGAGTCGCGCAGCTGTTCCCACGATGCCGTGGTGGCAGTGCCGGCGGCATAGGCGCGCAACCAGGCCCGTACGGCAGCAGGTCGGCGGACAGTGAACCCCGCCTCGGCGAGGTCGTGATCGACAATGCGGTCCAGATAGCTGTCGAGGGCCGCTGTGCAGGCCCGGTCGCCCAGGGCGCGGATGCCAGGGAAGCCCGAGACGATGATCTCGTCGACATAGTCGGCCAGTGTGAGTTCGGAGTGACCGCGGACCTGTTCGTGGTCGCCGGCCAGGAGTCGTGCCACCGACACCGGGGCGTCAGCGGCGAGCCGTTCGGCCAGGCACAGCGGCCGCATGCGCAAGGTGACGATCCGCCCGGCCCCCGAGTGGGTACCGGCGTTCGGCGCGGAGCCGGTGAGCAAGAACCGACCACCGGTCGGCTGTTCGTCGACGAGCCGTCTGACCGCATCCCACACAGCAGGGACGCGCTGCCATTCGCCCAACAACACGGGAGCCTTGTCGTCGGCAACGATCCGCGGGTCGGCGTGGACGACATCGGCGACGGCCGCATCGTCGAGCCGGCGCACAGTCGCGCAGCGGCGGGCAGCAGTCGCGGTCTTGCCAACGGCCTTCGCGCCGTCGAGCAGGATTGCCGGCAGGTCGCCGAAGAGCGCGTCGAGTTCGCCGTCGACCACGCGCGGCGCATAGGAGTTCATGGGAAGGAGATCCCGCGTCATGAACGCTGACGCTACTATTCGCCGCCATCAAACGCTACCAATAGCCGCTTGCAAACGAGACGATTCGCCGGACTCGCAACACGGCCGAATCGGTTACGTCCCTGGTCAGTGGGCCGCAAGGGGCACCTCGCGCGCAGCGGCGGCGAAGTGACGTCCGAGCGCCCAAACCACCCCAAGGAACCAATAAACTATACAAGCACCTTCGATATTGGTATGTTTGTGGCGTTCTATGAGGAGCTTCACACGAGTAAGCACACTCGATCCCGTGCCAGGTGACATCGTCATCCTGTTGCGCCGGATCGACATGGCCGCCGGTGCCGAGGCGCGTCACCTCGACCAACTTCCGCGGCTGCTTGGTGCTCTGCAGGAACAGGCGCGCATCGAGTCGGTGACCGCCTCGAGCGCGATCGAGGGTGTGCACGTCGCCGATGGGCGGGTGATCAATCTCGTGTCGGGGAGTCCGCAGCGCATTCGCGACCGCAGCGAAGCCGAGTTCGCCGGCTACAGCGCCGCTCTCGACTACCTCAACAAGCAGGACCCAGGCGAACTCACCGTCGGATTGGTGCTGCACCTTCATCGACTGCTGTTCTCCTGGACCGACGGACGCGGCGGCGGCTTCAAGGGCGAGGACAACCTGGTCATCGATCGCCACCCGGACGGCAGCACGAGCACCCGATTTGCCCCGGTCGGTTGGCTGGAGACACCGTTCTACATGGACGAGCTCGTAGCCCGTACCAACACTGCGCTCGGTGACAACGAGACCCATCCCGTGCTGGTGATCGCCGCGTTCGTGCTCGACCTGCTCTGCATCCACCCCTTCGCCGATGGCAACGGACGCGTTGCACGGCTCGCCACCACTCACCTGCTCCAGCGAGCCGGCTACGGGGTCGGCAAGTACGTCAGCGTGGAACAACTCATCTACGAAACGAAGGACGAGTACTACCGGTCGCTCGCAGCATCGACGAACGGCTGGTTCGACGACGGACAACACACCGCGTGGCCGTGGGCCAGCTATCTGCTCGGACGACTTGACGCCGCCTACGCACGTTTCGGAACGCGCATCGCCGCCGGGAAGGGCAGCGGAACCAAACAGGACCGGGTGCGCGACTTTGTGCTGCTGCACGCCCCGACCCCGTTCACCATCGCCGACATCCGCAGAACCGTCCCCGACATCAGCGACAACACCATCCGGCTCGTTCTCAGTGAACTGAGGAACGAAGGCCTGATCGCCAACGACGGCACCGGTCGCAGCGCGAGCTGGCACCGAGTCGGCGCTTGAACGACTCTGCCGACCGCTTCCGCCCGCCCGAGCGGCACGTAGCCCGCCCGTTCGGACAAACAGGGTGCCCACCAGCACTCCGCGACAGTTATGCCGCGGGTTCTGACCCGCCCCCATGCCCCTCGGGGGCGGAGCGAAACTCTGAGACCCAACAGGCGTATTGCCTGGTTCCATGGCCGGTTACGTGAAACGGCCGAATCGGTTACGTCCATGGTCAGCGGTCCCGGCAGAAACCAGCATTCTCGACAACGTCCGCGATGACGTCGTCACGAAACTCCACTTCATGGTGCTCATAAACATCCGCTGGCTGATCCTCGTAAACATCCACTTCATGGTGCTCGTACTCATCCAGTTCAATCGACATTGTCCCTGGTAGTGTGTGCCGATGGCGATTTCCGCTGATCAGCTCGTCGAACGCCGCATACTTGCCGTCCTCCACCAGCGTGCTGCGGATGAGCCGGTGGTCGCGCTCCACGGCCCGCGATCCGTCGGCAAGTCGACCGTGCTCGCCCAGTTCGCCGCCGCACGAGGTGTACCGGTCATTGACTTCGACGACGCCGAGATCCGTGAGGCGGCGACCCGCAACCCGAGCCTGGTCGCCAACGGAAGCAAGCCGGTCTGCATCGACGAGTACCAGAGGGCCCCGGAGATCCTCGATGCACTCAAGGCACGCCTCAACAAGGAGCACTCCACCCCAGGGACAGCGGTGCTCACCGGGTCGACCCGCCATGATGCGCTGCCGCGCACCGCGCAGGCGCTCACCGGTCGCCTGCACTCGCTCGCACTGCTGCCGCTGTCCCAGGGTGAACTCATCGGTACGTTCGAGAACTTCATCCCCGGTCTGCTCACCGACCCGACCGCCGCAGTCGCCGCCCACCCGGCGTCAAGGACGACCCGCAACGAGTACATCACGATCGTGACCCGCGGCGGGTTCCCACTCGCCGTGAGCCGCAGCGAGGCAGCACGGCAGCGGTGGTTCGACGACTACCTCCGCCAGAGCATCGAACGTGACGTCGTCGAGCTCTCCCGTGTCCGTGAACGGCAAGTGCTGCGCACGGTGCTCGAACGGCTCGCTGGGCAAACCGCCCAGCTGCTCAACGTCGCCAAGCTCGGCGCGGGCATCGGCGCCAACATCAAGACAGTTGAGTCGCACGTGCGGCTGCTCGAGGATCTGTTCCTGGTCCAACGGCTCAACGCGTGGGGAACGACATTGCGGGCTCGCGCACAGCGGCAGCCAAAGATTCACGTCGTCGATGCCGGCCTGGCCGCTCGTCTGCTACGTCTCAGCCCGGCCAAGCTGGCCCGGCTGGACTCGACGGCGCTCACTGACTTCGGGAACCTGCTGGAGACGTTCGTCGTTGGCGAGCTACGCAAACAGGTCTCCTGGATGGATGACGCCGTCACTGTCGGGCATTGGCGCACGGGCAACGACCAAGAGGTCGACTTCGTCATCGAGACCGACGACGGGCGGGTCATCGGGTTCGAGGTGAAGGCCAGCCAGACCGTGCCCGGCACCGACCTCAAGGGCCTGCGGGTCCTGCGCGACGCCCTCGGCGACCGATTCGTCGCCGGGGTCGTACTGTCGATGGGTACCCGGTCATACACGTACGAGGACCGCATTCATGTCTGCCCCGTCGATCGGTTGTGGCAGACCGTCTGACCTCCCCGGCGCAGCGCGCATCGCCATCGCCCGCGACCGCATCGCCAACGCCCCACCCGGCACCACAGCCGCCTAACGCGGACAGACTCAGCCAGCCGCCCCACGGGGCGGCATTGGCGCGCCCGCACACACGCCGAGCATCCGGTTCAGATGAACCGACCGGTTCCACCCGCCCGAGCGGCACGTAGCCGGCCCGTTCAGACACACAGGGTGGGCCAGTTCCAGTGATCAGCGCGCGGTGCAGGCAACTCCCCACGCGTGCGGGGAGGACACGAGCTCTTAACGAGTTAAGAGCTGGGGGTCCGGAACCGCCTCTGAATCAACCCACCCGAACCGAATCTGTCTCAATCCGCTTGACAGGTTCCGAGGTCACCTTCCACCCGAACGTCACCGGCCCAGAACGCGCCTACACCCACTACAGCATTCCCCTCGCCAGCGCCTGCCACCCCACCTGGTGGGGCGCCACCTGCGAGATCCGCATGAACCCCACCAGCGACCACGACACCAACATCGGCGAACACCTGCGCTCACTCCCCGCCGACGACGACCGCTACGCCAACAACTACAACCGCCGCCAGCGAGCCGAATCGGTCAACTCCTGGATCAAAGCCCAACTACCCGGCCGCCGCGCCCGCACCTACGGCCAAGCCAACCAACACGTCGACCTGATGTTCCTCGCCATCGCCCGCAACACACTCTCCGAGTTGCATTACCGCGACCGCATCGCGAACGCCCCACCCGGCACCGCCGCCGCCGCCGCCTAACCGGCACCAACCGCTGAACAGCCGCCCCACGGGGCGGCACTGGCGCGCCCGCACACCAGTCGAGCAGCCGGTTCAGATAAACCGACCGGCTCCACCCGCCTGATCGGCAAGTAGCCTGCCCGTTCAGACAAACAGGGTGCGCACCACGCCCCCGCAGCACTTATGCC
Source organism: Actinomycetota bacterium (assembly GCA_009702045.1). Lineage (GTDB taxonomy): Bacteria > Actinomycetota > Acidimicrobiia > Acidimicrobiales > Ilumatobacteraceae > UBA668. Next base: position 36,110 of record WLIV01000028.1, on the reverse strand, counting down.
GCGGGTTCTGACCCGCCCCCATGCCCCTCGGGGGCGGCGCGAAACTCTGAGGCCCAACAGGCGTAAGGCCTGGCTACGAGGCCGGTTACGTGAACCGGCCGAATCGGTTACGCCCCTGGTCAGGGGCCTGGTCAGCAACCTCGACAAGCACGCATCTCCGCTCCGCCGACCCGGATCACCGCATCGTCTCCAGGGCGAAATGCGCGCCGGAACTGGGTCAACATCAGACCAGCAGGCTCCGACGCACGATGCGTCAGTCGGACGTACCTGTGAAGGACGCCGTTCCGTCCTTCAACACCGCTACTCCACCGCTCGTGACGTCAAAGCGAACGGCTTGTCCCTCGGAGTTGCTGGTGCGTACCTCCAATACTTGGCCTGGGAACACAGGCGCCGCGAAACGCGCTGCCAAGGACGTGAGATCGGCTGGGTGGGCGCCGATCGCTCCCGCCACGGCGTACACCCCAACAGCCAGCGTGCACAGGCCGTGAAGGATCGGCCGTTCGAACCCGTTACTTGCGGCGGTCACCGGATCAACGTGAACTGGATGTCGGTCGCCCGTCAGCCGGTACAGCAGAGCAAGGTTCTCTGTCGTCCGTACGAGCACCGACCCTGTCGGTTCGAAAGGAGCGACATCGGAAACCTGCGGCCCGCTCTCGCCACCGAACCCGCCCATCCCGGGGAGGAAGATTGTGTACCCCAGCTCGAAATACGACGACCGAACGCCCAACTCCACGATCGCCGCGCGGCCCTTGTCCCACACCGCGTCTATCTGTGCGGTCATGGCGATGTCGGCGGTCGGCGGAAGGGGACTCAGCATGGCAAGGCGTTGGCCGACGTGCAGCGAACGTGTCCGGTCGTATGCGCCAAGGTTGCCGGCAGCTTCCACGGCCCAAAGACCGAGCGACGTCGCCAGCGACGGCAGAGGTCGCAGGCGCGTCTCCCACACCAGGTCGAGTTCATCGGCTGTTGCTCCCGCACAGAGGGCGTACAGGATCGTGGTTCGATCGTCGTAGCTGACGGTGCGGTGACCGAGCGACTGTCCGGAAAGTTCGGAGAGGATCATGGTGCCTACTTGAAAGCTGCGAGGCCGGTAATGGCCTGCCCAAGGATCAGCGTGTGGATCTCGTTCGTGCCTTCATACGTGTACACGGACTCGAGGTTGTTCATGTGGCGGATCACGGGGTACTCAAGCGTGATGCCGTTGGCCCCCAACACTGATCGGGCTTCGCGGGCGACCTCGAGTGCTTGGCGAACGTTGTCGAACTTGCCGAAGCTCACTTGGGCGGGAGTGATCAGGTGCTCGTCCTTCAGCCGCCCGAGGTGCAGCGCGACGAGCATCGCCTTGTTCACCGAAACCGCCATCTCCACAAGCTTGCGCTGAGTGAGTTGAAAGCCAGCAATGGGGCGACCGAACTGAACTCTCTCGCATGCGTAGGCGAGGGCTGATTCGTAGCAGGCGCGTGCTGCACCGACGACTCCGCACAGGATTCCGAACCGTGCTTCGTTGAGGCACGAGAGAGGACCTCGCATCCCCGCCACGTTCGGCAGCATTGCATCTGCGGGCAAGCGCAGATCGTCGAAGACAAGTTCTGACGTCACCGAGGCGCGCAGCGAACTCTTCTTGTGGATGTTGTTGGCCTTGAAGCCCGGCGCGTCTGTGGGCACGACGAAGCCTCTGACAGCATCCTCGGTTCGGGCCCATACGACCGCTACATCAGCGATTCCACCATTGGTGATCCACATCTTGGAGCCATTGAGAACCCAGTCCGTCCCGTCACGTCGCGCATGGGATCGCATGCTGCTGGGGTCGCTGCCAGAGTCGGCTTCGGTAAGGCCGAAGCACCCAATGGCTTCGCCTGCTGCCATGCGCGGAAGCCATTCGACTTTCTGCTCCTCCGAACCGAACGCCCAGATCGGGAACATGGCCAGGGAACCCTGGACGGATACGAAGGATCGGATACCCGAGTCACCTGCTTCCATCTCGAGACAGGCGAGCCCGTACGAGACGGCGCTGGTGCCAGCGCATCCGTACCCGTCGAGGTGCATGCCAAGGAGGCCGAGGGCACCCATCTCGGAAACGAGGTCTCGTGGGAAGACGCCTCGGTCGTACCAGTCGGAGATGCCGGGCAGCACGTGGTCCTCGACGAAGCGCCGAGCTGTTGCCTGGACGAGTAGCTCCTCAGGCGAGAGCAAGCGGGAGATGTCGAGCAAGTCGAGTGGGTCGACGCCACCGCCGACGTTGGTGTGTTGAAGTGGGGATGTGGACAGATTCACGCGGCGGACCTCTGGAGAAGGTTTCAGTGGGACAGGGTCTTGCGGGCTCGTTCGATGGCTTCGCGCCGAGCGTCCGAATCGAGCAGCCGCTTACGAGGGCCAGACCAGTGCTCTAGCTTTATCGGGCCGGCGTCGAGCGCGGTCAGCAACTCCTTGGTCGCGGCCACCGCGTCTTTGTCTCCGGCGCCGATCCGGGCGGCGATGTCGTTCACAGTCGCCATGAGCTCGTCATCGTCGACGGCCCGGGCGATCAAACCTCCTGTCACGGCATTCTCAGCGCTGATTGGGACGCCGAGCAGCAACTGCTTGATCGCAGGCGACGGGTAGTTGCGATGCAACAACGCGATCACGGCAGGGTTGTAGAGCAATCCAAGGCGCGTTGCTGGCACTTCGAACCTGGCTGAGCGAGCGGCAACGACGATGTCGGCTGACAATGCAAGATCGACCGCCGCCCCGAGACAGGGACCCTGAATCGCGGCGACAATCGGGAGACGGGAGCGCCGCAACGACGATGTGGCGCGGCCGACTGCCTCGTCAAAGGATAGGTCAGCTGCCGTGCCGGTCAGGTCGCGGAAGTCGGCTCCGGCGGAGAACACTGTTCCGTCGGCGGACAAGATCGCGGACCGGGCGCCGTTTCGTTCGGCCTCCCCGATCGACGCGACGAGCGCCTCGAGCGTGGCGAAGCTGAGCGCGTTACGACGTGCAGGTGCGGTGAGGCGAATCTCGGCGACATGGTTCTCACGGATCGTGAGGGTGACTGTCATGCCAGCAGTCCGGACCGTGAGGGGGGATGCACCCACCGCTTCAATACGGGAGACCGGTCGAAGCAGAGGACCTCCTCGAGACTCTCGGCAACTTCGAGCAGCAGGGCGTCCGTGTGCATCGGTGTCACCAGTTGGGCACCCACCGGCAGGTCTTCGACAAGGCCACACGCGACCGTCGCTGCTGGCGTTCCTGCGACGTTGAACGGCACGGCGAAGGGGAAGGCACCCCACAAGGCGTCCACGGGCTGTCCGTCAATGTCGCGAGGGCGTCGTCCGATCTCGAATGCAGGTGTTGCCACCGAGGGGGTAAGGACGAGGTCGACCGTGAGGAAGATGTCCGAGATGCGTTGCCGATAGATAGGGAGGTCACGTCGCGCTTGCTCGACGTCCGCAGGGTCCAGCCGAGCGGCGGCTTCGAGTGATCGGCGTTCGTACTCGGTCAGCCGATCGGGTTCGGCGAGCAAGTGTCCACGCTCGCGGCCCTCATCCTCGAGGACGAGAGGCCCGAACACTTCGTTCCATCCGCCCAGCGGAAGATCCATCTCGATGACCTTGTGCCCCAGTTGCTCGAGAAGGCCGGCAACCTGATCGAGAGACGTCCGAATCCCTGGGTGGACCGGTCGTCCTTCTGGCTGGGCGCAGTAGCCGATGACGAGTGGGCGCAGGAGCCTGCGGGGGTAGTGGCGGCCGGACAGCACTTCCAGCAGCGGGCGAGCATCGGCTGCGGTCCACGCCAGGGGGCCAGGGCTGACGAAGTCGGTCATTGCGCGAAAGCCACCCTCGTCGGGGCATCGCCCGCGTGTCGGCTTGATACCGAAGAGTCCGCAGAACGCCGCAGGAATTCTCACCGACCCACCCCCGTCCGATCCGACTGCCAGCGCCGAAAGTCCTGCGGCGACCGAGGCCGCCGCCCCTCCGCTCGACCCACCTGAAGTCCTCGACGGATCCCAGGGGTTGAGCGTGTCTGGGCCAAGCAGGTTGTCGGTGGTGGCCGACTGTCCGAACTCAGCCGTGTTCGTCTTGCCGGTGAAGACCGCGCCCGATGCACGCAACCGACGCACGACGCCGGAGTCCATCGTCGCAATGTCGTTCAGATGGTGAAGTGAGCCGAGCGTCGTCGGGAGCCCGCTTATGTGGAAGGCGTCCTTGACCGAGATGGGTATCCCTTCGAGCGCCCGTGGGTTGCCCGTTCGATAGGCCTGCTCGGACTGTTGCGCCTGTTGAAGCGTCATCGACCGATCGATGGTCACGAACGCATGAAGCTCTGGATCGAGAGCAGCGATCCGGTCGAGCGCCTCTGTCGCGACCTCGACCGGGGAGAGCTCGCGCGCCGTGAACGCAGCTACGAGTTCGCGGACCGGCCAGGTGATGGGGCTGCCATCACGCATGCGGATGCACCCCGCCGCTGACCCCGTAGACTTCGCCGGTGATGTAGCCGGACTGCGGGCCGACGAGGAACGAGACGAGCGAAGCGACGTCGTCGGGATGGCCCACACGTCCCACGACGGATCGGTTCTCGACATAGCCTGAGAAGAACTCGGGGGGATAGATCTTCTTCAGGAAGTCGTTGTAAATGAGGCCGGGGGCGACGGCGTTGACGCGGATGCCATGTCGGCCGTTCTCGGCTGCGGCCACGCGGGTGAGGGCCATGACTCCAGCCTTCGCGGCAGAATACGCCGCACCGTGTTCTGCGGTCATCTCCCATGCGGCGATCGATGAGATGTTGACAATCGCGCCGCGTCCGGCGGTGATCATGTGCGGCAACGCAAACCGCATGCAGTAGAAGGTGCCATTGAGGTCGACATCGAGGCACCGCCTCCAGGTCTCAAGGTCCATCTCGGCGACCGGCTCAATCTTGCTCCAGCCGGCGTTGTTGACCAGGACGTGAATGCCACCCCGTTCTGCGGCGACCCGGTCCATGACTTCCGCGACCGCGTTTGCGTCGGTGACATCCAACTGGGCTGAAGCGAAGTGGCGTCCGTGCTCTGAGGCCAGCGCCTCTGCGAACTCTCCAGCGCGGCGTTCGTGTGCGTCGGTGATCACCACATCGAGTCCGTCATCGGCGAGGCGGCGAGCAATTGCTGCACCAATCCCAGCTCCGGCTGCCGCCGTGACGATTGCGACCTTGTGTGCGGTCATGTTTGCTGTCCTCTCGAGTCTGGCCGCGTCAGTCGGCGAGGACTGCGGGGATGATGTGCTTTGCGATTTGTTCCATGCGGTCCATGCGACCGCCGGAGAGCAGGGCGAAGGTGACGCGATCGATGTCGAGCGCGACAAGCTCCTTCAGGCGGGCGACGCATGCCGCTTGGTCTCCGGCGATCGCGACAGCCTTCACGAACTCGTCGGACAGCACCTGCTTGTGTTCGGCGTGCAATGACAGGTGGTCGACCAGGTGGTATTCGCTCGCAGCTTTGGCGAACTCTGGGCGGAATCGCTCCCAGGCGGCCGGCATGGTCTTCCATGGCTCGAAGGTTGCGGCCTGGCTTGTCGCCCATGCCCTGACGTCATCGAGAGCGCTCTCCTCGTCGTCGCGGCAGCTCATGGTGACCACTAGATCAATGGTCAGCTCAGATCGGTCGCGACCGGCCCGTGCCATGCCTTCGTAGATGTAGTCCAGTTGCCACTTACAGAACTCCGGGTCGGCGGCACCCATCAGGATCGCCCCATCCGCCTTCTCGCCGCACAGCCTGAGCATCCCCGGTTGGGACACGGCGATGTAGATCGGGATCTGGCGACGGGCGGTCTTCAGTTGGATCCGGTCGCCGTAGAGCGCCTGCTCCTCGCCGGTGAACAACTGGCGGATCTCGTCGATCCCGGCGGAGATGTCGCTCAGCTTGGAAGGTTGCCCACCGGCGCCCATCACAGCCGACCACCCTGCACCGATTCCCAACATTGCCCGCCCGTCCGTCAGTTCGTCCAACGCGGTGATGGCATTCGCGGTGACGGTGGCGTGCCGGGTCACGAGGTTCGTGACCGAGGGCCCGATGTGCACCGACTCGGTGGACAGCGCAGCGAGGTTCATGGCTGCGTAGACGTCCTTCATCCCGAGCTGGAAGTCGATGTACCACAGCGCTTCGAACCCGAATCCCTCCGCCGCTGAGGCGAGCACCGCAACATTGCTGAGAGGTTCACGCGGGCTGACGCCCATGGACAGTGCCCAACGGTTCATTGCACATTCTCCTTCAGGAGCGATCCGAGAAGCCGCGTGACCTCATCGGGGTTGTCGATGTTCATCAGATGGCCGACACCAGGGATCTCCCAGTACGTCGCGTCAAAGAGGCCCGCCATCAGCAGGTCGGCCGCCTTACGTGGGCAGAATGAGTCGAGCTCCCCACCGATGACGTCGACATGACAGCGGATCCGAGCCAGGGTGTCAGTGAGTGGGACCGCGTTGACCCGAGCCATCGCGCCAGCAGCGTTGACGTACCCAAGGCCTTCGCCCACTGCATCAAGTCGGGCGGCGGTGACGGCGTCAATGTCCACAGCGGGGTTGGCGATGGCGCCGGCGGTGTCGTCGCGAAGTGCTGCGCGGAAGTCGTCATCAACGCCCCTCTTCACCATCGCGATGCGGCCCAGGAAGAACTCCGCGGCCGACCTGCCGACGATCGAGGACGTCCCCAGCACGATCGCGCGTCGCACGAGGTCGGGGCGGTCCGCAGCTGCACCGAGTACGACGGTGCCGCCGAGGGAGAAGCCCACACACGTCGCCGGACCTGTGACGACCTCAAGGAAGTGGATCAGATCACCCGACAACTGCTCGGCTGTTTCGTCGCCGAAGCCGACGCTGCTCTCACCGTGCCCCCGGAGGTCGTACGCGAAGGTGTGGACATCAGTGAAGACAGACTGTTGGTTGGCCCAGGTGTGACGACTCTCGGCGAGGCCATGGACGAAGACCACCGGCATTCCCGCGCCGGCCTCCGTCCAGGCAACATCGACATCTGCGATTCGTTGGTGATGCATCACTGGGTCCTCCCGAAGATTTCGTCCCGAAGTTGGTTCTTCCGGATCTTCCCGGCAGCCGTCTGCGGCATCTCGGTGACGAGCTTGAGCGACTCTGGCCAATAGCGACGGGTCAGGCCATGCGCTGAGGCCCAGTCCACGAGTGACTCGAACGTCAACTCATACGACTCGGCCGGCACCACGACGGCACAAAGTCGTTCTCCCAGTCGGTCGTCGGGCTGGCCGATGACGGCTACGCGCCGCACCCCAGGATGACCGGACAGCACGTCCTCGATCGGCACCGGAGAGATATTGACGCCGCCACGGATGATGAGGTCCTTGAGCCGACCGGTGAGATGGACATAGCCTGCCGCGTCAAGACGTGCGAGGTCGCCAGTGCGGAAGAAGCCATCGCTCGTGAGGCACTCCTCGTACAACTGATGCTGGCCGAGGTAGCCGGTCAACACTCCTGGCCCGCGCATGACGAGTTCACCTTCGTCGCCGATCGGAAGATGGCAGCGTTCGGCGCCGACAATGCTGAGTTCGAGCCCTGGCATGCCGCATCCGGCGGTGTTTCGTCGCTGCTCTCGGGAACTTGTCGGGGTACAAGTGGTAACTCCGCCCTCCGTCATTCCCCACAGGACGGACACGAAAGTATTGGGAAAGTGCTCGTCAGCCTGGTCGATCAGCATTGGCGGGACCGCCGCGCCCCCACAAAGGAACGTGCGCATGGTGTGGAGCTTCGACTGACCCGTTGGCGGCGCGGCGTCGATCAGATCCTTGAGGAAGGGGGTGGCGGCACACGTGAATTCGCACCGGTACCGTGCCGAAAGCTGGAGCGCCAGATCTGGATCCCATCTCTCCTGAAGGATCAACGGAGCGCCCAAGTAGAGGGCCAGGCGTGCCCCATGGATCGATCCGACACTGTGGCCGAGCGGAGATCCCATGAAGATTGGGGTCTCAGCGGTGAGGGCGAACCGATCTGCGAACGTGACATTGAGTGCAGCGAGCGTGTTGCTCGTGTGCATCACTGCCTTGGGCATCCCCGTGGTGCTGGAGGTGGTCATCACGTGATCGAACAGCGGCACGCTCGATTCCGACGGTTCCCATCCCGCTGGCACAGCGACGACGACTTCGTTGACGTCGTCGACAACGAGGACCGCGGTAGCACGATCGGCCTTCGACGCCGCCTCGACCGCCATCTCGCCGAGGGCGGTGTTGCCGAGGCGCGGACTCGTGATGATCGCTCGAGCCTGTGTCAGGTCGCACAGATACGTCATGGTGGCTGTGTCGGTGGTGGTTGGGATCGTCATCGGCCGTGCGCCGATCTGTAGCAGCGCGAGGAACACCACTTGCCATTCGACTCGGTTGGGCATGACGGACAGCACAAGATCGCCCGACGTCACCCCGGCGCCGGCGAGCCGCGCCATCATCCGTCGCGAGGCTGCAAGAAGCTGCTGGTGGCTCAGCTCGGTTCCCCGGTCATCGGCAACCGCCAAGTGCGAGGGCAGAGTGCGGGCAATGCGCGTGTAGCGAGTACCGAGTGCTTCGTCGGGCCACCATCCTGCTGAGCGGTAGCCGCGGGCGATCTCCTCGGTTGTCATGCGGCTCCCCCCGAGCACTCTGTGGGCTGAGCACCATTGTGGTCATCGATGGGTGGAGAAGTCAAGAGAGTGACGTCACTTTTTTTATGATAAGTGCGTCGCTTTCCCGGCGACCTGCACTACATTTCGTTCCGTGGCTGCAGTTCCCTCTACTCCCAAAGGTCGCCGAACGTGGCAACAACTGCTCGAGGCGTCCCGCCGAGTGTTCGCCCGGGACGGCTATGTCAACGCTCGTATGGCCGATGTCGCGGTTGAGGCCGGCCTTTCGATGGGTGCGCTGTACCGGTACTTCGAGAACAAGGAAAGTGTCTTCGAGCATCTCGTGGCCGACATCCACGAGGAGCTGTTCACGTCGAGCAGGCCAACGACGCACCGGTTCGCCGACGAACCGTTCGCTGCGCTGCGCGAAGCAAACCTTGGCTACCTGCAGCACTACTACGACAATCGCGACGTGATGCGCACCCTGGTAGAGGCCGCTGCCGTCGACCCGCGATTCCGCGAGATCTGGTGGAAGATGCGCAGCCGACACTCCGCCCGCTTCACCCAAGCGGCGCTCGACGACTTCGGCATCGCTGAACTCGAAGGCATCGACGCTGCCATTGCTGCTGATGCCATGACGTGTCTGGTCGAACAGGTTGCCTACGTGTGGTACGCACATGAGGACATCCACGAGCGTGCCGTGAGCCTCGATCAGGCGGCAGAGGTCGTCACGCGAGCGTGGCATCGTCTCTTCTTCGCACCGCACGGCTGGTCAGACTCAGCGGCGCCTCCATCGAGCGCCCAAGCGACTGTTCAGCGCACATAGCTGTAGAAGCCCTGGCCGGTCTTGCGTCCAAGCAATCCCGCTTCCACCATCCGAATGAGCAGCGGCGGTGGAGCGCTGAGTGGTTCCTTGAACTCGCTATAGAGCGACTCGGCCACGGCCATCGTCGTGTCCAGGCCGATCAGGTCGCAGAGCGCGAGCGGACCGAGGGGGTGCGCGCATCCTTCGACCATTCCGGCATCGATGTCATCGGCGGTCGCGAACCCTGATTCGAACATTCTGATCGCAGCCAGGACGTAGGGGATCAAGAGCGCGTTGACGATGAACCCTGCGCGATCCTTTGAACGGATCACTCGCTTGCCGAGCTGATCTCTGGCGAAGGCTTCGGCGCGTGCCGCAGTCCGGTCGCTCGTCAGGAGGGACGTCACCACCTCGACGAGGCGGAGGACGGGTACGGGGTTGAAGAAGTGGATCCCCACGACGTGTTCGGGTCGGCTCGTCGACATGGCGAGCTTCATGATCGGGATCGACGACGTGTTCGTAGCGAGGATCGCATCGGGTTTGGCGAGGACGCGGTCGAGTGATTCGAACAACGTCCGCTTGGCGGGCTCGTTCTCGACGATCGCCTCGACTGCGAGATCGCTCTCTGCCAGTGCTTCGAGTCGGGTCGTCGTCGTCAGGCGGGACAGCGCCGAACGAGCGGCCGTCTCCTCGAGCTTCCCGCTGCGCACGGCACGATCGAGCGACGCGCCGATACGTCCGATCGCACGCTCGCAGGCGGCCGAATCGACCTCGTGGATGACGACGTCCATACCTGCTCGGGCGCAGACCTCGGCGATGCCGGAGCCCATCAGCCCACCGCCCACGACGGCGACACTGCGCATGATCGAATCCATCTGGTATCGACTCCTTGTTGATCTCAGAAGGTCCGGAATGCCGGCGCGATCGTCTGGATCGCGATCTCGTCTGCGAGGGCCGCACCGACAGCGAGGAGTTCGGCGTCGCCGTGGCGTCGACCAACGAGCTGCACGCCTACGGGCAAGCCACCGTCTAACCCGGCGGGCATCGCGAGCGCCGGGTGGCCCGTGACATTGGCAAACGCTGTGTTGCGACACATCGCTGTGTCCCGGTCCTCGAGTGCACCACCCACCGCAACGTCGGTCGCTCCGATCGGCGGAGCGGCGAATGGGAGTCCGGGCAGAACGAGTACGTCCCAGGACGCCGTGAGTTTGTCGATTGTCGTGCGCAGCGTCCGCGCCGCTCGAAGAGCGTCCAGGTAGTCGATGGCTCGGGTCTCACTTGCTTGTTCGAGCCGCTCACGCACATACGGGGTGTAGAGGTGCCGTCGCTCCGCGTATCGCCGATGAAACTGAACGGCCTCCACGCCGAGGATCGAGAAGTTGGTGTACACCGATGACGCGAAGTCGTCGATGACAACTTCGCCCAACACGCCGTAGCGGCCGAGGAACTCAGCCGCAGCGTTCTGCACCGAGAGGACCCCAGGTGTCAACGGGCCGGTGTTGCGAAGCACTCCGATGCGAAGTCGCTTGCCCTTCATCCGTCGTCTGATGCGTTGCTGCGCCGCTGCGATGCCCTGGCCGATCGCTCGGTCTCGGCACATCACCGCCAGCAGCGATGACAGGTCTCGCGGGTGATGGGCCATTGGCCCGACGACATCTAGCGACGGGGCCAAGGGGATGACTCCCGAGGCCCTGACCAATCCGTTGGTCGGTTTCAGACCGGCGACGCCGCACAGGTTCGCCGGTATCCGGATCGAACCTGCCGTGTCAGTACCGACCGCGGCTGCGCACAGACCGGCAGCCAGCGCCGCACCAGGGCCGCCTGAGGACCCACCGACCAAGCGACCTGTATTCCACGGATTCCTCGTCGGCTCGGTGGTGCCGCCGTACGCGAACTCGTGCGTGTTGGCCTTGCCGAGCAGGACCGCTCCTGCGCTCTTCAGACGATTCCAGACCGCAGAGCTTGTCGTCGGTACGTAGTCCCGCAACATCGCGCTACCAGCGGTCGTGGGGACGCCCCGGACGTCGATGAGATCCTTCAACACGATCGGAACACCGAGCAGCTCTGACGGGTCCCCGTCAGCGATCCGCTCGGCAGCCCTCCGTGCCTGCGCACGTGCCATCTGCGATGTCACAGTCACCATCGCCTGGACCTCACCGTCAAGTCCGCCGATGCGTTCTAGAAAGTACTCCGTGACCTCCTCCGGAGAGAGCTGGCCACGGCGTCGGCGATACGCGACCGAGAGTTCCATCACGCTGAAGCGTTCGTCCGCTGCAGCGCTCATGCCGTTCCGAGACCGATGAGTGAGTGTTGGAGGTCGGTGTCCGCGCGGAGTTGGGCGCCAGGGCCGGAGAAGGCGATCTCACCCTTCACCAGGACGTATGCGTGGTCGGCCACGGAGAGGGCGAATTGCAGGTTCTGCTCGATGAGCACGATCGACGGAGAGTTGTCCTCCTGGCTGAGCCGCTTGATCATCACGCCGATCTCGTTGACGATCAACGGGGCCAGTCCTTCCGACGGCTCGTCGAGCAGCAGAAGCGTCGGATTGGTGGTCAGCGCCCGCGCAATGACAAGGAGTTGCTGTTCCCCACCGCTCAACTGTCCACCACGCGTCGACGACCGTCGGGCCAGGACGGGGAACAGTTCCACAAGGCGCTCGATGGGCCAAGCGTTCTCGCCGTTCACTCCCCGCCGCGCAGCGACCTTGAGATGCTCCGCGACTGTGAGGGATGGAAACACCTGGCGACTCTCGGGTACGAACCCGATGCCGAGCCGAGCACGTTTGTGGATCGACATCGACCGCAGTTCGACGCCGTTGTAGCGGATCGAACCCGACGAAGCCCTCACCAAGCCGACAATGGAGCGGATAGTCGTGGTCTTGCCCATTCCGTTACGCCCCAAGAGCGCCGTAATCGCACCCGGCCTGGCGGTCATCGAGACACCGCGCAGCACGGGTGTCTGGCCGTACCCGGCGTGTACATCAGTGAGTTCCAGCATCGTCTTCCCCTGTTCGGGTGCCGAGATAGACCTCACCCACGACCTCGTTGTGCAGCAGCTGCTCGGGCGATTCGTCAGCGATCACTTCACCGAAGTGCATCACGAGAACCCTGTGCGACCAGCCGAGCACCATCTCCATGTCGTGTGCCACAAAGACCACGGTGACATCGTGAGCAACTTTGCGAACGCGACCGAGGAGGTCGTCACACTCTGCGCTGGTGAGGCCGACGTTCGGCTCGTCGAGCAGCAGCAGACGCGGGTTGGAAGCAATCGCCAACGCCAGTTCAAGCCGGCGCTGCTCGCCGTACGACAACTCGCTTGGCAAAGCCGAGGACGCCACGCCATCGAGGTCCCACGCGCTGAGCACCTGCTGGATGTCACCGCGGAGTCCGCGGTCGGCGAGTGATCGTCGAATGAGGCTCCGCCGGTGACTCGCACGAACGGCGAGCGCCACGTGGTCGACGATGCTCAAACCGGCGAAGAGGCTCGTGATCTGGAACGAGCGGCCGAGACCGTTCTTGAACCGCTGATGTGGAGTGGCTCTCGTGACGTCCTCACCTGCCAGCCGGATCGTACCGCTGGTCGGTCGAGTCTGGCCGCCGAGGAGGCTGAACAACGTACTCTTACCAGCGCCGTTCGGACCGATGATCCCGAGCCATTGGCTCACGGGGACAGCGAAGGAGACATCATTCACGGCCGCCAGGCCACCGAACCGCTTGGTCAGATTCTGCGCTTCAAGCAGGTTCACGGGCGATCCCCTTCCAGTGGCGAAGGGCCGTTCGCGAAGTGCCCGCCACGCCACCGCGGAGCAGGAGGGCCGTCGCAATGAACACTGCACCAACGATGATCGGAGCGCGGGCCTGGGACCACTCGCTTGCGTAGAACTGAATGATGGTGATGCCGAAGCCTCCGATGAGCGGACCGTAGGTGGTACCGCTCCCGCCGAAGATGACCATCAAGACGAGAAGCCCAGAAGCGGCGATGCCGATGTTCGATGGAGCGATGATTCCGCTGTGATATGCGAACAGAGCCCCGGCCAGTCCAGCGAAGGCGCCGGAAACCGTCATCGCCCCTAGTTGGTAGGCCCATGCGTGGTACCCGAGCGCCTCCATGCGTGCGGGATTGTCACGAACACCACGCAGCGCAAGTCCGAACGGCGAACCGAGAACCCGCTTGATCGCCAAGAACGCCAGGACCACCACGATCAGCACGGCGCGCATCACCGCGGCGGGAGACCATGAATCGATGAACCCGACCGTGGGAAGACCAATGCCCACGATGGCGTCGACCCCTGGTGATTTCAGTGCAGTCCACTGTTGGGCGAGGCTCGACAGCATCTGTCCAAGTGTGAACGTCGCAAGGATGAAGTAGATCCCCTTGGCTCTGAGCGCAAGCACGGCGAACACCGCCGACAGCCCGGCCGTGATGAGAACCGCGGCCGACACGCCGACCCAGAACGAATGAACGTCGTGCTTCACCATCAGGATCCCGACGGTGTATCCGCCGATACCCGCCAGCGCGGAATGGCCGAGCGAGGCGAGGCCGGCGTGGCCGTAGGCGATGTCGAGGCTCGCGGCCATCAACGCGAACACGAGCGCCCGCGTGACCAGGCTTTGCTGAGGAGTGGTCAGGAATGTTGGTGCGACGTACACAAGAATCACGAACATCGCGAACAGCCACGTGGACAGAGAGGTTGACCTCGGCTTCATCGGGCGACCCGCCCGCTGAGGCCCGTGGGGCGCACGACGAGCACCACAGCCATGAGGGCATAGAGGACCACCGAGGACATTTGTGGCAGCCAGGATCGCGAGTAGGCGTCAAGCACGCCTATCAGTAGGGCTGCGGCCAACGTGCCCATCACCGAGCCGACTCCACCGACAACTACAACGACGAGCGCCAGCAGCAAGACGTCGATGGCCTGGGAGGAGCTGGCACCGAGTACAAGTCCGCCCATGGCACCGGCGACGCCGGCGACGGCAGAGCCCAGCACGAACACGCCTGCTACGACGAGGTCGAGGTTGATGCCGAGAGCGCGGACCATGTTCGGATCGTCCATGCCGGCTCGAACGATGGCTCCGGCCCGTGTGCGCTCCTGCACGAACCACAGCACCCCAGCGACGACGAAACCGACGACGGCGATCGCAAGACGGACAATCGGAATCGAGGCCGAACCGACCTTCACGGCGCCGGACAACCACTCAATGCGAAACGGCGATTTCGAGATCGGGCCCCAGATCCACTGGCTGACGTTTGTGATCACGTAGATGAGGCCGAACGACAACAGGATCTGCTCGTCCGGCCGCCCTTGGATCAGATGGAACAGCCGCTCGAAGACCAGCCCGATCAGGGCTGCTCCAACCCCAGCGCCGAGAACGGCGACGGGGAAGGGCAGCCCGTGATCAATGGCAAGCGCCCATCCGATGTAAGCCCCGACCATGTACACCGCACCGTGTGCGAGGTTCAGGACGCCCATGGCTCCGATGAGGAGCGACAGACCCGAGGCCATCAGAAAGAGGACGGCGCCGATGGAGACGCCGTTGGCGAATACCTGCACTTCAACTCACTTTGGGGCGCCGACGCCCTCGTAGGTCTTGACAGGTTCCCACAAGTACGTACCGTCGGCAGCCTTGGCCGCCTTGACGATCGTCCGGTTGGAGCTGGCAATGCCGTCAGCGCTGTATGTGGCCGGCCCGATGACCGTGTCGAGCTTCAGCCCGCTGATGGCGGTACGCAAGCCCTTGAGCGAGGTGTCGCCACCGGACTTCTCCACTCCGGCCACGATCACCTTCATCACGGTGTAGGCGAAGGCCGTGGTCTGGTTCGGGATTCCGCCGCCGTACTTGGCCTTGTAGGCCGCCACGAACGCCTTGTTGGCCGCGTTGTCCAGGTTCGGGTTGTACTCGTTGAGGCCGATCTCGCCCAGCAGTTGGGAACCGACCTCCTGGAACGTCGGGTCGAACACGCCTTGGAACATCAGCAGCGGGACCTTGATACCGAGGTTCCGGTACTCACGGACAAAGGCCGCTGCGTCCGACGGTACGAGCCACATCAGCAGGGCGTCGACCGACTTGTCCATCGATGTCGCGTACTGCAACATGTCAGTGGTTCCCAGCGGGACCCACTGTTGCTGCACAACCTGGCCGCCAGCAGCCTTGAAAGCGTCGGTAGCGCCTGTGATCACGTCATGGCCGTACGCGTAGTCAGGTGCAAGCGTCGCGATCTTCTTGTAGTGGAGGTCCGTTGCTGCGTACTCCCCAAGTGGGGCGGCCGTGAGCGCATCGGCGCCCGGCCAGATGAAGGCAGATCCCTTGGTCGCCAGGTCCGTACCGGCTCCCAGGAAGCTGAACCACGGTACGCCTTTACCGGCCAGATACGGCGCCACGGCTTGCTGTGTAGAACCGAACACCGGCCCGATCACAACGTCGGCCCCATCGGTCTCAACCATCTTCTTCAGCCGCTCAAGCGTCGCCGATGGATCGAGAACATCCTCGTCCGCCGTCACGATCTTCACGGTGACCGATGAGTCGACACCGAGCTCAGCGAGCGCAAGGTCGATGCCCTGCTGCGCCTCTGGCCCGTAGTTCGCCGCGAAGCCGGTCTGAGGAGCCAGGACTCCCACAGTGATCGAGGAAGCCCCCCCTGGTGCACTCGTGGTTGTTGATCCGCTCTTGCTGTCGCTACAGCCGACGGCGCCGAACAAGAGCACGGCACCGAACAGGACATGTCGTTTCTTCACTGAGACCTCCCCTAAGGACGGGCCCATGCCCGTTCCGATGCAGCGATCATGGAGGCCAGCGATCCTCGTGTCAAGAGAGTGAACTCACTTTTTCTTTTCTGGGTCGCTACTTCCCATGGGCTGGCGCCCCACCGCGTCAGACCGTTTCGCGCACTTCACCTGTCCTCGCCGAGCAGCGACCGCCACGTCGGATGGTCCAGGCTCCAGCCGACGCGGGCCCGCAGCACCTGGTTGGACGCCCCCCGCTCCCACGGTTCTCGCCCGGAACGCTGGATGGGCGGTGGAGCGCCAATTCGCGCTGCGAAGATCGGCATCCAGCTCGTCGCGGCCGCAGGTTCGTCATCCACCACATTGACGACACCCGACGGCCACGAGAGCGCCGCCGCCGCTGACCGGACAGCGTCGTCGACGTGGATGAACGATGTGACCCCTTCCGTCGCGGTGAGCTCGCGGTTTCGCAGTTGATGGCCTACCAGCCCGTCTGCTGAATACCAGGTGCCCGGCCCGTACAAGATCCCGTAGCGGAGCACGACCCACTCGGGGCAACGACATACTGCCTGTTCGAGCATGGCGACATCGGTCGCGAGGTCACCATGCGAGCCACCGGTCGAGACGTCGAGAGGTTCGTCTTCCGTTGCTGGCTCGTCGCCGGCTCCGTACGCGAAGGCGACGCTTTGACCGATCAGCCGAACGGTGCCAGCAGCGAGTGCGGCCTCCACGAGATTCGGTGCTCCTTCGCGCCGCAACCGACCATTGGCCGTGAAGTCACGTGACGCTAGATCAGTCGACTGGTAGATCACCACGTCGGGTCGGATCGCATCGAGGGTCGAGAAGACTGCAGCCCGATCGAACGCGTCGAGAACGACCGGCTCGACACCGAGGGCACGGATTTCCGGACCCCTTACCTCCCGACGCGTCGAACCCCAGACCTGATGACCTTCAGCCACGAGCAAGGGTGCAAGCCGACGCCCGATCACGCCGGTCGCCCCGGCAACCAGAATTCTCATGAATGCCATTCTGGCCGTAACGGACACGGCCAACTGCCCGACCAACGGACCCGCACCTACGGCCAGGCCGACCAGCACGTCGATCTGATGTTCATCGCCATCGCCCGCAGCACGCTGTCCGAGTTGCTCTACCGCGACCGAGTCGCCAACACCCCGCCGGTTCAGATGAACCGACCGGTTCGACCTGCCCGACAGGCAAGTAGCCTGCCCGTTCAGACAAACAGGGTGCGCACCAGCCCTCCGCGACAGTTCTGCCGCGGGTTCTGGTCCGCCCCCATGCCCCTCGGGGGCGGAGCGAAACTCTGCGGCCCAACAGGCGTAAGGCCTGGCCACGAGGTCAGTTACGTGAAACGGCCGAATCGGTTACGTCCCTGGTCAGAGGGGCGCCGGGCTTGGTGCGAACACATGCACGCTGTCGAGGTTCCGAGCCCAGGATCGTGTCTCACGGTCCGATCGTGGCTGTGATTTCATCGGCGAGGCCGATCCTCAACTGCAGCAGCCCACTCTTCGATGATCTCCGTGTACTTCCAGGAGGCGGAGTCCGCCCGGTCAACAGGAAGTTCGGAGCCGCACCCCAAGCGAAGGGCACAGTCAACGAGTTCGGCCACGAGTGCACGGTGCCCGACACGAGCCACGCTGTCCAGCACGCAGTTCGAAGGCTCTGCAGACGCGGGCGCTGATCAGGATCAGGATCAGGATCAGGATCACCGAGTGCACGATGATGCCGAGGAGGTTGTAGAGCAAGATCTCGAGGAAGGTGTCGCGGAGGTTGGTGCAGAGAGCACTCGACGCTGTGTGGCTTCAGCAGTCATGAGGTCGCGAACTCGAGCAAGGGCTTGATGTCATGGCCGTTCGCCGCAATCACCGCTTCGATGTAGGTGCGGCGAGCCTCGCTGTCTCCGACGAGGGACTCCCCTCCCCACGACAACCGCTGCATCCCAACCAGGTGCAAGTAGAGGTCTGCCATCATGCGCGTGTGGCGCCCGTTGCCGTTTGGATACGGATGCACGACCACAAGCCGATGATGTAACCGCACAGCGAGCTCAGTAGGCGGGTATGTCTGATGCTCGTGCCAGAACCACGCGTCATCCAAGGTCAGCTTCATCTGCGGCACGATCAGATACGGCTCTACTCCGATGTTGGTCTGCGATCGGCGATGCCTTCCAGCCCACGTCCACACGTCGGAGAACATCTTCTTGTGCAGCAGGTCCGAGAACGAGATAGTGAGCAGCTCCTCGACGCTCGCTATCGGCCGGCGGCCCACGTAGGCCCAGATCACCGCTTGCGTGATGTTGGCCATCTCCGCTTGGTTGAGTTCTCCTCGCGTTGCGATCCATGTCGGCTTGAGTCCCTCGGCGTCCTCTGGGCTGAGTGGTGTGGCGCCATCTGGTTCAGGTTCTAAGAGGAACCCAGGCGGGGTGCTCATGAGCGATGCTTGAGCGGCTCATCCCAGATCCGCGAGCTGTCTTGGAGCGTGTGCGTCAGATTGACCAGTGCAGCTCTGAGGCGCTGAGCGTCGAGTCCTTGGTCTTCAAGGCGCATCGTGGTGTTGAGACGCTTGAGCTCAAGGACCGCAGCTTGTTCTGCACGTTTGAGCACAACCGCTTCGAGAGATCCGCTTCTCGGGACGAGCGCGTACACGACCTCGCACTCCATGGCAGCTGCGACCCTCCGAAGCGTGTCGAGCTGAATGGTGCCGGCGCGTTCAGATGCTTCCAAGCCAGTGACGGCAGGGCCAGAAACGTCGAGACGGTCAGCGAGTTGCCGGGTGCTGAGACCCAGCGCATCTCGGATGGCGCGGATCCACCCCATGCGCGGCGCAGCGAGAGCTGATCGCTCAAGCTTCCCGAAGCGATCATCGAGTGCTTGCCGGGCTTGACGGCGTTGGATGGCGCGCATGCCCCTCCTTGCTAACTCAGAGATTTACATTCAGGGGCGACTTGATAAGTCAAAGCATAGCACTCACAGCACGTTTGCAAGTCTATAGCTATCGAAAGGCTGGTTAGAAGCTTGCAAGCCCTGCTCGGCGGTGCAGATCGACCAGCGTCACTCGGACGAACGGCAGCGTCGACGGCGGAGCGGCGCGAGAAACCCCCACCAGCGGAAACGCTCGGCGATGGCGCTTTCGAGTCCTTGGATGGCTGCGAAGCAGCCTGCTCCTGGGCCCCATCCCTTCAGGTTCATTCCCGCTGCCGTAGCGACTGGTGGGGACTCCCACGCCTCGCAACATGCGGGTCCGATGGCCGCCCCGAGCGTGGCCACCACCGTGCGGTACACCTCGGCGACAACGGCGTCCTCCGCCTCAACCCAGGCTCGGCTCCGCGCCAACTCCTGTTGCAGGTCGTGGCCAACAGTGGCGAGTGTGCTGAGTCCTTCAGGCGAGTCCGACGTCCGACGGCGAATTCGGTATGGGTACTCAACCCAGGCGACGAGAACAGCTACCGCCTGGGCATATCGGTCTCGCCGACGAGACCGCGCCTCGGACTGCTGCCTGATCAATGTGGTCGCCACCAACGTGGCCAGCGCAACCGTGACTGGCACACCGATGTCGTTGGCAAACGTCCACGCGGTGATGACGGCTGCCCCGCTCATGCCGCCGCCCGCAAGGCCGGGCTGAGAACTGGGTGCGGCCGCCTGTCACGACGATGCCCATGGGGTGCTGCTTCGCCAGGCCACTGCCCCCATCGACGGTGGTACTCCTCCGACCAGAGATGGCGTTGCACGACACGGACGTACGCATCGAGGCCGTCGGCCCATGACCATCGCAGGTGTTGAGGATCCTCCGGGTACCAAAGGCAGAGTGCGCCGAGTAGGAAGTGCCAATCGACACAGGCGAACTCGGGTCGTCCGAGATCCTCGATGGCGAGTCGTGGGTAGCGGTGCTCCCACCGCCGAGCCCCCACCAGATCGATGGGTACAGCGAAGACTGCACCATCTGCGCGCACCGAGATTCGGACGTGTTCGTCTGGGTAGCCAGGCAACTCCGGCGGGCCAGACAGCATCACGTCGAGGACAATCATCAGGTTGTCCGCGTGGACCAACTCGGCCCTCACACCCCACAGGTCCGCTTCTTCGGTCAGCCACGTGGCGCACCGGTGCGGCTGGACGCACGCATGCCGAAGGTCTCCCGGCTTCATGGGCGCCACGCCCGAGTGGGCGGCGTAGGACTCGACGAACCGGGACGGCCGCTGTGGCCGAGCCCGGCTCCTGCGTGCAACGACGCGAGGAAACCCTTCTCGTCGGCCAGCCGTGGGAATGCGTCGCCGAAGATGTCCGCCCAGATGTGGGTGGCTGCACCTTCGCGGCCCTCAGCGCTAAGGCGCTGCGCCTCGTTGGCCTGATCAGCGAGAAGGCGTAGCCCGGTAGTGGCTTTCGCACGTTGCTCCGCCGTCAGCCGGCGGTCGATGAAGTCGGTACCCGTTGGGTCGGTGTAGGAGCCGCGGATCATGGTTGCTGCTGTGTTCAACGCCGCTGCGACGGCGTCAGCGTGGTCCAGTCGCGAATTGATGGCCGCGTAGGCGAAGGACTCGATGTGCAGGCCTGGGAGGTCGAGGTTCGCGTTCCTGACGGCCTGTTTGATCATGCGCACCTGGTGCACGAAACGACCTACGCACAGCTGATTCCGCTCCGCGACAGCGTCGATGAGGAGGTATGTGCTGGACGGCTCCCAACGGTCATCCTCGGTATCCGCGATCGCGACCCACTTCGAACCGTCCGGGGAGTTGAATGCGGGCACAGCGTCGAAGTCGAAGCCGTCACCGGGCAGTTCGATGCAGAGCGCGTGACGCTTCACTTCGAACTTCGCTCCCTGGAACTTCGGTTCGAGCACTGCCTGCAAACGCCTCATCGCGAGTTGCGGCCCACCCGGCACATGGAACTCGGCGACAAGGTCATCATTCAGCTCGACGATCTTGTCGATGTCCTTCAACGGAGGCAGCATGGTCTTCCGGGCGAAACTGCCCTGAAGCCGCGTGGCCTTGACCAGCCCAGAGCCGAGCAGGATCAGGTCAAGCCGCTTGTGCGCTGCGATGGCCCGGGCATGTTCGCCCGGATCCAGCTTGAGGGCTTCGTGGAGCGCATCGAAGCGCTGAGAGAGATTCTTGGACATTAGGAACGGTTCCTTTCGGTCGGCGTGGCGCCGACACACGGGTTGCGCCGAATGGACGCAATGACGGATTGACCGCAGTGACCGTGCTAGAACACATTCCTGAACGGGGGTTGTGTTTGCACAGCTCCGCGGGCTGGCGTCGGAGTGCCCCTGGCAGGGGGCACCTCGACGCCGCTCGGTTGAATCTGAAAAATGCTCCTTACGTGCGCAAGAACGGGAACCTGGCCACAACCGGTCGACCTGATTCGCGAGGGGGGAGTTGAGATTACAGCACTGTAGTTACATCGCTGTCAATGATGACCTCGATCTGTTACGGCGATGACGCAGCCAGAAGGCCGGCCGCCGGGGCGGGCACAGAACTGCGACGGCTACGAAGCGCTCGATCCTCGGTTCTCCAGCTCGCGTAGTCGAGCGTGAAGCCCAGCGATTGCAACTTGCGCCGTTGCGAGTCCAGCTTCGACAAGCGCGATCCGCTGGTCCAGTGACCGGTCCGCAGCTGCCTCGCCTTCCACGGCCAACCAGGCCCCCCGACCGTCGTCGAGCGTGCCGGCGCGTTGGCACACGAATCCCAGCTTGGAGAGCACCCGCTGCGCCTCCATGGTCGTAAATGACAACCGGTCCCACCCGGTGACCACAGCTAGAACCTGCTTCGGGGGAAAGACCGTTTCGCGCAACTGAACTATGTGCTCGCGGAAGGGCTCGGGGTGTACGCCGGCCATAGCTTGAATGACCTGCTCGGCAGTCAGCTCAAGCGGTCTTCCACCAACGATGAATCTCACAGCTCCTCCTTATGAACATCTAGTTGTTCTATTTGTACTAGAAGTTCTATCTACGCGCAAGTCCCTTGTCCTGACCTCCGCCGCGCCAGGCCATCTCGTTGGTCTCTGCTGACGAACCGGGCCCCTCAAGCACCTGAGGCAAAGTGGGTGTCATGGCCCAGCCCAAGACGTTGAACGAACAGCAGATCGCTGTACTCCGATGGATCGCCGGAGGATGCACCCCTGAGGAGACGCCAGGTGAGTTCGCCCGCATCTCCGCCGGAGCGCTGAGGAATCGTGGGCTCGTGGTGACCACGGGCCGGGGACCGACGTGGACCGCACGAATCACCGACGCTGGCACGAAGTACCTGGCCAGCCTCGAAGGACCGAACCCACCGATCCCTCGCCAACCGAACGGTCCGGTCACCGAGCAGCTCGTCCACGACGTGATCGCCGCTGGCGGCACGCTTCGGGTTCCCCGCCACACCGGCTGGGATCGCTGCGGCATCGACTACGAACGACGCGCCCGAAACGCCCAGCAACGCGGCAGGGTCCCGTCGGGCTCGTGGCTTCAGGTCATCAATGTCTCGTCGACCGAGATGGAAATCCGGCTCGTGACACCACCCGAGTCGGCCGTTCGCCCGATCCGCCACGTGGAGGTTCCCGAAGTCGTCGGGAAGTTCGACCCGCTCGTGCGCGAGTTCAGAGATCTGACCGCGCGACGCGAGGTCTCCAAGGCGCAGATGCCCCGAATGCTCAGGATTCTCCACGCGCTCATCGGAGAGGCCGGCCGTCGAGGCCACCAGGTTGCGCTCGTAGCGAACCGAAAGGAGTACGACGGCTCTACCGAGTGGTCCGGCGTCAAGGACGGACACCTCACCGTCAAGATCGGCGCTCACACCGAAGTGGTCCGAGTCACCGAGGAAGGCCTGCCGAACGCCCACTACTGGGAGCGCCGCAACTACTACGACAAGACGATCAACAGGGCCCGAACGTCACCGCCATCCGAAACCGACGCCAAGGCGACCGGACGCCTGCAGCTTGAACTGCTCGGCCACGCCGGCAGCATCCGCCCGTCGAAGTGGACAGATCGACAGGACCGGCCCCTCGAGGACGCGCTCGGTGAACTGTTGTGGGAGATCGAGGTACGCGCCTACCAAGTTGAGCAACGGGTTCTGGCCGAACGACGCGAGGCCGAGCAACGGAAGATCGCCTGGGAGGAAGCGAAGGTCGCCGCGCTCGCCCGGTACAACGAGCATCGACGTGCCGAGGTCCTCGCCGACCAGGTTGCCCGGTGGCGCAAAGCGAGCGAGATCCGCGCCTACTGCGAAGAGGTGCAGCGCACACACCCCGACGACCCGACGACGACCGAGTGGATCGAGTGGGCACTCGGCTATGCGGATGCCATCAACCCACCGGCAACAGCGCACTTCGGACCGAGAGCCGTTACCACCGCGACAGCAGACAAACTCGCACCGTTCATGGACGGCTGGGACGCCCACACGCCAACACGGCGCCGCTGAGGAACCGAGTCCTCATCGTTCTGCCAGAGCGTCAACTCGCAAACAGGCGTTTCGGATCTCAGGTGAGATGATGGGGCTGGTGTAGGTCACCGAGCGCGGCACGGGGACCCTACGATTCTGTCGGCCAGTTCACATCAAGATCGCCGCTCCATCCGCGGGTCGACAACAATGGCCGCATGCGCACGATCCGGTACGGCAACGCCGAGGTCAGACTCATCGAACGCGACTGGGATGTCGCCGACCGTGCCAACTATCGCATGACCTACCGACTCACCCCCGGCGAACATTGGCGCGACGCCCCCGAGTCCGACGGCCAGTTTGAGTACTACGTCAATCTCGACGGCGAAGTGATGCCAGTAGGCGTAGCGATCGCCCGTGAGCTCCTCGCCGAAGGAGCGGATTGGGCTTGCTTCACCGAGCTGTGGGGCAAGTTCGTCATCGTCGGAGCCGACCTGATCTGCCAACCACTTGCCGGCCCGGTCGGTGAACTCATCGACCAGCTGCGTGCAGCCAACGGCGACCGTCTCGGCGGCCTCCCTGATGTGCTCGCTGGCTTCCCCGACGGACAAATCGCCATGCGCGAAGCGAAGACACCCCGATCAGCCGACCGACTACGCGCCAACCAGCATCGCTTCGCCGACGTCGCACGCATGGTGCTGGGCGACCGGCTCGATCTCGCCGTAGTCGAATGGGGACCGCTGACCTCGCCGGGCTGACCGCACCATTGTCATGAAGCTCTTGCTCAGAGGCACCGCCGCCCCGGCGGCCGGATGCCCTCAGGGCATCATCCGCCTCCCGACAGGACTCAGCCAAACCAGGGGCAGCCCCAGCCAGTCATCAAACCCGGGCTGGTTCAGCCGCCTGCGCGTGAGTCCGCGGTTCGCGCGGCTCAGCGTGGGTCGGCACTGGTGCCCCCTGCGATGCGTAGGCGCTACTGTGACCACATCGACGGGCTTGATGGGATCGCAGCACAGCCTGCGGGCGAGGATTTCGAGGAGCTTTGCTGGGGCTTGCTCCAACGTCGGTACGCGCCCAAGGATCTCATCCGCCTCCCTTCGACGATGGGGGGCGATCGGGGTCTTGAAGGCTTCTCCACAGACCGAATCGCGTATCAGTGCTACGCAGATCAGGACTCGATCACACTCAGGCAGCGAACCGACAAACAGAAGCGGAAGTTGACCCAGGACACAGGGAAGCTAAAGACCTACAGCAAGGAGCTCACAAAGCTGTTCGCAGGTAACCAGATTCTTCTCGATTTCTATTTTCTGATGGTGCCTCAGTTCCATGCTGCGGAGCTGCAGTTTCATGCCGCAGACCGCGCCCAGAAGGTTCGGGGCTTTGGCCTTCCCTTCATCTCGGATCGCTTCGCGATTCGAATCGTCACACCACGCGACTACCCCGATGAGTACAGGGCGCTCGTAGCCGGTGGCTACGCCGAACTTGAGTTGACCGACCCGCAGGTAGAGGCGGCCGCCCCTCAGTTGTTCCAATCAGAGAAGCCGGAGCTCGTCACGACCTTGGATCGCAAGATCGAGGTGATACTCACGGACACTGGCGGCCGCGAGACCCTGCGCGACATCATGGTTCGGTACTTCCTTGAGAGCGAGCAACTTCTTCTGGAACTTGAGGAATGGCCTCACACACGAACCGCCATCGAAGAGCGCCAAGTCCTTTGCGAGCGAAAGCTTGAGCTTGAGAACCTGCTATCATCGAACCCGGCGGCGAACCGTGTCTCCGAGTTGATCGCGAGCTATCAGAACGATCTGCTCGCCAACGTTCCCGGCCTGCGGCAGGTGGACGCAGCCCGACTTGCGAGTGGGCAGGTGAGCGAGTGGCTTATGCGGTGCCCGCTCAGGTTTCGGGAGCCGGCATGAGCGACGTGCAAGCCCTTCTGGATGCCGAGTACAGCTTCGGCGCGCGCCCTCACCCCATCCCAGCAGAGCTCCGGACTGAGCGAAAGGTTGCGCTTCTGCTGCTTCTGGTCTCAAGGTGTCACGGAGCTGGAGCCAGCTGGAAGTCACTCCACGTGCTGAACTGGGCCGTGCGCAGCTCCGGCAACTTCCATGCCCTCGAACGTGTCCGAGACGGCGAGCTGCTTCCCGACATACCCATCGTCCGAATCGAACCTGCGCTGGATCGAGCCATCGACCTGTCTGCGGGTCTCGGATACCTGGAGCGCAAGCGCTCGGGCACCTTCCGGCTGCTTCCGGCGGGTACCGCTGTCGTCGTTGCTGTCGAAGCCGCGGGCGCCCTTGCGACAGAACGAGCGCTGCTCGACCGCATGAAGAACAAGGTGACCCAAACAATGGTTGAAAGCCTGTTGGGCGGACGGGCCTGATGAGTCTCAGGATCCGACATCTACGGCTTCGCGCCGTCACCGCCCGGGGTGACTTCGGGGCCGACTTGGCGTTCGGGGATGGGCTGTTCGTGCTGAGGGCCGACAACTCCCGCGGCAAGTCGACCGCTGTCAAGAGCATGCTCTTCGCATTGGGGCTTGAGCGCATGATTACAGCTCAGCCCACGAATGCAGTGACATCGGCCATGCGCGACCGGCTCATTTTCGATCCTCTCACCAAGGCTGAGACACCAGTACTGGCATCCTCGGTTGCCCTTGAGTTTGAGAACCGCTCCGGAGCGATTGTTACTGCCACTCGCTGGGTCAAACATGAACAGTTTGACGTCGGCCTGATTCAGCTGGAGCACGGTCCGGCACTCACTGACCCAGGCGAGTACCGAATCGAGAATCTCTACGTGGGCAGGGCCGGTGCTGCGTCGAGTGCCGCTGGGTACCAGCAATGGCTGGCTCGCTTCATCGGTTGGTCCATGCCCTTGTTCCCAGCGAAGGAGGGCAAGTTGGCTCCCTTGTACATGGAGCAGGTCTTCCCTCTGCTCTTCGTCGAGCAGCGACGGGGGTGGGGCGGCATCCAAGCGCAGATGCCCTATTTCTCAGGCGTTACCGAGGTTCGACGGCGATCCATCGAGTTTCTGCTGAATCTTGATGTCGGGAAGTACGAGCAGGAACGCCAGACCCTGCGGGCACGCGATGCGGAACTTCAGCTTGAGTGGCGCGCATCAGTCGACGCGTTCCAGGAGTCGCTAACCGGAGAGGGCCTCGTCACGCTGAACGTGCCGAAGAACCTCACGGTCGCTTGGCCTCCGAACCCAGACCCACGCGTCGCAGCCAGCGTTGGGGCAGGCTGGATTGACCTGGACGACCAAATCCAGAATGCGCGGCAGGAGGTTGCAACGCTCATCGGCAGCGTGATTCCTGCGATCACGGAGAACTCCTCAGCCTTGGAGAGTCGGCTCGCTGATCTGGCCGAGAGATCTGACTCCCTACGAAGGACCAGCGCTGCGATCCGGGAAGACTTGGTTCGCCATCGGACAGAGCTGTCGGCTGTTGAGGATCGGATTCAGGCCCTTGAGGACGACCTTCGCAAACACCGGGACGCTGCCATTCTGGTTCGATTGGGTGCGCCCGTTCTTGAGGAGCTGCATGAAGCTTGCCCGGTCTGCCATCAACTGCTGCCCGACTCGTTGGTAGCACTCGGGCCGGGGCCAGCACTGTCCCCAGATGAGTCGGTCATGTATCTCAGCCAACAACTGGACTTATTCCGCGTGATGAAGGAGGACAGCGCACGCGCCATGGCGGCAAAGGGTGAACGTCTTACGGCAAACATGCGGGAGGAGGCAGATGTTCGGGGCCAGATCCGCAGCGTGCGCACATCGCTCGTTGGCCCGAATGGCTCGCCTTCGGTTGAGGCAATCGCCAGCCGCATTCGTCGTGAGGCGCAACTCGTGAGGTTGGTGGCGATCGAGGAGCGATGGTTCCTGTTCCAGAGTCGCCTTGAGGCACTCGCTTCCTCAGCTCTAGAGGTTCGCGCCAAACTGGCAGATCTTCCGGCGGAGCGGCTGTCGGAGACCGACGCTGCCAAACTCGCGACTCTTGAGACGTCGTTCATAGATCAGCTTCGCCTGTACGACTTTGGTTCCTTCCTGGATGCGAACTTGATGATCTCACGCGACGACTATCACCCGCGGCGCGACGAGTTCGACCTAGAGGCAGACATCTCTGCGTCGGACTCCATCCGAGTCATTTGGGCCTACCTTCTTGGCTTGATGGAGGTTTCGAGTGTCCACGAGACCAACCATCCCCGATTACTTCTCCTCGACGAGCCGCGCCAGCAGAGCGCTAAAGACGTCTCCTTCGAGGCGCTTCTCCGCCAAGCAGCCCTTGTCGCAAGCCGTGGCGGTCAAGTCATCTTCGCAACATCTGAGGATCCGCGTTCACTCGAAAGCAAGCTCGAAGGGGTCCAGCACAACCTGATCTCTATCGACGGCTTCCTTCTGAAGCCCTTGCCGTCCTAACTAACGCCAACGCAAAGCGGACAGACGATCTTCGTCACACCTGCGCGCGAGGATGTCTCAAGCGGGGACCAGGTGCACACTTCTGACACCTCCCGCTGTCCCCCAGGCGAGGAGCGAAGCGCATGAGTTCCATCCACTACGACTTCCCGAACCTACAGCGGGGCGATGAGATCATCGTGACTCTCAAAGGGGTCGAGTCAAACGTGCTCCTGCTCGACCCGTCGAACCTCTCCGCATTCAAGGCTGGGCGGTCGTACCGTTACGGCGGCGGACTCGTCAAGCGCTCGCCATTTCGGCTCGTCGTCCCGAGCGACGGCCACTGGCACGTCGTAGTGCAGCCCATCGGCGGAAAGGTCTCAGCGTCTGCTGAGGTTCGCCGCGCACCCGCCCGTCTGCCGACCGCCGTTTCCGCACCCGCACACTCGAATCGGCCGGCCCAGGCACACACCATCACTGATGTCGGTCGGAACCTCGCAATGATCCACGAGGATGACACCGACCCAGGGATTGACGTGTTTATCTCTCACGCAAGCGAGGACAAGGCCGAAGTCGCCCGGCCGCTGCACGATCTGCTTGTCGGCCGCGGGCTGAACGTCTGGCTCGACGAGGTCCAACTGAAGGTAGGCCACAGCCTGCGCAAGGGAATCGACGCGGCGATCGCCAAGAGCCGCTACGCCGTCGTGATCCTGTCCCCGACGTTCTTCACGAAGTCCTGGACCCAGTATGAGCTTGACGGAATCGTCGGCCGCCAGATGAACGGGGAGCAGCTAATCCTGCCCATCTGGCACAACCTGTCGCGTACGAGGCTCCTCGAAGTCGCACCGTCGCTCGCTGACATCGTCGCACTCAACACGGCCACCGAGACACTTGAGGACATTGCCGAGAAGCTTGCTGCAGCCGTGACCGAGCTCCGACAGGCCTGATCCTGCCGCAGACAACCCCGACACGCCTGCCCAAGACCGAGCCGCCAGTCGTCGGCGGCGATCCGCAACCTTCGTTCGTTCGGCGTGCATGAACTGTCCGCCCTACGCCCTCCGCAGGCACCATGGCGTCCTTGCCCCCGGCTAGGGTCGGCAGCAGTTGCCCGACCCAGGGAGTGTTGGAATGGTCACCAAGGCGTCGAACAGCAGCCTCCAGGAGGCCAAGAAGGCAAAGCGGGACGAGTTCTACACGCAGTTGCCCGACATCGAGCGGGAACTCCGCCACTACAAGACGCATTTCGAGGGCAAGGTGGTGTACTGCAACTGCGACGACCCTCGGGTCAGCAGCTTCTTCCACTACTTCTCATACAACTTCGAGAAGCTTGGTCTCAAGAAGCTCATCACTACTTGCTACAAGAGCCAAGACCGGGACCTGTTCAGCCAGAACGACTCCGAGTCGGCCGTATACCTGGAGTATGAGGGCGACCGGAACCTCAACAACGTCCCGGACGTTGAGGAGATCGGCGTCAAGCCGCTCATGGGCGACGGGGACTTCCGCAGCACCGAGTGTGTCGAGCTCCTCAAGCAGGCCGACATCGTCGTGACCAACCCTCCCTTCTCGCTGTTCCGCGAGTACGTGGCCCAGCTCATGGAGCACAACAAGAAGTTCCTCATCATCGGCCACCAGAACGCAATCAAGTACAAAGGCATCTTCCCCCTGATCAAGGACAACCGCCTGTGGCTGGGGTATGGCTTCACCAGGAACATGGCGCAGTTCATGAGCAGCTACGAGAACACGATGACCGACCTCGACCGTCAGGAAGGGATGATCCGAATCTCGGGTGTCCAGTGGTTCACGAACCTGGACACAACGAAGCGCCACGAGGATCTGATCCTGTACAGGAGCTACAACCCCGACGACTACCCGACGTATGACAACTTCGATGCGATCGAGGTCAGTAAGACGGTCGACATCCCGATGGACTACCCCGGCGTCATGGGCGTGCCGATCACGTTCTTGGAGAAGTACAACCCCGATCAGTTCGAGATCGTCGGAACAAGCCAGTCGTGGGACGAGCAGCGTTCGAAGGCGTACCCGCCCCAGGTGCAGGTGAGCGCCGATGGCCGAAAGTCAACGGTCATGAAGCTGAACGATGCGCCCGCGCTGCAGCTCCAGTCCCCACCTGCAGGCAAGACCTACTACGCCGTCGGTGGCGACTACTTCCAGGCGGTATACGCCCGCATTCTGATTCGGAACAAGCGGCTGTGAACATCGAACCCAAGATCATCACCGTCGGAGACCTCGTCGATGGCTACGAGGACAACGACGAGGAGGGTGTGCGGGCCTACGGCGGCAAGCTCGATGTGCGCCCTCCCTACCAGCGCGAGTTCGTCTACAAGGACAAGCAGAGGGACGCCGTTATCTCGACGCTGCGTCGGGGCTTCCCGCTGAACGTCATGTACTGGTCGGTGCGGGACGACGGCACGTACGAGATCATCGACGGGCAGCAGCGCACCATCTCGCTCTGCCAATTCGTGGACGGGGACTTCGCCTTCGAGGGCCGCTACTTCCACAACCTACAGCAGGACGAGAAGGAACAGGTTCGGGCGTACCAGCTAACCATCTACCTGTGCAGTGGGACGGATAGCGATCGGCTGGACTGGTTCAGAACCATCAACATCGCCGGCGAGGAGCTCACGGACCAAGAGCTCCGGAATGCCGTCTACGCCGGAAGTTGGGTAACCGACGCCAAGCGGTACTTCAGCAAGAACGGCTGCCCTGCGTACGCCATCGGCAGCGACTACATGAGCGGCTCACCCATCCGCCAGGACTATCTCGAGACAGTCATCAAGTGGATCAACCACGGTGACATCGAGGGCTACATGGCGAAGCAGCAGCACAAGCCCAGCGCCAACGACCTCTGGCTCTACTTCCAGAACGTGATGAGCTGGGTCAGAGCAACCTTCCCGAAGCACCGCACCGAGATGAAATCGGTGGCCTGGGGAGACCTGTACAACGCTTACAAGGACGACGAACTCGACCCAGGCAAGCTGGAGACCAGTATCGCCACCCTGATGGCCGACGAGGACGTGACGAAGAAGCGGGGCATCTACCCATACGTGCTCAACGGCCTAGAGCGGCAGCTGAGCATCCGAGCCTTCACCGATAACCAGAGGCGCGAGGCGTACGAACGGCAGAAGGGGATCTGCCCCGCGTGCAAGAACCACTTCGAACTACCGGAGATGCAGGCCGATCACATCACGCCATGGCACTTGGGCGGCAAGACCATCGCAGCCAACTGCAAGATGCTGTGCGCGGAGGACAACCGCCGGAAGAGCGGGATATAGCCCGTAGGTTTCAAGCCGCGACGGGCGAGAACGCCGGCGGCCGGTGGGTTACCGACATGGCAATACCCAGCGCGCCACTTGGGGATGGAGTGCGGCTGGCTGACAGTCGTGGCCAGCGACCCGGCCCCCACTAGTCGCGCTGCAACCGACCCGTCTTCCTCGCCCAAGCTTCGACCTCGCTCCAGTCCCAGATGAGGGCTGTCTTGAGCTGGGCGATCGGCTGCGGGAAGTCGGCGTGGCGCCTGCGCCAGTCGTGCACGACCTGAGGTCGAGCAACGCCTAGGCGCTCGGCGATCTCGTGGGCGCCCACGAGGTCTTGCACGGCGACGCGACGGATCATGCTCCGATCGTAGGCCTCAGAATCTTCCCGTCGTGGCTTGCGTAAGTCCGTACGCAGTTGTACTCTTCGTGATGCGTACGAACGTATGCAGCTTGGAGAACATCATGGACAGCAAAGAGAACAGCAGCCAAGGCAACAACGGCAACCGGTTCACGGTTCCGTCACTGCCACCGATTCCGGCCAGTTCGCAGCGGCGTTCGAAGTGGGCGTCCCTCTTCGACGAGTGCCGCGCGCAGGCCGGCTTGTGGCGGCGGACGGTGGAGCCGTTCCGGCCGACGACGGCGGCACAGATCGCGTCGGACATCCGCAACGCGTGGCGCCGTGACCCCCAGAAGATGCGCTTGCGCGGGATGCTGGAAGGCGAACGGTGGGAGGCCGTGTGGGGGCCCGCGCCCGAGGCAACAGACCCCGATCAGTGCTTCATCTGGTTGCGGTTCATCAGCGACGGCAGGGGCGCCGAAAGCGATTCGCCACCGGCGCTGCGGATGGTCCCATCCGATACGGCGATCGAGTACGCATGGTGACCCGCAGCGTCAAGGAGTTGCCGCGACAAATGGCGCTTGACCAGGGAAGATATCTTTCTCGGACACAGGTGGGGGAACGTGCGTTCGCCGCTACGTTCGTTGGGTGCAGCCCGTTGCGATCGCCCCTCAAGCGCAGCAGAACGTCCTGTTCGAACGCGTCTGGGGGGTGCCCGGGGACTGGTCCGCTCATCCGGATGGGCCACTGCTGGCGAGGATCGCCGTGTCCGTCGACTCGCCCCTGACGATCGCCGACGCACGGGAGTTGGTGAACGCCGCCTTGGCACAGGACTCGACGCTGATGCCGGACACGCGCAAGGTGCGCGGCACCGAGATCGAGCGGTTCTGGCGGCACCTGGGCCACAACGGAGTCCGCCTGATCGCGGCGGCCACTCCGGAGATCACCGAAGAGTTCACCCAGGGCGCAGCCCGCAGCGGCACCAGCTGGGCGGTGCCTGCTGGCTCGACCCAGAAGAACCGCCGGGCAGCAGTCCGCTACGCCTTCGAGGTCTTGCGCGGAGTTGGCTTTCTGGTCGGCGACCCGACGCTGGACCTCGATGTGGCCGGAGCCCTTGCGCGGCGAGCGAAGCCCTTGACGGACACGATCATCCGCCGACTGCAGGCCGCTGCGCCTCACGAGCTGGTTGCTTCTCGACGCGCGGTCGTTCTGGCATTGGCAGAGGCCGGTGCCACGAACACCGAGATCACCCGTGTCGCTGCTGCTGATTTCGACCTAGCAGCAGGAACAGTGTCGCTGCCAGGGGGCACCCGCATCGACCCTCGCACCAACAAGCTGACGAAGTGGGGCCAGCAGGTGCTCGGCGACATCACGGCCGACTGCGCTGACCGCTCGGTCGCGCTGGTCCTGATCAGCGCGAAGAGTGCAGCCTCGACGGTGTCGAACACGCTGGGCGACCTGTCGAAGGTGGCTGCCATCCGCCCCCGCGTGACCGTGGACGACATTCGCGCCTGGCGAGCACGCCGTCTGTTCGAGCATTCGAAGTCCATCGAGGATGTCGCCCGCTTCCTCGGTACCCGTTCCCTTGACATCGCTGCTGGCGTTGTCGGCTACCACTGGAGGACCAGCGCATGATCAAGACCAGGACCAGCGAAACCCGCATCCTCCGTCGCACCCAGAATCCCGGGCGCGACGTCCGAATCGCACTGAACCGGCGAATCCAAGCGATCTTCGACGACGAAAGCTTCATCGCCCTGACCGACGAGGCCCTGCGAGTCGCCGCCGCAGACGCGGCCACCGGCCGGCCCGGCCAGCAGTCGGTAGTTGCCAACATGTTCTTCCGCCAGCTCATCGCCATCTACGGATCAGCCCGCAGGGTCCAGGCCGAACTCCGACATGGTCGGCGGTGGTTCCACTACCGGCGGCAACTCGAACTGCTATTCCCAGACGATCGACGCCTCCGCTTCGCCCCCGTCCCGAACACCACGTCGGCGACACGGCTACGCGACCAGACCCTCAAACCTGACGCCGCCCGCTTTCAGGCTGTCTTCCGCCTGACCGCCATCAACACGGCCGCACGCTGTGGCATCGGATGCGGGACCGGCACCAACCTCGAGCCGGCGGTCAACAACACCCTCCTCAGCGACGGCACCGTGCTCAAGGCCGCCTCCAAATACACGCCCGGAACTCAGGCGTTCTGCGACACACACAAGATGTTCCACGACCGCCGCTCCGACCCCGATGCCAGCTACAACACGACGGGTGGCGGCGAGAAGGTCTTCGGGAACAAGTTCGTCATCGTCTCCGCCATGACCGGTCACGCCAACGAGATCTTCATGCTCGACGTCATCCCGGTGTCCAAGACCGAAGGCACCGACAGCGAGATGGCCGCCCTGTTCACCAGCTTGCCCAGCATCGTCGAGCAACTCCCCGACATGCAGGCACTTGCCTTCGACAAGGCCCTGCGTGGCACCTGGGTCACCGACACCTGGAACCTCGGACTGCAACCCGTCGTCTCTATCTACGACAAGACAGGCAAGTCAACCGACGTCATCCACATCAAGCAGATCACCTTCACCCTGCCCAACGGCAAGACGAAGCCGATCGACGTATATGCCACCGGAGGCCACGCGATGATCCGCGGGATTGCATCCGGGGACGACCACTGGATTCCACTCCATTCGACCAAGGTCACCTTCCACCCCAACGTGAGCGGACGAGAGCGCGCCTACACCCACTACCGGGTCCCTACCGGGAGCGCGTGCCATCCGAGCCACTGGGGCGCCACCGGCGAGATCCGCATGAACCCCACTGGCGCCGAGGGCGCCAAGATCGGTGAACACCTGCGCGCGCTCCCCGCCGACGACGAGCGCTACGCAGCGATCTACAACCGCCGCCAGATGACCGAATCGTTGAACTCGTGGATCAAGGCCCAACTGCCCGGGCGACGTGCCCGCACCTACGGCCAGGCCAACCAGAACATCGACATGCTGTTCCTCGGCGTCGCCCGCAACACCCTCTCCGAACTGCACTACCGCGATCGCATCGCAAACGTCACTGCCACCGTCGCAGTCGGATAGCCCACACTGACCCAGGGTTCCAGCCGCCCCACGGGGCGGCCCTGGCGCGCCCCGACACACGCGACGGCGGCGGTTCAGATGAACCGACCGGTTCGACCCGCCCAAGCGGCAAGTAGCCTGCCCGTTCAGACAAACGGGACGCGCACCACCCCTCGGCAGCACTTATGCCGCGGGTTCTGGTCCGCCCCCATGCCCCTCTAGCTCAATGGTAGAGCAGTGGACTTTTAATCCATTGGTTCAGGGTTCGAGCCCCTGGGGGGGCACCACTGTGAGGCCGGCTGGCTTCTAGGCTGCGCTGGATGGGCGACGAGATCCGGTACGGCGTCATCGGCACGGGGATGATGGGCATCGAGCACATCAACAACCTGCTGCAGTTGCCCGGTGCGCGGGTCACCGCCATCGCCGACCCGCACGAACAGAGCCGGGCGTGGGCGCAGTTGGCGGTGGGTCTCGACACACCGTTGGCCGCGTTCGAGTCGCACCAGGAACTGCTGGCCTCGGGGTTGTGCGATGCGGTCGTGATCGCCACACCGAACTTCACCCACCACGAGGTGCTGCTCGACGTGCTGCGCACACCGCACCACGTGATGGTGGAGAAGCCGCTGTGCACCACCGTGCCACACTGCCTGGAGGCCATCGAGGTCGCCACCAGCACCAGCGAGCAATGGCCCGACCGGGTGGTGTGGATGGGCCTCGAGTACCGCTACATGCCGCCCACCGCTGCCGTCCTGCACGAGGTGCGTGGCGGAGCGGTCGGCACGGTGCAGATGGTGGCCATCCGCGAACATCGCTTCCCGTTCCTGCCGAAGGTGGGCAACTGGAACCGGTTCAACCGCAACACCGGCGGCACGCTCGTGGAGAAGTGCTGCCACTTCTTCGACCTGATGAACCTGCTGGTGGGTGCCACCCCGGTGCGCGTGATGGCCAGTGGCGCGCAAGACGTGAACCACCTCGACGAGCGCTACGACGGCGAGACACCCGACATCCTCGACAACGCCTACGTGATCGTCGAGTACGAGGGTGGTGCGCGCGCCGTGCTCGACCTCTGCATGTTCGCCGAGGCCACCAAGAACGAGCAGGAGATCTCTGTCGTCGGGCCGCTTGGCAAGGTGGAGGCGATGGTCGGCGAGGGCATCGTGCGTCTCGGTCGCCGGGCCGACGGTATGGGGCACTACAGCGAGCGACCAGTGCACGACCCCGCCGTGTTACACACCGGAATGCATCACGGTGCCTCGTACCTCGAACACGTCGACTTCGCCGACGCCATCCGCACTGGCGTGGCAGCCTCGGTCACGTTGCACGACGGGCTGATGTCCGTCGCCATCGGCGTGGCAGCACACCGCAGCATCGCCGAAGGTCGCCCGGTCACCATCCGCGAAGTGCTGGGCGGCTGAACTGCACTACCGGTGGACGCCACAGAACGTGACAAATTCGCACGGACAGTGGTATAGTGGCTCTACGCGGCCAACGCTGGGTGGCGGCCTCTGATTCTGTAGGTGGGGACGGTAGTCCATTGGATGCCGCAGCCGAGGAGTAGGCGGCGGCGATAGTTGTCGTAGTTGCGGTAGCCGTGGCTGATT